>NZ_JBSGUA010000031.1:0-42666 GCF_053607685.1 Streptomyces sp. NPDC055099 | reverse complement strand
GCTATGAGAAACGTGCCTACATCTACCTCGGCACCATCACCCTCGCGGCCCTCACCATCTGGCTCCGAACATGATCCGAGAAACAGTGCCTAGCCGACTCGCGAGTTCTTGCACGGATTCGGCGCGGAATCCTTCGTTGCCACCTTCGGATTGCTTGCGGGCCACGAGGTCGATGATGCCGGTGAGGAAAGTGCCGGTTCCCATCGACGGGTCGATGATGGACACACCGGGGTCAGCGAAGCCATCCGGGCAGTCCAGAGTGGTCGCGAGTACCTCGTCGACCAGGCGGATCATCTCCGTGACCAACGGGGCCGGGGTGTAGTAGGTTCCGGAATCCTTGCGCAGGTCGGCGTCGTACTCCTGCAGGAAGTGCTCATAGAGATGGATGTGGAATCCGGGTTCGCCGGCGAGGGCACTCCTCCAGTCGATGGCGTCAATGACGCGCACGAGCATGTCCAGACTGTCGCGGAATTCCCCCTCGACCTGGTCGGTCAGGATCTGCAAGGCCCGGCCCATGACAGAGTGCTCAGCCCCAAGGCGTCGGCCTACCTCGTGCAGGCTCATGCCGATCAATGCCTTGTCCTCGTCACCGGCGGTATCCGAGCTGGCGAGCAGGAGGGCGAAGGTGACCGACTGTGCGTAGCGGTCAGCGAAGGCGGCTCGCTTGTCCCGGTTATCCGTGGTCGGGAAGAGGTCAACCTCAAGCGTGGCGGCCAGGTCGGTGAACGGGCGTTGATGGCGTGGAAGGCTTGCTTCGGCATCGAGACGATCGTGAACAGCATCACGCAGCAGCGCGCACAACGGGGCGACTTGGGCGACCACCTCCCGCATCAATGTCAGTCGGTGGGGCTGCCAGCCGAAGAATGCGACAAGCATCGCCTCGAAGGCGGCCTCACTGGCGACCGGCAGCCGCAGGCCGGGGCCAACGGTGCGTAGATCACCCTCGAAGTGGATGGTGTCGCCGTACTGCCTACCGGAGCGGTACATGATCCAGGTCTGACCGTTCGTGTAGATCAGGTTGGGCAGGTTCGCCATGCCTTCCCATTGGCGGCGGTCGCGCTTGTTCAAGCCGCCGGGGTGGATCACGCTCTTGTCAGGGCTTTTCAGCTCGACGTAGCCGACGATGTTGCGCGGTGACGTTCCAATTCGCACCGCCAGGTCAGGGCGTATCCGGTGCGCGGCGATGGCAACCTCGGCATGCAGGACCGCTTGCAGCCCCAGCACCCCTGCTGCATCTACGAGAAGGGTTTCGACTGCTCGACGGATCGCGGCTTCTTTCTGCCCGTGCAGCAACGCCTGTTTGCATGTCGCACCGAATTCGCTCACGATGCGCCGAAACCGCTCCTTGCGCTGCATCCCGCCCCCCGAGGTCAGCACACCCCCACGCTTGTTCTACTCACGGTAATCGCAGCATCACGCCTCGTCGAGAGTGTGGTCCGAACCTGCCTAGTCTGGACGGAGGCCTGTCCAGTGTCAGCTTCTCCTGGTCGCTCCCTCTAAAGTGGGCAAAGAGCCTGGTAGAAGCCAATCTGAACAGGGGGGTAGTAGTTGCTAGGGGCTGCGCCGAGGGTGCCCCGGAGCCACTCCAGGGATCCGGTTTCGAGAACGGCGTCCGAGAGATCGCTGGCGGTTTTCATGGTGAGGCGTCTGCAGCCGTTGTTGATCCGTCTTTGCGCGTTCTCGTAACCCAGCTCTGTACTCGGTGCCCTGGATCATGCATCCCGGTTTGTTGACATCCGGGGCGCAAATTGCCTCTGGTAACCCCTTGGCTTCGTACTCGGTGACGAACTCTTGGAGGGCGTCGGCCAGTGCCTCGTGCATGCCCGAGACTTGGTCCGCTGTAATGGCCTCGGGGTCGGCGCTCACTGCGTACCTTTGCGAGTCGTGCCCGACCGTGCGCCAGGAGTGCTCCGCGACCGACTCCGGGTCGCGTGCACGCCAGCCTTCCATCAGCCGTTGCGCTTGGTCTACGTGAGTGTCCCGCCTCGTACAGGAACCGCACCACTCCGGCAGGTCGACTGGCACCGTCGGACTTCTCTTATGTCTCGGCGAGGCGGAGTGCGTACTGAATGTTCACCGACTCCTACCCGTTGAGAGCTCTTGACTGCCCAACGTCACAAGGAGCCGGTCGCGTAAGGAACGGCCCGCGGCTCCGGGTCGGGGAAGGGCGGGGCGCATCCGGAGAAATCGCTAGAGATCTTTAACCGTGCGGGTTACGGAGGGGCGTGACGGCCTGATGTGGGCCGCGCTATGCCGGAGGGATGAGGTATCCCGATGGTGGTGGGCTGACGGCCGAGGAACGGGCCCGGCGCGAGCAAGTCCGGCTCGCAGCGGCTGACTTGATCGAGGCCGGGGCCAGTGACGGAGAGGTGGCCCGGCGGTTCAGGGTGACTCGGATGTCGGCGAACCGCTGGCGTCGAGCCCTGGCTTCGGGCGGTCGGCAGGCCCTGGTCTCCAAAGGTCCCGGCGGTGCCCGCCGCAAGCTTGATGTGGGTCAACTGCGTGCTCTGGAGGCCGCGTTGGAAGCCGGTCCGGCTGCGTACGGCTGGAGCGACCAATGCTGGACGCTGGCGAGGATCGCCGAGATCGTGCGCCGCCGGTTCGGCGCCGAGTACACCCTGGCCGGGCTCGACCTGCTGCTGCACCGCATCGGCTGGAGCGTGCAGATCCCGGCCCGCAAAGCCACCGAGCGGAACGAGCCGAAGGTCGCCGCATGGAAGGTAGAGCAGTGGCCCGTCATAAAAAGAGGGCGGCGGACTTGGGCGCCTGGGTCCGCTTCGAAGACGAGGCAGGTCAGGGCCTGAGGCCGCCCAAGGGCCGCACTTGGGGCCGCCGCGGCCAGACCCCCGTCGTGCGGGTCACCGCCGCAGGCACCAAACGTGTCTCGATGGCCGCGCTGATCTGCACCAAGGCCGGCCGCAGGCCACGGCTGATCTACCGTATCCATCTCGACCGCGGTCCTGCGAAGGGCCGGCGTAAGGGCTTCACCGAGACCGACTACGCCCGCCTGCTGGACGCCGCACACCAGCAGCTCGGCGGCCCCGTCGCTCTGGTCTGGGACAACTTGAACACGCACGTCAGCCGCACCATGCACGAGCTGATCGCCGCCCGGTTATGGCTGACCGTGTACCAGCTGCCGCCGTACGCACCCGAGCTCAACCCGGTCGAGGGCGTGTGGTCGCAGCTGAAGAGGTCACTGGCCAACCTCACCAAACACAACCTCGACCAGCTCACCGGGCTGGTGAAGACCCGGCTCAAACGGATGCAGTACCGCCCCAATCTCATCGAGGGCCTCATGGCCAAGACCGGACTCGACCTCCAACCGCCGTAACCCCAGCCGTTAAAGATCTCTAGCGGTACACGGTCGCGATCCCGATGCCGAACCCGGCGGCGTGCCGGGCGTAGGTGTCACCGCACCGCAGGTGGGCAAGGGCGAGCAGGGCCTGCGGTGCTGCGGGAAGTCGCCTCCAGCGGGTCCCGATCTCCCGTCGCCTCACTGCCAGTTGCCCGGTCAGGAACCGCAGGATGCGGTTGGACAGATCAATCGAGGACGGGTAGACAAGCACGCGAAGCTCCTGGCAGACACGGGTGATCTTGGTCGAGAACCCGTCTACCAGGAGCTTCGTCATTGTGCAGGCTTGTCCAACCCTCGGTCAGCGCCGCCAGCTTGGAAGAGGCCCAGTGCCTCTCCCGGTTTCAAAGAGGGGAGTTCGTTCGGGCAGGGCGAGACAGACGCTGCCGATGACCTGTTTCAGCGGCGCGTGTGATCGCCTCGAGTGCCCGGTGGCGATCGAGTGCGACCGCGAAATCCGGCGCATCGGCGGTTCCGTCGCGGAGGTCGGCGGCGAACTGGGCGTAGAGGCGGGCGACCCCCGCTGCGGGTGCGTCGAGTTGCAGGTCAGGAGCCGCATAAGCGGGGGGGACCTGTAGTACTTGGACAGGCTCGCTGCCGCGGCGCAGCGTGATGGTGAAATCGGTGAAGTGAAGGTAGCCCGACGCCGACTCCACACGCACACTGCCTTCGGTGCCCTGGATCTCCCATACCGTCGCCGAGCCGGCCGACTGCCCGGCACTGTAGTGCAGCGAAGTGACGATCCCGCCTTCGAGAACGCCGGCGACTACGATCTCGTCCGGAGCGTCCTTCGGCAGCGACGCGCCATCGGATAGGCGGACGCCGTCACCGCGCTGATTGGCGACGACGGCGGACAGACTCTCGAACGTGCCGAGCACGCGCGCCAGCGGTTCGAGCCCGTGGCCGAGCATGATGCTCAGAAGCGTGGCGCCATGCTTTGCGTGGGCCATGTACTCGACCGGCGGGTCGTATCGGCCGCCCCACATGTCGTCGGCCAGATGCGCTCGGATGCTCGTGCTGAGCGGCTTGCCGATCACGCCTTGCGCGATGAGGTCGCGAAGGAAGAGGATCGGCGGGTGCAGGCCGCCCTGCAACCCGACAACCGTGCGCAGCCGCCGCTCGCGGGCAAACCCCTCCAGCGCTTCGGCCTCGGACAGGTTTCTCGCGAGCGGCCATTCGCAATAAACCATCTTGCCCGCGGCCAGCGCGTCGGACACAATCTGCTCGTGCTCCGGCACCTTGACCGCGACCACCACCAGGTCGACCTCCGGTCGCCCGACCAGAGCCTTATGTGTGTCGAAGGCGAGATCGGCGCCCAGCCGGCGAGCGGTCGCGTTCGCGCTCTCCATACGAGTCGTGCTGACGGCGCGGATCTGGAACGCGTCGAGCGCCTGCAGCGCCGGGACATGAGCGATTCCGCCCCAACCCCGATCGGAACTAGCCCCGACAATACCGACGCCGATCTGGGTATGTGCTGAATTCGTCATAAGGATGCTCCTGCCATGTGCAGCCCGGAAACGCTCTCAGGGCTGTGTCACGATGATTCGTTTCCGGACACATGCGTGGGCACTCGGGTTCACCATGGCGAGCGAGCAACTATTGGCGTTCGCCATGGTGAGCCCGAGTGACCCAAGCGCAGGTTTTACACGTGAGCCCAGTGGGCCTCGAGTTCGCGCGCGACATCGGCCGCACGCTCGATCATCGGCCAGTGCGAGCTGCGCAGCTTGAAGACGGCACGTGCGCGTGTGGCATTACCGAGCTCGTCGGCGAAGCGGTGAGGGAGAAACGGATCGTCCAGGCCCCAGATCACTAGCGCTGGTGCGGTCACCTTGCTCAGACCTGGCTTCCACTCCGCCCCGACCTCGATCGCCGAACGGTAAAGGGCGAGAATGCTTGCCCTCATAGTGGCATCGATATGCCGGACCGCTTCGTCTGCCGCGTCGCGCGGCATCTGCGCCTCGTTGAGGCTTGCCGCGAACGCCTCGAGGTCGAGGTCCGCCATCCATTTCTCACCCTCGCCCGGAGTTTGCCAGATCTTGGCAAGATAGTGCCACGGATACTCCGGATCGATTGGTCCGCTGATGCCTGTCCATGTCCGCACCAGATCTGGCCGGACAGACGCGAGACGGCCCGTGAGCAGAGACCCCCAATCATGACCGACCAGGTCGACGGGTTCGCCGATTTCTTCGATCTTCTCAATAAGCCAATCGAGATACTCTTCCTTCGTCGACGTGAATCCCGCTGGTAGGGGGACGCCAAACCCGGGTAGGTCGATCGTCACAATATCTTCGCGTTGAAGATAGGGACGGACGGTGTCCCAAAGCCGGTGGGTATCAGGTACACCATGGACGAGGACTGCAGGCATTTCGGATTCTCCAATTGATTGTTGTCGTGGTTGAACGGCCGGTCGGCCGAGTCAGGGAAGGAGGATGACTTTGCCGTGGGTGTGGCCCGTGGCGACGAGGCGATGAGCGTCCGCGGCCTCGTCGAGTGGGAAGCTCCGGCCGATGCGTGCGGTCCATGCGCCGGCGGCGATCAGATTCAGGGCTTCCTGGACAGGGCCGCGGTCGCGGTTCCCGCTGCCCCCGGGGCTGAATGCGACGCCGTGTTGTGCGGCATCGCGGTCGGCGAGCGTCACGATCCGGCCGGGGCCGCCGAGAAGATCGATGAGGGCGGGAAGGAGCCCCTTGCCGGCGGTGTCGAGCGCGGCGTCGACCCCGCCCGGAGCGGCGGCACGGATGCGATCGACCAGGCCCGGGCCGTGTGCGACAGGGGTCGCTCCGAGACTCCTGACGAAGTCGGCGTTGGCAGTCCCGGCGACGCCGATCACCGTCACACCGCGCTGTCGCGCGAACTGCACGGCGGCGCCGCCCAGAGCACCGCTCGCGCCGGTGACCACGAGCGTTTCACCCGGGCGAATGTTCAGAAGCCCGAGAGCCCTCGCCGCGTTGTCGGCGCCGATGACAGTAGCCGCGGCCTCCTCGAAGGAAACGCCGTCGGGGATCGTCGCGAAGTTGCTGCTGACCGTGTACTCGGCGTAGGAGCCCTGGGTGGCGGAGTCCGGCCACCCGGCGACGCGGTCGCCGGCCACGCCCTCGTCGACGCCCGGGCCGACCGCCTCGACGACGCCGGCGAACTCGAATCCGATGATGGCGGGAGCACGCAGGCCGAACGCTCCGGCGCGGGCCTGGATCTCCGCCGGGTTCACCCCCGCGGCGTGAACCCGAACCAGTACTTGACCCGGACCCGGCACCGGTCGCGGAGCCTCCGCAACCCGCAACACGGAGGGTTCGCCGAACGAGGTGATGACGACGGCTTTCATGATGATCCTTCTCGTATACAAGGGTCGTTTGCTCGCACCGTTCAGAGCGGTCTCAGGTCTGGAAGACCGGAGGATTCTCGCCCCGCAGGCGGTAGTCGGGCCGGGGCCGTTCGAGTCGGATCGATTCCAGCACGGTGTACGCGTGGTACTTGGTCTGGGTGGTGGCTCCTGCCAGCCGTTCCCACCAGAGCCGGCCGTCGCTCGTCTCCTTCTCGAGGACGTGGCGGGTGGTGTAGTTCGCCATGGAGCTGATCCAGTTCTCGGTACCGACGAAGATCCTTTCCCAGCCGGTGCCGGTCACGATGTCGGCGAGCGCGTCCGAGCGACTGAACCGCTCGACCGCCGCAGTCGCCCCCTCGAGCACGTCGGTGAAGTACTCCACGCACAGCTTCACCTGCTCGTAGGTGCCGTAATGCATGTGGTGCCCGCCGACGAAGTAGTCGAAGTCGTATTCGAGGATCTGGGACTGGGCTTCGTACCAGCCGGAGATGTTCTGCGAGGCGTCGCAGTGCATGAACGTGACGCTTCCCGGACTGACGATGTCGACGGCTGTGAGTACCTTCTGCTGGGGTGCGTAGATGAAGATGTTGCCGGGGCAGTGGTTCTCTCCCTTGTAGGAGAGGTGCAGGCTCACGCCGCCCACTTCGAGGACGAGTTCGTCGTCGAACGTCCTCGTCGGCAGGGGGCGCTTCGGGTCGGGGAAGCGCTCCAGGAGTTCCTTGGTGATGCGGTGGGCGACGATCTCGACGTCGGGACCGAACACGGAGGCCGCGCCGATGTGATCGGCGTGCCAGTGGCTGTAGATGACGTGGGTCACCGGTCGGTCGGTGACGTCCTCGATCGCTGCCAGCATGTTCTCGCCCAGCGTCGGGGGTGCGTCGATCGCGACCACGCCCTCCTCGGTCACCACGAATGCGGCGTCGTAGCCGGCACTGGTGACCCAGTAGAAGCCGCCGCGCAGTTCTTCCACGTGGTAGCCGTACTTCTGGAAGTGCTCGCTCTGGAAATACGGGGGGTAATAGCCCTCGGGGTCCAACGGGTCGTCCGCCCCCGCGCGGGCGAATCCATAGTGGTCGATCCCGTAGAAGCTCGGGGTTTCTTCGACGTTGATGGGTATCTGACTGCTCTGGCACACCGGCGGGACGCCTTTCTGTGTTCTTGGGAAGCTGTCGAACGGGTGGTCTATCCCGGTGACGTGAACCGAAGGACTGCCTTGGTGACGCGGCCTGAGCCCGCATCCTCGAACGCGGTGTTGATATCGGCGAAGTCGTAGAAGGACAGCAGTCGGTCGATGGGGAACCGGCCCGCTCGATAGAGCTGGGCAAGGTCGTTGATCAGGAGCGACGAGACGGCGTCGCCCTGGATGATGCCCTGAAGCGACTGGCCGAGCGTGAGCCGGCCGGCGTCGAGCACGGCGCCCGCTCCTTCGTGGAACGCCACGAAGCCGAATCGGCCCATTGGTGCCAGGGCGCCGACCCCGGCGTCGAGGTTCTCCGCGCGGCCGCTCGTGTCGAGGACGTACTCCAGACCGCGTTCGTCGACGGCGCGGAGCGCGCCGGTCAGATCCTCGACCCGGCTGGGGTCCACGAGGTGCGTCGCTCCGAGATCTCGGGCCAGATCGAGGCGGCCGGCGTCGACGTCGACGGCGACGATGGTGGTGGCGCCCGCGACATGTGCCGCCATGACCGCCGCCAGGCCCACCGCTCCCACGCCGAAGACCGCGAAGGACGCTCCCGCCGGCACGGCGAGGGCCTTGAGCACGGCCCCCGCGCCCGTCTGCAGCCCGCACCCCAGCGGAGCCATGACGTCGAGGGGCAGATCGCGGGGGACCTTGATCGTGTTCCGTTGGTGCGTCAGGGCGTGGGTGGCGAACGAGGACTGGCCGAAGAAGTGACCGTGCGGCTCAGCACCGTGGGCGACGTGGAGACCGTTCGAGCCGTCCAGGCGGGCACCTGCGAAGTTGGCCGCCCAGACGTTGTCGCAGTAGGCCGCGTGCGAGGACATGCAGGGCTTGCAGCGGCCGCACGAGTGGTAGGAGAGGACGACGTGGTCACCGGGCTCGACGGTGGTGACAGCGGCCCCCACGCGTTCGACGACTCCTGCCCCCTCGTGCCCCAGCACCACCGGCAGCGGCGTCGCCATTCGCTGTGCCCGCACGTGAGCGTCGGTCGCGCATATTCCGGTCGCGACCATGCGAACGAGTACCTCGTCGGGCCGCGGGTCCTCGATCTCGATGTCGCGGAATTCGAATGGCCCGTCCTGCGCTTCGAGAACAGCGGCGCGCGCGGAGGTGGTCATACGCCGTGAGCCTGCCGCGAAGCGCCGCGAGGGCCATGGTGACGAGGGACTGAAATCATCAACGACTCCCTGATCGGGGGGTGGGCCTAAGGAGCCCTTCAGCGAGTCCGAACCTATGTCGGCCGCCCGTGCCCGCGGATCGGTCGCCGTATCCGTCACGGCAGTAAGGCACGGTGCCGCGAGGTGCGGTGGCGTCACTGCCGGACGCGGGTCCGCGCGGCTTGTTCGACTCGGGCGATGAGACGGCTGTTGTGGACGGCGTGCTGGAATCCCGGGGTGTGGTGGGTGCCGTTCGTGATGTCGCGGGCCAGGCTGGCGTAGACCTCGCCGACGTTGATGGAAGCGCCCGTCCAGATGTCGGCGGCGGTGGGTCCCGCGCCGGTGGCGACCGGGCGGTCGGGCGCGGTGAAGTCGACGCTCGACGAGAGGGTGAGGTCGCCGACCTGAACGCCCGCGGGGTGGTCGCCCGTCAGCTTCAGCCAGCCCTCCGATCCGCGTACGTCCAGACTGAAGTGGGCGTCGGGGGCGGGCACGCCCGCCAGGATCTGCACCCCGACCGGCGCCCCCGAGGAGGTCTTGGCGATGGCGTCGAGGTGATCCGGGACCTCGCGGACGGATATCGCGCCGGTGTCGACCAACTTCACTTGAGGCCACAGGAGTTCGGTGCGGGCGTCGATCTCGGTGATGTTGCCGAGAACGGCTTCGACCACATCCAGGACGTGGCCCGCGGCGATGGTGAGGAAACCGGCTCCGGACGCTGCCTTGTCGAAGTACTCGTACGCGCTCACCGACTCCGGGCCGTTGCCGAAGGTCGTCGCGGCGACTCGCGCCGAGAGCAGCCGCCCGAGCCGACCCTCAGCGATGATCTCCGCCGCGCGGCGTACCGAGGGGTTGAGCCGGCCCTGCAGGCCGATCGCGGTGTGCAGTGAGCCGGCCGCCTCAGCCATCTCTTCCGTCTGCGCGACGGTCGCCCCCAGCGGCGACTCCGCGTACACGGCCTTGCTCGCCGCGAGGGCCGCCAGGACGAGCTCGCGGTGAGCCGGGACCTTCACCGCGACGGTGACGAGGTCGATCGAAGGGTCACCGATGAGCGCGTAGGGGTCCGCGAACCAACGCTCGGCGCCGAACGCCTCGGCAGCGCCGCGCGCGCTCTCCTCGTGCCGCGTCGCCACACCGGCCAGGTGGAAGTCGGGCTGTGCCGCCAGCGCGGGTATGTGCGATGCGCCCGCCCAGCTCGCCTTCGTGTCCGCGCCGATGATGCCGACCCGAATGAGATTGCTTGACATGATGTGGTGTTCCGTTTCTTTCGCTGAAGCAAGACGTGGTGTGTGCGGGGCGACTCGGCGCGTTCGCGCTTCTCTCACTGGTCGACGGCGGCCATGTCGGGCTCGGCGTGGCGTTCGCCGGACGCCGGTGTGAGGTTGTTCAGGCGGGCGATCTGGCCCGGGGTGAGTCGGATGCCGTCGGCGGCGCTGTTCTCCTTGAGGCGGTCGAGGCGTTTCGTCCCCGGAATGGGCGCGATGCCGTCTCCTTGCGCGAGCAGCCAGGCAAGAGCGACCTGCGCGGGCGTGGCCCCGGCCTCGTCGGCGACCTCGCGTACCTGGTCGACGATGCGCAGGTTGCGCGCGAGGTTGTCGCCGGTGAACCGGGGATTGGAGCGACGCCAGTCGGCGGCGTCCAAGCCGTCCAGGGTGCGGATGTCACCGGTGAGAAAGCCGTGTCCCAGCGGTGCATAGGGAACCAGTCCGATGCCGAGCTCACGCAGCGTGGGCAACACCTCGGCCTCCGGGTCCCGCGTCCACAGCGAGTACTCGCTCTGGACAGCGGCCACGGGATGGACCGCATGGGCCCGGCGGACGGTCGCCGCTGCCGCTTCCGACAGTCCGATGTGGAGGACCTTGCCCGCCTCCACCAGCTCGCTCAGCGCCCCCACCGTCTTCTCGATGGGAGTGTTGGGGTCGACCCGGTGCTGGTAGTAGAGGTCGATGCGGTCGGTTCCGAGTCGCCGCAGTGAGCCTTCGACAGCCGTGCGGATGTTGGCGGGAGTGCTGTCCGGACCCGGCCGGCCGGTGTGGGAGACGAGGCCGAACTTGGTGGCGAGGACGACTTCGTCCCGACGGCCCTTGATCGCGCGACCCAGCAGTTCCTCGTTGACGTAGGGGCCGTACACCTCGGCGGTGTCCAGATGGGTGACACCGAGGTCGACGGCGCGACGAATGGTGCGGATCGACTCGGTTTCGTCCCGGCCTGCGCCGGTGTAGTACGCCGACATCCCCATGACACCCAGGCCGATGCGCGGGACATCGAGCCTGCCGAGCGACGTGGACTGCATCTGTTGTCCATTCCGTGTGGGGCGGGCCTCAGCACCGCAGAGCGAACTTGACGCGTCAAGTTCTACTCCTTCGAACTTGACGCGTCAATAAGTGGGTCTAGGATGTCCTCATGGCGAGGACGGCAGATGACACGCACGGCCGACTCCGTCGGCGACCACGGAACGGGCCGACATCCGAGGCGACGGCTCGTGCCGACGAAGGCTCCGACGCGGGGGAGTCCACCGGTCCGGTTGCCGAGACGCGATGGCTGAACGGCGACGAGCTGGCGGCGTGGCTGGCCAACTCCGCGATCATGATCAGCCTGCCGGCCGCGCTGGATGCGCGCATGCAGCGCGAGGCTCAGCTGACCTTCTTCGAGTACATGGTGCTCTCGGTCCTTTCCGAGCAGCCGGATCGCACCATGCAGATGAGCGCCCTGGCCGCGCGAACGGCGGCGTCACTGTCGAGGCTGTCCCATGTCGTCGGTCGGCTCGAGAAGCGCGAACTGCTCGCACGGAAGCGGATCCCCGGTTCCGGAAGGCGCACCACCGCGACGCTGACCGAGGCCGGTTACGACGTAGTGGTGGCAGCGGCGCCGGGACACGTCGCCGCAGTCCGCGAGTACCTGATCGATGACCTAGGTCCTCAGGAGCTGGCGGCACTGCGCCGCATCGGTGCCGCGGTGGACACGGCGATCAAGCGCGGGCAACCCGACGCGGGCTCCGCGGCTTCCCTCCCGGGGGACGGCGCGGTGGACGGCCAGTCACCCACGATTCATCCGGCTTGACAGCCTCCGGCCGACGCCTTGAATGACGCTCATTTGACGGTCGTCCTGATGGGGTGTCAGGCGTGTTGGGATGCTGGTCAGGTCGCCTGCAGCGGTGGGGGAATGATTGGCTCTTCAGTGAAAAAGCCCCCGGTGTTGGTGGGTGGGTTGCATGCGCTGGAGCTCCGCGGCCCTCTGCAAGCCGCCGCTCGGCGGGGACCGTCGGTGGTAGTGGCGCGCCCGAACGCTGGCCACTGTCCGGGGCCGGGCACACCTACAGCCTCCTCGACCGCGAAGGCGAGCAGGTCGCCCGCGACCTGCTCCGCCCGGCCGTCCTCACGCTGCGCTGTGACGGCGGCAATTACCACCCCATGCCCGGTGACGGATGGACGGTCGATACGTACGAGGTTGTCCTCAACGTGGATCGAGTTCTGCTGCCCGCCTTCACAAAAGCGGTCACCGACGCGACTGGCAGCGACTCGAATCCGTGCTCACCAGGCTCCAGCGCGAAGATGTTCAGCCTCTCGTGGTCGAAGGCGACATAGCGCCCCTGCCAGCCGTCCCACCGGACTGGAGGAACCAGACGGCCGAGCCCGATCCAGCCGTCGTTCGGCGTCTCCGCATCGGTCCGCCAACCACGGAGTTCAACGTCGTACTGCAGGACTTCTCGGACTTTGAGATACGCGGCCACGGATTTCCCTACGCCTACGACACTCGCAGGGGGCGTCTGATCACCGAATTCCTCCTCGGCGACCGGCCGCAGGTGGCCACGTTGTGCCATGTCATCCTCATCAACAAGGACGGCGTCCTCTCGCCCAGGATCAAACTGTGGAAGAAGGACAAGACCAAGGCTGCGAGGACAGCGGCCATGGAGGCGATTCCCGGCACCGAGGCCCCTCAGATCGTCAAGGCGCTCGTTGACACCAGTGATGTCCACGAGAACTTCTGGAAGGTCATCAGCTTCCTCCAGGGCTGCGTCGGGCTGGACCTTCCCGGAAGCAGCCTGCGGCTGGTTGTTGGCGACGAAGCCGAGTTGGCTCGGCTCCTGGCCGACCAGGACCGCACGACGCTCCTCGAAGCCGTCAGGACCGCTGACGGCGGTGCCCTCACGGAAGAGGACATCCGGCTGATCAGCAACCGCAAGTGCAGGCGTCGCCCCAAGACGGCGCGCTCTTGATCCTGTTTACGGGCTCCAAGGGCGCAGCTCGTCGGCCTTCCGGGCGGCATTCGCTGTACCGCGACAGGGCACGCACGCTGCCAGCCCGTCAGGGAAGCCGCAGGTCCCGCAGCTGTCGCCGGGAGGTGATGCTCAGCTTGCGGAAGATGCTGCGGAGGTGGGCCTCAATGGTGCGCGGGCTCAAGAACAGCTGTGCGCCGACCTCCCGGGAGGTCGCCCCGGTAGCTACCAGCCGGGCGATCGTCAGCTCCTGTGCGGTGAGCGCGTCGGAGGGCTGGGCGGACCGGCTGCGTGGGTGCTCGCCGGTGGCGCGCAGCTCGCGGGCGGCGCGTGCGGCGAACGCTTGCGCACCCATGTCCGACAGCATCTGGTGGGCGGTGCGGAGCTGCTGGCGGGCGCCTTGGCGGCGGCCCTCGCGGCGTAGCCACTCGCCATAGACGAGATGAGTCCGGGCCAGCTGGGTGGCCACTCGGCAGTTTCGTAGCTGCTCGATCGCCTCGAGGTAGTACTCCTCGGCGGCCGGGCCGGTGCTGACCAATGCCCATGAGCGCGCTGCCAGCCCTAGCCCCCAGGGGGTGCCGCTGGCCAGCGCCCGTGAGCTGAGCTGGTCCAGCGCAGCGGTCGCACGCTCCGGCCGGTCGCTACGGCATGCCGCTTCAATGAGCTCGGAGTGGGCCAGGTTGCTGTGGGTCAGCTCGTCGGACTCGAAAGCCCGCGTCGCAGCGACCAGAGCCGCTGGGTAGTCGCCCAGGCCGTTGTGCAGCACCGCCATGGCGTACTGCGCCAGGAAGTCCTCAGTTCGGCCCCCACGTCCAGCCGCTTCCCGGACCATGGTCGCGTGGACCTCGGTGGTCTCGTCCGAGCGGCCGCGCCAGGCAGCCAGGATGAGCTGGCCGTGGAGCACGGGCACAGTTCTGGTCGCGGCCGCGATCGTGGTCTGCTCGTCGGCCCGGGAGAAGTCACCAGAGAGCACCAGCATGACGGACTGGACGAGCAGTGCTGCCGGAAGCGTGGCCAGCGCGCCTGCTTCCCTGACCAGCCGGACATGACGAGCGGCCAGCGCGTGCACCATCTGGTCGTCGAAGACCGACATCGCGGTCCGGCCGGCCAGCCACAGCCAGCGGCGGTCGTCGCCGTCGTTCACGGCATGATCGTCCCGCTCGTGAGGATTGAAGGCGTCCAACGCCCGCCGCAGGCCGGGCACTCCTGCCGCGTAGCCCTGCGTGAACGTCGTCACCAGCCCGTCGAGCAACAGATCCACCGGCCTCGGCGGCTCCGGTGGTGCGGGCGCGGCCCGGGCTGCGTCGGCCACCGCACGCACGCCGCCGGGTCCGCGGTCGCCAGTAACGATTGCCGCATCGAGCGCGTCGAGGTAGGTCTCCCGGGACAGCGCCGGGTCCAGCGGGGCGAGGCTCTTGGCGGCGTCCAGCAGCATCCGCGGCCCCTCGCCGCCCCTTGCCCCGTGGAACGCGATCCGAGCATGCAGCAGCTCTAGGCGGGCCTGCGCCACGGCGTCCAACGGCCCGGCCGCGGCGACCGTCAGCAGCTCCAGGGCCTCGGACGCACCGGCCTCGTGCTTGGCGTGTGCAGCTTCCAGGGCCCGTTCCGCCCGGACGGCCGGCCTAGGGGTCAGCTCGGCCGCACGCTTTAGAAACGCCGCTGCGGCGGCCAACCCGCCGCGGGCGCGGGCCCGTCCGGCCGAACGCTCCAGCTCCGCGGCGGCGTCCTCATCAGTGCCCACCACCGCCTGCGCGCGGTGCCAGGCACGCCGGTCCGGATCGACCTGCTGGTCGGTGACGGCGGCCAGCGCGCCGTGCGCCCGGCGCCGGTCGGTCGGTGTGGCCGCCCGGTAGACCGCCGAACGCACCAGCGGGTGCCGGAACCGCACACGGAAGTCGAACTCCAGCAGCCCGGCGGCCTCCGCGGGCGCAGCCGCCTCGCGGGCGATCCCCAGCTCCGCGGCCGCGCGCCACAGCAACGCCGCGTCCCCGGTCGGTTCGGCCGCGGCAACCACCAGCAGCATCCGCGCGTCGGCAGGCAGGCTGTTCGCGCGACGCCGAAAGCCGTCCTCGATCCGGCGCGGAACGCTCACCACGTCCGGCAGCTCGAACCCGCCCGCGAACTGCACCGCCGGAGCACCCCGGGGTAGCTCCAACAACGCCAGCGGGTTGCCGCGCGCCTCGGCTACGATCCGGTCGCGCACCACATCGTCCAGCGGTGCGCGGGCCGCGGCGGCCAGCAGCGTCTGGGCATCGGACGCCCCCAGCCCCGCCAGGTGCAGTTCCGGCAACCCGCTGAACGCCTCGACGTCGGTCACACCGGGATCGCGCAGCGCAAACACCATCACCACCCGCTCGGCCCCCACCCGCCGGGCCACGAAAGCCAGAACCTGCGCAGACGCCTGATCGAGCCACTGCGCATCATCGACCACACACAGCAACGGCCCGTTCTCGGCCAACAGGCTCAACACCGCCAGCCCCACCAGGAACCGGTCCGGCGCAGCACCCTCGCGCAGCCCGAACGCCACCCCGAGCGCGGTCTGCTGCGGCTCGGGCAGCTCGACCGCCCGCGCCAGGAACGGGGCGCACAGCTGGTGCAGGCCCGCGAACGCGAACTCTGCCTCGGCCTCCACCCCGGCCGCGTCGTGAACCCCGAATCCCATCGCCACGGCGGTCTCCCGCATGTGCTGCAAGAGGGCGGACTTGCCGATGCCGGCCTCCCCGCGCACCACCAACACCCCGCTGTCGCCGCCCTGCGCCCGAGCCAGCAGCTCCTCGAGCGCCGCCTGCTCGGCGCGCCGTCCCACGAGCATCGCCTGGTCCTCCCCTGGCGCCGACACGGCGCTTATCCGGTAATTGTCACCGACGCGAAGCGCGCGGGCAGCACCGGGTCGTCAAGATGCCAGCCTCCCCCGCGCCAGGGTCGGTGACGGGATAAGGGATTTCCACCGACGCGGACCAGGCGCCTTCCCCGCGACGCTGAGAGCCGACAGCAGAGCGACCGGGAAGGGAGCGGCCACCGTGATCAGCACCGAGGTGTTCTTCCCCGCCGACGAGGAGTCCTTCCGCTACGGCAGCAGCGCGAACGGGTCGCCGTCCACGCCCTGGCCCACCGGGAGCTGCACGGCGGTGGGGCGGGCTGTCGGAGGCCGATCGCCGGCCGGCGCCGGCTCACGCGCCCCTGACCACGCCGAGGACATGTGGGCCGACGACACGTCGGTCGACGACACGACACCTGGAGGGAACAGCCGTGGCCTGGAGGCCCCGCCAACTCGCCGATCTAGCCGACGTGCCAGCCGGGAGGCTGATCGTGGACAGGACCGGGACCGGAGCACAGGGCGAGCACAACGACGTCGGGATCGTGCTGTTCGCGGACCGCGCGCCGCCGGTCTCGCCGTCTACGCCGACCCGGCCGACCCGGAGTCCACGGCCGGCAACGCCACCATCGCCGAAGCGACAACGATCGCGGTACGGCGGCTCGTCGGTCAATAGCAGGCACACTACCCTCGGAAAGAAAAGATCATGGGGCACGTAACCATCGGGAACGAGAACAGCACGCCGATCGAGCTCTACTACGAGGACCAAGGCGCGGGTCAGCCCGTCGTCCTCATCCACGGCTACCCGCTCAACGGCCACAGCTGGGAGCGCCAGACGCGCGAGCTGCTCTCCAACGGCTACCGCGTCATCACCTACGACCGCCGCGGCTTCGGCCGCTCGTCGAAGGTCGGCACCGGCTACGACTACGACACCTTCGCCGCCGACCTGAATGCCCTGCTGGAGACCCTGGACCTGCGCGATGTCGTCCTCGTCGGGTTTTCGATGGGCACCGGCGAGCTCGCCCGCTACATCGCTCGATACGGCCACCAGCGGGTCGTGAAGCTCGCCTTCCTGGCCTCCCTGGAGCCCTTCCTCGTCGCTCGGGGCGACAACCCGGAGGGCGTGCCCCAGGACGTCTTCGACGGCATCGAGGCCGCGGCCAAGAGTGACCGCTACGCCTGGTACGAGCAGTTCTTCTCCAACTTCTACAACCTCGACGAGAACCTGGGCAACCGCATCGGCCAGGAGGCGGTCACAGCCAGCTGGAACGTCGCCATCTCCAGCGCCCCCGTGGCCGCCCATGCCGTCGTCTCCTCGTGGATCGAGGACTTCCGCGCCGACGTCGAGGCTGTCCGGGCCAGCGGCACGCAGGCCCTGATCCTGCACGGCACCGCAGATCGGATCCTCCCCATCGAAGTCACGGCCCACCGCTTCCGCCGGGCCCTGCCCGACGCGCAGTACGTGGAGATCGACGGCGCCCCGCACGGGCTGCTGTGGACTCACGCCGACGAGGTCAACGCCGCCCTGCTCGCCTTCCTGGGAGATCCACTCCCCAAGGGCGTCCGCCCCGGTTCGCAGGAGTCGCCATGACCACGGCCACCGGCGCCTCGCCCCGCGGCGCCGAGCTCGACGTGCGCCCGCGGCGAGCGCCTCGTCCATACGCTGCCCGTGCCGTGGCAGCGGTTCGGCGTGCTCGATGCGCAAGCTCGTCATCGGCGATCGACGAACGGGACCCGACCCTACCCACGGTGGTGGGGCCATCGGTCAAGGTACTCGGGCCCGTGGTCTGCGGTCCTAGAAGCACCTGCGGCAGGCCGCTGAGCATGCTCACACCATTCACGGTCAGGTCGGCACCCCCGAACGGGACCCGGCTCGGTGGGGTGGCACTGCCACAGCAGGGGCCCGAGGATGCGCTCATCAGGATCCGAGCGGGGCTCACCGGCATCGCGCTCGTGCACGGGGTCGGCGTCCTCGTCGGGGACGATCCCGCCGGCCTCGGACGGTACGGCACGGACTTCTGGGGCCGGAAGATGGTCACGGCTGAGGGGACGCGATGAGGGCAACCGGTGCTCCGGCTCCGCTCGTCGGACGACAGGCAGAGATCGCTGCCGTGACCGAGGTGCTCGACCGAGCCCGCCGTGGCACCGGTGGCGCCCTGGTGCTCTGGGGTGAGCCGGGCATCGGCAAGACCGCACTTCTCGACCACGTCACCGCGGCGTCTCCCGATTTCGCCCCGCTGGCGGTACAGCCCGCACGGTGCGAGTCAGGGACCCCCTTCGCCGGTCTGGACACGTTGCTCCGGCCGGTCGAGCACCTGATCGCGACTCTTCCGGTGTCCCAGGCGTCAGCGTTGCGAGGCGTGCTCGCGGGCGAGGCCAGCGCAGCGGGCCGGTCGCTCACCGCCGTGGCGGTGCTGTCCCTGTTGTCGGCGCTGGCAGTCGACCGCCCGCTCCTGATCGTCGTGGACGACGCACACCGGCTCGACGCGGAGACCGAGTTCGTGCTCGGATTCGTCGCCCGGCGGGTGGGGACCGATCCGGTGGTGGTCCTGGTCGCCGGCCACGACGCGCCTGCCGGCGGATCGTGGGAGGGGGTCGATCCGCTCGCGGTGAGGCCTCTCGCTGACGACCACGCCGCCCAACTGGTCGGCGCCGCCCACCCCGGCCTCGACGGCCCCGAGGTCACCCGCGCGGTGAGAGCAGGCGGGGGCAACCCGCTGGCACTGCACGAGCTGCCTGTACCAGTCGACGATCTTGCCGCCGGCACGGTGCCCGTGGGGCCCCGGCTGCGTAAGGCCTTCGCCGAGCGCCTGCAGACCTTGCCGCCCCCGGCACGCGAGTTCGTCGTGCTCATGGCCGCGGCTCGTGCCGACGGTGATCAGCTCACGCTCGCACGGTCAGCACGTTCCCGCGCCGCCGAGGAGCCGGTCTGGGAGGAGACGATCCGGTCGGGTCTGCTCGCCGGGACGCCCGACCGGCCTGCGCTACGGCACCCGGTGGTCCGGGCCGCTGTCTACGCGAGCGCCTCCCCGTCTGAGCGCAGGAACGCCCACCGGACCCTGGCCGCCGCGCTTCCCCCGGGCAGTCGCGGGCATGTCTGGCACCGGGCCGCGACCGTTCACGACGTCGACGAGGAGCTCGCCGGGCTGCTCGAGCAGACGGTGCCCTCGGGCGTCGGCGCGGTACCGATCCTGCGGCGGGCCGCCGAGCTGTCCGCCGACCCGGCCGCTGCGACCCGCAGGCTCGCCGGCGCGGCCGTGGCCGCCTGGCACGGCGGCGACGCCACGATGGCGCGTCGGTTGCTGGCCGATGCCCGGAGCCTGACCGACGAGGTTCTGGCCACCCGCGCCAGCCGCGGCCTGCGCGGGGTACTCGAACTCGCCGAGGGGTCCCTGGAACGAGCCCACCGATCGATCAGTCGCGACATCGCCGCGTTCGACGATCCGCGCATGAGAGTGGAGCTCGGCGCCGCTGCCCTGCACGCGGGATGGTCCGCGGCCCGCGACGACCTCGTCGGTGAGTCCCTCACTCGTCTCGCGGGGCTGACGGCCCCTGGGCTGCCCGAGGTCCTCCCGATCGTCCGGACGTGGTGGGGGCCAGCGACGGACCCGGCACGGGCAGCGTCGTCGGCAGCACTCGGTGACGTCATGGCGCACATCTCCCGGGTGGAGTCGCAGCTGCTCCCGGCGTCGCCGCTCGGACTGGTGTGGGGCCTCGACGAGCCACTCGCCGATGCCGTGCACGCCCTTGTCCGCAGGCACCGCCGTCACGCCGATGGCACCTCGCTTGCTGCGGCGCTGGCTCGGATCGCGCGACTCGACATCGCCGCGGGCCGGTGGGGCGCTGCGGAGGACGCCGCGGCCGAGGGGCTCGCGTCGGCCGAGCGAATCGGTGCCGAGCACATCGCTGCGGAGTGCCGGAACTGCCTCGGGTGGCTCGCCGCCGCCCGCGGTGACGGCCGCAGCGTCGACCATCTGACCGTTCGAACCCTGCAGCTGGCCAGGCCGCGCCGCGACCGTGCGGTCAGCGCCTCGGCCTACTGGAACCGTGGAATGGCCGCTCTGGCGGCCGGTCGCGCCGATGCTGCACTCGACCTGCTCGCCCGCTTGGACGAGCACGGGCACGAGGCAGCACATCCGATCGTCGCTTTGCTGGCAAGCCTGGACACGATCGAGGCCGCCGTGCACGCGCGGCGGCCGGAGGTCGGCCAGCGCCGCGCCGAGGCGCTCGACGCCTGGGTACGGCGCACCGGCGCGCACTGGGCGAGATTCGCAGCGCACCTGGCACGCGCACTGCTGGACGAACCCGCCGCCGAACGGTCCTACCGGGCGGCGCTGGACGTGCCCGGTGCGTCCCGGCGCCCGTTCGACCACGCACGGGCCCGTCTGCTCTACGGCGAGTGGTTGCGGCGACAGCGGCGGCGCCGAGACGCCCGCCAGCAGCTCGACGCCGCTGCCGAGACGTTCCACGCACTGGGAGCGCGCCCGATGCTCGAGCGGGCCCGGCGTGAGCAGCGTCTGATCACGGCGCCCGCACGCCGTGCCACTGCCGCCGGCACGGGCATGGCCACGCTGACGGCACAGGAACACCGGGTGGCCCAGCTTGCCGCCGACGATCTGACCAACCGCGAGATCGGGGCCCGTCTGCGGATCAGCGACCGCACCGTCGGGCATCACCTATCCAACGTGTTCGCCAAGCTGGGGCTCTGCTCACGGCGCGACTTGGCGGCCACTGGCATCGTCGGACGGAGATGATTCCGGCTCGGTCGCGACGCCTGACGAGCTCGTGCACGGGTAGGCGGTGAGACGTCGCGAGCTTCGGTGTGATCTGGGTTCACGTCTGCCCTGTCGGCTTCAGGTCCACGGTCTGCTGGTGAGACAGCAGGCCGGCGACGGCTTGGATGGCGTCGCTCATGTGCTCGCGGCGGCCGAGGGCCGATGTCTCACCGCCTACCGTGCACGAACTCGTCAGATGGCTACCGGCGCCCCAGGTGTGCTGCCACTGGAAGGGCCTGCAGCGGCAAGACCGCGTCGGGGACGTCGCTCACCACAGCACCTCGTCCATGCCGCGGTCGTTGACCGAGGCGCCGCGGTCGTCAACCGCGCGCGACTGCCGCCCGAACGTCGGCAGCCCTTCCAGCTCGCACCGCAAGGTACCGAGCGTCACGGGCTTGCACGCCTCAACGAGGGCCTTGAGTGCGCGGGTGATGCGCTGTTCGAAGCACGCATCGTCTCACCCGTCCCGCCCCTCTCAGCCTCCTCTTTCTGGAGGAGGCCGTGCAGGAGGCGCACGACGTCGAGCTGGGCCTCGTTGTAGAACGCCGCCACGGACTGGGTGACGACGGACCGGGTGAGCTTCCCGCTGCGGCGGGACGCGGCGTCCAGGTCCGTGAGGGCGGTCCGGTCCGCGCGCTGGGCCCGGACCGCGGTCGCCAGGTGCTCGAACTCCTCGTCCATCTTGTCCCGGGGGCGCGTGTACTGGTCCCGGATGAGGGACATCGCCGTCGGCGTGAGGACGCTCGAGGACGCCACCAGGAGGTCCTGCTGGGCCTGGGGCAGCGTGGCGGCGGCGGCCCCGAAGCCCGCGGGCAGGCCGAGCGAGGCCCCGTCCTCCAGGATCGCGGCCAGTTGGCGGCGCATGTGCTGCTGGCGCTCGATGTTCGCCGCGAGTTCGGCGTCCAGGGCGCGCAGGATCTCCTTGGACCGCGCGTCGGCGGCGGCCACCGTGGGGATGTCGGAGAGCGGCACGCCGAGATCGGTCAGCCGGCGGATGCCCATCAGCCGGACCAGGTGCCGTACGTCGTACCGCTTGTAGCCGCTCGGTGCGCGCTCCGGCTCCTCCAGCAGACCCAGCTTGTGGTAGTGCCGGACTGTCTTGAGCGTCGTGCCCGCGAGTTCCGCCAGCTGGCGCGTGCTCCATGTCACGAGAGTCCCTTTCCAAGGGTCCGTCGTCCGTCGCCTTCCGGGGTTGCGTCGCCGGGCGGCGCGCGCCGCCCGGCCGACCCGTCCGCCGGGAGGGCCCTGTCTCCCCCTGCCCCTGGCCGCCGGATCGTTCCCCGGCCACTACGGATCATCTCGCGGGGCGGGCTTGACTGTGCCCTTGGGGCAGTGAGTGCGATGGGCGCGGCCAACCCACCACCAGCGCATGGGAAAGATGCGGATATGACGCGAGGACGCGGTATCCGGCGGAGCGCGGCCCTGGCGGTCGCCCTCGGCTTCGGCCTGAGCGGGTCGCTCGTCGCGGGACCGGCGGGCGCGGAGGAGAAGGAGGGACCCAGCGTTCGGTGGGGCACCTGCCCCGAGGACGTGGCGGCCGAGGCGGCGCCGGTCGTGTTGGAGTGCGGCACCGTGCCCGTACCGAAGGACTACGCCGACCCCGACGGCGGCCGGATCGAGCTGATGATTTCCCGGCTGGCCAGTACGGACCCCGACAAGCGGCGCGGCACGCTCATGCTCAACCCGGGCGGTCCGGGCGGCTCCGGTCTCTCCCAGCCGGCTTTCCTGGCGAACCGGGGCATCCCTTCCGAGGTGCTGGACACCTTTGATGTGATCGGCATGGGCCCCTCGCGGCATCGGGCGCTCGGCACCGGTGGCCTGCGGATTCACTCCGGAGGGTCCGTACTTCGCCAACATCCCGCCGTACGCGGTCGACGACGCGGCGGTGACCGCGCGGGCGAAGGTGGTGAAGAAGGTGGCCGAGCAGTGCGCGGAGCGCGACAAGGACGGGGTGCTGCCCCACCTGACCACGGCCAACACCGCACGCGACCTGGACCCCATTCGGGCGGCTCTCGGGGAGGAGAGGACCAGCTTCCTGGGCTACTCCTACGGCACGGCGCTGGGGGCCGCCTACGCGTCGATGTTCCCCGAGCGCTCCGACCGCATCGTGCTCGACAGCAACATCGGCGACACCCACCTCGACCGTGACGGCATGCGCCGCTTCGCGCTCGGGGTGGAGCAGACGTTCCCCGACTTCGCCCGGTGGGCGGCCGCGCGCCACGACAGTTACGGTCTCGGCCGCACCCCCGCCGAGGTCCGCCGGACCTACTTCACCCTCGCCGAGCGGCTCGACGAGAAGCCGGTCGACGGGTTCGACGGTGGCATGCTCCGCCAGATCACCTTCAGCTTCTTGTTCAAGGAGGTGCAGTACAGCAAGCTGGCCCAGCTCTGGCAGACAATGAAGAGCGGCGGCGACGCGAAGGACCTGCGGACTCTGGTCGCCCGGAGCGGCCCGGCGGACCAAGGGGACGGCACGGCGGACACCCCACCGTCCCTGGACAACCAGCTCTCCGTCTTCCTCGCCGTGACCTGCAACGACGTCAAGTGGCCGACGAGCGTGGACACCTACCGCAATGGCGTGGCGGAGGACCGTGCGCGCTACCCGATGTTCGGCGCCGCTGCCGCCGACATCCTCCCGTGCGCGTTTTGGCCGTACGCCCGGGCGGAGAAGCCGGTGGCGATCGACGACGACGGGCCGCGCAACATCCTGCTCGTCCAGAACCTGCGCGACGTGCCGACCCCGCATGTCGGGGGGGAAAAAAGCTGCTGCGGCAGAAGTTCGCGGACCGGTCCCGGCTGGTCAGCGTGGACGACAGCGGTCACGGGGTCTATGTGGACGGCGACACCCTCTGCGCGCTGAACACCACCACGCGCTACCTCGTCGACGGGAAGATGCCGAAGGCGGACGCCCTCTGCCCGGCTGGCTGAAACTCGTGACGATCCGGCCCCGGGGGTAACGGATCGCCCTCACTCCTCGGGGGCCGGAGCCTTGGCGCTGGTGGATCTCCGTACCGAATTTGCTGTGATCGGTCGGATTCGGCTCGGTCAAAGGCTCCCTTTTGCGGCCCCGCTGACCGAGTCGACCGCGCACCGCCACCAGTCCAACTCCCTTCGGGACCTCAGCTCGTCGAGGACAACGGCGGAGCCGGGCTCAGACCCGTTCCTGGCTCCGGAGGGTGAAGCGTCGGTAGACAGTTGGCCGGCCGGACCGAACACAGTTGGCAGCTGCCGCCAGGTGCAGCCCGTGGTAGCCACTAAGGTGATCGCTACGAGAGCGTCGCGGTCACCAGCTCCGCACCGTCCCTACCTTGCGGACTCTCAACCTGCGTTGTGCGAAGCGAGCCCAGTGGAGTACTCGTCCGGGAACAGGCAGCACCGCCGGCTCGATCGCGGCGGTAACCGGCAGGCGAACGGCTGCCACTGCCCGCAGCAATACGACGGTAACGGAATAAGGGCTCTGCGCCGGTACTGCGTCCGTCGCGGTCGACGTGCTGGACCGGAACCGGTCGGCAATGGCGTACCGCATTGACGATGGTGAGCGGGACCTCGGCATCCGGGTAGTCCGGTTCACGGGCTCATCTCTGAGGGTGAGTTCGGGGACCCGTTCCACGTACGGTTTGCCGGGGCGCTGAGGTTCACTCTGCGCACGGCTCCAGGCCCGCGTCGCGGGCCAGGAGCGCCGCTTGGACCCGGTTGTCGCAGTCGAGCTTGGTGAGGACGCGGCTGACGTAGGTCTTCACCGTCGCCTCGCTCATATGCAGGCGGGCGCCGGCGTCCGCGTTGGACAGTCCTTCGCCGAGCAGGGCCAGCACCTCGCGTTCGCGAGCGGTCAGCCCGGCCAGGCGGCGGCGCGCCTCCTCGCCACGCACGGTGGCGGTGGGGGAGGCGAGGGTGTCCACCACGTGGCGGGTGGCGGCCGGGGACAGGTATGCGTTGCCGACCGCCGCCGCACGGACTGCGTGGATCAGCTCCTGCGGGGCGGTGTCCTTCAGCAGGAAGCCCGCACTGCCGTGGCCGAGCGCCCGCAGGACGTTGTCACGTTCCCCGAATGTCGTCAGGATCAGCACCCGTACCCCCGGCGCGGCACGGCCCAGTTCGGCCAGCGCGGTCAGCCCGTCCATCACGGGCATCTGGATGTCCAGCAGGGCCACGTCGACCGCGGTGCTCCGGGCGGTGTCCACCGCCTCCCGGCCGTCCCGTGCCTCTGCGACGACCTCGATGTCCCCGGCGGAGGTGAGGATCATTCTGATGCCTGCTCTGATGAGCGGCTCGTCGTCGGCGATGAGAACCCGAATCATGCGGTCTCCTGCGCGGGATCGGTGTGACAGGCGGACAACAGGCCGGCTCATCATGCCCGATCCGGCCGGGAGCGCGGTCACAGACCTCGGGTCAGGGGCTCCACGTGTAGGACACTTTGGAGGCGAGCTTCCCGCCGCGGAAGCAGAACCGGTAGACGATGTCCTTCTCGTCGTCCACGAAGTGTTTGCAGGCCGCGTCATCGGGCAGCGCAGGCCCCTGCTTCTCCACGCCGTCGGTGAGCAACGAGCCGCCTTCCGGCAACTTCCCGCGCAGGTCCGCCTCGGCCTCGCCGACTCGAGCCGACTCGTACACGCTCGCCGGTATGGCCCCCTTCTCCAACTCGTCGATCCCTTTCGACACCCCCCACACCAGAAGGGCGCCGACGCCCACGACGAGGACCACGGCGGTGGCAGCGCATCCCAGGGCGGCGTTCTTCTTGCTGCTCATGATGGCGGTGAACTCCTTGTGCGGTACGGAGCGTTCGAGGACGCCACCACCATTTCCCGCCGATGCCCCGCCGATCTGCCCTCGGAAGTCGTCGTCCGCAGCCACCGAAGTCGCGCCGCCCGGAGGGGACTGCCGCTCGCCACCGGCGTACGGCAGCACACCGGCGAGGCGGAACCCCCCGTCGGGGGTGAGGCCGGTGTGCACCATGCCGCCGACCAGACGGGCCCGCTCCCGCAGGCCCGTCAGCCCCTGTTGACCGCTGATCGCGGGGAGTGCAGCCGGAACCCCGGCCGGTACTGGGCCGTTCGCCACCTCGACTACGAGGCTGTCCGGTTCGTAACGCAGCGCGACCGTGATCGGGGCGCCCGGCGCGTGCTTGTGCGCATTGGTCAGTCCCTCCTGAGCGATGCGGTACGCCGCCCGGTCGACAGCGGGGGTGAGGGTCCGCTGGGCGCCGGAGCGGTGCAGTTCCACTGTCGCGCCCGCCGCCCGCGACGACGCGACCAGCCCTTCGACAGAAACCGCGGCACGGTCCGAGGAGGGCCCGGCTCCCTGCGGACCGGGCCCGGACATCTCCGCGTCATTGCGCAGGATGCCCACGGCTTCGCGCAGCTCCCGCATCGCCGATCTGGATGCCTCCCGGAGGACGCCCACACCTTCCCGCTGGCGGTCGTTGAGCCCCGGGTCCACCTCCAGTGCCCCGGTGTGCACGGCGATCAGGGCAAGTTGGTGGCCAAGGCTGTCGTGCATGTCCTGGGCTATGTGCTGCCGCTCCAGCAGCCGGGCCTGGCGCGCCACCATCGCCCGTTCGCGCACCAGTTGGGCGTTGTGCCGCCGTAGGGCGTCCAGCAGGGCGTGCCGCTGGGCACGGTACCGGGCGGCGAAACCGGGCACCACCGCCAGCACCAGGAACGGACCCCCGGTAAGTGCGACGGTCACCAGCACCGACAGTCCGAGGTCTTCATCTGGTGCGGTGGCCACGCCGGCGACAAGGTGGAGCACGAGACCGGCCGTGAACGCGGCCAGTGCCCGCGCCGGGCGCTCGATGCGGCTGCCGGCGGACCAGCCGGCGCAGAGCAGCAGGACGAACGCACCGGGAAAGGTGCCAGCCAGGGCTGACGCGACCAGCAGTACCGACGCGGGCAGGGCACGACGCGCCAGGGACAGTACGGCGACGACCAGGGCCAGTGCCCCGCCCTGTACCAGGGAGCCGGTCTCCGCCGTACGAAGGATGCCTGCGATCCCGGAGAGCACTGGCGTGAGCACGGCCTCGCCGACGATCCGCCTCCGGGGCCAGGGGGAGGCGGCGGCGAGACGGAAGCGGAACGACGGTCCGGTACGGGGAGTTTCTGCAGCATCCACGTGCAGACGATAGAGGGCTGCCCTCTGACGCCCGCATCCTTCCTTCGGTGCGGTCGCGCGCGACGAAGGGGGGGTCGGGGGGCCACGGTTCCTGGGATTCCTGCCCTCTTTGGTCGTTACGGGTGACGACTTATGGAGACTGCCGCAGGGCGGGCGGTCCGGTGACGATGGCTCCGCCGGACGCACTCAGCGGCGGCACAGGGAACGACGGCTTCGGGAGCGGAACAGTGGACAGTGCGGGACAGTGGACCGGCAGACGTTTCACCGTTCGGCAGGAGAACCGTCTCAAGGCCAGCCGTTACACCGTGAGCGAGTTGATGCCGGACGGCTCGGAGGGCGAGGTCCTGGCCTGCGCCGAGGTGAAGCGATTTTCGCTCAAGGAGAAGATCATTTTCCACGCCGGCCTTTCCGGGACCCGCGTGCTGTTCACCATCGAGGAGCGCGGCCTTCGCGGCGCCGGTGATGGCTACGACGTGTGGGACGCGGAGGGCGGCCTTGTCGGCAGTTTCGAGGAGAAGGACATCGCCTCCCTGGTGCGTTCGACCTGGGTGCTGGACCAGCCCGGATTCTCGTCCGCCGTCGGCCGGGAGCGTAACCGGTTCGTGGCCGTGCTCCGCCGCGTCTGGGACTTCCTGCCGCTGGACCTGGTGCCGTTCCTGTGGCCGTACCACTTCGACTTCGAGACGGGGGGCAAGCAGGTGCTGAAGGTGGACAGGAAGTGGGGTCTGCGGGACCGTTACGTGGTCGACATCCTCATCCCCGGGCCGGACCCCCGCCTGGCCGTCGCCCAGGCCGTGGCCCTGGACACGTTCCAGGACCGTTGACCCGAAGAGACTGGCGCCGGCGCGGGGCAGGTGGGCCATGTCGCCGGTGGGAAGGCTCCAGGCCCATGGCCGGATACCTCCGGACCGGCCTCGAACAGCCACGGGCCGCGACCTTTCGGGCCTCGGCGCCGTTGCGGCCCCAGGCGCTCCCGTTGGGGCCGTAGCCTGTGCGGCAGCTCGACGGGTCCCCCGCGCCTATGCCGGGCCGGGGTCTTCGAGCATGCTCACCGCCTGGCGGGCGAGCAGACGTTCCGCGTCGTCGTAGCTCCAGCCGCAGTCGACGACAAGCGATCGCCAAGCCGACAGTCCGAAGCAGAGCCACAGGCGGTCCGCCACACCGTCCACGTCGAGATGAGGAGCCACCACACCGAGGGCGACCAGGTGCTGCGCGATGTCGCGCAGCGCTTGGCGGTACTGCGCGACGACGTACTCCCACACCTGCCGCGCTTTGTCATCGCTGGCCATCGAGGAGTGGAGCAGGTTTATGGATGCGGCAAAGCGTTCGGTGTTGCTGCGGATTCCGTGCGCCAGGCAGGTCATCGCGGAGGCGAGGTCCTTGCTTCGGAGTACCTCGTCATGCAGCCCGGTGGTCTTCGAATCCGCCACGTCAACGGCCAGAAGAGCGTGCAGCAGCTGAGTCTTGGTGCCCACGCTCGCATACAGCGTCTTGGTCGCGACACCGGCCGAGCGAGCGATCTGCCCCATCGTCACCTGCGCATAGCCATGCGTGATGAAAAGGTCGCGCGCGGTCTCCAGGATGTCCTGTCGGGTCTGAGCCGCGCTTTGCTCACGTCGTGCTGACCGATAGCTCCGAGTCTGTTCGGGCATGTCGGCAGCCTATCGGACGCCAGAGTGGATAACTTCATTGCAGAGCATGTAACTTGAAATGGAGACCTCACGGGCAACTGAAGTCTCTTCCCCTCGTCCCGCCGGAGCGGTTCAGGGTCTTGGGGCCTGCCCGGAAGACCGTGCACTCCTACGCGAAGGTTCCGCACACATGACCATGCATGCCGAGTCCGACGCGCAAGCCATCGTGGAAACGCGGCTCGCCCATGAGACACACAGACTGGCTACCGGACTGCTCGTCGACGCCGTCGGCCGATCCTCCGTGCCGCGTCAAGTACTCGGGCAGCTAAGGGACTTCATCGTGGCGAACCTGCGTCACCACCATGAGGCCGAAGACGCATGGCTGTGGCCGCTCATCCTGGCAGCGGCGCCGGACACGAAGGGCGCACTGGACGAACTCAGCGAAGAACACGAGCACCTGGACAGGGCACTCGACCGCCTCGCCTCCGTCGATCTGACCGGTACGGAAGGCCCCGGCGGCGAGAGCCTGAGCGGCGACAGCCGGCACGCACTGCGCGAGGCGGCCGTCGCGGTGCGCGACAGCGTGCGTGACCACCTGGCCCACGAGGAACCACTGTTGCTCCCCGCCCTGCGGCGCATCACACCCGCGCAGTGGGAGGAGTTCGCCCAGAGAGTCATCGCCAGCACACCCCCGGTGGCCGGGCATCTGATGATCGGATTCCTCGATGAAGCCGGCACGCCGGCCGAGGTGGAGTCGATGCTCGTGAACATGCCGCCCCCGGTGAAGTCGTTGCTGCCCGCCCTGCGCAGCCAGGCCGCCGCCGACCTGCGAGTCCTGCGAGGCGACGGCTCGTGAGCTCCACTCGGCTCCCGTGGCCGGACACGGCTTACGAGGCATTCAAGGGCGACCTGACCGTCGCTGCCGCCTACCTCACCCCGGCCGGAGGCGCGGTGGTCACCAGCGTCTCACCGGTGGGGCTCGCGGACCGGGCGGCCAACGAGGTCAGCTTCACCACCTCGCTGGGCTTCCCGAAGAAACTGGAACGCATCCTGCGCAACCCACGCGTGAGTCTCGCCTATCACACGCGCGAGCACGGGTTCGCCACCCACAGCCACTACGTCCTCGCCCAGGGCCGAGCAGAGGTGGACCTTCAGCCCTCGGCGCAGCGACTGGCGGGGCTGATGGACGCCTCCGAGCCGTTCCTCGGGCGGACCAGGCGCGGAGGTGTATGGGACTGGCTGCTTCGCGAGTACCACCAGAACCGGGTCTTCGTCGATGTTCACCCGGACCGCATCGCCGTCTGGCCCGATCTCTCGGCGAGTGGACGTGTAACCGTGACGGGCGCCTCCTGGCCGGGGCATCCCGCCGAACAGGAACCGCCGAGGAACGGCACGACCCCGCGGACACCCGTCGCAAAGCTCGCCCGGCAGATCGCCGCCCTTCCTCATCGCCTGCTGGCTTACCAGGGTGCTGACGGCCACCCCGTCATCCTCCCGGTGACGGTCACCGGACACGACGAGACCGGCCTGCGCCTCGCCGCATCGTCCGAACTGCTGCCACCGGGCGGCCGCCGAGCGGGATTCCTCGCCCACAGCTTCCAACCGCAGTGCGTCGGTTTGAGCATGCGCACCGTCACCGGCTGGTTGACCGTCGAGGACGGACGGGCCCTCTACGCACCCCACACATCGAGGGGCATGACAGCGCCGCAGAACAGGATGGTCACGACCGTGGCCAACGGCCTGCTGGCCAAACGGGGCCTGCGCCGCGCGCAGCGCGACGGCACAACTGCGCGCCTGCGCGACCTCGCCGCCCGGGACCGGGCGCAAGGATCCGAGAGGCGATCCGACGGCATGTGAAGACGCCCCGGCCCAGAGCGCTCGAACCGCGGCGATGAGCGTCCTGTCGCGCACGGGCGGGAGGAACAACATCCCGACGACGCCCGGCTGGCGGACCGTCGGCAGGGCGGCCGGTGACCGCAACCGGCAAGCCACCACCACCCAGCGCAAGAGCCGCAGTCCGGTGATCGGCTACAGCTACATTCACTCGGCCGTCGACGACCACTCCCGGCTGGCCTACAGAGAGGCCCTGCCCGACGAGCGTCAGCACACCGCGATCGCCTTCTGGCAAAGGGCGAACGCGTACTTCACCGAACACGGCGTCATCGTCGAGCGTGTCCTCACCGACAACCGCGCCTGCTACAAGACGAAGCTCGTCACCCGAGCCCTTGCTGCGGCGGCATCGCACACAAGAAGATCCGGCTTCACCGGCCGCAGACCCATGGCAAGGTCGAACGCTTCAACCGCACCCTGCTCGACGAGTGGGCCTGCCTGCGGCCCTACACCTCGAACAACGAGCGGACAGCGGCCTGGCAGACTTCCTCCACACCTACAACCACCACCGCTGCCACACCGCACTCGGCGGCAAGCCACCAATCAGCCGTGTGAACAACGCTTCGGGTCAATACATCTAGATAGCGTCCGTTGCACGGTCTGCGCCCCCATACCCGTCCGGGGGAGCGGCGACGCCTGGCACACCCGTCGACCGGAGGGTCTTGAGCAGGTCGACGCTCGCGTTGTAAGGGGAGACACCCCACGGCATGTTCGAGTCCAAGATGATCAAAGTAGGTGGCTCTGGCTCCGCCCCCGGGCGGCATGCAATAGGCGGGCGAGCCTCTGAGGCCCGGAGCGGCCTCATCAGCGATTTTCGATCACGTTGCCTCTGCGACCACGGGACTCATGCACGCACTGGGCGCACCGACGTGACTCCACCGGCGTGAGACTTCGTACCGATGGAGGCACTGCCCCCCCACGGGGGCCACGACGGACCGAGTTCCGGTGCCGACCGACGCAGGGCCGTGACGCTCATTTGACGCTTTGGGCGCCCGGGGGCTCTCATACGAGACTCAAGAGCATGTCTGACCTGCTGCTTTCCTGCATGGCTCCGGGCCGATATCTTCCCGATGACCTCGCACATTGAATGTGTGGCGATTCTCGAACCGGCCGAGAAGCGTGTCTGACCTGCAGTTTCTCCGAAATCTCGTGGATTTCGGCTGGATCGGTCGACCTGTTTTCTGAAGTGCACCGCGTGAAGCGCCTCGCAAGCCGTGAGTGACCCGTAGAGGGTGCCTGACTTGTGAGTTCGAGAGATGTTCTTTTCGGGTGGTGTGGTCGTTACTCCGCTTGAACTCGCCTTGTCGTAGGTGCTGAGAGCTGTCGATCCGTGGGTATGCCTCTTCCGTGCGATACGCGCAGGGGGGCGGGTTCACTGCCCAGGAACAGCGGCGCCGGGCCTGGCAGGAAGGTGGCTCGGCGGCGTTGGAGTCAAAGGGGCCAGTCGCCGCCGAGGCTTGGCAAGCGGCAGTTCGACCAGTTGGAGCGGGAGTTGGAGAAGGGGCCGTTGGCGCACGGCGGGGAGGACCAGCGGTGGACACTGGCGCGGATCAAGACGGTGATCGGCAGCCGGTTTCATATCTCGTACACGGTCCAGGGTGTCCGGAAGCTCCTGCGGCGCAACGGCCCCACCTGAATGTCGAGCAACTACGGTAGGCCGTCCGCCGTCCGCGCGTGGTGCGTTACGACAGTCGGACCTCGGCGTAGCCATCGGTGACCAGGCCGCGTCTGACCGAGTCGGCATGATCGCGGATGGCCTGGTAGTCCTCCCGGGTCTGGGTGGTGGTGCCGTTGAGCAGGGCGCGGGTCAGCTCGAATGCCGGGGCCTGCACCCTGGCGTGCACCGCGACAGATTCCCCCGCGGTCATCCGGGCGCCGCCGACGATCTCACCGCGGCGCTGCTCAGCCTTGGCCAGCGCCTGCTGTGCCTTCTCCACCTCGGCCCGACAGCGGTCCGCCTCAGCGGCGAAGTAGTCCATCGTGGCGGCCGCGGCCGCTGCGGCATCCTCGGCGGTGACAATCGGGGCGGACTTCTCGGAGGGCATGATCCGGACCTATCAACGAGGGGGAGGAACAACCGACATTATCCCTCTGTCCGGCGGCTGTTGGGCCAAGCGGGACAACTCCAGACCCAGCCCCTGCCGATTAGCGTCAACCGCTGTCCCGATGTGCCCGAAGGCCGGACGGCGAGTTGGTCGATTTCGACGAGGAGAGGGACATCGAGGCGGCCCTGATCCTCAGGTGGCACGACGAGGAAGGACTCGGACCGAGCCCGATCTGCCGTCGCCTCAACGACACCGAGATTCCCTCCAAGCGCGCCAGGCGATGGCACCCCACCGGGTGTCGCCCGTCCTGGGTTCGGCCGCGCGGGAGGCCAACCGGCAGCGTTCCGAACGCGACAGGGCCCGGACGGAAGAAGAGAACCGCCGCACCAGGGCCTCGAAGATCCTCGACAGCATCCGGTAGTCCAGCGCCCTCACGGTCTGCACCCAGCGGGACGTATCCGGTGGCGGATAACGACCTCCACCCCCAGCGAGGCCGCCGACCACCCCAACAGCTTCACCAGTACGGATCCGGATCGGCCGGCCCGGCGGGATTCGTCTGGCGCCCGCCCCAAACTAGGCACAGCGCCCCCCCGCAAGGCAGGTGATGACCGGGCTTGCGCGCGGAAGGCCGTCTCCTGAGCTGTCATGAACCGCTGCTTTCCGCATCCGGACGCTTTCTCACTCCCGGTCACGGAGGACGGCCGGGGCGCGCAGGATGGCCTCGTCCCGTCGGTGGCGCCGGGGCAGGTCGAGGGGGCATGTGTCGTGACGGCGGAGGAGCGCGGCGGGAAGAAGGACGAGCGGCGGGTGGGGAATCTGCCGGTGCGCGCGGTTCGGCTGATCGGTCGTCAGCGTGAGCGGGGGGATGTACGGCGGCTGTTGCGCACCGAACGCTTGGTGACGCTGACGGGCGTCGCCGGTGTGGGCAAGACCCGGCTGGCGGTGGAGGCCGCGGCCGATTTGCAGCCGTCCTTCCGGGACGGGGCATGGTGGGTGGAACTGTCTCCGCTGAGCAGGGGCTCGGTGCTGGCCCTGGCGATCGCCGAAGCGCTGCCGCTGGCCGACCAGTCCGGGCGGCCGATGATCGACGTGCTGGCCGACTATGTGGCGGGGCGGGAGCTGCTCCTGGTGCTGGACACCTGTGAGCACCTGACCGACGCCTGTGCGCTGGCGGCGCGGGTGCTGCTGGACGCCGCGCCGGGGCTGCGCATTCTGACCACCAGCCGCCGCCCGCTGGGCGCGTGGGACGAGCGTGTTCTTGCGGTGGAGCCCATGCCGGTCCCCGAGTACGACGACCCCGGGGCGGCCGGCAGCGACGCCGTGGTGCTGCTGGCCGAGCGAGCCGCCGCCGTGGTGCCCGGGTTCGCGGTCACCGAGGCAAACCAGCCCGACGTGGTGCGACTGTGCCGGCGCCTTGAGGGACTGCCCCTCGCGATCGAGCTGGCCGCCGCACGGCTGCGCGAGCTGCCGCCGGCCGAACTGGCCGACCGCCTGGACGACCGCCTGACCGTGCTGGAGGGAACGGAAGCGGCGGCCTGCGTCGCCCTTCCGCCCTGGCACCGGGCGCTGCGCACGGCGATCGGCTGGAGCAACCAACTGTGCACGCCGCAGCAGCGGTTGCTGTGGGCGCGGACATCGGTGTTCGCCGGAACCTTCGACACCGCGGCCGTACGCCGGGTGTGCGCCGACAACCTGCTCCCCGCCGCGGGAATCCCGTCCCTCCTCACCGCGCTCGCCGACGCCTCGATCCTGTCCTGGGTGCCCACCGGTGACGGTGACCGCTACCGAATGCTCGACACCATCCGCGAGTACGGCGCCTTCTGGCTGACGGCCGCCGGTGAACGCGACGCCTGCCGCCGCCGCCACGTCGCCCACTACACGGCGCTGCTGCGCCACTTCGCCGACCGATTCCTCACCTCCCAGCAGGTGGCGCTGTACTGGGCCCTGGTGCCCGAACGAGAGAACCTGCGCGCCGCCCTCGGCTACGCCCTCGACGGCGACCGTGCCGACGCGGTGGCCCTGACAGCGGTGATGTGGTCGTACTGGACCTGTGCCGGGCAGCCCCGTGAAGCGGGCCACTGGATGGACCTGGCGCTGGAGCGCGCGCCCGAGCCGTCCGCTGACCGGTGCGCGACCCTGGTGTGGAGCTGCACCTATGCGACCTACCGGGGCGAACACGCGGCGGCACGACGGTTCGCGGACGAGGCACAGGAGGTCGCCGATCGGCTCGGCGACCGGCGCCTTGCCGGACATGCCGCCATGAGCCGTGGGATCGCGCTGGCCTACGGCGGCGAACTCGGCACGGGCCTTGACCTGTTGTGTCGGGCGACCGAGGTGCTCCTGGAGGTCGGCGATGCCGCCGGCCTGTGCTGGGTCGCATTCCGCCGCGGCCTCACCCACACCATCGGCGGCGATCTCGACGCCGGCCTCGCCGACTTCGCCGAGGCGCTCGATCTGCTCGGCGAAGGCAGCGAGGAGAGCTACCTCACGGCGTTCACTCTCGTCTCCATGGGCATCGCCCACGTGCTCTCCGGGGACACCGCCGCTGCCGGCAAGGCTGGGCTCCGGGCCCTGGAACTCCAACTGACCCGCGACGACCTGCTCGGCCAGGGGGCTTCACTCAGCCTGCTGGCCTGGGTCGCCGCGCAGGACGCCCGGTATCCCCGCTCGGCCTGCCTGTTCGGCGCGGCCGACGCGGCATGGACACTGGCGGGCGCGGTGCCCTTCGTCGGCAACCCCAAACTCGGGGCCCCGCACACCCAGTTCGACGCCACCGCCCGGCAGGCCCTCGGCGACCAGCACTACGTGCTGCTGCACCGCCAGGGCGCGAAACTGCCCCGACCGGCCGCAGTGAAGTTCGCCGTGAGCAACCGCGACACGGCGATCCAGGCAGCGCGCGACGCGCTCACACACCGCGAACGGGAAGTCGCCGCGCTGGTCACGGAGGGCCTGTCGAACACGGGGATCGCCAAGCGGCTGGCCATCGCCAAGCACGCCGCCGAGACCCACATAGAACACATCCTGGCCAAGCTGGGCCTCACCGCCCGCTCCGAGATCGCCGCCCTGATGCGCGACGAGCCGGGGGCGCAGCAAGCCCCGTAGGCGCGGCTCAGCGCTATCGCAAGCTGTTTGAGGCCCACAATGCAAAACGCCCTGTCAGCTTGTCCTACTCGGTGACGGCGAAGGCCGACGTGGCGTCACCAACGCCTCGGGGTAACCTCGGGGTAATTTGTAACTGCTGCAGTAGGCAAAGGGGAGCAGCGACGAAGTCGAGGCTCTCATCCGTCCCAACTGGCGGCCGTGGTGTTCTGCGGCGTGGCGGTGCGGCGGCGATGTTGGGCGTTGATGCGCTGGGCTTCTTCGAGCTGGTCTTCGAGGATGACGATGCGGCAGGCGGCCTCGATGGGGGTGCCCTGGTCGACGAGTTCCCTGGCGCGGGCGGCGATGCGTAGTTGGTAGCGGGAGTAGCGGCGGTGGCCGCCCTCGGAGCGCAGTGGGGTGATCAGGCGGGTCTCGCCGATGGCGCGCAGGAAGCCCTGGGTGGTGCCGAGCATCTCGGCGGCCCGGCCCATGGTGTAGGCGGGGTAGTCGTCGTCATCGAGACGGTTGAACGAGTCGTCTGCTGTCATCTGCACCTCTCTGGTAACACGCGTGGAGGGGCCCGGGTGCCGTGTGGCACCCGGGCCCCGAAGGAACTGCTACACCATCTGCCGGCCCTGATACTGCACCGGCCTTCTGTTTCCGCCGACCCGACCTGGAAGTTGTCGGGACTGCGGGGATCGCGGTTGCTTGACCGGAGACCACCTCACTATCGATGTCCTGCGGTACCCGGGCTCAAGACGTCCGCCCGGGCGATCCTGATGGCGCTCGGCTCCTCCGTTCTTCCCTCTTGATCAACTACTTGTCGAACAGAAACTGCGTATTACTGGCACTACTGGTGATGCGAACTGCTGGTGACCTGAGTAAGCGTCACTCTCCGGCAGCCAGCCCCGTCGCCCCTCCTGCATCTGCTCTGGCTTAGAACCCCACTGCCGAACTTCCCGGTGCGCGCGCCCGCAGCCGACGCCTTCACCAGGGTGCTGCTCACTTGATTTCACTGCTGGGTACTGCGAACTGCTCATGGCGGCCCCTGATCACTGCGGGCCACCCGGTCCGGTCGTCAGTCCCGTCGCCGTCCTGCAACCGCTCTGGCTCCGAAACTCCACCACCGCACCGTCCTGCGAATACGGGTACTTCTGCCCGGCAGTTCGTCTCTGCCGGGCCTTGCTCGATCTCGGCTACGAGAGAAACCATAACCACACCACCACCCAATGTCTACTCTGACCAACTGAGATTTTCGCGTGTTCGGCGGTGAGGCATTCAACCTCGTGCAGCGGGGGTCGGACGGTGCAACCCCTGTCCGACGCATCTCGAAGCGGCCCACACCGACGTCGCCGTCCTTCAGACGTCTCGGGGTGTCTCCGGGCCGGATGGAGCGCATTCTCTATGGACCCGGCGCACCATGAGGGCTCCTCATAGGCGTCCTTGTCAGGCAGCGCCGCCCCGCGACGGGCGAGGATGACCACCCCACCGACGACTCGAGGGCTGCTGCGCTAGTTGGCTCCGGCCGCCCCCTGGCCCCCGTCGCAGGTACAGGCCGAGCCGGTCAGTAGGCGGCCAGGGAGATGGCGGTGTAGTGCGCGCAGAAGGCTGCCACGGTCAGCGCGTGGAAGACCTCGTGGAAGCCGAACCAGCGGGGTGAGGGGTCTTAGCGAGTGCGGAGGAACACTGTCCGCGCTTTCGCCGGTCCGCCCTCTCGCACCCAAGAGGGGCATGATCGCGGGTCGGCACCAGCCGGGTCCTCGGTCGCGCCACACGACTCCGCCGGTGACACGGAGGACTGGGATGGTGCCGTGTCGCGGTGCGAGTGGCTCTTTGGAGTGACGAAGGGCGGCGTGCGAGGTCCTAGTGTCGGAGGGATGAGAGTGATGGACGGCAGGTGGCCCCGGTGGGGCGCTGAAGCCGGGTTGGTCGTGCTGACGTTTCTGCCGCCGCTGCTGTCGCAGCCGTACGTGGACACCGCCGGGGCGGCATGGGTGTCGCTCACGGTGTACGAGGCGGTGGGAGTGGTGGTCCTGCTGCTGAGGCGGCGGTTGCCGGTCACTGCCTTCGTCGTGGGTTTCGGGGCCCTGCTGGCGGCGCTGGTGGGCAGTGCGGGTGCGGGGGCCAAGCTGTCGCCGCTGGTCTTCCTGCCGCTGGCGGTGCTGCTCTACAACCTGGGCAACCACGGCACGAGCTGGCGACGGACCGTGTCGGCGGTCCTCGGCGTCACCGTGCTGAGCGTGGCCGGTCTGTGGCTGAACCGGATGACGACCGACGCCGGCGACTTCCAGGGCGGTCTGGACGTCCTCGCCGCACTGGCCCCGATGCCGCTGGCGTGGGCAATGGGGTTCGCCGCGCGGACCCGGCAGGAACTGCTGGCCGCGGCCGAGCGGCGGGCGGCCGACGCACGCCGGGCGCAGGTCCTGGAGGCGGCGCAGGCCACACAGCGCGAGCGGACACGGATCGCCGGTGAGATGCACGATGTGGTCGCGCACTCGCTGACTCTGCTCGTCGTGCACGCGGAGACCCTGCGGGCCCGCGGCGGCGAGTTGCCCGGCTGGGCCCGTGCCCAGGTCGACGGTCTTGCGACGGCGGGCCGGCAGAGCAGCGGCGAGCTGCGTGACCTGCTGCGGATGCTGCGCGATCCCGCGGACGCGATCCCGCTCCAGCCGGTGCCGGACCTCGGCGAGCTGGACGCGTTGCTGGACAGTCACCGTGCCGCGGGAGGGACGGTCGAGCTGACGACGGGCGGCGCGCTGGAGTCCGTGCCGGGGCCGGTGCAGCTGGCGGCGTACCGCGTCGTGCAGGAGGCACTGGTCAACGCACGTCGGCACGCGCCCGGGGCACCGGTCCGGGTGAGTGTCGACGGCGTCGCGGGAGAGTTGCGGTGCGAGGTCGTGAACGGCCGCGCGGCGCGGCGCGCAACGGCCGGCGCGGGTGTCGGACTCGGTCTGGTCAGCATGGAGGAGCGGGTGGGGGCGCTGGGCGGCGAACTCACCGCGCGCCCGACCGGTGACGGCGGCTTCCGCGTCGTGGCCACGATGCCGTGGGAGCCTGCCGGTGTCTGAGCAGGTCAGTGTGCTCGTCGTGGACGACGAGCCGATCATCCGCGCCGGGCTGAGCGCGATCCTGGACAGCCAGGCGGACTTCACCGTGGCGGGCACCGCGAACGACGGTGAGGAAGCCGTCGAGGCGTGCGCGCGGCTGCGGCCCGACGTGCTGCTGATGGACATCCGCATGCCGCGCCGCGACGGACTGTGGGCGCTGGCCGAGCTGGGCCGCCGGGGACTGACCGGGCCAGGACGCAGCCGGGTGCTGATGCTGACCACGTTCGACCTGGACGCATACGTCGACGACGCGCTGGCCGCCGGGGCGTCCGGTTTCCTGCTGAAGAACAGTTCGTACGAGGAGCTGACCGGGGCCGTGCGTGCCGCGGCGGCTGGGCACAGTGCGCTGAGCCCCGCGGTGACCCAGCGCATCATCGAGGGGCACCTCAGCGGCCGGCGCCGGCCCGGCGATCAGGAGCTGGCCCGGCTGCGGGACCTCACCGAGCGGGAGGTCGACGTGCTGCGTCTGATCCGGGACGGGCTGAGCAACGCCGAGATCGCCGAACGGCTCGTGGTGAGCCTGCACACGGTGAAGACGCACGTCAGCCGTGTGCTGACGAAGACCGGCTGCCAGAGCAGGGCGCAGGCGGCGGTGCTGGCCAGGAACACCCTGTCCTGACCCGCCCCTTTCTGGTGGGCGGGCGGGGGTGCCGGGCTCCGCGAGGTCATTCCTTGGAGTGACCTCGTGCCCGCGGGAAGCCCGCCATCGAGCGATGTGCCGGGAGCGCGCCGCTGACTGAATGGCTGTTGTGCGCGGGACCCGCCGGAAGGCCGCTCGACGGATGGATGCCAGGTCCCTCGACGCACAGAGCAACTGTCATGCGCCGAAGGGAACCTGTCATGTCCATACACACGCCGTGCCGCCGCCCCCGGATCCGCCGGGGGGTGCTGACCGTGGCGCTGGCGACCTGCATGGGCGCGGCGCTCGTGAGCTGTTCGGATGCGGAGCCGGACGGGGTCGGGCGGAGCGCGGTGAGCCCGGCGGCCGACACCCGGCTGGCCGGCCTCGCGCAGAAGGCGGCCGACACCGGCTCCTTGGGCGTCATCGTCCGGGTCGACTCCGGCGACGGGAAGCCCGTCGAGATCGCGAAGCAGGCCGCCTGGACGAACGACGATCACCGCATCGCCGTCGGCGACCAGTTCCGGGTCGGCTCCAACACCAAGACGGTCACCGCGACCCTCGTCCTGCAACAGGTCGCCGAGAAGAAGATCAGCCTCGACGACACGGTGGAGAAGTGGCTGCCCGGTCTGGTCGAGGGCGGCGGGGACATCACCGTACGGATGCTGCTCAACCACACCAGCGGGTTCGGCGACTTCCTGCTGACGCCGGAGTTCCTGCCCTCGCTCACCGGCCAGGAGCAGCGCACCTGGACGCCGGAGCAACTCCTCGCCGTCACACCTCAGCAGGAGTCCGCGCCCGGTGAGACGTACTCCTACAGCAACGCGGGCTACGAGGCGCTCGGACTCATTCTGGAGAAGGCCACCGGGAGCGACCTGGCCGAGCTGATCCAGGAGAAGATCACCGGGCCGCTCGGCATGAAGGACTCGTTCTTGGTGACGAACGCCGACTGGGACACCGACGAGACCACCGGGAAGCAACACGTGACCGGCTACGAGCCGGATGCCGAGCACCTGAAGGCCATCCTCGCCGGGACCGTGGACCTGCCCGAGGGTGTCGGGTTCGCCGGTCCCGAACGCCCCGAGGACAACGTCGACACCTCCGCCATCGACCCGAGCTGGTCCTGGGCGGCCGGCGGCATGGTCTCGACCGCACAGGACTGGCAGCGTTTCCTGACCGCGCTGATCTCCGGCGAGCTGCTGCCCGAGGGGCAGCTGAAGCAGATGCGCACCACGGTCGACGCTCCCGAGGAGGGTGGAGGCTACGGACTGGGCCTGATGCGGGTCGACACCTCCTGCGGCACCGTCTGGGGGCACACCGGCGGCCTGCCCGGCTACTCCAGCGAGTTCTACACCGACGCGAGCGGTCGGCGCAGCGTCGCCGTCCTGACGAGCACGAACTTCGGCATCAAGGAGAAGAAGGCCGCCACCGCGAACAAGACGCTTGTCGAAGCGGCCACCTGCCAGATGCTCGGCGAGCCGCAGCCCTCGGGCAGCCCCGCCGAATGACGCAGGCGGAGGCAGGACGCCCCTCCCCCCCCGTCGTCCACGCCGTCGAGAACCCCAGCATCCTGGCTCTGGCCGTACACCGCTTCGGCCCGGACTGCCCTCCGCTCGTGTGCACATCCGGCCGGCCCAACAGCGCGGCCATCCATCTCCTCCGCCTGCTCGCAGACCACGGCGCCTTCCTCCGCTACCACGGCGATTTCGACGGCGAAGGCATCCGCATCGCCGCCTATCTCCTGGACAAGACGCCGGCCCGCCCTTGGCGCATGTCGGCGACGGACTACCGGGCCGCAGTCGCCCGCACACCGCACGGACCTGAGCCGGGCCGCCTTACCGAAGCTCCCTGGGACCCCGAGCTGACCCGTGCCATGGCCGAACACGGCACCGCCGTGGTCGAGGAACTGGTGGCCGACGTCCTATCGGCGGACCTGATCGAAGAGGCTGGTTGAGTGGGCTGATCCGGCCGGCCGTAACGCTCATTTGACGCTCTGGGCGTCCTCACGCTCCTCGACGACCTGAGAAAGCTGCTCTGAACTGGTCTTTTCCACATGCTACTCAGGCCGACACCTTTGCGATGACCTCGCATGTTGAGTGCGTCGCCATCCTGGAACCTGCATCAAAGGGCCTTTGAACTGCATATTCATGGATCTCGTAGATCTGCTTGACCTGTTTCCGGGGCCCGGTCAGGAGCATCGCGTGGAGCGCGTGGCGTCGTGACATCTGAATGCAAAGACCACCGGATGTGCCGGTCGCGTCTGGCGGCGTTCGCTCGGCCAGCGGGTTGTTCTGCAAGGTGGCCGGTGCCTGGCAGGGCTTTCACGATGTCGGGCTACGGGAGCGCCCGTCTCCGTGGATCGCTCACATGGTTTGTTGCGGTGGCGGCACGATGAGGTCCAGGACGTCGGCAGCAATCAGAAGTGGCGTGCGGAGCGCGCCTTCATGGTCCTGCCCGAGCTGGGTCGTTGAAGCGCGTAGGTCAACAGGCGCATCGCATTCGTGCCCGGTACCGAAGCGATGCCGCGCAGGACGGCAAGCAGTGCGTTCCTGTGGTGGACAGACAGCTCGCGCTCGTAGTCCTCGTGCGCGGCGTCGCCCCGCATCGGGACGCCGTGCCGCTCGCACTCTTACGTCACCACGACGCCCTCGTGCTCTTGGACCTTGAGATCTACGGGGTGGCGAACGGCAGGCGGTGTTGTGCGATGTCCGCAAACACATGGCGGGTGAGTTCGGTCGGCAGCTGACTGGTCCAGACCTTGATGACCTGTCCGTCCCTCAGCGTGTAGACCACGCCCTCCACGCCGACGCTGAGGCGACTCGACCGGGTGTCCACGGGCGGCGAAGCATTTGCTGTGGGTCGCAGGCCGGGGGCGCTTCGCCGTCCGAGAGGATCTCCACCCGCGCATGAGATCAGCAGCGGTATCGTCCCGGCCCCAGGCGCCTTCGAGCGGCGCCGCGTCCCGGCACGCAGGCGGGCTGCTGCAACACGCTTTACTACACACCGCCAGGGCTGCTTTGTTCACTCGACGCGGCCCGGATCTCGGGAAGGCTTTCAGTGACGGCTTGCGCATAGTCGGCGAGAAGGCGCGTCAAACCGTCATGCTGAGCTGACAGTTGGTCGTACTCGTCGATCTCTGCTGGCGTCCAGGCCGTATCAGTGTCTTCCAGCTCCGACAGACGCAGCTTGGCCATGGCTGTGCTGACGACAGCCCGGGACGCAGTAAGAGGTCGTTTCATCCTGTTGTTTCATCCCGAGATGCGGCTTTGATGTGCTGGTGAGGGGTCGCGCCAGGAGACGGTGTTCTCGCCGGTGAGGCGGCGGGCCATGAGGTCGGTCATGGCGAGATGGATCATGGCTTCGGAGCG
>NZ_JBSGUA010000030.1:0-44203 GCF_053607685.1 Streptomyces sp. NPDC055099 | reverse complement strand
TGTGGGGCGCCCACTTCTGGTCCCCGTCCTACTTCGCCGCGTCCTGCGGCGGCGCACCCCTCGCGATCATCAAGGAGTACATCGAGAACCAGAAATGCCCCGGCTGAGGCCCACAGTGCAGACCCGTGCACCCGCGCGGGTCACCCCTATCTTGAGAAGCGCTTCCTCCCGGGCCTGAAGGCCCGGGGTTCCGCGCTAGATCAAGGCTGAACGTGACTGCCCGCCCCCGGCCCTACGGCGTGCCTGGGGTGCCGTCCCCCGGGTCACGCCTGCCCTCGGTCCTGGGCTGCTCCGCAAGGATTCTGTCCACGCCGAGGAGTTGAAGGATCTGCCGTACGGCCCTGGAGGGGTGGAGCACGACGAGACGGCCGCCCGCCGTGCGGCTGCGTTCGTGGTGCGACAGAAGCGCGTTCACCCCGGAGGAGTCGATGAAGGTGACGTTGGCGAGATCCAGCTCGACCCTCTTGGCCAGCAAGGGCTCCAGCACCGTCGTCAGCGACGGCACGCTGTCCATGTCCAGGTCCCCGCATACACGGATCAGTACGGGCTCAAGGCCCAGAACCGCATCCACATGCAGGGGTTGGGGTGAAGCGGGAGCCATGTTCCGTGGTCTCCTCAGGTACGTGGACCGGTCGGTCGGCGGCTACTCCTCCGTCGCGCATGAATATGCCCCGAAATGCTGCGCCGCACGCACGGCAGAAGTGGAACGCTGCTTCCAGGAACACCCCGGGCGGAGTCGGTGCCGTGCTGGGGTGGGCAGACCTCCGGATCATACGGTGCGTCTGCGCGGGCCCCGCCTGGAGTGCTCCCTCCTCGAGAGGCGAGGCCCGCTCCCTCGGCCAAGTGCTCAGGAGCTCGCGTGACTCCCGGTCGGCGCGGCACTTGAGAGGCTGCCCTCGCTGGCATGCCTGCCCTCGTCAGCGGCAGGTAGGCGGGCCAGATCGCGTCAAGCAGATGCACGCCGCACGCGGGCGGCCAGGTGGGCCGGGGTGGGCGGTACGTCACCGTTCGCGTCACGCGGGGCCGGGATCGTCGGCGAAGTGCGGCAGCACCATCTCGACCGGTGCGACGCCGAACGCCTGCGAGAGGCCGGGACACCTGCGAGGCTCACCGAACATCCCGGGCCGGGGCACGCGTTCCTCGGCGTCCCGGGCGCCGCGTGACCGGACAGGAGAAAGAGACAGTGCAGAGCATCGGCATCATCGGGGTCGGCGAGATCGGCCGGGCCGTCGTGACGGGTCTGTGCGACACGGGTCTGCGCGACGGCGCCGACGAGTCGCCGCAGGTGTTCCTCTCCCCGCGCGGAGCCCGCACCTCAGCGGAGTTGGCCGCGCGTTACGAGGGCGTACAGGTCTGCGCCGACAACCAGGAGGTGGTGGACCGCTCCGAGGTGGTGATCGTCGCCGTACGTGCGAAGGACCGGCACGAAGCGCTCGCGGGCCTGAGCGTGGACGACGACAAGACGGTGATCAACGTGATGGCCGGCGTCGCCAACGACGACCTGCGCCGGATACTCGCCACCAAGGCCGCGCTGGTGCGGGCCATCCCCCTGCCCTCCATACGCGAGCGCCGCTCCGTCACGGTGACGTTCCCCTCCCACCCGGTGGCGGACGCGCTCTTCGAACGGCTGGGAGGGGCGCAGCCGGTCGCGGACGAGGAGGCCTTCAACGTCTTCTCCGCGCTGACGGGCACGCTGACCACGCACTACGCCTACCTCGCCGCGCTCACCTCGTGGGCCGTCGGCCACGGCGTCGCCTCCGATGACGCCGACCGCTACGTCCGCGGGCTCTTTCAGGCCGTCGGCCGCGCCCTGGGCGACGAGAGCCGCACCCTGCGCCAACTCGCCGCCGACCACGAGACCCCGGGCGGAAACAACGAACGCATCCGTACCACGTGGTTCGACCCGGCCAACTCCGCGGCGCTCGACGAGGCCTTGGACGGCCTGCTCGCCCACTTGAGGTAGCCGGGGCGCCAGGACGGATACGTACGCGAGAATCGGGCCCGCCCCGCGTCCGGCGCCCCGCGCGACGGCGGCAACTCGCGTACGTATCCGCCCTGTCGCCTCTGCCTCAGACGCGTTCCAGGACCACCACGGGGATCTCCCGGTCGGTCTTGCTCTGGTACTCGTCGTAGGCCGGCCAGGTCGCGGCCATCGTCCGCCACATGTCCGGCTTCTCGTCCGGGGTCGCCGTGCGCGCACGGGCGGTGTAGCGGTCGCCCTTGATCTGCACCTGGACCTCGGGGTTCGCCTCGATGTTGCGGAACCACAGGGGCGGCTGGTCGGCTCCGCCGTTGGAGGCCACCACGAGCACGTCGTCGCCGTAGGGCTGGTAGATCAGGGGAGTGCTGCGCTGCTCACCGCTCTTACGGCCGATGGTGGTGAGGATCAGCACCGTGGTGTTCTGCCAGTCGTGTCCCACCTCGCCATCGGTCTCGACGTAACGCTCGACGTGCTCTTTGCCGAACAGCATCTGCTGTCTCCTTCGTGTACTCGCTGATGGGGCGTGTTCATCCTGCACCGACCAACTCTTCATGGTCACTCAGCGGTTTCCCGCCAGCGTGGCCGCGAATCGGCGCGCCCGGCCTAACGACACCCCGGTGAGGACCACAACCACCCTCGAACCGCCTGATTGGCGCGAAAAGCCACCCTTCTACCCACTCCTCCCCGACTGAAGACACCCCAGAAAGAACTTCAGGCGTATGGACGGCTTGCGGGTGCAGTGGGTTTGCGCCCCCAATACCCCTGCCGTGAGGCCTCGTTGGGCGGAACATGGACGATGACACGAGAGACACGCACTCCGCGCAGCCCCAAGGTCAACTCCTCACCGGCGCCTACTGGTTGGACTCCCTCGTCTACACGGGAGACACGTGCATGTGGTGCACGCAGGCGACACACGAAGAACTCGGCAGGACCCGGACCGGCCAGGAGTACGGCCGCGGGGCCGCGCGCTCGGCGTAGCCGCGACGCCCGTCCCCATGGCCTCAATCCTGGACCGGCGGTGGGCACTTGGGTGTCCCGAAGGGGTGAGGCCTCAGACTTCCGCCAGTTCGGCGTTCGCGCGCTCTGTGACCAGGGTCAGTACGCGGCCCGCGGTCGCGAGGTCCTCGGCCGGAATGCCGGCGTACAGCCGGGCGGTGATCTCTGCGGCTTCGGTGCCCGTGTTGTCGTGCAGTTCCCGACCGGCGGCCGTCAGGCGGACCCGGGACACGTCCGTCGGGTCCTTCTGCAGCAGCTTCATGGCCGTCAAGTCCTCGATCACGCCGCACACGACCGATCCGTCGACCTTGAGCAAGCCGGTGACGGCGCCGACGAGTTCTTCCCGGTCCATGGACTCGCCGGCGGACACGAGGGCCCGGAGCGTCACGCTCTGCTCAAACGTCGCGCCATGGCGCGCCAGTACGCCCTCCAGGAGGGCGCGCGAGGCGTAGTGGGCCAGCGCTACGACCCGGCCGTTGGTCGTGGGTGCGGGTGCGGGTGTGGGTGCGGGTGTGGATGCCGGTATGGGTGCGGTGGTGGTCATGTCTGCTCCTCGTTGTTCTCGGTGTGTGGATCAAGAGGTGCGTCGAGCAGGAGCGCCAGCTCGTGGGTGAACTGCCGTGTGCGCGGGCTGTTCTGTCCTCCGAGCGGTTCGAGCAACTGGTCCAGGAGAGCCTGGACCACCTTGATCGCGCGGCGTGTGACGTCACGTCCCTGCTCGGTGAGCGAAAGCCGCATGGCGCGCGGGTCGTCCGGATCGCGGGTGCGGTCGACGAGCCCGGCGGTTTCCAGGGCGCGGGCGAGCTTGGAGACGTACAGCGCCTCAAGCCCCGTGTGGTCGGCGAGCCGACGCTGGCTGGGCTGCAGCCCGGAGCGCGACATGCCGTACAGCGATGCCATCAACGCGTACTGCGCGTGGGTGAGGCCGAGCGGCGCGACCGCCCGGTCGACGGCCACCCGCCATTTCGTGGACAGGCGCCAGACCAGAAATCCCGCTGTGGCGCCTTCAGTTGCTGTACTCACAGCAAAGTACGGTACATGGCTACTATGTCCATGGCTACTATTTTTCCGCGCACCCCGGCCGCAGGCCGTTGCCCCGCGTCGGGCTTAGTAAGGCAGGCCCTCCGCCGCCGCGCGCAGGGCCGCGAGCAGGCAGGCGGTCATTTCCGCGCCGGATGCCTCGGGATCGTCCGCGTACCGCTGGGCGAAGTCCTCCGCCGCAGCGCGCAGCGCGCCGTTCAGGGTCGCCGCGTGGACCTTCACACTCAGCTCGTCGGCGTTGCCGCCGGACCGCTGGGCGAGGAGCTCGCCGAGTACGGGCAGTGCCTCGTCGTGGGCCTGGAGCCAGACCGAGCGCAGGGCCGGGTCGGTGGAGGTCATGCGGATCAGGTCGAGGATGTCGGGGGTGTCGGCGGGCAGTTCGCCGACCCGACAGGTCTCCGTGAAGAAGTCCAGCAGGCTCATGTCCGTCGGCCAGTGGCGCAGTTGCTCCATCGCGAAATCGAGGCCGGACGAGAGGAGCGGCAGTACGCAGCTCTCCTTGGTGGGGAAGTGGCGCCACATCGTGCGGGCGGAGATTCCCACCGCCTGTGCTATCTGCTCCCCGGTGGTGGCGGTGACGCCCTGTGAGGTGAACAGGCGGACGGCCTCGCGGGCTATCTCGGAGCGGAGAGCCGCTTTCCGCCGTTGGACGAGCGATGGTCTGACGTCGGCTTCCGCCGTCCGCCCGCGCTCCGTGGATGGCGCCTCGCGCACTCTCGACTCTCCTCTGCCCGGATCACGGCAGCATAGCGAGAAGCCCTCAGATGACTCATGCAGACTCCTTGTCACAGACTGACACCCAGCCCTACTCTCCCGTAAGTAACCAGCGGGTAACCCGCGTTGGTCCTATGTCATGTGCGCGACAATACGCGCCGATGCGCACGCACCATCGATGAAGACGTCTCCTCACCTCCTCTCTCCTCACGCCCCGCCCGTCAAGGAGCCGCTCATGCCCCCGCCCAGCAGACGAGCCCTGCTCACCGGCGCCGCCGGAATCGCCGCCGCGAGTGCCTTGCCGTTACCGACCGCCTCAGCCGCGCCTGCCGCGGTACGCCTGACCAGGGAAGAACACCGGGTCCTGATCATCGGGTCCGGCTTCGGCGGAGGCGTGGCGGCGCTGCGCCTGGCGCAGGCGGGCGTACCGGTCACCGTGCTCGAACGCGGCCGGCGCTGGCCGACGGGGCCGAACGCGGAGACGTTCCCCCGGGCGTCGGGCCTCGACAAGCGGATGCTCTGGTACGGCACCCTGCCGCCCGCGGTCAGGCCCCTCGCCAGACTGCTGGGAACCCCGCTGAACTTCGCGCCCTACACGGGGCTCCTGGAACCCGTCCTCGGAGAGAACATCCTCAGCGTCTGCGCGGCCGGGGTCGGCGGCGGATCGCTCGTCTACCAGGGCATGACCCTCCAGCCGTCGGAGGCGGTGTTCAACACCTGGCTGCCCGAAGAGCTCGACTACCGCCGCATGAACGAGATCCACTATCCGCGGGTCGCGAAGATGCTCCGGTTGGCCACGGCGCCCGACGCACTGATCGCCGGCCCCACCTACGCGGCGGCCCGGGTGTTCGCCGAGCGGGTGCGCGGAGCCGGGTACGACCTCGAGAAGATCCCGATGCCGATCGACTGGGACTACGCCCTGGCCGAACTGCGCGGCGAGATGAAGCCGTCGTACACGAACGGCGACTGCGCTCTCGGCGTCAACAACGGCGGCAAGCACTCCGTCGACGTCACCTATCTGCGGCAGGCCGAGGCGACCGGCAAGGTCGCCGTCGCGACGCACCACAACGTCACCTCGGTGGCGCGGGCCGGAGACGGCCGCTGGGAGGTGCGGGTCGACCGCACCGATGACTCGGGGCGGGTGCGGGAGCGCAAGATCCTCACCGCGCGCGGTCTGGTCATGGCGGCGGGCAGCGTCAACACCAGCAAACTCCTGGTCCGCGCGGCGGCCACCGGGACCATCCCCGACCTGCCCGACGGGCTCGGCGAAGGGTGGGGCACCAACGGCGACCGCATCTACGCGTGGACGAACCTGCGGGAGGACTTCGGGAGCGAGCAGGGCGGCCCGGTGGTCTACGGCAGCAAGGCGTGGGAGAACCCCGCCACCGCGAACACCATCATCCAGGCGTCACTCCCGCCCCTGGGCCTCGACACCAGGACGACCATGCTGGTCGGTTTCGGGGTGAGCCCCGACCGCGGACGCCTCCGATACGACGCCTCCACCGACTCCGTGTCCCTGCACTGGCCGTCGGGCGGCGACGCGGAAAGCCACCGCCACATCCACCGGCGGGTCTCGGAGGTGTCCAAGGGGCTCGGCGTCCTCACGGACACCAACTCCCTGGTCAACAGCACCTGGCATCCATTGGGCGGCGCGGCGATGGGTGCCGTGTGCGACATCGACGGCCGCGTGCGGGGCCAACGCGGGCTCTACGTCCTCGACGGCGCGCTGATCCCCGGCACGACCGGAGCGTGCAACCCGTCCATGACCATCGCCGCCGTGGCCGAGCGGGCCATGGACGCCATCACCGCGCACGACATCGACACGGTCATCTGAATCCCGAGCGAGGAGCACACCATGAGCCGCAAGAGACACCCTTCGCGCACGTCCCGTTCGCTGGCGGCGGGCGTCGTCGTCGGCACCGTCTGCGTGGGCCTGTCGGGGGCACCGGCCACCGCGGCCGACGGGGAGCCCGTCGTCTCCCGGGGAGTCACCATCCCCACCTTCTACAATCCGCCCGCCGAACTCCCCGCCGCCAACGGCGCGTTGATCCGCACCGAACCCCTGCCGCTCGGGCTGAGCATCCCGGGCCTCGACGGGCGCCCCATGCCGGGCACCGCGACCCGCCTCATGTACAAGTCCACCGATTCGACCGGGAAGCCCGTCGCGGTGACCGGCGCCTACATCGAGCCCTCGGCCGCCTGGACGAAACCCGGGCCGCGCCCGCTGGTCGCGGTGGCCTCGGGCACCATGGGCCAGGGCGACCAGTGCGCTCCCTCCTTCGCCCTCCAGCACCCCCTGACCCTCAACGGCGAAACCGTGTCCGTCGGATACGAGGCCCTGGCCATCTACCGAATCCTGGCCACCGGGGCGGCCGTGGTCATCACCGACTACGTGGGCCTCGGAGCCACCGACCGCGCACACACCTACGTCAACCGGCTCGACCAGGGCCACGCCCTGCTTGACGCGGCCCGCGCCGCCCGCTCCGTGCCCGGGGCATCGGTCACCGCTGAGTCCCGCACCGGCCTGTACGGCTACAGCCAGGGCGGCGGCGCCAGCGCGGCGGCGGCCGAACTCCAGTCCTCCTACGCCCCCGGCGTCCACCTGGCCGGGACCTACGCCGGCGCACCGCCCGCGGATCTGACCTCGGTCATGAAGGGCATCGACGGCAGTGCGCTGGCCGGGGCCCTCGCCTGGTCGATCACCGGCTTCGCCCAGGCCGACCCCGACCTCCGCGCGGTCGTCGAGAAACACATCAACACCGCCGGGAAGGCCGCGCTGAAGGACGCCTCGACGATGTGCGTCGGCGACGCCCTGTTCGGCTACGGCTTCACCAAGAGCAACAAGTGGACCAATGACGGCAAGTCCGTCGGGGACATCATCGCCGCCGACCCCCGGGCGAAGGCGGCCCTGGACAAGCAGCGCATCGGCACGCTCAAGCCCAACGGGCCGGTGCGCCTGGCGACGGGCATCCAGGACGACATCGTTCCGCACGGCCAGGCCCGGCAACTGGCCGTGGACTGGTGCCGCAAGGGCGGCAACGTCACCTACGAACCCATCGCGCTGCCGAACCTCGGCGACAAGATCCTCACCAACCACCTCGTGCCCCTCATCACCGACCAGGGCGACGCCGTCTCCTGGCTGACCGACCGGGTATCGGGCAAGCCGGCAAGCTCCAACTGCTGGAAGATGCCGCTCCAGCCCTGACCCCGGGGTCGCCCGTCCTCGCCCCGGCCGCCACAGGCCTCAGGCGGGGACGGGCTCCTGTCCGACCCCGTCGAAGGGCGGGTAGCTCTCGCTGCCGCTTCGCTCGGCCGCCTCGATGTAGACGGCGAGGGCGTCGCGGGACTGGGCAAGACGGTGCATCTGGTCCTCGAGGCGCGCCAGTCGCGACCGCATCGCGGACAGCAACTCGGAGCACCCGGGCAGCTCAGGTGCTTCCCCGACCGCACAAGGAAGTACGTACGCGATGTCCTCGGAGGACAGGCCCGCACCCAGCAGGTGCCGGATCTGCTTGACCCGCAGCACGGCGTCCTCGTCGTAGTCGCGGTAGCCGTTCGCCCTGCGGTCCGCCTCCAGAAGGCCCTGGGCCTCGTAGTAGCGCAACTGGTGGGCGTTGACGCCCGTACGACGACTCAGTTCCCCGATGCGCATCGAAGCTCCCTTGACCTTCATACCGGTATGAACGTTGACGATGCTGCCATGAACAACGAAACCGCTGCACCTGTATCCGTCATCGGACTCGGCCTGATGGGCCAGGCCCTCGCGGGCGCGTTCCTGAAAGCAGGCCACCCCACCACCGTATGGAATCGCACGGCCTCCAAGGCCGACCAACTGATAGCCCGGGGAGCGCAGTTGGCGCCCACGGTCGCGGACGCGGTGAAGGCGAGCCCTCTGACTGTCATCTGCCTCACCGACTACCAGGCGGTGCACGAGGTGCTCGGCGCGAGCGATGTCACCCTGGACGGCACGCATTTGGTCAACCTCACCTCGGGCGACTCGGGTCAGGCCCGGGAAGCCGCCCGCCTGGCCGAGCAGCGCGGTGCGCGCTACCTGGACGGCGCCATCATGGCCGTCCCCCCAGGGATCGGCACCGCCGACGCGGTGATCCTGCACAGCGGGCCGGAGGCGGACTTCGAGGCCCACAGGCCGACGCTCGACGCGCTGGGCACGGCCACCTACCTCGGTGCGGATCACGGCCTCGCGTCCCTGTACGACGTGGCGGGCCTGGCCATGATGTGGAGCGTCCTGAACGCCTGGCTCCAGGGCACCGCCATGCTCAGGACGGCCGGCGTCGACGCCGCGACGTACGCGCCGTTCGCGCGGCAGATCGCCGCCGGGGTGGCCGAATGGCTGCCCGGGTACGCCGAGCAGATCGACAACGGGTCATTTCCGGCCGAGGTGTCGGCCCTGGAGACCGATGTGCGGGCCATGACGCACCTGATCGAGGAGAGCGAGGCGGTGGGGGTCAACGCCGAACTGCCCCGCCTGATCAAGGCCATGGCCGACCGCGCGATCGCGGCCGGCCACGGTGGCGAGCAATATCCCGTGCTGATCCAGGAGTTCGTCAAGCCCCGCACCGACTGACCGGCCCGGCCGCCCCGACGCCTCCGGCCGCTACTGGCGGGAGGCGAGGGCCAGTTGGTGCAGGTCTTCCAGGGCGTCGACGAGGATGGTGTGCTGATGCCACTTGATCCAGGTGCCGACGGCGCGGCCGGTGGCCTCCAGGGACTGCAACTGTGCCTGGGTGAAGCCGACCAGGGGTCCCGCGTGGTGCGAGGAGATGACACCCTGCACGGTGTTCTGCTCGTCGATCAGCGGAATGCTGTGGCAGGCCCGGCTGCCGGCCGCGAGGATCACCCGCCGCGTCTCTTCGTCGAAACCGGGCGACAAGGCCACATCCTTGACGGTGACCTGCTGGCTGGCGACGGCCGCCCGAGAGCAGGCGGTCTTCCCCTCCACGAACGCGAAGAAGTCGGTGAACTGACGGGGCAGGCCCGTGTGCTTCGCCATCCGCAGGACACCGTCCTCGATCAGCTGGACGTTGCCCATGTCCGCACCGGTGATGTGCAGGACGCGTTGGAGGGCGGCGCCGAGCACCTCGCCCTGGTTGGCGGGGTTGAGCGGGCCTGCCTCAAGCGCGGTCAGGTCGGGTGCAGGCTGCTGCGACCGCCCGCCGAACCACGACTTGGCACCCGGTACCGGTCCTGGCGTGCGGGCCACCGCGGCGGCCATCTGGTGCAGCTTGATGTTGGCTCGCTGGGACGCCTGGCGCAGCAGCGCGAACGCCGCCTCCGCGTTCGCCAGGCGATACCGCTCGACGAGGACACCCTCGGCCATGGCGATCCTGGGGCGCGTACGCGCCTGGACCTCCAGCTCGGACACCTGGTCGCGCAGTTGCTCGGCGGTGGCTCTCAGCTCTTCGGTCTCGGCCCTGAGAGTGGGGGAGTCCTGAGAGGAGGACTGATCCTCCGGCGGGGGCGCAGACGGAATGTTCGTCACGTTGTCTCCCATGGCGGCACCCTGGTCCGTACTCCTCGTCGATCGTGAGCCGCGCCGCGACGTCTGACGCCGCCCACCTCAGCCTCCGTTCGCTGAAGCGGACCGCCGCTCACACACCAGGGGTGACCTTAACCCGAGGTGTGGAGGATGTGACGACCGGCCCTGGAGTCAGCCGCGCACGGTGGCAATTGGCGGCGATGTGCCGGATTTGGCCTGAACCTGTTCGGCCCCCGGGTTTGGCCGACCCTCACAGGGCACCCGGTCTGCCCCATACGTCCAGCGGAGGAAACTGACATGACTACCGCACGCGACATCATGACCGGCGGCGCCCACTGCGTGGGTGCCGAGGAGACCATGCTCGACGCCGCCCGCAAGATGGCCGAGCTGGGTGTGGGCGCGCTGCCCATCTGTGGGACGGACGACCGGCTCAAAGGAGTCCTGACCGACCGGGACATCGTGGTCAAGGTGCTGGGCAAGTCCAAGGACCCGCGCACCGTCCTGGCCGGTGAACTCGCCCAGGGCGAGGCCGTCACCATCGGCGCCGACGACAGCGCGGACGAGATCGTTGCGACCATGACGCATCACAAGGTGCGGCGGCTTCCCGTGATCGACGGGCACCGCCTCGTCGGCATGGTGGCCCTCGCCGATGCCGCCCGAGCCCTTCAGGACCCCAAGGCCGGGCAGCTCCTCGACGCGCTCTCCACCGACTGACACCGGCGCTGCCGGGGTCGGCTGGGGCCGTATCACCGACCATACGGCCCCAGCCTCCGCCCTCCGTACGCGGCGGCGAGGCAACTCCCGCGGCCTCGCACCGCCGGGGCATGTCGCGCGAGGGCCGATCAAGGGGGAGCCTCGGTCCTCGCGCCCCCCGGACGCTGCCGCGCTCGCGCGGCGGCGGCCGGACACTCACAGCCTCCCACCGCGAGGGCGGCCTGTGCAGGGGCCGCGAGTCACCCAGGTGTCCGCCAGCGCGGGGCCTGGTCGTCAGGGACGTCCGGTGAAGCGAAGTGGAAGGGCACGCCGAGGTGATCGGCCAGCGCCTGGCCTGCCTCGCCGGCGACGCCCGCGGGGGAGCGGTCGGGGAGATGGTAGATGACCGCCAAGTGGCCTTCCCCCTGCGGTTCGTCCAGGACGGCGACCAGATCCACGAACCAATCGTGCACGGTGTCGCCGTCCCAGAGCGCCTCGACGGCGACCACGCGGCCGGGGAGAGCCGCGGCACGGGCTGCGAGTGAGGGGGTGTCCAGCGGGTCGGGGGGCCTGCGCCGCACCTGGTCGCCCAGAGCCTCGTATCGCGACTGGACCACCAACTGCGCGTCAAGCAGCCCCAACCCCACTGGGCGCAGGGCTTCCCAGACGGACCTGACCGCTGCCATCGGGCGGTCGCGCAACACGTCCGCGTCGACTTCGCGACGAGTCTGCTCCTCCAACTGGCCCCACCAGTCGCTCACTTGACCACCGGCATCATCGGGGCCGCCGCTCGTCGAGGATCCCCTCGATGATGCTCAGCAGCCGGTCGCCCGCCCGGTCGATGCTTCCGTTCTGGGTGCTGACCTGCGCGCCTTCGAGCAGGAAGGTGATCTCGGCCGCGGTCTGGGCGGGATCGGGCAGCCCGGCCTCGGTGCACATCCCCACCAGCCTGCGGGTCTGGTGCGCCTTGTGCTCCTCGATCACACGTCGTGCGGGGTGGTCGCGATCGGGCAGCTCGGCGAGGGAGTTGATAAAGGGGCAGCCCCGGTGCGAGATCGCGGGCAATCCCTCGGCGATGAAGCGGGCCAGACCCAGGATCTGCTCCCTGGGGTGGCCGGGGTGCTCTGCCTCGACCCGGTCGAAGGCGGCCTGGTAGTCGGCCGCGACGATCCGCAGCCACTCCGCGACCAGGGCGTCCTTGGTCTCGAAGTGCCGGTAGATCGCCATCTTGGTGGTCTCGGCCCGCTCGGCGACAGCCTGGACGCTGACCCGCCGGATGCCCTCGCGCTGGAAGAGCTCCTCCGCCGCGTCGAGGATGCGCTCGCGGGGCGGCAGTTTCGCCACCCTGCTCGGCCTGCCGGCGGTCGATGCCATGACTACTCCGTGACGTCCGGTCAGTTGGGGGGCGTCGGGGCCCGCATTGGCTGCTACGGTACCAGTCCGTACCGAACGATACCGCTCGGTATCATCAGGGACTCGACGGTATCTTTCCTTCCGCTGGGAGTGACAGTGAGAGTCAGCGAGTACGTGGACTTCGACGCGGTGGGGCTCGCGCAACTGGTCGCCGCGGGTGAGGTGACCCCCGCCGAACTGGAGGCAACCGCACGCGAGGCCGCGCAGGCGGTCAATCCGCGGATCAACGCCGTCGTGGAGACATGGGCGGCCGATGACGCACCCTCGCCCGGCAGCTCCCCGCTGGCCGGAGTCCCCTTCCTGATCAAGGACATCGGAGTCTCCATGGCGGGCAGGCGCATGGAGCTGGGCAGTCGGCTCGCGGCCGGCAACGTCGCCCGGACCGACTCCTCCCTGATGCGTCGCTTCCGACGCGCGGGCCTCGTGACGTTCGGGCGCACCGCGACACCGGAGATGGCGTACAGCATCACGACGGAACCAGTGCTGTACGGGCCGGCCCGCAACCCGTGGGACCTGGAGCGCAGCGCGGGCGGTTCCAGCGGAGGCGCGGGCGCGGCCGTCGCGGCCGGGGTGGTGCCGATCGCGCACGGCACCGACGCCGCGGGCTCGCTGCGTGTCCCCGCGGCCTGCAACGGGCTCTTCGGTCTGAAGCCGACGCGCGGACGGGTCTCCATGGGCCCCGACGCCGACGAGATCTTCAGCGGCCTGGCCGTGCAGGGCAGCGTGAGCCGGACCGTACGCGACAGTGCCGTACTGCTCGACCAGATACGCGGGCCCGAGCCGGGCGACCCCTACTTCGCCCAGGAGCCGGCCCGGCCGTACGCGGGGGAGGTCGCCCGCCATCCGGGCACCTTGCGGATCGGGGTCCTCGGCCAGGCGTGGGGCGGGCGCCGCACGGCCCCGCCGGTGGCCGACGCCCTCGCGCGTACCGTGCGGCTGCTCGAAACCCTCGGCCACCAGGTGGAGGAGGCCGAGGTCGCCCTCGGGGTCGACTGGGAGGAGTTCGTTCTGGCCAACGCTCGCCTCATGACGGCAAATCTCACCGCCTTGGTGGACGAGCTGGCGGCCGCCTTCGGCCGACCCGTCGACACCTCGACCCTCGAAGCGGAGACCCTTGCGGGCTATCACTACGGACAGCGGGTCTCCGGCCCCCAACTCCTCGGTGCTCTCGCGCTCCGCAACCGGGTCGCGCGCACCCTGGCACGGCACTTCGACGCCCACGACGTGCTGCTCACCCCGACCTTGCCGGAGCTCCCCATGGCCCTGGGCGCCTATGGCGAGGGTGCGCGGACGCTGGACGGCCTCGGATGGATCGCCCGGCTCAACGACCGTTCGCCGTTCACCATGGCGATCAATGTGGCGGGCACCCCTGCCATGTCCGTACCCGTGACGGCCGACGCCGGGACTGGGCTCCCGATCGGCATGCAGTTCGCCGCCGGTTACGGGCGCGAAGACCGCCTCTTCCGCCTCGCCGGCCAACTCGAACAGGCAAGCCCGTGGTCGGGCCGGGCCCCCATGGTGTGGGCAGGGAGCGCGTCCTGGCGCTGTGACCGGGATGGTTCACCGTGATCGGAAGGTGGCTCGTGGGTCAAGCGAACTCGAAACGGCTGGTATTACTGGGGCATGCAGGAAGAGACGGCACGCTCCGCCATCGACATGTTCATCTCCGCGTTCAACGCCTCGGACGACAGCTATGTGACTGCCCTGCTCTCCCAGGCCCTGACCTCAGACGTGGTCTTCTGGGGGCCGTTGGGCCGCAGCGAAGGAATCGCGGCGGTCGAGCGGTTCGTGCTGGACATCCGGCACCACCCGGCGGGGACCGGCACGATGGTGCGCTGCTCAGCGGTGGACATGCCGGATGAGTGGGCCCGCTACCAGTGGGTCTTCACCATGCCGGATGGAGGCCCCCGCCTGGCGGGAACAGACGTCGTGCATCTGCGCCGGAGCCTCATCGACCAGATCATCGTCTTCGCGGGAGAGATCGAGCCGTCCGCCTCCTGAGTCATCCCTCTGCCGCTGTCCTTCTCCTGACCTTGACCCCTTCGGCGTTCGGCGGCTGCGGTGGGCCGCGGAGCACAAGGTCGAGCTGTGCTTCACGCCGACCAACGCGTCCTGGGCCAACCCGATCGAGCCGCACTTCGGGCCACTGCGCGGCTTCGTCACCAACCTCACGGGTCAATACAACTAGCGCAGCATGGCGGACATCAGGTCCGAGCCCAGTGTCGTCATCGCGGACACGTTCAGGGTGTAGTGGATGTAGCGACCCTGCCGTCGGGCCGTCAGGAGGTCGGCGCGCCGGAGGACGGCGAGGTGGCGGGAGACCTCCGGGGGTGTCAGCTGCCAGGCGTGGGCCAGTTCGCCGGTGGTGTGCGGGCCGCGGGCCAGGGTGCGCAGGAGACGCAGCCGTACGGGGTGGGCGAGCGCGTCCAGCCGTAGCGTGACCGTCTCCAGGGGCACCGGCTCCGGCGGGTTCGGCTCGGCCACCGGGTATTGCACCACCGGCTGCCAGCCGGGCGCGTGGACCACCACCAGGTGCGGGCTGCCGAAGGCGCTGGGGATGAAGGTGACTCCGGTGCCGCGGGCGGTGGTTGATTTGTCCTGCAGCTTGTCCACGGTGATGCTGGCCCCGTCGGGCGCCAGCGCGATAGCGCCGGAGACCGATGCGAGGGCCGCCCCGATGCCCTGGTGCTTCAACAGGTCGTTCTTCAGGCGCAGATCGGCGGCGAGCCGTTCGGCTACACCGGCCCAGGCGGCGTCGAAGAAGGCCTCGGCGCACTGTTCGAGGGTGTGCCGCACCCGCGCCCGCACGGCGGCCGGGTCCGCGAGCAGCCGTTCCGCGAAGGCCTCCTGCCGGGCGCCGCGGGCCTGCGCCAGGTCAAGGGCCCGCTCGCGCGCCTTCGCGTCGGTGAGCGGTGAGGGTGCGGGGAAGGGAGCCCGGTTGCTGCCGCATGTGGTGGCCAGCGCGGCGGTCACGTATGTCTCGTCGTCGATCCGGTCCACGTCGTCCAGTTCCTGGGCGAGCGCCGGCCGCGGGCGGGCGGGAAACAGGAAATCGGCCTGTGAGGAACGCCAGAGGAACTCCGCCTCCCGCAATCGCTCGGCCAGCTCCGGCCGCAGCCGGGCCCGGACGTCCGCGACCCAGTCGGCGAGATGCGGGTGATGCCCGGGCGCGGCCAACGCGTGCAGCATCGCGGTCAGTTCGGCCAACGGAGAGGCGGCGAACCGCAGCCGCTCGGGCGGCAGACCGGTGATGTCGATGCGCAGCGTCATCCGCTCATCATCCCTGGCCGGACGCCGCGCGACGGCGCCGGTTGACGGACTTGGTCAACCGACGGGGCCCGTCTCGCAAGTTGGTCGAGTCACCGTGCCCGCAACAATTTGTGACGACGCGTCGACTCAGTGCTGCGGCGATACCTAGGATGTCGATCATCGATGCGGGGTGACGGACGGGGTGGGTTGTGAACGACGTTCCATACACGGCGTGGCCGCGAATCGGAGGGCCGACTCCCTGGACCGCCCTGGACGATCACCTCCTCTATACGTGCCATGTCGTCATGGACCTCAGGCAGGGCAAGCTCGGCGAGAGGCAGCCGGTGCCTTCGATGGCCCGCCTGTCGCCCGGTGAGACGTCGGTGGCGGTGGGGCCCGCGTCCCGTTCCACCTGGCGTGCCGTCGGGGACGGCTCGTACGCGTACAACACGACGCTGGCCGTCGGACGGCCCGGCTTCGTGATCGGGAGCATGGTCGGTTCGGCGCTCGGCAACGCGGCGCGTCGGCGTCAGGCGGCCGCGGACGCCCGGCCGCGGTGGGTGGCGGACGGTCATGGAGAGGTGACGGTCACCGACCGGCGGGCCTACTTCGGGCATCCGCAGAGCTCGCTGGACCTGGAGTGGGGCGGCCTCGACACCGCGGATCTCGTCGCACCCGATGTCTTCCAGTGTTCCTTCCGGGACATGTATAACGGCTCGCCCCAGCTCATCCAGCTTCACGGCCTGTGGGCATCGCTGATGTTCGTCCTGGCCGCCCACGCGGCTTTCCCGGCCCACCCTCGACTCCTGGGCGGAAACTGGCTGCCACCGGATTTCGAGACCAAGTGCCAGACGTACGGGCGGACGTGCCCGCAGGTGCGCTGAGCCCGCGCGCGGTACTCGTTCCGACGGGCCACGTCTTTCTATCTCCAACCTGTGTTGTTCCTAGACTGGCCGGGTGGAGGACATCGATGCGATCGCGGTGCTGCAGGATCCTGTGCGGCGCCGACTGTACGAGTACGTGGCGGCGCAGGGCCGGGAGGTCGGCCGGAACGAAGCCGCCGAGGCGGCCGGGGTGGCGCGTACGCTTGCCGCGCACCATCTGGACAAGCTGACGGACGCGGGGCTGCTGGAGAGCGGCAGTCGACGTCTGACGGGGCGTTCGGGGCCGGGTGCGGGGCGTCCCGCCAAGGTGTACACGCGGGCGCCGGGTGAACGGTCGGTGTCGCTGCCCGCCCGCGACTACCGCACCGCCGCCGAGCTGCTCGCCGAGGCTGCCGAGCAGGCCGGTCTCGACGCCGGGCTCTGTGCGGCCGCGCGGCGCCGGGGCGAAGCCATGCGAGGCGCGGCGACGCCCTGCGGCGGTCTCGAAGAGGCCATGGAGATGCTGGCCGCGCGCGGCTACGAACCGCACCTGGAAGACGCGGAGGAGACGGAGGGCGGGGCTCCCGTCGTGCGCATGCGCAACTGCCCCTTTCACGCCGTGGCCGAGCGCTTTCCGCCGCTGGTCTGCGGCATGAACCTCGCGCTGCTGGAGGGGCTGCTCGGCGCGGACGGTCCCGTACGCGCTCGGATGGACGCCCGGCCCGGGGAGTGCTGCGTGGTGCTCGACTCTTCTAAAAACAAAGCTGATTGACATAGAAAAGCGGGGCGTGCTGGGATGAGGCCATGACCGCATCCGAGCATGCCGCCCACCTCGCCGAGCTCAATGTCGCCACGCTCCTCCACCCCTTCGACGACGAGCGCATCGCGCCGTTCGTCGAGCTGCTCAATCCCGTCAACGCCGCCGCCGACAACGCCCCCGGCTTCGTGTGGCGGCTGGTGGAGGAAGGTGCGGCCGACGCCACGGGCATGCGCCCAGCGGGCGAGGACGTCATCGTCAACCTGTCGGTGTGGGAGACCCAGGAGGCGCTGTGGGACTTCACCTACCGCAGCGGGCACCTGGAGGTGATGCGGCGGCGCCGCGAGTGGTTCGCGCGGCACATCGAGTCGCACATGGTCCTGTGGTGGGTCCCCGCCGGCCATGTCCCGACAGTCGGGGAAGCCTTGGAGCGGCTGGCTGACCTGCGGGCGCACGGACCCTCCCCGCGCGCGTTCACCTTCGCCTCCTCCTACACCGCGGCCGAGTCCGCCGACCACGAGGACGCGGCGGTGGTGTAGGGCCGGGGCGCCGATGAGTTCCGCCTCGCCGGGCGGTCTATAGGGGGGAAGCATCCCTTCCGCGTCCGCGGAGGCCCGATGAGATGACGAGGAGCGTGCACATCGTGGACCAGGAGTACGTGAGCGCCACCCTGACCGTCGAGGCGCCCGCCGCCGAAGTCTTCGCCGTACTGGCCGACCCGACGACTCACTCCGCGATCGACGGCACCGGGTGGGTCCAACAACCCGTCGACCGCGCGCCGTTGACAGAAAAGGGACAGATCTTCCGGATGGCCATGTACCACCCCGACCACCCGGAGGGTGACTACCAGGTGGCCAACAGGGTCGAGGTCCTCGACCCGCCCCGCTCCATCGGCTGGCTGACGGGTGAGGAGAAGGAAGGCGGCCGCCTGGAGTTCGGCGGCTGGATCTGGCGATACGGCCTCGCGCCGCAGGGCCCCTCCGCAACCGAGGTCACGCTCACCTACGACTGGACGGCGGTGCCGCAGTCCATCCGGGAGTACCTCGAATTCCCGATGTTCGGCCCCGAGCATCTGACCAACTCACTACGGCACTTGGCCGCGCTCGCCACGCCGCAATCGCGGACCTGACCGGCGGCTCTTCCTCCTCACGCCTCCCCGCCGTGGGGACTCAACACCTTGGGCCGGGCAGTCATGCTGCCGGGCCCAAGGTGTTGAGTCGCCTACGCCTCTTCGTGGCACAGGAGGCCGGTGCGCAGAGTGGCGAGCGTGCTCGACAGGAGGCGTGAGACGTGCATCTGGGAAAGGCCCAGGGCGGCTCCGATCTGCGACTGGGTCATCTCCTGGCCGAAACGCATCTCGATGATGCGGCGTTCGCGTTCGTCGAGGTCGGCTAGAAGGGGGGCCAGGGCGTGCAGATCCTCGAACACCGCGATGGCCGGGTCCTCTTCGCCCATGGTGTCGGAGAGGGAACGGCCGTTGGTGTGGGCCCCGCCTTCCTCGCCCTCGCTGCGCGGGCTGTCCAACGACCCGGCGGCGTAGCCGTTGGCCGCCACGATCACTTCCAGGACCTGCTCTTCCGTCACCTCGAGCTCGGCCGCGAGCTCCGCGACCGTCGGTTCGCGGCCGAGCGTGGAGGACAACAGCTCCTGGGACTTGACCAGTTGGAGGCGCAACTCCTGAAGTCTGCGCGGTACGTGCACGGCCCAGCTCGTGTCACGGAAGTAGCGCTTGATCTCCCCGAGGATGTAGGGAACGGCGAAGGAGACGAATTCGAAGCCGCGGTCGACGTCGAACCGGTCGATCGCCTTGATCAAGCCCACGGTCCCGACCTGGACGATGTCCTCGAGCTGGCCGTTGCCGCGGTTGCGGTAGCGGCCGGCCACGTAGTGCACCAGGGAAAGGTTCATCTCGATCAGGGTGTTGCGCGTGTAGAGGTAGGCGGGGGAGCCCTCCTCTAGTGTCCGGAGCTCCTCCAAGAAGAGCTTCGACAGCTCCCGGGCGTCCTTCGGCGCGACCTGGTCGGCCTCCTCGATCCACGGCAGCCCCTCGCTCTCGCCCCGCGCACGCGGCCCGTCGCTCTCTCCGCCCCGCGCCCGCAGCCCGTCGCCGTCACCCCGAGCCCACTCGGCCGGCTCGGCGGCTTCGTCCACGTCCGCCGCTGCCCGCAGAAACATCGCCTGACTCCTCGCTCTCTCTGGTTCCGGACTGCTCAGCTCGCGGTGACCGTGAAGGTGTTGCCCTCACGGTCCGCCAGCACGGCCTCGCGGCGGTCTCGGGCGCCTTCGGGCGGTGAGATGACACGTCCGCCCCAGCCGATGGCCGCCACAGCGGCCAGGTCGACGTCGGCCACGTGAAAGCACGGGTGCCAGCCGACCGGTGTGGCATCCCGGAACGCGGCAACCGTGCGCAGCCCGTCGCGCACCTCGATCTGCCCGCGGGCGTACTCCACCTCGCAGCAGTCACCCGACGTGCCCGCCCAGTCCAGTACGTCCCCGTAGAAAAAGGCGGCGGCGAAGATGTCCCGGGTGCGCAGCTCAAGCCGGGCGACGGGACCCGCGCCCACCTTCCAGCGCTGGTCGGGGGCGCGTCGGCGCAGACCGAACACCGCTTCCTGCGGGCCCGCCGCGACCGCGAGCCGCCCGGTCTCGGTGCTCAGCGGACCTACGGCGACGGTGGCGCCGCGCTCACGCAGCCGTCCCACCGTGGCGTCCACGTCATCGACGCCGAAGTAGGGAATCCACCCGGCCGAGACGCCCGACTCGCTCGTGGCCTGACTGAGGCTTCCCACCGGTGCGCCGGCCCGCAGCGCCAGAAACCGCGCCCTGCCCGAGGGGGCCAGCAGCGGGACGTGACACCAGCCGAGAACCCGGGCGTAGAACTCCTTGGCTGCCAGGACATCACCGGAAGCCAGGCTCAGCCAGCACGGCGCACCCCGCTTGCGGACCGTGGTTCCCGTCGCTCCCGCGGCGCCCGGCCGCGGGACGTCGCCGTACGGGGCGGCCCTCGGCTCACCCGGCGGCGGGACCAGGCGCAGCCCTCCCGCCCGGCGGAACGGCCTGACGCCGGTCCCCGCGCGCTCCGTCTCCCGGCCCCGGGCTCTCGCGTGCGGGGCGGCCCCCTCTCGCCGCTGCTGCTCACGCTCTCTGCTCACACCGATGTCCCTTGGCACAGCGCCCTCTCCCCATCTGGTTCCGGCGGTCTCGCCTGTGATTCCGCAGACGGGAGGCGCCATACCGGGACCTTCCTCACCCATCCCGGGGACCAAGGGCCTGACCTGGCCGGTGCCAAAGTCTCAGGGAGGGGACGTGTCGCCCCCGGCTGTGCGGAGCTCGGCCACCGCGAGCCTCGCCTCCTCGCGCACGCCGGGATCGGGGTGAGCCAGGAACGGCTCGACAAAGGGCAGTGCACGCCCGTCGTGTGTCGCCGACAGGCTGAACAGGACGTACTCCAGCAGCCGAGGCGCGAAGGCGTCGGCATGGGTGGCCAGCGGAACGAGGACCTCGTAGGGGATCTCGTGACGAGCGCAGGCCTCACCGACGGCGTGCAGGGCGGACTCCCGCACCGCGTGTCCCGCCTCGGAGACCGCGACCTGGACCAGCCGGCCGACGGCTCGCTCGGCGTCGGCCTGCTTCAAGCACCGCGACGCCACAAGATCGCCGAGTTCGTCGGCCCAGACCTCGTGCCGGCGCCCGTCGGCGCCGGCGAGCGTCACCCACGCCGAGTCGAGCTGCTCCAGCAACTGCCGGTACTCGTCCACCGGGCGCTCCCCGTTTCCTCAGCCGTGCCCGCCGTTCCTCACGCCCGCCCGGGCGGGGGCACCACATCGGCGACGACGTGAGCCGTCTGTCGCCCGATGGCCGACACGGCGGGCTCGTTCGCCGGGACGCAGTGCCCCGCGGTGGGGTCGTACACGCAGCCGAGCACCCCGGCGTGGTTGGTGACCGGCTCGGACAACCGGGAGTCCCAGCCGTGGGAGAGCAGCGCTTCGTGCAGCTCGCGCGAGGATGCGACGGGCACGGCCTCATCGGCGGTGCCGTGCACGAGTCGGACGGGGATGGGCGTCACCGCACGGTCCACCGCTTGGAGGGGCACGGTGCTCGTGGTGCGTGCCGGGCGTCGGTAGCCGCCCGCGATGCCCACCACCGCGGCGGGCGGCGGGCCGTCGAACTCCTTCGGCTGGAGGGCGACACCCACCGCGGCGCCGGCGCCCGCCGACCAGCCCGCCAGGATCAACCGGCTTGTTCCGGGGATGAGTTGGTGGGCGTGCTCGTGTACGTACCGCAAGGAGTCGACGAGATGTTCCCGGCCGCCGTCGGGCTGGTCCGAGCGCCAGTCGGGGACCACGACGGTGGGTCCGAGAGCGGCGATCTCCCGGGCCAGCGTGGCCAGCACGTGCCGCTCGTCGGGCCCCGTCCCGTGCCACAGCAGCACACACCGGTCGTCCTGCTGTCCGGAGGCGTGGACGTCGAGCAGTTTGCTGCCGCCGCCGGTCGCGTAAGACACCGTCCGGGTCGTGATCGGCACGTTCATTCCTCCAGGCCGGGCGGGGTCGCGGGACGATCCAGTCCTCGTATCAGCTCGTATCAGAAAGAACATTATGGCCAAGTACCTGCTGCTCAAGCACTACCGGGGCACCCCGGCCACAGTCAACGACGTGCTCAGGTTCAGGGTCGTTCCCTGACGACCTCGGCCGCGTTCTTGTCGTCCCGCAGTCCCTGGTAGCGGGGGTGGCGCAGCATTCCGTCGCGCGTCCACTCGGTGAAGGCGACCTGAGCCACGAGACGCGGCTGTGCCCAGTGCGCGGTCCGCTCCGCGACCGGGTCGGCGAACGGCGAGCCCGTCAGCCGGAGTTCGTCGAGCTGCCGGCGCAGGGCCAGCAGCGTACGCCGGTCGAAACCGGTGCCGACCTTGCCCGCGTACCGCAGCCGTTCGCCCTCGTAGTAGCCGATGAGCAGCGCGCCGATGCCTTCTCGGCTGCCGGTGGGCTCGGTGAAGCCGCCCACCACGAACTCCTGGCCCCGGGAGCACTTCAGCTTGAGCCAGTCGCCCGAGCGGCGCGCCTGGTAGGTGCTTTCGGCCCGTTTGGCGATGAGGCCCTCCCAGCCGCGGCGGCACGCGTCGGCGAGGAGTTCGGGGCCGCCCTCGTTGCGGTGGGTGCTGAATCGCAACGGGGCCGTGAACGTGATCGAGCGGCGCAGCAGGGACTTGCGGGTGCGCAGCGGCAGCCGCCGTACGTCCATGCCGTCCAGGCGCAGCAGGTCGAAGACGTAGTACGTGACCGCGACCTTGCTCGCCGCGACATCGGCGGGCCGGGTGAGTCCCATGCGCTGTTGCAGTCGCCCGAAGTCGGTCCTGCCGTGGGAGTAGGCGACGATCTCGCCGTCGAGCGTGAAGTCCTCGGTGTCCTGTCCCGCGAGGGCCTCGATGATCTCCGGGTACGTGGCGTCGAGCCGTCGCCCGGACCGGGACCGCAGCGTCACCTGGCCGTTCTCGCGCACCGCGAGTGCCCGGACGCCGTCCAGTTTCCGCTCGAAGATCCAGCCGTCCGGGAAGTTCCGCAGGTCGGTGAGGGTCGCCAGCATCGGGGAAGCGGCCAGCTCGACGCCTGGCCTCGCCTCGCGGATACGGCCGTCCAGGCCCGGCGGCAGGCCGTCGAGCAGGCCGGTCATGCCTGCTCACCGCTGTCGGAGTGCCATGTCGGGGCGTCCGGCGCCTCGGCGACCTGGCGCAGCGTACGGCCGCTGCGCGCCGACCGTGCCCGCCGTGGGTCGGGCGTTCCGCCGCCCGAGCGGTGTCCGGTCCGTACGAGCAGCCAGGTCGGTTTGGCGGCGGAGCCCCCGCTCTTCTCCTCGCGGCCGTGGAAGCGGGTGAGCGCGTACTGCCCGCGCAGCTTCTCGCCGTGCAGCTCGAACGTGGCGTGGCCCTTCTCCAGGGCTTCGCCGAACGGCACCGGCCGGTGGCGCTCGTCGTGGCTGGTCGGCCGGTAGGTGCCGTGGTCCCAGACGATGACGGTCCCGCCGCCGTACTCGCCGGAGGGGATCACCCCCTCGAAGTCCCGGTACTCCAAGGGGTGGTCCTCGGTGGGGATGGCGAGCCGCTTGTCGTGCGGGTCGGTGGAGGGGCCCTTGGGGACCGACCAGGACTTCAGTACGCCGTCGACCTCCAGGCGGAAGTCGAAGTGCATCGTGCTCGCGTCGTGGATCTGCACCACGAAGACGGGCTCATCGGCCGCATCCGTCTGCGCGTCCGCATCCGGGCCCGTCTTCGGATCGGTCGCGCGCCTCGCCGGCGGTTCGCCGCTCGGCTCGCTCGTCCTGTCGAAGTGCCGCTTGCCGCGGTAGGTCCGCAGACCGTCCTTCTCGCTCACGGCGGGCCCCTTCCGTCGGGTCGCTGATCCGTTCGGGCATGGGCCTGCTCGGCCCCGGCCAGGTTATGCACCCCCGATCCCACCCGCACGGCGAGCGCTCCCCGGTCGCCGGTCCTGTGGCCCCGGCCGGCGTCCTGTGCGCACTTGTATGTGTGGGACCGCGGCCCGCGGGACACCCGATGCACCGACGGCTCGCGTTCGCGCAGGTCGTACACCGTGATCGGTGTCAGGCGTTCGCGCCTCCGAGAGGTGCGGAGCAAGCTGGGATGAGTGGATCCGAGGAAGGAAGAGCACCCATGGGTGACACCCCGCAGGACCCGACGACGAAGCACCCGCAGCCCGAGTTCGCCTCGCAGGACCAGGAGCCGCCGGGCTGGACCGGCCCGATGGACCCGCCCCCGGACCACGGCGAGGAGTCGTACCAGGGGAGCGGCCTGCTGCGGAACCGGGCGACGGTCGTGACCGGCGGCGACTCCGGCATCGGCCGGGCCGTGGCCCTGGCCTACGCACGCGAGGGCGCGGACGTCCTGTTCACCTATCTGCCCACGGAGGCGGAGGACGCCCAGGAGACGGTGCGCCTCGTCGAGAAGGCCGGGCGGCGCGGGCTTGCCGTACCGTGCGACATCCGCGAGGAGGAGCAGTGCCGTCGCCTCGTGGAGCGTGCGGTGGCGGAGTTCGGGCGCATCGACGTGCTGGTCAACAACGCGGCCTATCAGATGTCCCAGCCCGAGGGCATCACGGAGATCTCCACGGAGCAGTTCGACCGCGTCGTACGCACGAATCTGTACGGCATGTTCTGGCTGTGCAAGATGGCCGTGCCGCACATCCCCTCGGGCGGATCCATCATCAACACCACGTCGGTGCAGGCCTACAAGCCGAGCCCGCACCTGCTCGACTACGCCATGACCAAGGGCGCCATCGTCACCTTCACCCAGGGGCTCGCGCAGATGCTGGTCGAGAACGGTATCCGCGTGAACGCCGTCGCCCCGGGGCCCGTGTGGACGCCGCTGATCCCGGCCACGCTGCCCGACACCAAGGAGTTCGGCAAGCAGGCCCCCATCGGCCGTCCCGCCCAGCCCGCCGAGATGGCGCCCGCCTATGTGTTCCTGGCATCGGAGCAGGCGAGCTTCATCACCGCCGAGATCATGAACGCCACCGGAGGCACGCCGCTGCCGTGACCCGGCCGGGGGAACGAGAGGACCGCGGAAGCATCGGCGCCAAGGAGGCGGTGACGTGAGCCCCACTGTTGAGCTGCAGGTCGGACGACGCAAGGTCGAGGTCAAGCGAGCCGAGAAGGAGCTCTTCCCGCAGGACGGCATCACCAAGGCCGACCTCGCCGAGCACTATCGGCGTGTGGCGCCGCGCATGCTGCCCGAGCTGCGCGGCAGGCCCCTGATGCTGGAGCGGATGCCGGACGGGATCGACGGCGACCGCTTCTACCAGAAGGAGGTCTCCGACTACTTCCCCGACTGGATCAAGCGCGTCACGGTGGCCAAGGAGGGCGGCGAGGTCACGCATGTCGTCTGTGAGGACACGGCGACGCTCGTCTATCTGGCGGGCCAGGCCTGCATCACCCCTCATCGCTGGCTGAGCCGGGCCGACCGGCCCCGCTGCCCCGACCGCCTGGTCTTCGACCTCGACCCGCCAGGAGACGACTTCGAGCCCGTGCGCAGCGCGGCCCACCAACTGCACGAGCTGCTCGAAGAACTGGACCTGCCGTCGGGCCTGATGACCACTGGCTCACGCGGCCTGCACGTCGTCGTGCCCCTGAACCGGCGCGACGACGCCGACGACGTGCTCGCGTTCGCCCGCGCCGCCGCCGAGACCCTGGTGGCGCGGTACGACAAGGAGCTGACGGCCGAGCCCCGCAAGGACGCGCGCAAGGGGCGGCTGTACCTCGATGTGGCGCGTAACGGCTACGCCCAGACTGTGGTCGCCCCGTTCGCCGTCCGCTCCAAACCCGGCGCCCCCGTGGCCGTGCCGCTGGCCTGGGACGAATTGGACACACCCGGGCTGACCGCCCGCCGCTGGACGGTGGCCGACCTCGGGGACCGCCTCGACAAGGACCCCTGGGCCGGCCTCGCCCGCCGCGCGCGCGGCGTGAGCGCCGCCGCCAAGCGGCTGCGAGGACGCACACAGGCATAGCGACGCCCCCACAGGAGACCGGCAGGGGCCGAGAGTCACCGCTACTGGAGGAGAGTCCGATGCGTGCACTCACCTGGCACGGCAAACGAGACGTCCGTGTCGAGACGGTGCCCGACCCCGTGCTCAAGGAGCCGACCGACGTCATCGTGCGGGTGACGTCCACCGGGGTCTGCGGCTCCGACCTGCATCTGTATGAGGTCCTCGGCCCCTACCTCGACCCCGGGGACATCCTGGGGCACGAGCCGATGGGCATCGTCGAGGAAGTCGGCCCGGGCGTCACCGAACTGGCGGCCGGTGACCGCGTGGTGGTGCCGTTCAACGTCTCCTGCGGGCACTGCTTCATGTGTGACCGAGGTCTGCACTCGCAGTGCGAGACCACCCAGGTCAAGGAGCGCGGCACGGGCGCCGCCCTGTTCGGTTACACCAAGCTCTACGGGCAGGTGCCCGGCGGGCAGGCGGAACTCCTGCGGGTGCCGTTCGGCAACACCCTGCCCATCAAGGTGCCGACGGGTCCCGCTGACGACCGGTTCGTCTTCCTCTCCGACGTGCTGCCCACCGCCTGGCAGGCGGTGGAGTACGCGGACATCCCGCCCGGTGGCACGGTGACCGTCCTGGGCCTGGGCCCGATCGGCGCCATGGCCGCGCGCATCGCGCTGCACCGGGGAGCAAGCCTGGTGGTGGGGGTCGACCTGGTGCCCGAGCGGCTGAGCCGGGCCTACGCCGACGGCGTCAAGGCCTTCGACCTGCGCCGCTACGGAAAGGATCTCGGCAACGAGATCCGTGACCTGACGGAGGGACGCGGCACGGACGCCGTCATCGACGCGGTGGGAATGGAGGCGCACGGTGCGCCTTTGGCCAAGGCGGCCCACTGGGGCATGGGCCTGCTGCCCGACGCCATGGCCGGGAAGCTCATGGACCGGGCCGGCGTCGACCGCCTCGGCGCCTACCACGCGGCGATCGACATCGTCCGCCGCGGCGGCACCCTCTCCATCTCCGGTGTCTACGGCGGCGCGCTCGACCCCATGCCGCTCCTGACCATGTTCGACAAACAGGTCCAGCTCCGCATGGGGCAGGCCAACGTCAGGCGCTGGGTGGACGACATCCTGCCGCTGCTCACCGACGAGGACCCGCTCGGCGTCGACGACTTCGCCACGCACCACATGGCCCTTGAAGAGGGCCCCAAGGCGTACCAGATGTTCCAGGACAAGGAAGACGGGATGATCAAGACACTGCTCAGGCCGTGAGACCGGACGTCGCGTTCACCGCGCCGGTTTCGAGTTCACCACGAAGTGCGCCCCGTCGGGGTCGCTCAGGAGCGCCTCCGTGGCACCTTGAGCTCCCTGCAGCACGCTGCCGCCGTGGGCGCGCGCGGCCCGGATACAGGCGTCCACGTCGTCGACCGTGAAGTGGATCTGCCAGTGGGGCCGGATCTCCGGATCGGGCGCCGATTCCACCGCGCCCGAATGGATGCGGGCCACGATGTCACCCTGGCTGCGCAGCACGACCCGTTCGTCCTCGTAGTGGACCTCGCAGCAGCCCGATGACGTGGACGCCCAGCCGAGGACCTCCGCGTAGAAGATGGCCGCGTCGAAGGCGTCACGGGTGTAAAGCTCCACGAAGACCGGGGCCGCGCGGCGCCACGCCTCCCAGTCGGACACCAGCTCGCCCTCCCAGATGCCGAAGACGGCTCCTTCGCGGTCGGCGAGCAGCGCCGCCCGGCCGGGCGGGAACGAGAGGGGCCCCACCGCGGTCGTCCCGCCCCGCTCCTGGCTGCGGGCCACGGTCTCGTTCGCGTCGGATGCGGCGAAGAAGGGGGTCCAGGCCACGGCCGCCCGCCCCATGGCCTCGACGGCGGACACACCCGCCACCGGAACTCCGTTCACACTCGCGAACCGGTACTGGTCGCCCAGCTTGCCGACGCGCCAGTCCCACCCCAGTACGGCGTGGTAGAAGGCCTGCGCGGACTCCAGATCCCGCGTGGTCAGGCTGACCCAACAGGGTGCGCCGAACACCGAGCTGGTGGGAACGTTGCGGCTTGCGGATGCCTTTTGGCTGCTCATCTTTGTGTACCGTTCCGAGGTCGAAGGGCGCCCCACCCTCTTCGGGCTACTGGCGCCCGACCTGTGCGGCCGGGTGACGACCCGCATCGGCGGCCCGCGCCCGTGATCCCTGTCGGCTCCATCATCCCCACAGAGGGGCCTCGCGTCGCGCCAGGCACAAGCGACCCATTCCCCTGCATGGATGACCACGGGCCGGGAACCCGGGCCCATGACGGCGTCAGTGGGCATCAGGCGACTGGCGGGCGCGTTTTCTCACCAAATGGGGTACATGAGTGATATGCGCACTCACAGCTATACCGTTCTGGCCGTCGAGGGCGGCGGCTCGCTGATCTTCATCATCGTCGGCGTCGCCGTGGTCATCGGCCTGCTCGCCATGTTCGTCAGCGGACGGCGCCGCGCGGCCCGCCGCACCGAGCCCACCACGCCCGCCCACAACGTCGATCCCCCCAGCGGCGAAGCCCAGCGCGGCACCACCTGGCAGACCCCCGACGACGACCCCGACCAGGGACACCCGCACCCCTGAGCGTCGGGGCGGGGCGGTGAAGGGGGTCTGGCGTCGACGGTGTGGCGCGAGGGAGGGTTCTCTCGCCGGAGACGAGTGCGGGGGAGCCCGCCACCAGGAGGGGAGACACCACCGTCATGCCATCGCAGCAAGAACTCGGTGTGGCCGTCATCGGCACCGGGAAGATGGGCGCGGATCATGTGCGCCGGCTCCATGACGTCATCAGTGGAGCGCGGGTGGCGGCCGTCGCCGACATCGAGGCGGAGCGGGCGAAGTCCCTGGCCGCCACGATCGACGGCTGTACGGCCTACACCGATCCGGTGGCCGCCATGGCGTCGGGAGAGGTGGACGCCGTACTCATCGCCTCTCCCGGTCCCGCCCACGAGGCGGCCCTGACCGAGGCGCTCGGCCTTGATCTGCCGGTGTTGTGCGAGAAGCCGATGACTCCGGACACGGCCTCCTCCCTGCGGATCCTGGAGGCGGAGCAGAGGCTCGGGCACCGGCGCATCCAGGTGGGCTTCATGCGGCGCTACGACTGCGAGTACGCGAAGCTCAAGGCCATGCTCGACAGCGGCGAGCTGGGCCGGGCGCTGATGCTGCACCAACGCCACCGCAACCTGGCCATGCCGCCCGGGTTCACCGACGACATGCTCATCACCAGCTCGGTCGCCCACGAGGTGGACGCGACCCGCTGGCTGCTCGACCAGGAGATCGTGGCGGTCACCGTGCACCACCCGGCTCCGTCGTCGCTCGCCCCGGCCGGCATGAACGACCCTCAGCTCGTCCTGTTCGAGACCGCGGCGGGCGCGCTCGTCGACGTCGAGATCTTCGGCCACTGCGGTTACGGCTACCAGGTCCAGGCCGAGGCCGTCTGCGAGCGGGGAACCGTGCGCATCGGGGACGAACAGGGGCCCCGGGTGAGCGTCGACGGCCGGTGGGGAGGCCACATGCCCCCGGACTACGTCGAGCGTTTCGAGGACGCCTACGACCGTGAGGTGCAGGCCTGGGTGGACGCCACCCGCAGGGGCGAGGTCACAGGACCGAGCGCCTGGGACGGCTACGCGGCCGCGGCGGTGTGCGAGGCGGGCGTGGTGTCCCAGCGAGAGGGCGGCCGCGTCGAGGTGGAACTGGTCGAACGCCCGGACTTCTACGGGCGGGCCGTGCGGCGGGACTGAAGGGCAATGGCGGCAAGGCGGGGTGGGCGGCACCGGATCGGTGCCGCCCACCCCGCCTTCGTGCCATGCCGATGCCTTCGCACCGAGGCGATCAGGTGTGCCTACGGGCGGACGTTGAGCACCAGCTTCCCGGTGACGCGACCCGTCTCGCCCTCCGCGTGTGCCTTGGCGGCCTCGGAGAGCGGGTACGTCTGCGACACGTGGACCCGCAGCTGCCCGGACTCGGCGAGCGCGGCGACGGCCGTCATGCCCGCCTGGTCGTGCTCCACGAGCATGTCCGTGGCGCGCACGCCCAACTCGGCGGCGCGCTCGGCCACTTCACCGAAGTTGCCGGGCAGGATCGACACCAGGATGCCGCCCGGACGCAGAACCTCCAGGGAGCGCAGCCGGTCCTCGCCGCCCAGCGGGTCGAGGACGACGTCGATGTCGCGGGCCTCCTTGACGAAATCGGCGGTGCGGTAGTCGATGACCTCGTCCGCGCCCAGGCCGCGCACGAAGTCGTGCTTGGCGGCCGAGGCCGTGCCGATGACGTAGGCGCCGCGTGCCTTGGCGATCTGCACCGCCGCGTGGCCCACGCCGCCGGCCGCCGCGTGCACCAACACCCGCTGGCCCGGCTCTACTTGCGCGTTGTCCACCAGGGCCTGCCAGGCGGTCAGCGAGACCAGCGGCAGGGCGCCCGCCTCGACGTGGCTCAACCCCGCGGGCCTCGGCACGAAGGCGCGGGTGGGGCCGGTCACGTACTCGGCGTGCGAACCGGCCCCGTACGGGTACGGCAGCATGCCGAACACCTCGTCGCCCGGCTCGAACAGCGAGACGCCGATGCCGACCGCCTCGACGACGCCCGACACGTCCCAGCCGAGCGTGAACGGAGGCTGTCCCAGGAACGCACCGAACCTGCGGTGCTTCCAGTCGGTCGGGTTCACGCCCGCCGCGTGCACGGCGACGAGGATCTGGCCGACTCCGGGCTCGGGGCGGGCGACCTCGATCTCCTTGAGTACGTCGGGCTCGCCCAGGACGTCCTGGCTGATGGCCTTCATGGTCACGGTGTCGTTGGTCATGACTCCAGCGTGCGGCAAGGGTCTGACCTGGGCAATGGCAAGATTGCCATTCAGCGATAGAATCGTGCCATGGCTTCGATGGATCCGATGGACTTTCTCCCCGGTCGCCCGCACCGTGTGGTCGTACTCGCCCTCGACGGCGTCTACCCCTTCGAGCTGGGCATCCCCAACAGGGTCTTCCCGTTGGTCCCCGGGGCCTACGAGGTGGTGACCTGCACGGCGACGGACGACCGCACGGTGGCCACCGACGCCGATTTCAGCATCACCGTCGAGCACGGCCCCGAGGCGCTGGCGAGCGCCGACACGGTGGTGCTGCCGCCGTACTCCCTGCGGCGCATCTCCGCCGAGCTGCCGGAGCCGGTGCGCGACGCGCTCTCGCGGGTCAGGCCGGGCACGCGGTTCGTCTCCATCTGCACGGGGGCGTTCACGCTCGCCGCGGCCGGGCTTTTGGACGGGCGGCCCGCGACGACGCACTGGGCGCTCGCGGACCACTTCCGGAAGATGTTCCCCGGCGTCGACCTGGACGCCGACGTGCTGTTCGTCGACGACGGTGATGTGTTGACCTCGGCGGGGGCCGCGTCCGGGGTCGACGTGTGCCTGCACGTGGTGCGCTCCGACCATGGCAGCGCGGTCGCCAACCGGGTCGCCCGGCACTGTGTCGTACCCCCGTGGCGGGAGGGCGGCCAGGCCCAGTACATCGAGCAGCCGATCCCGGACGAGGGCGCCACCGGCACCTCCGCCACCCGTGCCTGGGCCCTGGAGCACCTCGACCGGCCGCTCGCCCTGCGGGAGCTGGCCGCGCACGCCCGGCTGAGCCCGCGCACCTTCGCCCGCCGCTTCCAGGAGGAGACGGGCACGAGCCCCGGCCGATGGCTGATCCAGCAGCGGGTGCACCGGGCCCGGCAGCTACTCGAGTCCAGTGACCTGCCGATCGACCGGATCGCCGCGGAGGTGGGCTTCGCCACGGGTACGTCGTTGCGGCAGCATCTGCACGCGGCGATCGGGGTGTCGCCGCAGGTGTACCGGAAGACGTTCCAGGCGGGAGCGGGAGCGGTCGCGGGCGACGCAAGGCCCTGACCAGCACTGATGCGCACCGATCGCGGAGCGGGGCGGTAGATGTAACGGCCAGCTGCCGGGGGTGGGGTTGCACTGGAATGGTCACTGCACGCAAGGGGGTGTGCACCGAAAGTAAGGATCGACCATGGGTAAACGTCAGTCTCCCCGGGACAAGCGCCGCGCTCGCGACCAGGAGCGCAGCAAGCAGCAGCCCCGCAGGCAGGACGAGCAGACCGACGTCGAGAGGGTCGAGGAGCACCGACGCCCTGAGCGCGGCGGCAAGCCGGGCGGCGACATGGACTTCTAGGCCTAGAGGCCTAGCTACGGCGCCTCACCTGCCCCCTGAGGGATAGGTGAGGCGCCGCAGTCATGCTCCGGCGCCCCCTCACGAGGGGTGCGCCTCACGCCAGGCCGCCATGGAGCGGTTCCACTCCTCGCCGTCCAGCGCGGTGAGCGAGGCCGGAAACAGACCGTCCTCCTCCTTGGCGATGTGCCGGTGCAGCTCCTCGACGGCTTCGACGAGAGTGCGTACGTCGTCGGGATCGGCCAGGTCGAGAGCGGGCAACAGCGCTGCCAGCTCGCGGTGTTCGCGCTCCAGGTCCGCGATGTAGTCCGCGTACTCGGGATCTTCGCGCATCACCGTGAACAGTCCGTTCTCCTCACCCCGCCAGTGCGTCTCCAGCTCACGGGCCATGAGATCCACGAGCGTGCGCGCCCGAACGGTGTCCCCCCGCTCCAGAGCACGGACCGCGTCCCCCGCCGCATCGGTGACGCGCTCGTGCTCGGCGATGAACTCCTTGATCAGAGGAATCTCTCGACAACCGCAGTAGTGACACATGCGCTTGTTCTAGGCGAAACCCGGCCCTGACGCAGGGACGCCACGCGCGTGCGCTCGACGGGGGACCAGGTAGGCTGCCCGCTCGCTGACGTGGGACGAGGGGGAGCGATCATTCGCGGCGTGGTGGGGATCAGGGGTATCTGCAGTAGGGGAGTGGCGGTCGGTTTTGTGCTGGCCGTTGTGTTCGGGGCGGCGGGGTGTGGGGCAGGTGCCGAGCCCGGTGAGTCGCGGAGTACGCGTTCTGCCGGGAAAGATGACCGGCCCAAGGGTTCGCTCACCTGGGAGTTCGAGCACGTCGCGGACTTCAGTGGGGAGCTGTCCGATGTCGCTGTCCTGGGCGAGGACGACATCTGGGCCGTCGGGAGCGAGAACGACGGCGGGGGCAAGGCCCGCCTGTTGCACTACGACGGTTCGGCGTGGAAGCGCGAACCCCTTCCCGAAGCTCTCGGCGACAGCGTCTACCCGCCGTTGCTCGAAGAGGCAGGAGGAGACGAGCTGTGGTTGCGGCCGCAGGGCTCGGAGGATGCCTCCGCCGTGAGCCGCTGGGCCAAGTGGGACGGCAGCCGCTGGTCCGCGATGCCCAGCCCACCGCCGGGCAACCCTGGCGAGCTCCATGCCGAGGGCCCGGACGACATCTGGGCCCTCGGCGGCGAGCGGACCGCCCAGCACTGGGACGGCACCCGCTGGGTCGCCACCCAGCTGCCGTACGAAGCAGCCGACCTCACCGTGGTGGGACCGGACGACGTCTGGGCGGTCGGCAGCCGCTCGGCCGGGCCGGGCACGGAGCTGGAAGGCTCCGGTGGCGGGTACAGCCAGCCCGCGTCGATGCACTGGGACGGCACCTCCTGGAAGGCGGTGGAGACTCCGCAATTCCGCTTCGAGGAGCCGCTTCCGCCCGAGCCCGGTGCCGGCCTCGGCCAGGTCTTCGCGCTCGACAGCGGCGAGGTGCGCGCGTACGGCATGAACTCCTTCAACCACGGCGAGGTCGAGAACGAACCCGAGGAGCAGTACATCCGGCTGCGCTGGGACGGCTCGAAGTGGGTCGAACAGAAGGCCGCGCCCGGTGGATGCGAGCTGCGGACCCCGGTGGGCCAGGACGAAAAGGGCCTGTTCCTCGACGGCAACTGGTACATGACCGACGACGGCCGGTGCGTGAAGATCAAGCGCCATCGCCTGCCGCTGTCGTCGGGAGCCCGCAAGGAGTCCAACCAGTCGCTGTGGCTGAAGGAGATCCACCGGGTGCCGGGCACCGACGAGTGGCTGGGCGCCGGGCACGTCCAGGTCAACCAGTCGGGAGACCCCTTCGGCGCCCCCGTCGTCGTACGCCTCAAGCGAGGCGGCTGACCCGAGCGAGCGGCGTCGGGAGGGTTACGCGTCGGCCCCGTACGTTCCGTACTCCGGTCGTCCCGCCGCTTCGTAGACCTGAATCGCCAGTCCGCCCGGCGTCGTCTCATTGCTCAGGAGCCGCAGACCGACCGGCGCGCCGCCGTCCGGAAGGAGGCGGCGGCCCGTGCCCACGATCACGGGCGCGATGGCCAGGCGCAGTTCGTCGACCAGGCCGGCGGCCAGCAGGGACTGGCCGAGGCGCCCGCTGCCGTGGATCTGCAGCTCGCGGCCGGGCTGCCGCTTCAGCTCGGCGACCTGGGCGGGGATGTCGCCGGACAGGATCGTGGTCGGGTCCCACTCGGCCGTGGTCAGGCTGTGGGAGGCCACGTACTTCGGCAGCCCGTTCAAGATGGCGGCCGACGGATGCTCGGTCATCTTCGGCCAGTCCCGCGCGAAGTTCAGATACGTACGGCGGCCGAACAGGAACGCGTCGGCCTGACCGAGCCACGTACCCGCCAGCCTTTCGAACTCCTCGTCGAGATGCGGCACGAACCAGCCACCCCGGGTGAACCCGTCACTGGTGTCCTCGTCCGGCGCCCCCGGGCCCTGGTAGACGCCGTCGAGCGACAGGAACTCCTGCAGTACCAACCTCATCGCGCACCACTTTCGTGATCGGGGGACCGGCCGTCCCTCTCACCCTTCAGACAGCGTGCCGCACGAGGACTCATCGGTCCGGGCGACATCGATCTGATGTGTGCGGAGTTCACGCCCCGTTTTACCTGCGATTTGACCTGCGATGGCGGGATCGGAGCGGCTTGACGCCTTACGTACGGTCCGTCCGGCGTGGCGCGGCCGAGGGCGGGGTCCCGCTTCCCTCCTGAGATCCAAGGGCCATACTGGTCGGGCCCCGATCACTCACAGAACGACTTTATGGCCAAGAAAAGCAGCTCCTCGACCACCGTCCCCGACACCGCGTGGCTGGGGCGCGGGCGCCACCTCGGGCCCGAGCCCGAGCAGGATGTCCGGCGCAACCTGATCGCCCTCAAGGCGGCCGGGGTGCTCGACGACTTCCTGGACCTCGACCCCGTCGACGCGGCCCGCTCCACCGTCCTGCATCCGCGGGACGAGTCCGCCGACCCCGGCCCCTCGGCCCGCCGCCTCTTCGAGGCCCGCTGGCGGGTGGCCGACGATGTCACGGTGCGCGCGCAGCTGACCCTGTACGACCCCGAGAGCCGCCGCAAGGAAGGCGAGGGCGTCACCTGGGTCCTCGCCGCCGAGGCGGAGGCGGTGTGGGACATGCACTGGCCGTCGCCCGCCCTGATGTTCTGGCCCGACAGCGACCGGGTCGCCTGGGACCACGACACGGTGCCGGGCGTGCGCCTGCGGACGGCGAACCACCTGCCGAAGGACGACGACGAGTTGCGCCACCGGCTGCGTGACTGCACTCGGCAGAGCTGGTTCATCCATCTCGTGGTGCACGAGGCGATGACGCCGGACGCCATCGGGGAGCGGCCGCTCTCCGTGTTCCTGCCGCCGAGCCTGCGCCACCAGGTGGTCGAGCACCGGGGCACACCGGAACAGGCGCAGATCGCCGACTTCGCGATGAAGCGGGAGCTGAGCGTGCGGATGCCGCGCGGCGGCGCCGTGGTGCTGCCCACGGCGCCGCCGACGCCGGGCTACGACGCGGAGCGGTTCACGGTGCGCACCGTGTTCCTGGACGGCTCGGAACCGACCGAACTCCTCGACAGGATCAAGGAGTTCGCAGCGCTGCCGCGACCGTTGAGCGCCGAGGCCGAACAGGCCCTGACGAGGCTGCGCCAGGGCTGGCACCTGCTCACCCCGGACGAGGAGCTGACCCACGCCCAGGACATGGTCACCAGGTACGCCGAGGCCCTCGAGGCCATGACGACCTCCCGCGACCTGTACCAGCAGGCGGCCGAGGCGGCGCAGGCCGCGCTGGCCGAGGTGACCGGAGGCGACGGCGTGCCCCGCCCTTCCGCTCCGGGCCACGTCAAGGCGGACGGCTCCCCGCTGAGCGCCCTGACCAAGGCGTTCGGCCGCTTCCGGGACCCGAACAAGTAGGCAGCGGCGCCGGCGTCGCCCCCGCCCTGGGCGTGGCGCCGGGAGCCGGACTCCCTCGCAGGTGTACGGCATGGCCCACTGCAGAGCCGCAGTGAGATTACCCTGTCGGTCGGCCCTGATCGGTGGAGGACGGGCGGGCTTCGCAACTGGGCTCGGGGGACGCGGCGTTGGCGTAGCGGTGGGCCAAGTGGGCGAAGGCGGCCTTGAGTTCGCTCGGGCCGATGACCTCTATGTCGGCGTCGAACCTGCCGATGGCGGCGGCCAGGCCGACCCATGACCATGAGCCGAGGACGAGTCGGCAGCGATCGGGGCCGAGTTCCTCGACGAGTCCCTCACGGGTGTAGCGGGACACCTCGGCCGCGGGCAGGTCCAGGATCACCTCGCCGCGGCACGGCCAGTCCCCCGAGCCGTCGAAGCCCTGGAACCTGTCGGCGACGAAGGCCGCCACCTCACCGCCGGGCACCTCGCGCGGCGTGAAGCGGGGGCCCGTGGGAGTGCGCGGGGTGATCCGGTCGGCGCGGAAGGTGCGCCAGTCCTCGCGGTCCAGGTCCCAGGCCACGAGATACCAGCGCGAGCCCCAGGTGACGAGGTGATGGGGCTGCACCCGGCGCGGAGGGGGCCCGGCGCGGTCGGCGTCGGTGGCGCCGGGCATGGACACGGGGGCGTAGTCGAAGCGCAGTACCTCGCGGGCGTGCACGGCGGCACTGAGCGCCATGAGCACGTGGCCGGCCACCTGGGGGTTCGGCGAGACGGACGGCCGCTCCACGGCGGTCACCTGGAGGGTGTCGATGCGGCGACGCAGCCGACCGGGCATCACCTGGCGGACCGTGGTCAGCGCACGCGCCGCGGCCTCCTCGATGCCCGCGCCGGAGGTCGTGGCGATCTGGAGGGCCACGGCGAGCGCCACGGCCTGCTCGTCGTCGAACAGCAGCGGCGGCAGGTCCGCGCCCGCGTCGAGGCGGTAGCCCCCGTCGGGTCCCTTGACGGCCACGACGGGGTAGCCGAGCTCCCGCAGGCGGTCGACGTCCCGGCGTACGGTGCGCGGGCTGACGTCCAGCCGCTCCGCCAGCAGCGCGCCCGGCCAGTCCCGCCGCGCCTGGAGGAGAGAGAGCAGCGAGAGCAGTCGCCCCGAGGTTTTCGGCATGTCTCCATGGTGCCGCGAGAAGCGGCCACAACCTGACCGCTTCTCTTGCGAAGGTCGTGCTTGCCAGCCAGGCAACGAGCACCACCGACCGGAAGGCGCGACCACCGTGACCACGACGCCCACTACGCCCACCACCTCCAGTACTCCCAGCACCCCCGCCGCGGCTCTCGACGCCGAACGCGCCGACCTGCTCGCCGGACTCGCCGGCGCGCGATCGGCCCTGATCAACACGGTGCGCGAGCTGAGCGACGAGCAGGCGGGCCGGCAGCCGACCGTCAGCGCGCTGTGCCTCGGCGGGCTCGTCAAGCACGTCGCGTCCATCGAGGAGGGCTGGCTGCGCTTCGTCCTCGACGGCCCGTCGGCGATGCGCTACGACCTGCCCGACGGTGTCACCTGGGAGGACCTCGCGGCAGGCACAGCCCGCGAGTTCCCGCAGTGGGCGATCGACCACCAGAACGGCTTCCGGATGCTGCCCGGCGAGACGCTGGCCAGGATCCTCGCGCGTTACGAGGAGGTCGCCGCCCGCAGCGAGGAGATCATCGCCTCCGTACCCGACCTCTCGGTGACACACCCACTACCGGAAGCCCCCTGGCACGAGCCGGGAGCCGTACGCAGCGTGCGCGGGGTCCTGCTGCACGTCATCGCCGAGACCGCCCAGCACGCGGGCCACGCGGACATCCTCCGCGAGGCACTCGACGGTCGGACGTCGAGTTGAGCGAGGTCCGCCGCGGGGGCCGGGCGAGGGCCGCGGGTGCAGGATGAAACCGATGGAAAGGAACGGCGTGAGCGTCAAGGCCCGCCGCAGGAGGTCCCCGATGACCGTGCTGGACACCCGGGCGCTCAACCGCGCGACGCTCGCCCGGCAGTTACTGCTGGAGCGGGCCGACGTACCGGCCCTCGACGCGGTCGCGCACCTCGGCGGTCTGCAGGCGCAGGAGCCGCAGGAGCCGTTCTTCGGCCTCTGGTCGCGGTTGCGGGCGTTCGACCCCGCGGAGCTCTCCGACCACCTCGTACAGCGGCGCGTGGTGCGTACCCACCTCATGCGCCGCACCGTCCACCTCGTCACCGCCGACGACGCCCTGGCCTGGCGTGCCCGCCACGACACGATGCTGCGCCAACGGGTGCTCGGCGTGTACCGCGGCGAGCTCGAAGGGATGGATCTCGATGAGCTCGCGGCAGCGGGCCGGGCGGTCATGGCAGACGGTGAGCCGCGCTCCATGACCCAGCTGGCGCGGGCCCTCGCCGAGCGCTGGCCGAAGCCGGGGCCGCGGGCGCTGGGGGAGATGCTGATGGCCGTCGTCCCCATGGTGCAGTTGCCGCCGCGGGGGCTGTGGCGGACGAAGGCCGGGGTGCGCAACGTCCCGCTGTCGGCCTGGCTGGAGCGCGAGGTCGCCCCGCTGCCCCCGGACGGCTCCGACCCCGTGGGTCAGGCGTTGCTGCGTCGCTATCTGGCGGCGTTCGGACCCGCCGCATCGGCCGACCTGCGCGCCTGGTGCGGTCTCGCCGGACTGCCGGCAGCCGTGGCCGCGCTGCGCGAGGAGTTGATCACCTTCAGGGACGAGCGGGGCCGGGAGTTGCTCGATCTGCCCGAAGCGCCGCGCCCGGACCCTGAAACGCCGGCCCCGGTGCGGTTCTTGCCCGCCTTCGACAACGCGATCCTCGGTTACCAGGACCGCACCCGCATCATCGACGACGCCCACCGCGGTCTGTCCGTCGCCGGAGCCCGCGTCGTCCTGGTGGACGGCCGGGTCGCCGCCACCTGGACGGTGGAGGCGGACACCGTGACGGTCGTCCCGCTGGGCCGCTTCTCGCGGGCCGAGCGCACCGCGGTCACCGAGGAGGGCCAGGCGCTGGCGGCGTTCCTCTCCGGCGACGCGAGCGACCGCGTACGGATCTCGGCTGCGGGACCGCCGCAGTGAGGTGAGGGAGGTCCCACACGAACTCCTCGGTCACCAAAAGGTTCCTGAGGCACCGGAAAGTGCGTTCTTCCACGTCAACGCACGCTCTCCTAGGGTTCTCAAGTAACCACCGGAGAGCGAAGGCGACTTGCCCGGTCCCGGTGGCATCAATCCCGCAGGTTCCAAGGACGAGGAGCGCACACATCATGGCCATCACTCTGGTGAATCCCGACGGGTTGCCGAAGATCGACGTCTACCGGCAGGTGTCGGTCGCGACGGGGTCGAAGCTGGTGTTCCTCGCCGGGCAGGTTTCCTGGGACGCCGAGGGAGTCACGGTCGGCGAGGGCGACCTCGCCGCCCAGGTCGAGCAGTGCTATCTGAACATCGCCACCGCCCTCGCCGGAGTCGGCGCCTCCTTCGACGACGTGGCGAAGCTGACGGTGTACGTCGTCGACTGGACCCCCGACAAGATGCCCCTCTTCCTGGAAGGGGCGGCCAGGGCCGCCGCGAAGCTGGGGGTCACGCCGGTGCCGCCGGGCACGTTGATCGGCGTGGCGGCCCTGGACGTCCCCGAACACCTGGTGGAGGTCGAAGCCACCGCGGTCATCGACTGACCGGCGGCTGGGACTTCGCCGAAACACCGGCTGAATTAGGGTGATCGGTGCGAGTTCCCAGTGAGGAGAAGAGCTGTTGACGACCTTCCGGCAGCACATGACGGAGATGGCGGCGAGCGTCCTGGCGGAGTTCCCGCGGGAGTTGACCGCCGAGATCTACGCGGTCACGTTCCGGATCGACAGCGTCGACCAGGACCCGAGGTTCCCGTACCTGGCGATCGGCTACAACACCGAGACCGACGCGGCCCGGGAGTTCGCCCAGGGGGGTGGGATGGAGCCGTGGGCGAGTCGCTGGCACTACGCCTACTTCGGGCCCGTGGGGCTGGACGGCGTCCGCGTCATCGGCCATGATCCCGCGCATGATCCGGTCGGCTCCGAGCTGCACCGGGCCGAGTCGGTGGCCCAAGGCCTCTGGTACGAGGACGACCTCTCCGAGCAGGAGGAGGACGAGCGCGGCGAGGTGCTCGCCGAACAGTTCCACGAGCTGTGCGTCGACCTCGCGCGCGGCCTGCACGCCGACGGCCGGCTCGTCGGCGTCCTCGGACGGCCCGTGCCCGTGATCCTTTACGACATGTTCGACCGCGACGCGATGTTCGCCCTGACCCGTGCCGCGAACCCGCCCGAGCTGGTCACGGAGTTCCTGAGCGAGGATCCGCAGGAGCAGGACCAGCAGGTGCATGACCCGCAGGGGTAGCCGCGGCCGGCCGCAGCCAGAGGGCCGTCAGAGGTGGGAGCGTCAGGCTGATGGACGCGGCGAAGCCGTGGCCCGCTTCGGGTTCCCGCGGAAGCGGTGCGTTCTCGATGCCGCTGCCGCCGTAGCGTGACGCGTCGGTGTTGAGGATCTCCTCCCAGGCCTCGCCCGCCTCGGGGGGTACGCCGAGCCGGTAGTCGTGGCGCACCACGGGCGAGAAGTTGAAGACGGCCAGCAGCGGGCTGCCGTCGGAGGCGTGGCGCAGGAAGGCGAGGACATTGTCCTCGGCGGCGTCGGCGGTGATCCAGCGGAAGCCGGACGGGGAGGTGTCCTGCTCCCAGAGGGGCGGTGCCGTGCGGTAGTGGTGGTTCAGGTCGGCCACGAGGTGCTGGATCGCGCGGTGTTCGAGGTGGGCGGGGTTGTTCTCCTCCAGCACCCACCACTGGGGTCCCTCGGCCTCCGACCACTCGGCGCCCTGGGCGAACTCCTGTCCCATGAAGAGGAGTTGTTTGCCCGGGTGGGCCCACATGTAGGCCAGGTAGGCGCGGTGGTTGGCGCGCTGCTGCCACCAGTCGCCGGGCATCTTCGACACCAGTGCCTGCTTTCCGTGCACGACCTCGTCGTGTGAGAGAGGCAGGACGTAGTTCTCGCTGTAGGCGTACACCATCGAGAACGTCATCTCGTCGTGGTGGTACTTGCGGTGCACGGGTTCATGGGCGATGTAGGCCAGGGAGTCATGGGACCAGCCCATGTTCCACTTGAGCCCGAAGCCCAGGCCCCCCAGTCCGGCCGCCGAGGGAGAGTCCGTGGACCTCGTAACCCCGTCCCACGCGGTCGACTCCTCGGCGATGGTGACGACACCCGGACAGCGGCGGTAGACGGTGGCGTTCATCTCCTGGAGGAAGGCCACCGCGTCCAGATTCTCGCGTCCGCCGTGGGCGTTGGGCGACCAGCCGCCGTCCTCGCGCGAGTAGTCCAGGTACAGCATGGAGGCGACGGCGTCGACGCGCAGGCCGTCGATGTGGAACTCCTGGCACCAGTAAGTGGCGTTGGCGACAAGGAAGTTGCGTACTTCCTTGCGCCCGTAGTCGAAGACGAGGGTGCCCCAGTCGGGGTGCTCGGCCTGCCGCGGATCCTGCGGCTCGTACAGATGCTGGCCGTCGAACGCGGCCAGCGCCCACTCGTCGCGGGGGAAGTGGCCGGGGACCCAGTCGAGGAGGACGCCGATGCCCGCCTGGTGCAACGTGTCGACGAGGTACTTGAAGTCGTCGGGCGTGCCGAGGCGGGCCGTGGGGGCATAGAAGCCGGTGACCTGATAGCCCCACGAGCCGCCGAAGGGGTGCTCGGCGACCGGCATCAGCTCGACGTGCGTGAAGCCCAACATCTTCACGTAGTCCGTGAGTTCATGTGCCAGCTCGCGGTAGGTGGCGCCGGGCCTCCACGAGCCGAGGTGGACCTCGTACACGGACATGGGAGCCGCGTGGACCGGCCGGTCGGCCCGGTGCTCCATCCAGTGGGCGTCGCCCCACTCGTGGTGGCTGCGTGTCACCACGGAAGCCGTCGCCGGAGGTGCCTGGGTGTGGCGCGCCATCGGGTCGGCGCGCTGCGTCCGGGAGCCGTCGGCCCGGGTGATCTCGAACTTGTACATCGTCCCTTCGCCCAGGCCGGGTACGAAGAGTTCCCAGACGCCCGAGGACCCGAGGGACCGCATGGGCAGCGCCGTGCCGTCCCAGTGGTTGAAGTCGCCGCAGACGCGCACCCCGATCGCGTTCGGGGCCCACACGGCGAAGCGTGTGCCCCGCACCCCCTGGTACTCACCCAGGTGCGCGCCGAGCGCCGTCCAGAGTTCCTCGTGGCGGCCCTCGGAGATGAGATGCAGGTCCAGCTCGCCCAGGGTGGGAAGGAATCCGTAGGGGTCCTCCGACTCCAGGACGGCCTCGGGGTAGCGCACCCGCAGCGTGTGGGGGGCGGCCGGCTGCACCGGGATGCCGCCCGAGAACAGGCCGTCCCCTTCGTCGTGCAGCTCCCAGACCACGCCGTCAAGCACCGCACATACCGCCTGCGCGCCGGGGCGCAGGCAGCGCAGGTGTACGCCGTGGGGCACGGGGTGCGCGCCAAGGACCGCGTGCGGGTCGTGGTGCGCGCCGCGCAGCAGCCGGTCCCGGTCGTCGGCGGCCAGTGGGGGCAGCGCGCAGGCCCCGCGGACGGCTGCGGGGGCGGTTGCGGTGGCGGCTGGGGACACCTCGGTGACGGCCATATGTACTGCTCCTCGAACCCGACGGACGAACCTTGGCGGGCTATCAGTGGCGGACGATCAGTGGTGACGGGCGAGCCGGGCGACGGCCCGGAGGGGGACGGTGATCCAGTCGGGGCGGTGGGTCGCCTCGTAGAGAACTTCGTAGACGGCGCGGTCCGCCTCGTGTGCGTGCAGCAGCACCGGGATGTCCTGCGGATCGAAGAGGCCGGTCGCGCCGTATCCGTCACAGAAGGCGGTGCGGCAGCGCGCGGCCCATTCCGGGCGCGCCGCCTTCTCGACGTGGGCGGCGTAGTCGAAGGAGCGCAGCATGCCGGCGATGTCGTGGATCGGGGAGCGGTCGGCGCGCCGTTCCGCCAGGGGTTTGGCGGGCTCGCCCTCGAAGTCGACGACATGCCACCGGCCTTCGGCTTGCAGCACCTGCCCCAGGTGGAGGTCGCCGTGGATGCGCTGCAGGTGCAGGCCGCCGTCCGTCGCGGCGAGCCGGATGAAGACCTCCCGCAGGCCCGACACGTGCGAGCGCAGGGCGGGCACACTGGCCGCCGCCTGCAGAAGCCGGTGGGTCATCTGGTCGGCCAGCCGCGTGTGGTGGTCCGCGGTGGGCTCGGCCACCGGGAACGACTCGGCGAGCGCCACGTGCAACTCGCCGGTCAGGCAGCCCAGCTCGTGTGCCTGGTCGGAGAAGTCGCCCTGGGCGAGGGCCGATTGCATGGCCAGGGTCCAGCCGTCGGTCGCGCCGGGCAGGAAGCGCTGTACGACGCCCAAGGTGCCCCAGAACGGCTGGGAGGTGTGGAACCAGGCGACGGGCTCCGGGACCCGGGTGTACCCGTGCCGGGCCAGCACCCCTGGGATCTCCAGGTCGGGGTTGATGCCGGGCTGGATGCGGCGGAACAGCTTCAGGATGATCTCGTCGCCGTACACGATGGACGTGTTCGACTGCTCGACGTCCAGGACGCGCGGCATGAGGCCCGCCGGGACCGCCGAGCGGGGGAACGACTCGAAGCGCAGGTCCCCCATGACGCCGCCGCGCCGGATCCGGTCCAGGAGCAGCATCGTGGCCCGCGGGTCGTAGAGCGCGTCGTAGACCCACAGGTCCTGTCCCTGGGAGCCTTCCATCCGGCCCAGGAGGCAGCCTTTGAGGCGGGGCGGCAGGTCGGTGACGGCGCCGAGCAGCAGTTGGTAACAGGCGGTGTCCTGCGGGAGTCCGGTCTGTTCGACCCGCACCAGCAGGTGAAAGACGTCGGGGGTCAGCTCCGTCGCGGCCGTCACGGAGACGCCGGTGACGGCACGCTCCCGGTGGGCGAACCATCTTTGCCGTGGCAGCCAGCGGCTCAGCAGGGTCGCCAGCGTCGGGCCGGCGAGCGGATGAGGCTTGGTGCCGTACGACAGCAGCAGGGGCGAAGACATGACGTCACGTCCGATCACTTTGTGGAACGCACGGTCCTAGGCGCTCTTTCGCAGAGTCGGAACCAGTAGGAGCCGTGCCCGGCGAGGGTCAGGAGATAGGGAAGTTCGCCGATGGCGGGGAAGCGGACGCCGCCCATGAGCTCGACGGGGCTGCGGCCGTCGTAGGCCCGCAGGTCGAGCTCGGTGGGCTGCGCGAAGCGGGAGAAGTTGTGCACGCACAGGACCAGGTCGTCCTTGTACTCGCGCAGGAAGGCGAGGACGGCGGCGTTGGAGGAGGCGAGCTCGATGTAGGAGCCGAGTCCGAAGGCGGGGTTCTGTTTGCGGATCTCGATCATCCTGCGGGTCCAGTGCAGGAGTGAGGAGGGCGAGGACATGGAGGCC
>NZ_JBSGUA010000029.1:0-46092 GCF_053607685.1 Streptomyces sp. NPDC055099 | reverse complement strand
GTCAGAAGAAACAGCCCCTCCAGCCTCACCAGCAGCACATCGAGCGGCAGACCAAAGCAACTCAGAACACTGCACTCAGGAGGAAAACGACCTCTAAGAAGTCATCTCATTTGGCGAGTCTGCGATAGCAGATGAGGGTGCAGGCGATGCTGGTGAAGGCGAGGAAGTGGTCGGCCTTGCGTTCGTAGCGTCGGTGGAGGCGGCGGCAGCCGGCGAGCCAGGCCATCGTGCGTTCGATGGTCCAGCGGTGGCGCCCCAGCCGTTGCGAGGACTCGACTCCCTTGCGGGCGATGCGGTGGGTGATGCCGCGCTTGCGTAACCATCGCCGCAGGTGGGCGTAGTCGTAGCCCTTGTCGGCATGGAGTTTGCCGGGCCGGCGCCGTCGCCGGCCGCGGCGCGAGCGGATCGGCGGGATGCCCTTCACCAGCGGGATCAGGGCCTGGCTGTCGTGCAGGTTGGCCCCGGAAATGGCGACAGATATGGGCAGACCTGACCGTTCGGTGATCAGGTGGAATATCGATCCGTACTTGCCCCGGTCGACAGGATTCGGACCCGTCAGGTCCCCCTTTTCAGGGCCCGCATGTTCACCGAGTCGATCGCGCACCGCGACCAGTCCAGCTCACCGCGGGCACCGAGTTCGTCGAGGACCAGGCGGTGGAGCCTGGCCCACACCCTTGCCTTCGACCACTCGGCGAACCGCCGGTGGGCGGTCGCTCCGGACGGGCCGAACGACGCCGAAGGCAGCTGCTGCCAGGTACAACCCGACGTAGCCATCACAAGGAAAGGCGAACTCACGTGGTGGACATGCAAGCGGCCGCACGCAAGGTCTTCGACCGGTACGACCTCGACGGCGACGGTCAGATCACGGCCAAGGAGTACCGGCAGGTCGTCGCAGAGCTGAACGGCGAGCACCTCACCAACGAGCAGGCGCAGCGGTTCATCGACGTGCTGGACACGGACGGCGACGGCACCATGTCCTTCGAAGAGTTCTGGGCACCGATGCAGGACGCCTGACAGCACTCGGCCGAGGTCAAGTGGGCACAGAGACGAGAGGCCGTTCGCGAACGGCCTCTTTCCGCTCTCCGGGCGCTCTCGAGTGGCAGTGCGAAGCGGGAGCACTGCCCCTGCCGAGAAATACTTCCGCGCAGTTCAAGCGGCATGCTGCGGACTTGCCGCTTCAGGTGTCTCAGCGTCGCCGTAGCTCCGCGTACGGCGTCGCACGACCGTCAATGGCGCTTCAGAACTCCGAACCGGAATCGCGCGCCTGACTGGGGGTCAAGGGGTCGCAGGTTCAAATCCTGTCGTCCCGACGGAAACGTCGCAGGTAGGGGCCATCTTCGGATGGCCCCTACTTCGTGGTTGGGCGCAATTCTGGAAGCGGGAGCCCGGGGCTCAGAGAACGTCCGGGTAACTGCCGTCCCCCAGGTCAGGGTTCGGCAGCACTCCCGCGGGGTCGTGGACGGCGACCCTGTGTCCGTCCAGCCGCAGTCGGCGCAGCCCCTCGAGTGACATGCGACGGCCGAGGTCCGAGAAGGAATGCACCTTGGTGACGTCCAGGACCACGTCGGCCGTGCCATCCGAGTCGGCCATCAGGTCCAGGAGCTCCGAAGCGGCGGTGAGCTGGACGTTGCCCCGCAGGGTGAAGGTGACCGTGCCCTCTGACTCGCTCACGTCGACGGCGTCGAGTCGGCCCCGGTCGGAGGAGAACAGGTGCATTCCCATGTCCCGGGAGAGCCGTTCGAAGATGAGGCGCCCTCTCTGGCTGTTGCCGTGGGAGTCCAGGCGCGGGGAGAACGTCCCGATGCCCACGAGGTCGGGCAGGACGCCGACGATGCCCCCTGAGACGCCGCTCTTGGCGGGGATGCCCACCCGGGTGAGCCAGTCGCCGGCTGCGTCGTACATCCCGGCGGCGGCCATCACGGCCATGACGTGCTGAGCGACGGCGGGGTCCATCACCCGTTCGCCGGTGACGGGCTGGATGCCGCCGGTGGCGAGTGTCGCGGCCATCACCGAGAGGTCCCGGACGCTGACAAGGATCGAGCACTGGCGCGTATATCCCTCGACGACGGAGGGCACGTCCCCGTCGAGGATGCCGTAGGTGCGCAGCATGTGGCCGATGGCGAGGTTGCGGTGCGCGGAGACGAGCTCTGAGGCGCACACACGCTCGTCGACCTGCAGATCCCGGCCGGCGAGTCGGGAGAAGAACGTCACGGCACGGTCGACGCGATCGTCCTGGCTCGCCTCTGAGCCGATCAGGAGCGAGTGCGTGGTGATCGCTCCGGCGTTGATCATGGGATTCATGGGCCGGTGGGTGCCGCCTTCGAGGGAGAGTTCGTTGAAGGCCTCGCCGGATGGTTCGACCCCGACGGCATCCAGGACGCGGTCGAGGCCGCGGTCGATGATGGCGGCCGCGTAGGCGAACGGCTTGGAGATCGATTGGATGGAGAACTCGGTGTCGGCGTCACCGGCGGCGTACGTGCGACCGAGCGTCGTGGTCAGCGCCATGCCGAGGCGCTCCGGATCGGCTTCGGCGAGCTCGGGGATGTAGTCGGCGTTGGCGCCGCTGGTGTCGTCACGCAGGCTGTCGAGTACTTCGTCGAGGTAGTCGGGCACGGGAGTCTTCATGAGGCAGGTCCTTCTGTCGCAAGCGGAAGAAGCGAGGTCAACCTCCGGCGTGGGCCGCCTCAGAGCCCGAACCGCGCCCGTTGCCCCTGCGGCACCAGGTCGGCGTAATCGGGGTGCTTACCGATCCAGCCACGGATGAAGGGGCAGAAGGGAAGTACCCCGAGCCCCTGCTCCCTGGCCGCACCGAGGGCCGCTCGGGCGAGTACACCGCCGAGACCCCTGCCTTCGAACCGCGGATCGATCTCCGTATGAATGAAGGCGATCTCGTCCTGGTACTGGTGGTACTCGGCGAAGCCAGCGAGCTCGTCGCCGTCGAAGACCTCGAAACGCGATCGGTCGGGATTGTTCGCCACGCGGGATTCCATCGCTGCTCCTCGGGATGGTCGCTGCGCCGTCGCTCCTCTCCTCAGCACGAGGAGGAGGCTGCCGCGGCAAGACAACCATCAGGGTAGTTGATGGATCAACTGGATCGGGAAGGAGTGGCCGCGAGGCGTCTGATACGCCCACCGAGTGGCGGAAATGGATGCGGTCGACGGCCGGAACGCTGGTACGCCCTCGCCGCATTCGGAGCGGTCAGTCAGGCTGCTTCTTCATGTGTTCGAGGACGCGGTTCGAGATCCGGGCGAGCGTGTCGAGCTCTTCCTGGGTGAGCGCATCGATGAACAAACGGCGCACGTGCGCGACGTGTACGGGCGCGGCATCTTCGATCGCCTTGTAGCCGGCCGGGGTGGCGACGATGAACGCTCCGCGTCCGTCGTCGGGGCATTCTTCCCTGCCCACAAGGCCGCGCTTCATCATTCGTTTGACCTGATGGGACATGCGGCTCTTCTCCCACTCCACCTGCTTGGCCAGGTCCAGGAGACGCATCCGCCCGCCGCCCCGCTCGGTGAGGCTCACCAGGACGATGTAGTCGGCGGCTGACATGTGGGAGTCGGCCTGGACTCGGCGGGAGAGTCGTCCGATGAGCGTCTCCTGCATGCGGATGAAGCTGTCCCAGGCGGCCTTCTGCTCCGAGGTCAGCCAGCGAGGCGTCGCGTTCATCGATGGAGTGTAACGAAGACGTTGACAGCTCATCTATCTCGTTGACGTGGCCGTTTCCGCGCGATGCCCGGCATGTTCGGGGGTGCTGTGCGCGTCGGCCAGCTCCCCACTCTCGGCCCGCTCGTGGGCTCGAACGCACACGGACCGACCGCCCTCGACATCTGGTTGACGCGTCAACCGGGTGACCCTAATGTAGGTGACACGTCATCCAGTCGGGTTGAGGGGGGCCTTGGGCCGGTACTGCGGACCGCCGCTGATGCGCGGGGCCTGCATCGCCGACATCGAGATCGAAGGTGTCCCGTAGAGATCGACGGCGCCCGTTGAAATCGTCGGTGCCCCGTTTCACCCCGCAGGCCCACAGCGCCCGGAGAGGGATCGATCCCATGAGCACCGAAGCGAAATCCGGACTGCAGGCACTTCTGACGCCCGAGGAGAGCGTCGTCGTGCTGATCGACCATCAGCCGTTCCAGTTCGCCAACTTGAATAGCCACGAACCCACGATGATTGTGAACAACGTCGTCGGCCTCGCCAAGGCCGCCAAGGTGTTTGACGTGCCGACGATCCTGACGACCGTCCTGGAGGAGCGCGGCGGCTACCTCATCAAGGGGTTGCAGGATGTGTTCCCCGAGCAGAAGCCGATCAACAGGACTTTCATCAACACCTGGGAGGACGAGCGCGTCGTCGATGCCGTCAAGGCGACCGGCCGCAAGAAGCTGATCATCGCCGGTCTGTGGACGGAGATGTGTGTCGCGATGCCGGCGATACAGGCGGCGGGCGAGGGCTTCGAGGTCTTCGCCGTCACCGACGCCTCGGGCGGCGCCTCGAAGGAAGCCCACGACATGGCCGTACGGCGCATGGTCCAGGCCGGCGTGGTGCCGATCACCTGGATGGCCGTGCTGGGCGAGTGGCAGCGCGACTGGGCCCGCGAGAAGACCGTCCCCGGTGTCGCCGAGGTCCAGTCGCAGCACGGCGGTGCCAGCGGGGTGGCCTTCGCATGGGAGATGCAGCTTCTGGCCACGGCGAGGGGAAGCGGGGCCTGACCTCGCTGCCGCCCCGGCGCCACGCCGATCCGTAGCGGTAGAAAAGGAGGACACATGGCAGTGGAAGTGAACGACGTTCCCGAAGCCAGGCGGTACGAGGCCCGCGTCGACGGAGAGTCCAAGGTCGCGGGTGTCGCGGAATACATCCGTACGCCGGAACTCGTCGCGTTCGTACACACCGAGGTCTCGACGGAGTACGAGGGGAGAGGAGTCGGGTCGGCGCTGGCCCGCGCCGCCCTCGACGAGGCGCGCGCCGCGCACCTGCGGGTGCTCGCCACCTGCCCGTTCTTCGCGGGGTGGATCGCCCGGCACCCCGAGTACGAGGACCTGCTGTACCAGTCGCGCAGCAAGGTCAGCGACTGAATTGCCCGGCACGGGAGCGATGGAAGCGACAGAGGCGACGGAGGCCGGCATGAGCGGCGGAACCGAGAAGAAGGCGTACGAGGGCCGGTCGATCACCGTGACCTTCGAGGCGAGACGCTGCATGCACGCCGCCGAATGCGTCAACGGCCTGCCGGAGGTCTTCGACACGGCCGAGCGCCCGTGGATCCGCCCCGACGGTGCCGACGCCGAGCGCTTGGCCGAAGTGGTGCGGCGCTGTCCCTCGGGTGCGCTGCAGTATGAATTCGTGGACAGCGGGTCGTAGACCCAGAAAGGGACGAACACATGGGGTACATCACCGTAGGCAGTGAGAACAGCACGCCGGTAGAGCTCTATTACGAGGATCAGGGCGAGGGCAAGCCCGTCGTCCTCATTCACGGATATCCGCTGAACGGCCACAGCTGGGAGCGCCAGACGCGAAGCCTCCTGGCCGCCGGGTACCGCGTCATCACCTACGACCGACGGGGCTTCGGCGCGTCGTCAAAGGTGAACTCTGGCTACGACTACGACACCTTCGCCGCAGATCTGAACACCGTCCTGGAGACGCTCGACCTGCGCGACGTCGTCCTGGCGGGCTTCTCGATGGGCACGGGCGAAGTCGCCCGTTACGTCGCACGATTCGGACATGAAAGGGTCGCCAAGCTCGCGTTCCTGGCCTCGCTCGAACCCTTCCTTGTCGCCCGGGACGACAACCCCGAGGGCGTGCCCCAGAAGGTCTTCGACGGGATCGAGGCAGCGGCGAAAGACGATCGGTTCGCCTGGTACACGCAGTTCTTCTCGGACTTCTACGATCTCGAGGAGAACCTCGGCAGTCGGATCAGCCAGGAAGCCGTCACCGCGAGCTGGAACGTGGCGACGTCAAGCGCCCCCGTGGCGGCCTACGCTGTCGTTCCCGCTTGGATCGAAGACTTCCGCACCGATGTCGAAGCCGTCCGCGCCAGTGGCAAGCCAGCCCTGATCCTGCACGGCACAGCCGACAAGATCCTGCCCATCGACGCCACGGCCCGCCGCTTTCGACAGGCCTTGCCGGAGGCGCAGTACGTGGAGATCGAGGGAGCCCCACACGGTCTGCTCTGGACGCACGCAGACGAGGTCAATGCAGCCTTGCGTTCCTTCCTCGGCTAGAGCCCCGGGTCTTGCGTTGCAGGTAGCGTGATCGGCTGTCGCGTGGAGTGTCCATGTGTCCGGTGGTGAGTGATGGGGCCGTGATGAGTGAGCTGGCGAAGCCTGTGGTCGAGGTTCCGGAGGGGGACGCGCCTGCCGAGTTGGCGGTTCGGGACCTCGTGCTTGGGGACGGGCCCGAGGCGTTGCCGGGCAGGGTTGTCCAGGTTCACTACGTAGGGGTTACGTTCGCGTCCGGCAAGGAGTTCGACTCCTCCTGGGAGCGGGATCAGCCGTTCAAGTTCGCTGTGGGCGGTGGCAAGGCCATCAAGGGCATGGACAGGGGAGTGCGGGGGATGAAGGTCGGCGGTCGGCGCGAGATCATCGTTCCCCCGCGTCTTGGGTACGGCCGACAGTCGCCCTCTTCCTTGATCCCGGCGGGCTCGACGCTCATCTTCGTCGTGGACCTGCTCACGGTCGTGGGCGGGCCTGCCGGAGCGATGCCCGCCTGACCGGCTCGGACTGAACCGGGAGCAGTTGTTCACCGTGGGCAGCCCGGAGCCGACGAGTCAGCAGACGCTGTCCGTCGGCTTCGGGTTGCCCAGGCCGAACAGCGGGCGCAGGCGTAGGCCCGCCCAGGTGCCGAGGATGGCCACGGCTGCCCAGATCCAGCCGTGCAGGGAACCCGAGGCGATGCCGGCCAGGTAGGCGCCGATGTTGCAGCCGCCGGCGAGGCGGGCGCCGACGCCCATCAGGATGCCGCCGATGACGGCGGCGAGCGCCGTGCGGGCCGGGATGTCGCGGTGCAGCTTCCACACGCCGCCGGCCGCCGCCGCGACGGCCGCGCCGACCATGATGCCGATGTCGGTGAGGCTGTTCTTGTCGGCGAGGACCGGCCCGGACAGCTGCGCCGCGTTGTTGGGCTGCTGCCAGAACGTCCAGGCCTCCGGCGTCCCGCCGAGTGCCTCCACGGCCTTCGAGCCCCACAGGGCGAACGCGCTGGTGACGCCCCAGGCGCCACCCGAGACGAGCAGCACCCCGGCGCCGAGCACCGCCAGGGCGATCGCTCCCGCGGCCAGCGGCCAGGAGCCCCTGACCGCACGGCGGAGGGCGCCGCGCGCTGACGGCGGGGTGCCGACCGGCGGGGGATTGCGGCGGGCCTGTATGGCGCGGGCGATGAACCAGATCGCGGCGAGCGCCGCGATCGTCACCGCCCAGGAGCCGAACCAGCCGACGTGGTCGGAGAGCACGTACGGGTCGAGCGCCGGCAGATCGTTCCAGAGGCCGAACTGCCAGGCGGCCAGGGTGGAGCCGGTGATGAAGCCGAACAGGGTGAGCACGATCGTGCCCTGGCCGGAACCGACGGCGAACAGGGTCCCGGAGGCGCAGGCGCCGCCGAGCTGCATGCCGATGGCGAAGAGGAAGGCGCCGACGAGCAGCGCCACCCCGATCGGCCCGGCGCTGGGTGCGGGCACTGAACCGAACAGGCCGCTGCCTGTGCCGATGATCAGGGCGAAGAGCGTCGCGGTGGTGCCGAGGAGCAGGGTGTGGGCACGCAGCCCGGTCCCGTTTCCGACGGCCACCAGCTGCCGCCAGGCGGAGGTGAAGCCGAACCGCGAGTGGAACAGGGCGACCCCGAGCCCGATGCCGAGCAGCAGCAGGGTGCCGGGCTTGGCCCCGTGCTCCGCGAAGACGTAGGCGGCGAGCGCGACGCCGAGGGCGCCCGCGACCGCCAGCGGCACCCGCCGGACCGGCGGCAACGCCTCGGCCCGAGGTGCGGGGGCGGAGGTGGGGGAAGGGGGGAGCACGGCGATCCGGGGCGGCGCCCCGGCATCGGGAGCGGTGGTCAAGGGGGTCTCCGGGAGCGGGAGGGGATTCGGACAGGCTCAGCTGCTGCGGAGCGCTGAGCGGGGCGTCAGCTGCTACAGAGCGCGTCGTCGACGCTCCACGGCGTGGCCGCGAAGAGCGCGAGAGCGAGCTGACGAGCGGGTCCGAACATGCGGACCACCATAAGCATCCCGAAGCGATCTCGAAACGCCGTCTCACATAGAGAACACCTGAATGAGACGGCGGCGGTTTTGGCGCCTTGATGGTGTGTCGCGATGAATATGGCCATTTTGGCATTTATATGTAGTTCAGAACCATCGAACGAGAGGCACACGTGAGGCTTGCGAATCTGACCCGCGCAACGACCGTTTCCGCCGCGGTGGTGCTCTCCGCAATCGCCTCCACCGGATACGCCGTTCCCACCACCACGGACGGCGACCGCACCCGCGCGGCAGCGAAGCCGTCCCTGCGGGCGGCGGCCGACCTGCGGATCACGAAGTCGGTGTCCCCCGACCCACTGGTGATCGGCGGGTCAGCCGTCTACACCGTCACCGTGACGAACAACGGTGACGAGGACGCCACGGGCGTCACGGTGACCGACCAACTGGGGCAGGGGCTCAGCGTCGGAGAGCTGCCTGACTCCTGCACCGCGGAGGGCCTGCAGATCACCTGCGGCGGTACGGGCATCACCGTACCGGCGGGTGGTACACGCGAGTTCCGGATTCCGGTCTCCGTGGACCCTTCCCTCTCCGACGGCACCAACATCACCAACCAAGCCGCCGTACAGCAGGAAGGCTCGCAGCAGCCCGCGGACTCCACCCAACTGATCTCGCAGTCCACCACGCTGACGGACGTGGAGATCACGAAGACGGCCAGTCCGGAAGTCGAGGCCGACGGCACGTACACCTTCACCGTGACCGTGACCAATCACGGTCCCTCCGACGCCGTCGACGTCACCGTCCAGGACCCCACCAACGGTCAGCTCTCCTCCATCGAGGAGCGCCCCGAGGAGTGTCCGGACACCGGCCTCACTCTCAGCTGCCCCCTGAACACCCTCAGCCCGGGCGAGACGCGCACCTTCACCGTCACCATGCGCGCCAACCCCGACGCCGCGGGCCAGACCATCCCCAACTGCGCCGAGGTCTACACGGGTTCCCGCGAAACCAACACCGAGAACAACCGCTCCTGCGCCTCGACCGACGTCATCCCACCCGTCACCCCCTCCCCGTCGCCTACGACGGAGGAGCCCACCCCTTCGCCGTCGCCTACGACGGAGGAGCCGACGCCCTCCCCGTCGCCTACGACGGAGGAGCCGACGCCCTCCCCGTCACCCACGACGGACGAGCCGACGCCGTCGCCCACCACGGAGGAGCCCACCCCTTCGCCGTCGCCCACGACGGATGAGCCCACTCCCACTCCCACTCCCACGACGCAGGAGCCGACTCCCACTCCCACGTCCTCTCCCACGACGCAGGAGCCCACCCCCAGCCCGTCCGGCAGCGGTGGTTCGGAATCCCCCGCGCCCACCTCCTCGCCCACGTCCTCGCCCACTTCCTCACCCACCCCGCCCCCCGACGAGCTGGCCGAGAGCGGGCAAGGGTCCACCGCTCAGCTCCTCATGGGGGTCGCGGCAGTCGTTCTGGTCGGGCTCGGAGTCCTGGTCAGGCGCGTCATCCGGCGCCGCTAGGTTCAGCGTTCGGGGCGCAGCAGGGTCTCCGCGACGCCGCCGTTCAGGACCTGGCGGGCCACGTCGGGGAGCTTGAGGCGTCGGTTGCGGGCGTACGTGCGCATGCGGAGGAAGGCCTGGTCCGCGCTGCATCCGCGGGAGCTGGCGAGGAATCCCTTGGCCTGCTCGATGAGGACGCGGGACTCCAGGGCGTCCTGGAGCTGCGCGATCTGCGTGCGCTGCTCGTGCAGCGCCTGCTGGCGGACGACGCAGGCCGTGGCGGTGTCCGCCAGGGCCTGGGCCAGGCGCAGCCGGGTCTCGTCCAGTGGCCTCGGCCGGTCGTGGAGGAGGCTCAGGGCGCCGACCACCGATTCCTGGCTGCGCAGCGGGACCGTCGCGACCGAGGTGAAGCCGAGCAGCAGGGCGCGCGGCGTGAACCGGGGCCACCGCGTGCAGGCGGGCTCGGTGTCCAGCCGGGACTCGCGGACCTGAGCCCGGGAGCGACGGCAGTCCAGGAGCGGGCCCTCGTCCCATTCGAGGCCGAACAGTTCCAGTGAGCGGGTGTACTCGTCGGAGGCCGCCACTTCCACGACCCGGCCGTGCGGAAGGCCGTGCGGAACGTCCAGCATGACCCCGGCCGCCGACACCTCCAGCAGATCAACACAGTGTTCGGCCAAGGAGTGCAGGGCATCGGGCACGCTCACCTCGCGCACCAAGGGGGCAGCGAGATCCACGAACGCGGACGCCAACCGTTCCTCGCGCTGCCTCTCGGACATGGCGGTCATGCCGCCTCTCCCTTCCGTGGACACACCGTCCAGGCCCCCGGCGGTCGTACGCCGGCGGTTCGCTGCCCGCGGGGACGGTGTGAGGAGATGCCTGCCACGCTACCGCCAAAGGTCGCCCCATGGCAGACGCGCGCTCATCGTCTCGGCACGCCAACTTACGGCGCCTGCAATGGCCTTGAAAAGAATGCGCGGTGCGTTCTTCCTTGCGTCATGCGTCATGCGTCATGCGTCATGCGTCATGCGTCACGCGGTAGTCCGCCGTGCGTGCCGTCAAGCTGGTCGGCGATCGCGGCAGGCAGTTCGGCGAGGCCCAGGAAACCGGCCACGGTCGCTGCCGTCAGGGTGTGCCAGGTGCGGGCGCGTCGGAGCATGGCGTGGTCACCGCCGCGCAGCAGCACGGTGGCCGTCTCGGCGCCCGCGGCACCGGCGCGCGTCGCGAAGTCCAAAGACAACTCAGGATCGGTCGTACGGTCCTGGTCGCCGTGCAGCAGCGCCACGCGGCGGTCACGCAGGTGCGCGACCGGCTCCCCGGCGGGGCACCAGGGGGACAGGCCGACCACACCCCGCACCAGCGGGCTTTCGGCGGCGCGCAGTGCGGCGCGGGCCCCCATCGAATGCCCCACCAGGACGGTCGGCACGTCACCGGTGAGCTGTTCCAGCTCCCGCAGTGCTTGGAGGGCGTCCCGCGCGGGGTCCTCGCGCTCTCCGTTCCAGCCACGGACGCGATAGCGCACCCGCCCCATCAGCACCGCGCCCTCCGACGTGGACCGGCGGATCGCGCCCTCGAAGAGACGCAGCCGCACGCCCGGCAGATTCCACGGCGGGGGCACGTCGGTCCCGTGTTCCCGGCCGCCGTGCAGCAGAAGCACGGCGGCACGTGGCTCCTCGATCGGTCTGCTCAGCACCAGCGCTGGGCGCCCGCCGTCGTTGAAGGACACAGGTACCGAGCTCCTCGACTTGACCTGACCTGACCTGACTCGACTCTCGGCTCTCGACTCCGCCCGCTCCGTCTAGCGCGAGCGGCCCGAGTCGACCTCCTCCAGCCTCTCACCGTCCGTAAGGCGCGCCCGCACGGTCGTGTCGGGGTTCTTGGGAGCCTTGACGGCCAGGGTGCGCCCCCGCTCGGTCGCTTCCACGTCACCGGTCACGTCGATCCCTTCGACCTCGCGGCTGCCCGCCGCCAGCAGGTAGTGGCGCCCGGAGGCCGCAGTCCAGGGGGTGCCGGCCACGATGTGCTGGCCGAACCGGCTGCAGGCCGCGGTCGACCGTGCCTGCCCGACGACCTTCGCGGGTTCGGTGGGGGAGGCGGCGGACGTGCGGAACTGCACGAGGACGTCGCCGGGGCCGCGCCAGGTGGAGGAACGCGTGCAGGACCACACCGCCCGGCCGCCCCGCTCGGGCAGGTCCTGCTCGGCGAACTCCCATTGGTTGACGGCCCGTACGCCGCTCTCCCGCAATCCGGGGAGCCGGCACGCGGTGTGCGCCCAGCTCCGCAGTGCCACGCTGCCGGTCGCCTCGCGGGGCTGCCGGGGCGGGGCCCCGGTGCCGGGCAGCGGGGTGTAGCTGAGATGCGCGGGGGTGAGGCCGCCCAGGTCGGCCACGAGGAAGGCGTGCTTCTCCACGATCCGGCCCGATGAACGCAGTTGCAGCACCGGCAGGCTGTCGCACGCTCCCTTGGCCGGTGGCTCGGGGACGGCGTCGGTGAGTCCCTCGTCCGACACGTCGAGCGGACGCCCGGGGGACTCGGGGGCCAGCAGGTCGCGCGTCCGCGCCTCGGCGATCCAAGGCGCGGTCAGGTAGCGGACCTTGTCCGCCTCACGGCTGACGACGAGCGCGGCCGCCGTGGTCACGTCGGCGTCGTCGGCACGGGAGATGTCCAGGGTCGCGTTGCCCGGCGAAGCGAGCGGTTCGCCGTAGCGGACCACGCGCCGGCCGTCGTGGAACAGCACGACCGCCTCCCGGCCGACGACATCCGCGTACAGCAACTGCGTGTTCCTGGGCGGGGGTTCGGCGATGGTGGCTTTCGCGACGTCGACCTGAGTGCCGGACGGCGGGTCGGTCCAGGTGCCGAGCGCGCGGCTGATCAGCGCGTCGTCGTCGGTACGCGCGCCGCGGGCAGGCCAGGCGGTGAAGTCCACCCGCGAGGTGTCGGTCCAGGCGTCGCCGGAGGTACGGAGCAACTCGTCGGGGCCGAAGGCGAGGGGAACGTCGGCGGCGCGGGAAGGCTTGCCCGAGGGTGTGCCGCCGACGGTCGCCAACAGCACCGCACAACACAGGGCGACGATCCCCGCGGTGAGCCAGGCCAGTTGGTGCCGGCGCCTGCGGCGCAGCAGATCGGTCGGGCGGGTCTGCACGGAACAGGCGTCGAACTCCCGTGAACGCAGCAGCGCTTCCTTCGCCGGGCCCGCGGCCGCCGCCACGTCGCAGGCGGCGTGCACCGCCTCTTCGGGCCGGGGCACCTGGGCGGCGGTGAGCAATTCGGCGACCTCGGAGCGGGGCAGCCCGTCCAACTGCAGCAGCACGAACGCCGCGCGGGCTGCCGCGGGAACCTCGGCGAGCGCCTGCCCCAGAGCGACCTCCTCGGTGGAGCCCGCGCGCGGGAACAGCCGCAGCCCCCAGACCACCGGGAGCATGGGGCGCAGCGCGCGGGGCGGCGGAAGGAAGCCGGGCCAGCCGCGCGGACGACGGTCGTGCGCGAGTGCCGAGCGCAGGACGCGCGCCCGGGTGCTCGCCACCACGGGGTCGGGCGTGACCCTGCGCTGCTCGGGCACGCGGGGCGTGGCCCGGCCGACGCGGAATCCGGGCAGCGCGCGCTGTACCAGAGCGTGGGCGACGAGGACCCGCCGGTGCCTGCCCAGCGAGTGGGGGAGGGTGAGATAGGCGAGGCGTACGAGCCGGGTGTACTGGTCGACGATGACGGCCTCGGCCTGGTCAAGGGCCATCCGCCCGGACGCCTTCGATGAGGGCCGTTGCGATGTGCTCATTGATCAAGAAGCCTTCCAAAGGCTGACGACGTTGCGTCCTGACCACGTTCAAACGAGTGAATCGTGGGATGGTCACAGCCGTCGGAGCCGCCGCCGGTCGGCGTCGGTGGGCGTCAGTCGACGTTGACCACCACCGAATGCCGGCCGCTGGCCCCGTCGGGGATCGTGCGGGTGCGCTTCTCTGTCTGGACCTCGCCCGTGCGGTCGGTCGCCCGCACGGTGAGGGTGTGGCCCCCCGCGGTCGCCTTCCACGGGAAGGACCACTGCCGCCAGGTGTCCCGGGTGTCCTCCGCGGCCAGATCGGCCTGCTGCCACGGGCCGTCGTCCACGCGCACCTCGACCTTGTCGATGCCTCGGTGCTGGGCCCATGCCACCCCCGCGACCATCACCGTGCCGGCCTTCGGCCGGGCGAAGGGCTTGGGGGTGTCGATCCGGGACTGCGTCTTGACCGGCGCCTTGCGTGCCCAGTCGCGCTTCACCCAGTAGGGGTCGTAGGCGTCGAACGTGGTCAGCTCGATGTCCTTGATCCATTTACAGGCGGACACATAGCCGTAGAGGCCGGGGACCAACATGCGTACGGGGAAACCGTGCACGAACGGCAGCGGCTCGCCGTTCATGCCGAGGGCGAGCATCGCGTCGCGGCCGTCCATCACGTCGTCGACGGGGGTGCCGATGGTCATGCCGTCCACGGACCGGGCGACCAGTTGGTCCGCGGGGCCGCCCTTCGACGGGGGTTGGACGCCGCACTCCGCCAACAGGTCGGACAGGCGCACGCCGATCCAGCGGGCATTGCCCACGTACGGGCCGCCGACCTCGTTCGACACGCAGGTCAGGGTGATGTCGCGTTCGATCAGGTCCCGCCGCAGCAGGTCGTCGAAGGTGAGGGTCGTCGGACGGTCGACGCCCTTGCCGTGGATGCGCAGACGCCAGGTCTCGGCGTTCACCTTGGGGACCACGAGCGCGGTGTCCACCCGGTAGAAGTCCTTGCCGGGCGTCACGAACGGACTGATGCCGGGCACCCGGAGCCGCGCGCCCTTGGGCACCGGTTGCGCGGCCGACGCCGGGGCGGGCAGCTCGATCCGGTTCCGCGAGGCGACGGCGTCCTGCCCGCCCGCGGCGTTCAGTGATCGTCCGAGTACGCCGGCTCCGGCCGACGCTGCGGCAACGGCTCCGGCCGCGATGACGAACCCCCGACGGTCCCACTCCGGCCGATCGACGCGGACGCGGATGCTGTCGCCGTCGCCGTCGCCGTTCGGCATCGACGTCCGCGTCGGCTCGGAGGCCGTGCCCGCGGGAAGGGCGAGGTGGCCCGCGAGCCGGTACAACAGCGCGGCACCGACGACGGACCCCGCGATCGAGGGCAGCGCGTCGGTGAAGCCGGTGGAGTCGGGGCGGCCGGTGGCCGCCACCGCACCGATCACTCCGAAGAGCAGCACTCCCGCCGCGCCGAGAAGGCGGTGGCGCAGGGCGAGGAGTCCCAGCACGAGTGCGAGCAGGGCGAGCACCGCGAGGATGCCTGACTGCAGGACGAGTTTGTCGTCCGTGCCGAACTGCTGGATCGCCCAGTCCTTGACGGGTGCGGGGGTGCGGTCGATCGCCGCGCCGCCGACCGCCACCACCGGGCCGGCCTCGGGCCGCACCGCGGCGGACACCAGTTCCGCCACCGCGAGCGCGGCGAAGCCCGCGAGCAGCCCGCCCAAGGCGCCTGCCGGGACACGCCACCGGCCGGCCGGTCGTCGCAAGTCTTCTCGCGCTTCCAGCGCTTCCCGCACTTCTCGCTCTGCCATCACATGAGGTATCCGTCACCGAGGGCCTCATGGATTGCCCGACTCCCTCATCAGTGCGTGAAAAGGGCCTGCTCGGCCCAAAGCGCGCCCGCGGGCGGAGGAGGAGGTGGCGGCGGCAGCATCCGGGCGGAGGAGGCTCACGCCTCGACGTTCCACCGGGACCTCCGACATCCGCCGCCACCTCTGTGCGTCCGGGTCCCTCACAAACCCATGCGGACACGGGGGATTCGACGGCGGGCGCTCAACGGATTGGTTCGTGTCGCGGACTTCGTCGCGACGGGCTCCGCACCACCCCCGGGAGCGCCGGAAACGCAAGAGCGCCCCCTCGCGCGCCCCCCATCACGCCCTGAATTGCGCCCCCAGATGTTCATGGAACGCGCTTGCCGTGCAGGTCAGAACGCGCTTTCCGGAGGAAGGCGCCATGACACGGGACCGGATCGCTTGGCTGAATCAGCGCGGTAGGGAGCGCATTCGATTCCGGTGTCCGCCCGGCGCACCCGGATCCGGTGCGTGCGCCCAGCATCTATCCGGTGCCCGGGGATCTACGACCCCTCTGAGCGGCCACGACGTCCCGGAGCGCCCCACTCCGGTGTGTCATCTCCTGTCACGTGTCGCTCATTTCGTACCGCTAAGGGTTCGCCATCTTTTTTCCGCCAGGTTTCACAGAATCCGCACAGACCCCACAGGTGGGCCGCACTATGTGACGCGTCAGAGCGACGCGGACACACAGTGCGATGTGTGTGCGCGTCGTTGGGGGGCGGGCCGTGGGATGGAGACATCCCCTCGGCCCGACCGTGGAGGGGACCACGCACCGCATGAATCACACCGCACGAGCGGCGGCTCTCGGCGCCACCGCTCTGCTTCTCGCGCTCTCGCTGCCCGGCACTCCGGCATCGGCGGCCGAGCTGCCACGCATCGACCTACGCGTCCTCGTGGTGACCGACGGGGGCCCCGCGACCGCCGCGATCACCGCCGAACTCGACGGCCAGGGCACGCCGTACACAACCGTCGACCTGCGGCAGAGCGGACGGCCGGTGATCGACGCCGCGTTCCTGGCGGACACCGTCGACGGCAGGGCGCGCGCCAAGTTCCAGGCCGTCGTGCTGCCCAACGACAACCCGTTCGCGGCCGGTTCGGCCGAGATGGCCGCCCTCGCGTCCTATGAGCAGACCTACGCCATTCCGCAGGTCGACGCCTACACGTATGCCAGGCCCGAAGCGGGGCTGAAGACACCCGAGTTCAGCGGCACGCTCGACGGGGTGCGGGCCCAGGTGACCGCGTCGGGCAAGGCCGGCCCCTTCGGGTACCTCGCCGGGCAGGTGCCCTTCGAGGACAACGCCCCGTCCACGAACGAGAGTTACGGCTTCCTGGCCGAGCCCGCGCCGGGCGCCGACTTCACGAGTTACGTGGACGCGCCGATCCCCGGCACCTCGGACCGCGGCTCGCTGGTCGGTGAGTACCGGCACGACGGGCGGCGCGAGCTGGTGGTGACCTTCGTCTACAACCAGCATCAGCAGCAGTTCCGGCTCCTCGCCCGCGGCATCGTGGACTGGATGACCCAGGGCGTCCAACTCGGCACATCGCGCAACTACTTCGCCGTGCACGTCGACGACGTCTTCGGGGCGGACGACCGCTGGGACAGCGAGCTCAACTGCACCCCCGGCGACGTGGACTGCCCGCCGGGTCAGGGCACACCCGACCCGATCCGGATGACCGCCGACGACGCGGCCTACGCGGCCCAGTGGTCCAAGGGGCGCAAGTTCCCGCTCGACATGGCCTTCAACGGCGGCGGCAGCGAGCTCTTCCGCGAGGAGAACGGCGGCGCCGACCCCCTGGCGGACCGGCTGATCGCGGACCGGGGCGAGCACCGATGGATCAACCACACGTACAACCACCCCTTCCTCGGCTGCGTCCAGGACGTCAGCGTCGTGCCGTGGACCTGCGCGAAGAACGCGGACGGCAGCACGCGCTACGTCTCGCGCACGGAGATCTCCCAGCAGATCTCGAACAACCGCAACTGGGGCCGGCGCGCCGGACTCCCGCTCGTAGACGACGAGTTGGTGACCGGCGAGCACTCGGGCCTCAAGGTCCTCCCGCAGCAGCCCGACGACAACCCGAACCTGGGCCCGGCCCTGCGGGACAACGGTGTGACCTGGCTCGGCTCGGACAACTCCCGGGACCGGGGCCAGCGCCCGGTGGGCTCGGCCCTGACCGTGCCGCGCTTCCCGATGAACGTCTTCTACAACGCGGGCCGCACCAGCGAGCAGATCGACGAGTACAACTGGATCTACACCCGCAAGGCGGACGGAGGCAGCGGTGTCTGCGAGAACTCCTCCGTCGCCACCTGTCTCGAGAGTCCCCTCGACCCCGCCACCGGCTATCAGGACCACATCGTGCCGGTGGAGTCGACGATCGCGATGGGGCACGTCCTGGCGAACGACCCCAGGCCGCACTTCATCCACCAGTCGAACCTCGCCGAGGACCGCATCGCCTACCCCGTGCTCGGCTCGATCCTCGACGCGTACGGCGAGCTGTTCGCGGACAACGCCCCCGTGGTCAACCTGCGGATGGCCGACATCGGCGGCGAGCTGCGCTCCCGCGCCGCCTGGGACACGGCCGTCAAGGCGGGCCGCGTCACCGCCTACCGGATCGGCGGCAAGGTGACCGTCCAGGCCCCGGCCGGCGTGGCGGTCCGCGCCACGATGCCCACCGGCACCGTACGGCAACTCCTGCTGGGCACCGACGCGTTCGGGACCGCGTACGCGGGAAGAACCTCTGGCTGGGTGTCCCCGGCGCTCCTCCAGAGCCGCGTCACGCTCAACCTTCCGTCCGCACCGGCCTCGGCCGCGGCGGCCGCAGAACCCGACATCGCGAAAGCGGCCAGGAAACTGCCCGTCCCGCCCGGCGTCGCCACGTACGTGAAGCCCGGCACCGACGGTCACACGCCACGCGCGCTGCCGACCCGGCGCTGACCTGACGGTCGCACCCGGTGGCAGGCCGGCCCCACCCGGCCGGCCACCGGGCCCGAGAAGCCGCCCCACACCGCCCGTCGATCAAGAGCCACACCGCACCACCATCCCCCCGCGCCCGTACGACCCGCACGCCGCCGTTCACGGAACGCGCCCACCCCGCACCACCGGGGCGGGCGCCGCCGTCGGCTCCCTCGCGTTCGTATCTCACCCGCGGAGCCCCACCATGTCCCCCTCGCCCTCGCCCGTGCCGATACCGGCACCCTTCCCCGCTCCGTCGCGCCGCCCCGCACGGACCCGCGTCACCCTGCTGACCGAAGGCACCTACCCGCACAGCCACGGTGGCGTCAGCGTCTGGTGCGACCAACTCGTCCGCGGCATGCCCGACGTCGACTTCGGCGTGCTCGCCGTCACCGGCACCGGCCGTGAGAGCCTCGCCTGGGAGCTGCCGCCGCACGTCGACGAGCCCGTCTGCCTGCCCATGTGGGGCCCGGCCCCCACCGGACACCCCCCGCGCGGCCGACGCCGACGCCAACTCCTCGGCTCCTACGAGCAGTTCCTCACGGCCCTGCTCGACGCGGCCGCCGAGGACGGCTTCGCCCCCGCGCTGCACGACCTCGCCCGGCACGCCCGCGACGGAGCCCTGGCGCCCGCGCTGCGCACCGACCGCGCGGTGCACGTCCTGACCTCCGTGTGGAACGTCCCCGGACGCGCGACCGCCGAGGCGCGGCCGACCCTGCACGACGCGGTCACCGCCACCAGCCTGCTCGAACACGCGCTGCGCCCGCTCGCCGCCCGGCCCCCGGAGAGCGGCGTCGCCCACGCGGTGAGCGGCGGCATAGCGGCCATGCCCGGCCTGGTGGGGCGCCAACTCCACGGCGTGCCCCTGCTGTTGACCGAGCACGGCGTGTACCTGCGCGAGCGCTACCTCGGCTACCGCACGGGACCGTACAGCTGGCCCGTCAAGGCCCTGCTGCTCGGGTTCTTCCGGCTGCTCGCCGAGGAAACGTACCGCCAGGCCTCCCTGATCACCCCGGGCAACCGCTACAACCGCCTCTGGGAGGAGCGCGGCGGCGCGGAGCCCTCCCTCATCCGCACCGTCTACAACGGCGTGGACCCCGAGGCCTTCCCGCCCGCGGGCCCCGAACCGCTGACCCCCACCCTGAGCTGGGCGGGCCGCGTCGACCCCATCAAGGACCTGGAGACCCTGATCCGCAGCTTCGCGCTGGTCAGGCAGGAGATCCCGGACGCCAGACTGCGCCTGTTCGGCGGCACCCCGCGCGGCGGCGAGGCCTACCGCGAGCGCTGCGAGGCCCTGGCCGCCGAGCTCGGCCACGGCGACGCGGTGGTCTTCGAGGGCCGCGTCGAGCACATCAAGGACGCCTACTCGGCGGGCAACGTGGTGATGCTGTCCAGCATCAGCGAAGGCTTCCCCTTCACCCTGATCGAAGCCATGTCCTGCGGGCGGGCCACGGTCTCCACGGATGTCGGCGGGGTGCGCGAGGCCGTGGGCCCCACCGGACTCGTGGTGCCGCCGCGCGCCCCGGAGGCCATGGCACGAGCCGTCGTCGAACTGCTCCGCGACCCCGCGCGCCGCGCCGCGATGGGCGAGGCGGCCCGGCTGCGCGTGATCGAGCAGTTCACGCTGCGCCAGACGGTCGACGCGTTCCGCTCGATCTACGAGGAGCTTGCCAACCCAGGCCAACAGGGCCTGTATCAGCCGGAGTTCGTCAGCCATGGCGCCCCCTTCAGCGGCGAGGTGGCGGGATGAGCGGCCCCCTCCCTCTCAGGCCGCGCGGCACACACGCCCGCGGCGCGGAGCACGGCGAGACGTACGGCGCCGACGACACCCTCGCCCTGCGCCTGGCGCGTCCGCCCCGCACCGGCCCCCTCGACAACCGGCCCCGCCCACACCCCGGCGTCGCGCTGCGCCCCGCCAGGGCCGACGACCCCGTGGACAGCCTCGCCGCCGAACTCGCCGAGGAGGCGGGCGCGGCCGTGCACGCCTACGAAGTCGCCGCGCTCCTGGAGTCGCAGGGCCTGACCGGCGACAGGATCCAGGAGACCTATGGGCACCCCGATCTGTTCTCGCTGGCCGACGCCGTCTTCCGGCGGGTGCCGCGCAGCCATCCGAAGCCGCCTGTGCCGCCCGACCCCTGGCGCCCCGACCACCTGCGCTGCGCCCTGCGCGGGCTGCTCTTCGCGCTTCCCGGCACGGCATACGTACTGGCGCAGGGCGCTTGGGGGCCGGCCTCCGGGCTGTACGGGCTGATCGCCGCCGCCCTCGTGTCCTGGGCCTGGTCGCAGGCGCTGAGCCACCGCGCGTACAGCAGGCTCGCGACAGGGCGGCACGAGGCGGGGCGCACCCTGCTGGCGGGCGCGCCGCTCGGCATCGTGGCCGCGTCGCTCACCGGCCTGCTGGTCGCGGGTCCGGGAGCCGCCGCGCTGTTCGCCGTCGGGCAGTCCTGCTATCTCGCCGCGGCGGGGCTGCTCCTGGTGCTCGGCCGCGAGAAGATCCTCGCGGCGGCGCTCCTGCCGGTCGTGGCGGGCGCGGCCGCCCTGCCGTGGTGGCAGCCGCCGGAACTCCTGCGCATCGGACTGCCGCTGCTCACCGTCCTGCTCGCGACGGCCGCCGCGGGGCATGCCCTGCGCTCGGCGCTGCGGGCGACCCCGGTGCCGGGCCCCGCGCCACGCCTGGCGCATTCGCTGCCGTACGGCCTGTTCGGGCTCGCGGCCGGTGCGCTGACCGCGGTGGCGGGACACCAGGAGCCGTACGCCGTCATCGTGCTGACGCTCAGCATGGGCCTCGCCGAGTGGCTCCTCTACCGCTACCGCGGGCTCGCCGTGGCCGCCCTGCACGCCTCGACCACTCCCCGAGGCTTCAGGCTGCGCTCCGCGCGTGCGCTCGCCGTGTGCGCCGCCGCCTATCTCGTGCCGCTCGCCCTGGGCGCCGTACTCGTCGGCGCGAGCGCGACCCGGCTCGTCCTGCTCGGGGCCGTGCTGTGGACCGCCCTGCTCCTCCAGGCGTTCGGCGCGGCCTGGCCGTCCGCCGCGCCCTGTATCGCCGCCGCGGCCCTCGCGACGGCACTGCCGCTCACCGGCACCGTCCCGACGCCCACCGCCCAACTCATCGGCTGCGCCGCCGCCGCCGCGGCGCTCCTCGCCGTCGCCGTCCACCACCTGGGCAGGCCCACGGCGCACGCCTGAGCCGGCCCGCGCCGTCCGGCGCCACATCCACCGGGCCCTGCCCCCGCCCGGCGCACCACCTCTCGTCCGTCCCAGCACCAGGAGAACTCATGGCATCCGCACCACTCGTCGCCGTCACCGGGGCCGAAGGCTTCATCGGCTCGCACCTCACCGAGGCGCTCGTCGCGTCGGGCCACCGGGTCCGCGCGATGGCGCAGTACAACTCCTTCTCCTCCTACGGCTGGCTGGAGACCCTCGCGCCCGAGGTGCTGGCCGAGGTCGAGATCGTCCTCGGCGACGTACGCGACCCCGGCTCCGTCCGCGGCCTGGTCACCGGCGCCGAGACCGTCTACCACCTGGCCGCCCTCATCGCGATCCCGTACTCCTACCAGGCCCCGCACAGCTACGTGGACACGAACGTGACCGGCACGCTCAACGTCCTCGAGGCCGTGCGCCACCTGGAGATCCCGCGCCTGGTGCACACCTCCACCAGCGAGACGTACGGCACCGCCCAGACCGTGCCGATCACCGAGGACCACCCCATCAACACCCAGTCCCCGTACGCCGCTTCGAAGGCCGGCGGCGACCGGCTCGCCGACAGCTACCACGCGAGCTTCGAGACGCCCGTGGTCACCCTGCGCCCCTTCAACACCTTCGGGCCGCGCCAGTCGATGCGGGCCGTCATCCCGACAGTCATCGGCCAAGTGGCCTCCGGATCACGGGAGATCACCCTCGGTGACCTGCGGCCGACCCGCGACTTCACCTTCGTCGCCGACACCGCGCAGGCCTTCATCGCCGTCGGCACCGCGCCCGCCGACGCGGTCGTGGGCCGCACCTTCAACGCGGGTACGGGCGGCGAGATCTCCGTGGGCGACCTGGTGCGGCTCATCGGCAAGGTGATGGAGGCCGACCTCGACGTCCGCGAGGACGAACAGCGCATCCGCCCCGCGGCCTCCGAGGTGATGCGCCTGGTCGCCGACGCGAGCCGGCTGCGCGCGGCCACCGGCTGGGCGCCCGGACACGACCTGGAGCAGGGCCTGGCCCGCACCGTCGAGTTCTTCCGCGACCCGGCCAACCTGGCCCGCTACAAGACGGACATCTACAACATCTGAAGCACCCCCGCACTTCGCTGACCGCCCGTCAGCACCACTGCGCATCTGGCCACTTGACCGCTCCGGGTCACTCACAGGGGAGACAACCATGCACGCAGTCATTCTTGCCGGGGGCAAGGGCGTCCGGCTCCGGCCGTACACCACCGCGCTGCCCAAGCCGCTCGTCCCGATCGGCGACCAGCACGCCATCCTGGAGATCGTCCTGCGCCAACTGGCGAGCGCCGGCTTCACCAGCTGCACCATCGCCATCGGCCACCTGGGCCACATCATCCGCGCGTACGTCGGCAACGGCGCCCGCTGGGGCCTGCGCGTCGGCTACTCCACGGAGGACAGCCCGCTCGGCACCATGGGCCCGCTCCTGACCATGATGGACCGGCTGCCCGAGCACTTCCTCGTGATGAACGGCGACGTCCTCACCGACCTCGACTACGCGGACGTCCTGAACAGCCACCGCACCTCCGGGGCGCCGCTGACCATCGCCACGTACGCCCGCCAGGTGCGCATCGACTTCGGCGTGCTGACCACCGACTCGGAGCGCGTGGTCGCCTTCACGGAGAAGCCGAGCGTGGACTACCGCGTCTCCATGGGGGTCTACGGCCTCTCGCGCGACACGCTCGCCTCCTACACGCCGGGCCTGCCGCTCGGCTTCGACGAGCTCGTCATCGACCTGCTGAAGACCGAGACCCCGCCGCACGCCTACGACTTCGACGGCTACTGGCTCGACATCGGGCGCCCGGACGACTACGACCGCGCCAACGCGGAGTTCACCTCGCACCGCTCCCTTCTCCTCAAGGGAGCGTGAGGGGACCGTGCGCGTTCTCGTCCTCGGCTCCAGCGGATACCTGGGCGGGCACATCGCCGAGCGGCTGCACGCCCTGCCGGGCGTGCGGCTGCTCCGCGGCGGCCGCGGCCCCTCGGACGACCTCCGGGTCGACCTCGCCCACATGACGCCCGCCGCGCTGGCCGAGCAGCTGACCCGGGCCGAGCCCGACGCCGTGGTCAACTGCGTGGGCGCGGTCGGCGGCAGCACGCTGAGCCTCGCCGAGGCCAACTCCCGTGGCCCGGCCGCCCTGTGCGCGGCCATGCGGTCGGCGGCGCCCGACGCGCGCCTGGTGCACCTCGGCTCGGCGGCCGAGTACGGGCCGACCGGCATCGGCGAGCGGACGGCGGAGGAAGCCTGCGCCCGCCCGGTCGCCCCGTACGGAGCCACGAAGCTGGCCGGCACCCTGGCCGTCCTCGACACGCAGCTCGACTCGCTCGTGCTGCGGGTCACCAACCCGGTGGGCCCCGGCGCTCCCCGGGCCGGACTGCCGGGGCGGCTCACCGCCGATCTCGGCCGCGCGGTGGCCAGGACCCCGCACGCCACCGTCCACCTCGGCGACCTGTCCGCGTACCGGGACTTCGTCGACGTACGCGACGTGGCGGACGCCGTCGCGCTGGCCGTGACCCTGCCGGGACGGCTGCCGCGCCTGCTCAACATCGGCAGCGGGCGCGCCGTGCCGGTGCGCGATCTGGTGCACGGCCTGGTCGGCGCCGCGGGCTTCACCGGGCGCGTCGAGGAGTCGCTCGGCAAGGTGGGCCGGTCGGTGGCCGTGCCCTGGCAGTGCGCCGACATCGGCGCCGCGGAACGGCAGTTGGGCTGGACGCCGACGCACTCCCTGCGGGATTCCGTGACCGCGCTGTGGGCCGCGGACGGCGCGCCACGGACGTGGCCGCAGGGCGCCGACGGCGGTCCGCCGCCTCTCGCGCAGGCCGGCGGGGACCCGCGATGACCCTGCTGGTGCCGCTGTACGTCCACCCGGCCGCGGACCCCGCGGCCTGGCAGGCGCTGGTGGCGGCCGCGCCCCAGTTGTACGGCGTCGTCCTGAACGTCGCCGACGGCCCGGGCGCGGCCCCCGACCCCGCCTTCACCACCGCATCGCGGGCCCTGCGCGAGGCGGGGGTGCGGGTGCTCGGGTACGTCGACACGGCGTACGGGGAGCGGTCGCCGGCCGCCGTCAGTGACGACCTGGAACGGCACCGCGCCTGGTACGGCGTCGACGGCTGCTTCCTGGACCAGGTGGCGTCCGGGCGCCGCGAGCTGCGGAACTGCCGGCGCATGGTCCGTGCGGTGCGGGAGCGGGGCGCGGACACGGTGGTCCTCAACCCGGGCGTGCATCCGGCGCCCGGCTACGCCCGCGCCGCCGACCTGATCGTCACGTTCGAGGGGCACTGGACGACGTATCTGCGCTCGTTCGAGGCCCCGTCCTGGACGGCCAGACACCCCCCGGAGCAGTTCTGCCACCTCGTCTACGGAGTGCCGCCCGCGCTGGCCCGCCTCGCCGGGCGCACCGCCGTGCAGCGGGGCGCGGGGGTGCACTGCGCGGTGCCCGGCGCGGGACCCAACCCCTGGACGCAGCCACCGCCCCCGCCGGTGTCCGGAGGCACGTCGTGAAGCACCGCGCTTCGTGGCTCGGCCCGCTCCTCGTCACCGTCCTGCTGCTGGCCGGTTGCGCGTCGGCGGAGCGGCACGGGGACACCCCGGACCGCTGGCGGCCCCGCCCCGGCGCGGCCTGGCAGTGGCAGCTCGACGGGCGCGTCGACCCGCGCGTGGACGTACCCGTCTACGACATCGACGGGTTCGAGAACCGCGCCTCCGACGTGGCCCGGCTGCACCGCGACGGGCGCCGCGTCATCTGCTACATCAACGCCGGTGCCTGGGAGTCCTTCCGCCCCGACAGCGACGCCTACCCCGCGTCCGTGCTCGGCCGCGCCAACGGATGGAAGGGCGAGCGCTGGCTCGACATCCGGCGCCTGGACGTGCTGCGTCCGCTCCTCGCGGAGCGCTTCGACATGTGCCGCCGCAAGGGCTTCGACGCGATCGAACCGGACCTGCTCGACAGCTACCTCAACCGCACCGGCTTTCCCCTGACCGCGCGCCACCAACTGGCCTTCAACCGCATGGTCGCCCGCCTCGCGCACGAGCGCGGCCTGTCCGTCGGCCTGAAGAACGACCTCCCGCAGATCCCGCGGCTCGTGCGGGACTTCGACTTCGCGGTCAACGAGGAGTGCGCCCAGTACGACGAGTGCGCGTCACTCACCCCCTTCGTCAAGGCGGGCAAGGCGGTGCTGCACGTCGAATACGCCGTGCCCAACGAGAAGTTCTGCGCCCAGTCCAAGCGCCTCGGCCTGTCGTCCATGCGCAAGAAACTGAACCTGGACGAATGGCGCAAGCCCTGCTGACCGGCCGTGCTGACAGGCCCTGCCGAGGTGCGCGGGGGGAAGCCGCGTAACCGGTGATCTTGCTCTCGCGTTGGTGTGCCGGGGCCCGGCACGTCCTGCCGGGCCATGACGCGAAGGCTTGAGGGCACTCACCATGCACGACATCACCAGGAAGATCGCCGCGGGGATCGGGGCCATGGCCGCGGCGCTGGGCTGTGTCATCGTCTCGGGCCCGTCGGCGGTGGCCGACGGCAAGTGGTGCAACCACTCGGTGTGCATCGAGACGTACGACAGCGGCACCTATCTCGGCAGGGTCGAGGTGTCGGTCACCAACACCAACCAGCCGCACCGCATCAGCGCGCGCGTGTGGACGACCAACGGCTGGAGCGCCGACACCAAGGTCGAGGACGTCGCCAAGTTCCGTACCTACCGCGACCAGGCCTACCCCCAACGCCACTTCCCCGCAGGCACCCGCCTCTGCGCGGAGGGCTTCCGCGGCGGCGCCAGCGTGGGCTTGCCCTGCGTCACCCTCACGAACTGACCCCGGCCGCCGGGCCGTCAGGCAGGTTCCCGTGTCGCGTCCGCGGTGGCGTGCGTGGCGCGGGACGGTCCCGCGTCGTCCTCGTGGCGGCGCGGGTCGTGGAAGAGGCGGCCCGGCCACCAGAACCAGCGGCCCAGGTCCAGGGCCAGGGCGGGCACCAGGACCGTACGCACGAGGAAGGTGTCCAGCAGGACGCCGATGCCGACGAGCACTCCCATCTGCGCCATCGTCACCAGGGGCAGGCCGGCGAAGACCGCGAACGTCGCGGCCAGCACGATGCCCGCCGAGGTGATCACCCCGCCCGTGCTGGTCAGGCCCTCCAGGACGCCTCGTGTGTGGCCCAGGCGTGCGGCTTCCTCCTTGACGCGGTGCATCAGGAAGATGTTGTAGTCGATGCCGAGCGCGACCAGGAAGACGAAGCCCATCAAGGGGATCGACCAGTCGACGCCCGCGAAGCCGAGCACGCTCTCGAAGAGCACGTTCGACGCGCCGAGGGCCGCGAAGAAGGACAGGACCACCGTCGCCAGGAGGAGGAGCGGGGCGACCAGCGAGCGCAGCAGCCAGATCAGTACGCCGAGGACGACCAGGAGGACGATCGGGATGACCGTCCGCAGGTCGCGGTCAGCGGCACGCCGGGTGTCCAGGGTCTGCGCCGTCGTGCCGCCGACCAGGGCGTCCGCGCCGTCGACCTCGTGCACGGCGTCCCGGAGCCTGTCCACGGTGTCCTTGGCGGACTGGCTGTCCGGGGTGTCCTTCAATACCACCGCCAACTGCGTGAGTTGGGCGTCTCGGGAGCGGTCGCCCGTCTCCACCCGGGCGACCCCCTCCACCCCAGAAGCGGCCGAGCGGACCCGTGCGGCCTGCCCCGTGTTCGTGACGATCTTCGCGGGGTCCGACGCGCCCGACGGATAGTGGGCGGAGATCTTCTCCTGGGCGACGACCGACTCGGGCTTGTCCTGGAACATCTCGGACTGCGTGAGGCCCAGGTTGATGCCGAAGGCGCTGAGCGCGAGGACTCCGGTGACGGCGACGGACATCATCCACGCCCACCGCGGGCGCCCGGCGACGGCGGCGCCGATGCGCGACCAGACCGTACGTTCCTTGCGCGCGGGCGTGCCGTGCCGCGGCACGAACGGCCAGAAGACCCAGCGGCCCGCGACCACCAGCAGCGCGGGCAGCACGGTGAGCATCGCGAGCAGCGCGCAGATCACACCGACGGCGCCGACCAGGCCGAGGGAGCGCGAGGAGTTGATGTCGGCGAAGGCCAGGCAGGCGAGCCCGACCGCGATGGTCCCGGCCGACGCGAGGATCGCGGGGCCCGAGCGGCGCAGTGCGGTGCCCATCGCCTGGTGCCGGTCCTCCTGGCGGTGCAGTTCCTCGCGGTAGCGGGCGATGAGCAGCAGGGCGTAATCGGTGCCGACGCCGAAGACGAGCACCATCAGGACGCCCGCGCTCTGCGGGTCCACGGGCAGATCCGCGTACTTGGCGAGGAGGTACGTGCCGACCTGGGTGAGCACGGCGGCGAAGCCGACGGAGATCAGCGGGAACAGCCACAGGACCGGGCTGCGGTAGGTGATCAGGAGCAGCACGGCGACGACGACGCCGGTGGCGATCATCAGCGTCGAGTCGAGGGTGTCGAAGACGGCGACCTGATCGGTCAGGGAGGCCGCGGGCCCGCCGACCTCGACGTCCACGCCCGGCGGCGCGTTGGCTCCGGCGATCTCGCGCAGCTCGTCGACCTTGTCGGTCAGGCCGTCGTCATCAGCGGACATCGGGACCATGACGAGCTGGGCCCTGCCGTCGTCCGAGGGGACCGGCCGTGAGACGCGCTCGCCCTTGGCGGTGAACTCCGCGAAGGCGGCCCGGTCGGCGGCGGCCACCCCTTCATCGGCGCCCCGGCCTGTGTAGACGACGACGGCGGGCATGAGTGTGTCGTCGCGGAACTTCTCCAGCTCGGTGTTGACCTGAGCGGACTCGGCGCCGCGCGGCAGGAAGGCGTTCGCGCTGGTGTCCTCGACGTCGCCGAGTTTCCCGGCCAGCGGGCCGAGGGCCACCGCGAGGATCAGCCAGGCGGCGAGGACGAGCCATTTGGCGCGCCGGTCCGATGGTGCGGCGGCGACGCGCCGGAGCAGCGGACGCATGAGTAGTCTCCTTCGTGTGTGGAGCGCGCCGCCGGTCGGTGACCGGCACAGGGCGCACGGGGCCCGCACCACGGCGCTGTAGGTGTGACGACCTGCCGTGGCGTACGGGTGGGTGTGAGAGTCCGGGCCGCTCGGGCCCGGGGCGCGTGCCGCGTCGCACGGCCGGGAGTTGCAGCTCCCGGCCGTGCAGGAGCACACGGTCGCTCTTCGGACTTCCGTGTCTTGCCGGCCTCTTGCGGCTACTCGATCTCGCGCATCATCTTCTCCATGGAGCCGACGGAGTGGCGGGTCTGCGCCAGCTCCTCCCGGGTCTGCCTCATCTCCTCGATGGAGCGCCGGTGCAGTTCGACGTTGTCCTCGAGGAGTTGCGCGTACTTCGAGGCCAGCGCCTTGTACTGCTCCTCGCGGGCGGCGAGCATCCGGGCCCGCCAGGTGGCGGCGACCTGCCAGACGATCACGATGAGCAGAAGGAAGAAGCCGGCCGCGCCGACGCCCCCGACCCATGCGCCCACGGCGTCGCCCCCGTCCGCGAGCGTCACCAGTTGTCCGTTCACTTCGCTTCCTCTTTCGTGGGTGCCGCGGATCCCGTGGTCTCCGCGGTGTCTTTGGGGCGGGTGTCGGAGAGGGTCCGGACCGCCCTGGCGAACAGCTGCGGCGTCAACTCGTAGAGAAATGGCGCCACTTCGAAGTACTTCATGGACTTGCCGTCCTCGGCGACCTCCAGCGACCCGATGACGAGGCCGGCGGCCTCGAGCAGCTTCAGGTGCATGTGCAGCAGCGGACGGCCCATGCCAATCTCGCGGGCGAGCGCGCTGACGTAGTTACGGCGCTCGGTGAGCGCCGCGACGATCCGCATGCGGTGCGGATTGCCCAGCGCGCTGAGCGCCTTCAGCAGTTCGTCGCCCGTCGGTTCCGGGGTCGGGACCTCGGCCATCGCGGCCTCTCTTTCGTGCCTGTCAAGAAAAGCTGACACGAGGTCCAGCCACCTGTCAAAGATTCCTGACACATCTCAGGGTTAGATCGGGGTCGTCACTGGGGGACGTCTCGGGGGTGCTCTCAGGGGCGTGTACCGGGCCTACTCCCTGTGTCGTACGCGCCCTGCGCGCGCGGCTCCTATCGTGAGTGTCGTGACCACCGCCTTCCGCTCCTGGCAGCGGCGCCTCCCGTGGCCTCTGCCCCCGCACCTCACCGACCCGGCCGTAGCCGCGGTCGTCGCGGTTCTCACGGGTCTGGACGCGGCGGTCAACGACTCCGGCCACCGGCAGGCCGACTGGCTGACCTGGCTGCTGTTCGCCGTGTCCGTCGCGGCCCTCTTGGTGCGCAGCCGGTGGCCCGTCGCCGTCACCGTCATCACCGGGGCGGCCTGCGCGGGCTGGGCGCTGTACGGGCACATCGGGGAACTGCTCAATCTGCCGGTGATGGTCGCGCTGTACGCCCTCGCCGTACGGGGTGACCGGCGCCGCACGCTGCGAACTGCCGTCGTCGCCGCCCTCGTGTCGGGGACGGTGTCGGTCATCGCGGGCAAGGACGTGGCACAGCCGCAGGGCGCCCCGCTCCTGGAGATGCTCTGGCCCCTCGTGCCGCTGCTGCTCGGTGAAGTCGTGCGCGGGCGACAGGAGTTGCTGCAGGAGTACGCCGAGCGGGCCGAGCGAGCGGAGGCCGACCGGGAGCGGGAGGCGCGGCGCAAGGTCGACCAGGAGAGGGTGCGCATCGCACGCGAACTGCACGACGTCATCGCCCACACCGTGTCCGCGATGACCGTGCAGGCGGGCCTGGCCCTGGACGCCCTCGACAGCAGACCCGAGGTGGCGCGGACGGCGATGCGGCAGGTGCGGACCTCGGGCAAGGAAGCCGTGCGCGAGCTGCGGACCACGGTGGGGGTACTGCGCGAGGGCCGGCACACGGCCGCCGCCGCCCCGGCTCCCCGCCTCGCGCAACTGGACGAACTGGTGGAGGGGGTGCGCGGCACCGGACCGCGCATTTCCCTGCACACCGACACGGGTGGCCGGGAGCTGCCGCAACTGGTGGAGTTGGCGGCGTACCGCATCGTCCAGGAGGCCCTGACCAACGTGATCAAGCATGCGGACGCCCGGCATGTGGCGGTGTCGGTGGCGGTGGTGGGCGAGGGCCTGGCCGTGGAGATCACCGATGACGGGCCGGAGCGCTCCGTGGACTCGGGTGAGGGCTACGGCCTGATCGGCATGCGCGAGCGGGCCACGACGATGGGCGGCGACCTGGAGGCGGGCCCGCTGCGAGGCGGCGGGTGGCGGGTACGTGCGGTGCTTCCCGTCGAGGGAGGCGCGCGATGAGTGAGGGGACGAGCGAGTGGACGAATGAGACGAGTGAGCGGACGAGCGAGCGGGTCCGGGTGGTCCTTGCCGACGACCAGACCGTCGTCCGTGCCGGTTTCCGCGCCCTGCTGGACCTCACCGACGACCTCGCCGTGGTCGGCGAGGCGGCCGACGGCCTGGCGGCCGTGGAGTTGACCCGCACCACGCGCCCGGACGTCGTCCTGATGGACATCCGCATGCCGCGGGTGGACGGACTCGAAGCCACGCGGCGCATCGTCGCCGACCGCGCCCTCGACGCCGTACGCGTCCTGGTCCTGACCACCTTCGAGACCGACGAGTACGTCTTCGAGGCGCTGCGCGCGGGCGCCGCCGGATTCCTGCTCAAGGACATCGAACCGGACGACCTGCGGACCGCGATCCGCACCGTCGCCGCCGGACAGAGCCTCCTGGCGCCAGGGGTCACACGCCGGGTGATCGAGGAGTTCGCCCGCCTCAAGGCGCCCGAGGCACAGGCGCTACGGCTCCTCGACCCGCTCACCGACCGCGAGCGCGAGGTGCTGGCGCTGGTCGGCCGCGGACTGTCGAACGACGAGATCGGCGCACGGCTCCTCATGTCGCCGCTGACGGCCAAGACGCACGTCAGCCGGTCGATGACCAAGCTCGGAGCGCGGGACAGGGCCCAGTTGGTGGTGCTCGCGTACGAGACGGGCCTGGTGCGCGCGGGCGAAGTCTGAGCCAGCAGCACTGCCCCCCGCCGGTCGGTACTCCGCGGGGAGTAGTCGCCGACTCCCGGCGGCAGATGTCAGGGGCGCCGGGCCTTCGTAGCGTCGACGGCATGATCGAAGCACGGGAACTCACCAAACGGTACGGCGACAAGGCGGCTGTCGACCGGCTCACCTTCAGCGTCCGCCCCGGCCGCGTGACCGGCTTCCTCGGCCCGAACGGCGCCGGGAAATCGACCACCATGCGCATGACCCTCGGCCTCGACGCACCGAGCGGCGGCACGGTCACGGTCAACGGGCGGCGCTACGACCGCCTCACCGCGCCCCTGCGCGAGGTCGGCTCACTTCTGGACGCCAGGTCGGTGCACGGCGGGCGCACCACACGCCGGCACCTCCTCGGCCTGGCCCGCAGCAACGGCATCGGCGCGCGCCGGGTCGACGAGGTGCTCGAGGCAGTGGGCCTCACGGACGTCGCGGGACGGCGGGCCAAGGGGCTCTCCCTGGGCATGGGCCAGCGCCTGGGCATCGCGGCCGCGCTGCTCGGCGACCCCGGCGTACTCATCCTCGACGAGCCGGTGAACGGCCTGGACACCGAGGGCATCCGCTGGATACGCGACCTGCTCAAGTCCCTTGCCGCGGAGGGCAGGACGGTGTTCCTCTCCAGTCATCTCATGAGCGAGATGGAACTGACCGCCGACCACCTCATCGTGATCGGCCGGGGGCGCCTCCTCGCGGACACGGACATGCGGGACTTCATCGAGACCAACTCCCAGGGCGCCACCCTGCTGCGTACGCCCGACTCCGAGGCGCAGCGGATGCGTGCCCTGCTGGAGACGGCGGGCGCCTCCGTGCGTCTGGACGCGCGGGGCGGCTGGCGGGTGGACGGTCTGAGGTCCGCCGAGATCGGTGAGCTGGCCCGCACGCAGGGCCTGGCCATCCATGAACTCACCCCCGTTTTCTCCTCCTTGGAGGAGGTCTACACCGACATGACGCGGACCTCGGTGGAGTACCGGGGCACGGCGACGGCGACGCGCGAAGCCGCGGCGTCCAAGGGAAAGGAACCGGTCCGATGACGACGACAGCGACGGCGACAGTGACGACGGCAACAGCCCCTCCCGCCCCCGGCTTCCGCGAGGCCCTCGCCTTCGAGTGGACCAAGTTCGCGGGCCTGCGCTCCACGCGCTGGACCCTGCTCGTGACCGGCGCGCTCACCGTCGTCGGCGCGGTGTTCGTCGGTCTGAGCGGCAGCCTGCAGTCCGACGACACGGTGCTCGGCGGCAGCCTCACCCTCAGCGTCGTCTCGCTGATGGTTGCGGGCACGGTGGGCGCGCTGACCATGTGCGGCGAGTACGCGAGCGGCACCATCGCCGCCACCCTCACCGCCGTACCGCGCCGCGGCCGGGTGCTCGCCGCGAAGGCGACGCTGCTGGCCTGCCTGCTGTACGCCACCGGCCTTGTCTCCTGCACGGTGGCCTATCTCCTCGGTGGTGCGGTCCTGGAGGACGGCACGTACGCCCAGGGGGAGCCGATGCCCGCGCTGCTCGGCATCGCGGGGCTCTTCGCGCTCGTCGGTCTCATCGGCCTGGCGGTCGGCACCCTCCTGAAGCACTCGGCCGGGGCGGTCGTCACGGTGGTCGGCGTGCTGCTCCTGCCGTCCCTGTTCGGACCACTGCTCGGCGACCTCCAGCGCTGGGTGGCGGGCGCGACGCCCACCGCCGCCCTGGAGAAGCTCACGCAGACCGCGGACGCGAGCCCGGAGACCGTCGGCAGCCTCGGCGCCTGGCCCTCGCTCGGCCTGGTCGCCGCGTACACCCTGCTGCTTCTGGTGGCGGCCGGGTGGCGCCTGCGCCGAAGGGACGTATGACCGGCACTTTGCGTTTCTTTTACAGTGGGTGTAGAAGTGAGGCGTGCCGGGGTGTCCCGGCCGGCGTGGCGAGCTGCCCCCGTCCCGCCGAGAATGACCGGCACGCCCCTTCGTCGGAACGGAGCCACCGTTGCTGTCCGCCGTCCTCGGTCTGCTCGCCGTCCTCGTCCTGACCGCGGGCACCGGCTACTTCGTCGCGCAGGAGTTCGCGTACGTGGCCGCGGACCGCCTCGCTCTCACCCGTGAGGCGGAAGCGGGCGACAGGCGGGCCGCCCGTGCCGTGCAGGTCCTCGGGCGGCTCTCGTTCATGCTGTCGGGCGCCCAGCTGGGCATCACCGTCACCGGTCTGGTCGTCGGCTTCCTCGCCGAACCGTCCGTGTCCGGACTCCTGAGACCCGCCCTGGACGGCACCGGCCTCTCGGACGGCGTCGTCTCGGCGCTCTCCGTGGTCCTCGGCTTCGTCTTCGCCACGGTCCTCCAGATGGTCCTCGGCGAGCTCGCTCCCAAGAACCTCGCGCTCGCCGTCCCCGAACGGCTCGCGAAGTCCCTCGCCGCCTCCACGCTGGCGTATCTGAGAGTCGTCGGCCCCCTCGTCCGCGTCTTCGACGGCGCGGCCGACCGGCTGCTGCGCCGGATCGGCATCGAGCCCGTCGAGGAGCTGCACCACGGAGCCACGCTCGAAGAGCTCAGCCACCTCATCGGCGAGTCCCACGAGCACGGTCAGCTGCCACGCGAGAGCGCCGAACTCCTCGACCACGCCCTGGAGTTCACCGAGCGCACACTGGACGAGGTGATGGTGCCGCGGGCGGACGTCACGTTCGTGCGCAAGGACGCCACGGCGGACGAGGCCGTGCGGCTCATCGCCCTGCACGGCCACTCGAACTACCCCGTCATGGGCGACCACCCGGACGACGTCGCGGGCGTCCTCGGGGTGCGCGAGCTGATGCGCCTGCCCGCCACCCGCTTCGACCGTGCCACGGCGGGCGGCGAGGCCCGCCGCGCCCTGCTGCTGCCCGACACCCTGCCGCTGCCGGGCGCGGTGGCGCAGATGCGCGAGCGTGACGACGAGTTCGCGGTCGTCCTCGACGAGCACGGGGGAGTGGCGGGCATCGTGACGTACGAGGACATCGCCGAGGAGCTCGTCGGGGACATCGCCGACGAGTCCGACACCGTCGTGGAACTGGCGGTCGCGGACGGCGCGGGCTGGTTCGTCGACGCGGGCCGCCGCCTGGACGAGGTGGCCGCCGCGACCGGCATCGACCTGCCCGAGGAGGACGACTACGACACCGTGGCCGGGCTGATCGTCGACCGGCTCGGCCGCTTCCCGGCCATCGGCGACCGCCTGACCGTGCGGCTGCCCGACGGCGGCCGCGTCGCCGTCGCCGTACTCGGCCTCGATCGCCACGTCCCCGAGCGCGTACGGATCGAGCGTCTGCCGACGGCGGACGCGCCGACCGCCGAGGAGGCCCCGGCATGAGCTTCCCCCTGGCCCTCCTCGTGACCGTCCTGCTGCTGATCGCCAGCGGGTTCTTCGTCGCCGCCGAGTTCGCCCTCGTCGCCGCCAAACGCCACCGCGTGGAACGCGCGGTCGCCGCCGGACAGCGCGGCGCCAAGTCCGCGCTCGCGGGCATGCGGGAACTGTCCCTGATGCTCGCCGGGGCCCAACTCGGCATCACCGTCTGCACCTTGGGCCTCGGCTCGGTCTCCAAGCCCGCCATCTCCCACGCACTCGACCCGCTCCTGGCGAAGCTGGGCCTGCCCGCCGGGCTCAGCTACGGCATCGCCTTCGCGCTCGCCATGATCGTCGTCGTGTTCCTGCACATGGTCGTCGGCGAGATGGCCCCCAAGTCCTGGGCCATCGCCCACCCCGAGCGCTCGGCGATGCTGCTCACCCCGCCCTTCCGGGCCGTGGTCAAGGCCGTGCGCCCGCTGCTCACCGTCCTCAACAAGGTCAGCAACGCGCTCGTACGGCTGTGCAAGGTCACCCCGCGCAACGAGCTCACCTCGGTGCACAACCGCGAGCAACTCGCCCATCTGGTCGAGGAGTCGTGGCGGCTCGGCCTGATCAGCGACGCCGACTCCGGCCTCATCACCACCTCCCTCACCGCGCCACTGACCGCGGTGGGCGACCTGCAGACCGCCGCCGCGCAGATCACGTCCGTCGCGGCCGACGCGAGCATCGACGAGGTGCTTCAGACGGCCGCCGCCAGCGACCGCACCCGCCTCCTCGTCACGGACGGTGCCACCGTCCTCGGCTCGGTGCACGCCCGCGACGCCCTGGTCGCCCGCGCCCGCAGCCGCGCACTGACCGCCCGCGAGCTGGCGCGCCCCGTCCCCGAGCTCGCCGCGGACGACACCGTCGCCCACGCCGTCGAGGAACTGCGCCGCCGCCGCGCCTCGCTCGCCGTGCTCTGCGACGAGTCGGGCCGGCTCACCGGCCTGGTCAGCCTGGACGACCTGCTCGCCCGCCTGATGGAACCACGGCAGCCGGTCTGAGGCCGCCGATGAGCCCCGTCCCGGTACGCCCGCCGCGCCTCTCCCCGGTCCGCCCGAAGCGCCCGTCCTGGCACGAAAAGCCACCCGGTACGGGGATATACGGGGGTCGCTCCCTGTGGCTAGTGTGCCGGCGATGAAGTTCCGAAGACAGCCTCCCCCATGTCCGCGGGCGGTCACCTACCGGTGCGCCCCCGCCACGGTGGCGGCGGGCCGCCAGGTCGTCACGCTCCTCGACGCCGGCGGCCGGGAGATCGGACACCTCGTCCACCAGGTGTGCCACCTGTGCGCCGCCGCCCACGTCAACACCGTCGCGATCGCGGGCCCTTGGCAGGGGCTCGGCCTGGGGCGCGAGGCCCTGCACCGCGCCACGGACCCCTGGCCGGGTTACGCGTGGACCACCTCCCGGCAGTCCGCGGACGGCCGGAAGTTCTTCGCCGCGATGGCGGAGGAGACCGGCATGGACTTCGTGCCGGGATCCGCGGGATGCCCGCACATCGAGGCCCGAGCACGAGAGTCGAGGACCGGGGGAACGTCCCCCTGATGCGCCCGCCGGCCCAGGACCCGCACGCGATAGCGTCACCGCCGTGACGATCAACACCCGTGGGACCACCGCCGACTCCGCCGGGCACCCGGAGGTGACCGCGGGACAAGGGCGCACCGCGCGCCGCGTCGCCGACTGCGTCGTCCTTCTGACGCCGCCCCTGCTGTTCGTGGTGCCCGTACTGCTCATCAGGGCCCGGCTGATCGACGACGGGTTCCTCTTCCTCAACCTGGTCTCGCTCTTCATCAGTGCCCTGGTGGCCGCCTACGCCCACATGGGCTGGCGCGCGCGCCCGTACGACGGTGACCTGCTGTCCGCCCGCACCCTGACCGGGCGGCACACCGTCGACCTCTCCCGGCTCACCAAGGTCGGCCGCCTCGAAGTACCGGGCGAGACCCGAGTCGACGACCGGCTGATCCTCACCGACGCGCACGGCGTGCGGATCGTCCTCGACAAGCTCGCGGGCGGCGACGAGACGGTCGACGCCCTGGTGCGCAAGGCTCTGCTGAGCAGGCCGCCCGGCGCGGGCGTGATCGTGTCGGACCGGGCCGCCGAACGCCTCGACCTGCGGACGGAGGTGCGCCGCCCGCACGGCCGCCTCAAGGCTGGACGCACTATCCGCGAGGGGCTCACCGCGTGGGTTCCCCTGCTGTTGCTGCTCGTGGTCGCGCCTGTGGGCTTCGGTCTGCTGGTGGGCGCTTTCCTGCTCTCCGACCTACGCTGACCTCCCGGGGCCGGAGGCTGTCAGGAATGCCCGGCGGCTGACGGGGGCACTCGGTGACCGGGCGCGTACCGCGCGCAGACGGTTCTGGGAGGACACGATGACGCTGTCTCGAGTGCACATGCGAGGCTGGACCAAGAAGCCCTTGGTCGGACGCTCGGCGGAGAACGAATCGCTGACGGCGGCCGGCCGAGCGGGCTTCGTCGCACGGGGTGTCGTCTACGTCCTCATCGGCGCGCTGGCCCTTCAGATCGCCTTCGGCAGCAGCGATGAAGAGGCCGACCGGCAGGGCGCGTTGGCCCAGGTCCGCGAGCAGCCCTTCGGCGAGGTCATGCTGTGGGCGCTGGTCGTCGGCTTCGGCTGCATGGCTCTGTGGCGGGGCGCCCGCGCGGTGGGAAGGAGGGCGCCCCACCGCAAGGCCCCTTCCCGGGCCCTCGACGGCGGCAGGGCGGTCTTCTACGCCTTCGTCTGCTGGGCGACCGCCTCGTACGCGGCCGGTGGAGGCCAGGGCTCCAGCGGCGACGCCAAGTCGCAGGACTGGACGAAGACCGCGCTGGAACTTCCCTATGGCCGCTACCTGGTGGGCGGCGCGGGCCTCGTGCTGATCGGCGTCGGGGTGGTGCTCGCCGTACGGGCGATGATGCGCCGCTTCCTGAAGCAGCTGGACCTCGGCCGCCTCAAGGGCCGCAAGCGGCAGGTCGTCACCACCCTGGGCGTGACCGGCGGTGTGGCGCGCGGCGCCGTGTTCGCCGCCGCGGGCGTGTTCATCGTGACGGCGGCCGTCCAGTTCGACCCCGACGAGGCCAAGGGCGTGGACGCGACGCTCCGCAGCTTCTCGCACACCCCCGCGGGCCCCTGGCTCCTGGCCGCCGTCGCGGCCGGTCTCGTCCTCTACGGCATCTTCTCCTTCGCCTCCGCGCGCTGGCGTCGGCTCTGAGCCCGGGGCGGGCACCGCGTGCGGCGGACGGGTCCTAGACCGGCGCCGTCTCGTCGGCCTTGAACGCACCGCCGTGGCCCGGCACGATCACGTCGGCGGCGGCGAGGACGCGCAGCCGTGACGTCCGCAGCGTCGTGAGGTCCGGAGACACCGGGTCCTCCACCGGGCCGTTCGGGCGCCACCACAGGTCGCCCACGAACGCGATGGTGCCCTCGGCGGTGCCCGCGAGCAGCGTGATGTCCTCGCGGCTGTGTCCCGGAGTGCGGATCAGCCGCAGGGACGGGGCGAGTTCGTACCCCTCGGCGTCCCGGTCGGTCCACTGGTCGTTCTCGTAGATCGCCTTGTGGTCGTGGACCCGGGCCCGCCCGAACAGGCCCACGTTCATGGTGTTGTCCGGGTGGTGGTGGCTGAGCACCACGTCGGTGATGTCGTCCGGGCCCAGGCCCAACTCCGCGAGCGGGCCCAGGATCCGGTCCCGGCTCGCCACCATGCCCGGGTCGACGATCACATGCCGGTCGGCGTCGCGTACGTAGGAGACCGTGGCGGCGACTCCGGGGCCGGTGGAGCCCGTGTAGCCGGTGGTCAGGATCGTGTAGCCGGCGCTCTGGCCGAGCGGTGCGTCTGTCGTCATGCCGATGAGTCTTCCGGCCGGACGGCCGGGCGACGAGTGGCCCTTCTGCCACCGATCGCAGGAAACGTGCCACACTCCCGTATGCCGCCTTTCGTGACCATCGCCGCCTACGCCCCGACGGGCGTCGGCATCCTCGGCGCCGGCATCGTCTCCGAGGTGTTCGACGAGCGGGGCCCCGGTCTGCCCCGCTTCGACTTCGCCCTGTGCACCGACCGGCCCGGGCAGGTCCGCAGCGACGCGGGGGTGCCGATCCTGGTGGAGCACGGCCTCGACAGGATCGCCGCCGCCGACCTCGTGATCGCCCTGCCCTGGGCCGACTTCCGTACGCTGCCCGCGCCCGCCGTCCTCGACGCGTTCACCGCGGCCCACGAGCGGGGCGGCCTGGTCGCGGGGCACTGCGTGGGGGCGTTCGCCCTGGCCGCGGCGGGGCTGCTCGACGGGCGGCGCGCGACCACCCACTGGCGGTTCGCGGAGCTCCTCGCGGAGCGGTATCCGCACGTCACGGTGGAGCCCGAGGCCCTCTACATCGACGAGGGACAGGTCGTCACGGGCGCGGGAGCGGCCGCGGGCTTCGACCTCAGCCTGCATCTGCTCAGACGGGAGTACGGCGCGGCGACGGCCAACACCATCGCCCGGGACCTCGTCCTGCCCTCCCACCGCGACGGCGGCCAGGCCCAGTACCTCGCCGCTCCCGTCCCCGAGGACTGCGGGGACGACCGGCTCGCCGAGGTGCTCGACTGGGCCCGCGCGCATCTGCACGAGCCGCTGCCGGTCGCCGAGCTGGCCCGCCGCGCACTAATGAGCAGACGTTCGTTCGCCCGCCGCTTCTCGGCGGCGACCGGCACCACCCCGCACGCCTGGCTGGTCAACCTGCGACTGAGCAGCGCGGAGGAACTCCTGGAGACCACCGACCTGCCGGTGGAGGAGATCGCCCACCGGGTCGGTTACGGCAGCGCGGCGGTCCTGCGCGAGCAGTTCGTACGCCGCAGGGGCGTGCCCCCGCGGTCCTACCGCCGCGCGTTCACGCGGGCGCCGGAGCCCTTCTGACGGATCTCCTCAGGAGAACGAGGGCATCTCGCCCTCCGTGGTCGTCAGGTCGATGACGCTGAAGACGGCGCCCTGCTGGTCGGCGACCGTGGCGAAGCGGCCGAAGGGGCTGTCCATCGGGCCGAAGAACAGGCGGCCGCCGAGCTTGGTGACGGTCGCGATCGCGGCGTCGCAGTTGTCCACGGCGAAGTGCACGTTGATGAACGGATCCACGTCCGGCGGGAAGTCCTCGGTCATCTTCAGCCTGCCGAGCACGGGCTCTCCTTCGATCTCCAGGACGCTGAAGTCGACGTCGTCGACGTCCATCCGCTTCATCCCGAAGGGGAAGACGGCGGGCAGGAACGCGTCCGTCGCCGCCGGGTCCCGCGTGGTGAGCTCCGCCCAGCAGTACGCGCCCGCCTCGCCGGTCTTCTCGAAGCCCTGGTGAGAGCCGGGCTGCCAGACGCTCAGGTACGCGCCGCTCGGCTCCCGCGCCACCGCCATGGTGCCGAACTCGCCGACCTGCGTCGGCTCCACGGCGAGGGTCCCGCCGTTGTCACGGATTCTGGCGGCCGTCGCCGCGGCGTCGGGCGAGGCGAAGTAAAGGTTCCACGCGGCGGGCCCCTCCACCCCCTGCATCTGCGGGACGACGGCCGCCACGGCCCTGCCGTCCGAGCGGGCCTGCGTGTAGCCGCCGTGCTCCTCCGAGGCGGAGTCGAACGTCCAGCCGAGCAGCTCGCCGTAGAAGCTCTTCGCGGCCGTCACGTCGGGGAACATCGCGTCCGCCCAACAGGGTGTGCCTTCCGGGTACGCCGTCATCGCGAGGCCTCCAGTTCCGGCGGTTCCTGTTGTTCACGCTATGCGAGCGAGGGCGCCCGCGCCCGTCGAAACCCCGGCCCCGCGGGCCCGGCTACCGCGCGCCGAAGTTCTGCGTCCACCAGGGTCCGCCGCTGCCCTCGCGGTAGCCGACGCCGATCTCCTTGAAGGAGCAGTTGAGGATGTTGGCGCGGTGGCCGGAGCTGTTCATCCAGGCGTCCATCACGGCGGCCGGGGTGCGCTGGCCCGCGGCGATGTTCTCGCCGTAGGTGCTCCACTTGTAGCCGGCGGCCGTGACCCGGTCGCCGGGGTCCTTGCCGTCGGGGTTCGTGTGGTCGAAGAAGTCGCGCTCCGCCATGTCGTCGGAGTGGCCCTGCGCCGCGTCGTCCAGCTTGCTGTTCAGGGTCAGCGGGCCGCAGCCGCTCTTGGCGCGCTCGGCGTTGGCGAGCCGGGTGACCTGCTCGCCGTACGAGTTGCCCGCCGGGGCCTGCGGGGCCTGGGGCGGGGTGCTGGTACGGGTGGGCTTCGGGGTGCTCGCCCTGGGCTTCGGCGCCTTGGTCTTCTTCGAGGGCGAGGCCTTGGGGGACGGCTTCTTCGAGCGGCTGGGGGAGGCGGAGGGGGACTTGCTCGGCTTGGCGGCCTTGGTGGACGGAGCCGCCGGGGAGGGCGGCTGCGAGGCGGTCAGGGGCTGCGCCTCGGTCTTCTTGTCGTCCGAGGGGCGCGTGGCCGAGTAGATGACCCCGGTCGCGACGACGAGCACGGCGACCCCCGCGGCCACGGTCCGGCCCTTGCGCGGCGTCCGGTGGCGCTTGGCGGCATGTCTCGCCGGGGCGCTCCGGGAGCCGGATATCTCGTACGTGTTGCCGCCCGTGGAGTGCGCGTCGGGCGATATGTGCGGTGAGTCGGCCGACGGGTGGTGGGCGTGGCCGGCGCTCACCGCGCGTATCGCACCGGGGGCGGCGAGCGCGGCGGACAGCGGCACCAGGGCGAGGCCCACCAGGAGCCGCTCGGCGAGCACCATGCCCGCGCCGTGGCCCGAGCACATCGGGCAGTCGCGGACGTGCCGGGCCAGGCGCTTGCGCCAGAGGGCGGACGGCGTGCCGTCCCACGGGGCCACCACTTCGCTCAGGTACACGCACCGGGGGTCCGCGGCGAGCGCGCGGACCACGATCCGGGCCGTCTCCAGCTGCGTCTTCATCCGCTGCACCCGCACCGTGGCGTGCTGCGTGGGCAGCTCCATGGCCGCCGCCACCTCCGGCCGGGTCAACTCCCCGGAGACCTCGAGCCACCACAGCGAGAGGAGCGCGCGGTCGTCGGTGTCCAGCCAGCGGGTCGCCTCGGCCACCTCCTTGCGCTGCCCCACCAGACCGAGCCGGATGATCGTCAGGTCGACGAAGTCGGCGCCGGGGTCCGCGACGTCGTGCGCCTCGTGGAGCGGGCTCGGGCTCTTCTGGCCGGACGCGCGCTGAACCCAGTGCCTGCGGATCTCGTTCATGGTGATGGCCACGAGCCAGGACCGGAAGCTCGCCGGATCGCGGAGCGACGCCAGGCCGGCGAGCGCGCGCAGCATGGTCTCCTGCACGACGTCGTCGACGTCGGCGTGGCCGTCGAGCGCCCGCCCGACGATGTTGTAGACCAGCGGCAGGTATCCGGCCACCAGCTCGTCCTGCGCCTGCTGGTCCCCGGTCTGCGCCGCCGTCACCAGAGGATCGTGTTCACCGATCATGGACTGCCTCACTCGCTTTCATCGTCGGCACGTTTGGCCTTACACCTGGGAGATCGCGTGAGCGTACGGAGATAACAGAAATCCGCGAACAGATATCCGGGCCGAGTCGGTGAGCATACGCACCCGGTGGCCGGACGAGGGCACGCATGGCCTTTCGTCCGGCATACCGGACATCTGCCGCTCACGCACCGTTCGATGGGCTGAACGCGGCCATGAGGCCGGGTCGGCGCGGGACGAGGGTTCAGCGCGCCAGGAGGTCCCGCAGTGCACCGGCGATCTCGTCCGGTGCCTCCTCGGCCATGAAGTGGCCGCAGGTCACCGGGGTGTGCCGCAGGTCCGGCGCCCAGGCACCCCACAGGGCCGCCGCGTCGAAGCCGAGCGCGGCGCCCCAGTCCTGCTGGAGCACGGCGACGGGCATCTTGAGCGTGCTGCCGCTGTCCCGGTCGGCGCGGTCGTGGTCGACGTCCACACCTGCCGAAGCGCGGTAGTCGGCCACGATCGAGGGCACCGCCGCGCGGCAGGCGTCCAGATAGGCGGCGCGTACGTCGGCGGGGATCGCCTCTGGATCATTCGTCCAGATGTCGAGGAAGTGACCGAAGAACGCGTCCGGGGCGGCGGCGATCAACTGCTCCGGCAGACCCGGGGGTTGGGCCATCAGATACAGGTGGAAGCCGACGGCGGCGGTGACGCCGTGCATCACCTCCCACATGTCCAGGGTGGGCAGCACGTCGAGACAGGCCAGGTGCGTGACCGTGCCCGGGTGGTCGAGACCGGCGCGGAAGGCGACCAGGGCACCCCGGTCGTGCCCGGCCAGCGCGAACCGCTCGTGGCCGAGGGCACGGGCCACGGCGACGACGTCGGCCGCCATGGTGCGCTTGGAGTACACGGTGCCGTCGGTCTCCGCGGGTTTGTCGCTCGCCCCGTAGCCGCGCAGGTCGGGGCAGATCACCGTGTGGTCCGCGGCGAGGTCGGCGGCGACGTGCCGCCACATCAGATGGGTCTGCGGGAAACCGTGCAGCAGCACCAGCGGCGGCCCCGAGCCGCCGACGGCCACGTTCAGGGCGACGCCCTCTTGGACGGGCACACGGTGGTAGCCGAAGTTCTCGATGGGAGGGGTCATGGTCGCGGTCCTTCGCGGTGGCGGAACAAGTGCTCCCGAGCCTGCCGGGCGCCGATGAGCATCCGATGAGCGCGCTACCGTGACCAGGGGCGATGCCCACGAGAACGGGTGGAAGGGCTGGTCAGGCGTGCAGGTCACATTCGGGGTGCTCGGGCCGGTGGCGGCCTGGGACGGCACCGGGGGAGCCGTCGCGCTGAAGGGTCCGCGGCACCGCGCGGTGCTCGCCCGGCTGATCACCGCACGCCGCCGCGTCGTCCCGGTCGCCCGCCTGGTCGACGACCTGTGGCAGGACCCGCCCCAGGACGCGGTCGGGACCGTACGCACCTTCGTCGCCGCACTGCGCCGGGCCCTGGAACCCGGGCGCCCGCCCCGCACGCCCGCCCGGCTCCTCGTCACCGAGGGCCCCGGGTACGCCCTGCGTGCCGAGCCCGCCGCCGTGGACGCCTGGCGCTTCGAGCAGGCGGTGAGCGACGCGGCGAACCTGCCGCCGGGCCAGGCCGTCGACCGCCTGACGGAGGCGCTCGGGTGGTGGCGCGGCCCCGCCTACGCCGAGTTCACCGACGAGGCCTGGGCCCGCGCCGAGCGCTCCCGCCTGGGCGAGCTGCGCCTGCACGCCATCGAACGCCGGGCCGCGGCACGGCTCGACCTGGGACGTGCCGCCGACGCGGTGCCCGACCTCGACGCGCACGTGGCGGAGCATCCGTGGCGCGAGGACGCCTGGCGGCTCCTCGCCCTCGCGCTCTACCGCACCGGCCGCCAGGGCGACGCGCTCGCGGTCCTGCGCCGGGCCCGCGCGCTCCTGGTCGAGCAACTGGGCGTGGACCCCGGCCCCGCGCTGCGCCGCCTGGAGGCGGACATCCTCGGCCAGGCCCGCCACCTCGATCCCGAGCCGTCCCGGGCCGCCGGGGCGGCGGAAGAGGTGTGGGCGCGGGCCACCACCGCCTACGACCGGACCGTGGCGTCCGGCGCCCGCGCCAGGCTGGACTCGACGGTGAGCCTGCTGCGCAACCTGGCGGTCACCGGGGGCGGCGGCCTCGAAGCGGCCCGCGAGCACCGCATGGCGGCCGTCGAGGCGGCGGAGGAACTGGGCGACGCGGAACTCACCGCCCGCGTGATCGGCGCGTACGACGTCCCGGCGATCTGGACCCGCGTCGACGACCCGCGCCAGGCCGCGCAGGTCGTCGCGGCGGCCGAACGCACCCTGGCCGCGCTCCGGCCCGACGCGCACCCGGCGGCGCGGGCCCGCTTGCTCGCCACGATCGCCCTGGAGTCACGCGGCACCAGGTCGGCGCGCGGACCCCAGGCCGCCCGCCAGGCCGAGGAGATCGCCCGCCGCCTCGACGACCCCGGACTCCTCGCGTTCGCCCTCAACGGCCTGTTCATGCAGAGCTTCCACCGCACGGGCCTTGCCGCACACCGGGACGCGATCGGCGCCGAACTCGTCGCCCTGTCCACCCGGCACGGGCTCGCCACCTACGAGGTCCTCGGCCACCTCATCCGGCTCCAGGCCCGCAGCGCGCTCGCGGACTTCCCGGGCGCCGACGGCCACGCGGCGGCAGCCGACCTCCTGGCGGAGCGTCATGAACTGCCGCTGGTAGGGGTGTTCACCCAGTGGTACGCGGCGCTGCGGCTCGCCGCGACAGGTCAGACCCCGGCAGCCGAGGCCGCCTACCGGGAGGCCGCCGGGCGACTGCACGGCTCGGGCATGCCGGGCCTGGAGCACGGACTGCTGCCGCTGGCGCTGCTGACCCTGGACCGGGGGCAGGACGCGGGCACCGTCTGGGGCCCGTACGAACCCTGGGCCCGCCCCCTTGTGCTGCTGTCCCAGGACCGTCGCGGCGAGGCGGCCGAGGCGCTGCGCCACATCCCGGACCCACCCCGCGACCTGCTGCAGGAAGCCCTGTGGTGCCTGGCAGGACGAGCGGCGATCGCCCTGGCCGACAGGGAAACGGTGGAACGCGCCCACACCGAACTCACCCCAGCCGCAGGCGAGTTGGCGGGAGCGGGCAGCGGCCTGCTCACACTGGGGCCGGTCGCACGGCACCTCGACGACCTGGCCTCGGCTCTCCGCCGTCTCGGGTGAACGCTCAGGCAGGGAGCGACCGACGCCGCTGCCCCTACGACCTCAAGAACCCTGCGCGCCTTGCACGTTGGCCACCATCGCGCGGAGTACCTTCAGCGCGGCCACATACTCCTCGTCGCTGATCCCCTCGTGCACCACGGCGCGCAGCTCGGTCATCACCTCGCGCAGCCGGAGCCTGGCCGCGTCGCCCGCGTCGGTGAGATACAGGCGCTGCCCCTCGTCGGCCCTGAGCCAGCCGCGGTGCAGCAACTGGTCGACGACGCGCGAGATGTCGTACGGCCCGTCCGCGAGCGGGGTGAGCTGGCCGGCCACTTCCTCGCGACTCGGCGCTGTGGGACCGCCGTTGACGCGGTTGAGCACCCAGTACTGGGGCTGGGTGACATCTATCCGGGCCAGCGCGTCGCGCAGATGCCGGGTCACCGCGTCGTGGGCCAGGCCGCTCCAGTAGCCGATGGGCTGAGTGGCGAGCATGTCGTCGGTGGCGGCGGGATCGGCGGGGGCCTGGTCGGTGGTGGGACCGCTGGTGTCGCTGTTCGACGGAGTCATGATCGCGAGGCTATCCCGGCACAGGGGCCGCACAGAGCTCGGCCCGGCGGCGCGGGCTCCGCGCGGCCGGGCCGAGGTTTGAACAGGCTTAGCCCTTGCGGGTGTTGATCTCTTCGGTGAGGGCGGGGACGACGTCGAAGAGGTCGCCGACCACGCCGTAGTCGACCAGGTCGAAGATGGGGGCC
>NZ_JBSGUA010000028.1:0-47785 GCF_053607685.1 Streptomyces sp. NPDC055099 | reverse complement strand
CCGCTATGAGAAACGTGCCTACATCTACCTCGGCACCATCACCCTCGCGGCCCTCACCATCTGGCTCCGAACATGATCCGAGAAACAGTGCCTAGGCGCTCCAAAGGGGCCGTCCCCCGGGTCGGAGGCTCACTGTGAAGCAGTACGCCGCCCTGCGTCCTCCGGGACCGGCAGTGCGCGCACTCCAAAGTGGGCAGGATCGAGCCGTCCGATTGCTGTCGACCGTCAGCACCGCTCCTCCGTGTCGAGCCTCGAGCCAGGAGTAATCACACTTCGATGGCACCGGCTGGCGTCCGTCGAGGTTCGGTGGCACATGCTCCAGGTCCCGCGGCACAGGACAGACACACCAGCAGTGCCGCCCGACGCGCGTCCGACCGATTCCGTCAGCGCCCCCGAGCGGATGCCCCCGGAAGCCACCAACCTCCTCTTCCGCGACGTGCGGTGAGGGTTGGCAGGTCGTTCCAAGGTATGCCGGGGGTGGATCGTGTTTGCGCGGCAGACCTCGGACGACGACGCCGAGCGGAGCCTCCAGGGCTGACGAGTATGGCCGCGCCGGGTTGACAGATTCGAGAGGCCACAAAATACTAACGACGTTAGATTTTCTAACGTCGTTAGGGGTTTTGGTGGGGAAGCGAGAAGAGGTACGTCAGCGAACGTTCGCCGAGATCCTGGAGGCAGCGGGCCGCATGGCCGAGACCGAGGGCTGGCGGGCGGTCACCATCCGGCGGATCGCTGCTGAGATCGGCTACAGCGCGCCGGTGATCTACCAGCACTTTCCGAGCAAAGAGGCCCTCCTGCACACGCTGCTGGAGCGCGTCAACGGCGAGTTGGCGGAGCGGATGCGGGCCGCGGTGGCCGGCGAACCGGCGTCACGGGGCCCGCACCTGGCGGCGACCGTGTACCTGGAGTTCGCCCGGTCACGGCCGGGCCTGTACCAGCTCATGTCGGGCGCACCGGGCACGGACGTCGATGCCTCCACCCGCCGCGCCGCCGCCGATGACGTGATCGCCTTCACCAGGCAGCTCATCGGTGCGTGGGCGGCCGAGACCGCAGCCGAACCTGCCAGTGTCGAGGACGCCTGCGACCTGTTGTGGGGCACGTTGCACGGCCTCGCGAGCATCGGGTCGATCGAGGACATCGGCTTCGACCGCTCCCTGCGCCTGGCCGATCAGGCAGTGACCGCACTCCTCGGCTACTGGTCAGCCCCGACCGTGAAACCCGAAAGCCCCCCGCAGGCCGCCAAGGGAGAGAAATGATCTATCACCACAACCGGTTCACCTTCAAGGCGACCGCCACCGCTGAGCAGCGCGAGGAGGCCCTCGCCAGCCTGCGCAACCAGGGCGAGTCGATCGACGCGGTCACACGCTACGTGGTCGGCAGAGACGTCGGCGGCGAGTTCGAGTACGGCGCCGTCTTCCTCCTCAAGGATCTCGACGGCTACTGGGAGTACCTGATGGCACCCTCGCACGCCCACACCGACCGAATCGGTCTGCCGCTGCTGGAGTCCTTCGTCTCCTACGACACCACCGACAGCGACGACCCCGACATCGCCCACAAGATCGCCGATCTGCACACGCGACGCTACGCCGGCGACCCGGCCCTCACCGAGTTGGTGGCCAACCTCCCTTCCTACACCGGCAGCGGCGCGCCGGCCCCCGCCAACCCCGGCAGCGCAGCCCGCTGAGCGCCTCAGCCGTGAGCGGAGTAGGACACACCGCGAGTGAGGCGGCAACCCATGCCTCCCCGGCCTTGGGCGCATGCCGCTCGTGCGGTTCGCGTCGATGGAGAGGCCGGTGAAAGGGCGCCAGCGAAGGACAACACCGCGTTCGTGGCATGGCAGGAGCGCCGAAGTGCCCTCCGGCCTTGATGACGGTGCCCGGCGCTGGGCAGGGAATGCCGATGCGCAGTCCGGCGCCGATCAGCGGGAGACCACCGGCAGCGAACGGCCCCTGCGCCCCGGGGCCGTCATCAGTCCGGGCCAGGTGCGGTGCCGATGTCCTTTCCGGGCGCGGTCTTACCGAGGGCGTGCAGTGCGATGGCCGCCGTGCGGGCCTGCTCGGCGCGCGCCCGGTGAACATCGGCCTGCTCGGCGTGGTCATGGAGTGCGTGCTCGTGGGCCAGTGCATCCTCGGCTCTGGCCAGCGAGTGCACCGCCTCCGTGGCCAGCTTCCGCAGCCGGGCGGCCCGGGCCTCCACGACTTGGAGCAGCACCGGGGACGGCTTGCCCAGACGTGCGGCGGAGGCACCCGACTCCCGGTCCACGGCTGCCTGTTCACGCTGGTCGGTTTCGACCTCGCGGTCCAGCCGTGCGTGTCTGCGGTCCAAACGCTCCCGGCTTGCCGCCAGCAGTTCCCGGGCCCGGTCGATCCCTTCGTATGAGCGCCGGCGCAGGGAGGGCGCCGCCTCCCCCGCGGAACGCAGCCGTTGATCCAGGCTCTCCTCCTGATCGGTGACTCGCTCCTGCCGCGCATCCACGGCCGATTCCCGCTTGTCGGCGGCGGCTTCGCGCGCGTCCGCGGCCCTCTCCCGCTTGTCGGCGACGGCCTCCCGGCTGTCGGCGGCGGCATCGCGCCGGTCGGCAGCCGCCTCACGACGGTCGGCGGCGGCCTCGCGCTCGTCGGCAGCCTGCTGCCGGCCCCGGCGATGGGAGGGCGGGGACTGTGCGGCGTCGTCTCCAGCGGACGAACTGTCCAAGGGGTCAGTGTCCATGCAGGCAGTATGACCCGCCGCTGAGGAGGCAGAAACACTGTCCGGGGGTCCGCCGCGCGCACGCCCCGATGGGAACACCGCAGGCCAAAGGCGAAAAAGCGAGCGCAACCAAGGGCAGGAACCCGGCCGCGGGCATCATCGAAGACGAGTCGCGCCCAAGGAGCGAGCGATTGCCCGCTGCCACCATGCGCGATTCGACTGCCGCCAACGCGGGGAGCCCACCCGGTAGGGGCAGTCCGGGTCGTTGGGCCGGTTGAGGCGGTCGTGGGGCAACAGGTGAACGTGCGGCGGGAGGAAAGTCCGCTGTCGGGTGCGCGCACCTCACCAGCGGCCTCCCATGGCCGCCACTTGGCGCACGGACTGCTGTGGGGGAATGCCGACTCGCGACCCCGTCAGCCGCAGCAGCAGCCATTCTGCGAGACCCGTGACCGCCGCCGCGGAGTCCAGTAGATCCGTGCGTTCGTCGCCGACCGCGCGAGCGAGCGCGCCCGCGGCAATGCTGGCGACGGAGCCGCCGAAGGCGCTACGGCGGGACTCGTCCAGGGCCAATAGCCGCATGGCGTGGGAGCGCTCGTGCGGGTCGCGCCGCCACACGTCGAACAAAGACTCCCGCAGCGCCGGGCTCGTCCGGTCGCTGCCGGCCAGAACCCGGTAGACCGCGGCCGCCACACGTTCCGGGATCCGCGACCTCTGCACGCGCTCGCGACGGTAGCTGGCGAGATCGGGGGCTCTGCCCAGGCACTCGTCCGGGACGGCATGATTCGCCGCCAGCCCATAGCAGGCACCCAAGCGTCCTCCGGGCGCCTTCCCAGGTCCGGGAGTTACCCAGGGCTGCTGGGACGCCGGACGCTCACACTCCGCGGAATGCCCGCCCCGGAACAGGCTTGATCGTGCTGGCCTGGTTGGGCTCCCGTGGCGGGCACGCACCGTCGAACACGAGTGGTGCCTGATGCCGGAACGGCTAAGAATGATCGATGATGTTTCCGTTCATACAGTTGTTTTCGTGGTCTCCGACATAGCCGTCAGCACTACTGAGGGCCGGGACGATGGCAACCTCCTGCAAGCAGACCACCCCCGCACTTCATGCCTGGAGAACGACCTACGTGGACCGGCGGCACGGCCATTCACCCTCATGCCGGTACACCGTCATGGCGGCGTCCGCCAGAGGAGGCGCGTGCGGAGCACACAAGCCCGGCACGGCGAGTACGCCGGGCGGGCGCAGTCGACACAGAGCACCATCCGGTATGCCCCTCCGTTGCGTCCTCCCGCCCCACCCCCGTGTCCTCTGCTCACTACGGCAATTACTGACCTCCGGGGTGTTGTCGGAGTGGGTGACGGATGGTGACCCTTGCGGCAGGCCGGTGGTCTGCGGTACGCGCAAGGTGGTGGGCTGACCGCCGAGCGGCAGCGGTTTCGGGAACGGATCCGGTTCGAGGCCGGCGAGCGGTTCGCGCGGGGTGACAAGAACGCGGTGATCGCGAGGCATCTGCGGGTCAGCGAGCGGTCGTTGGAGCGCTGGCGGCGCGCCTGGCGCGGGGGTGCCATGAATGCCCTGGCCTGCGGGGCCACCGAAGCTGCCCAAGCTCTCCGATGCGCGGTTCGCCGAGCTGGAGCGGGAGTTGGCGCGGGGCCCAGCCGTGCACGGCTGGGAGGACCAGCGCTAGATGTGCTGTTCGGGCACGTTGGTGACGCGAGCGCGGTCTTGCATGGGTGAGGGCCTTCTGGTTTCGGTGGTGATTGCGACTGCGACATCTACCGCCGAGTGCAGGAGGCCCTCATGTGCCACCGTAACGCCCCGCTCACTCCCACCGGCAGACTGCACCTGGCCTGGTGCATCGTGGAGGACGGCTAGCCGCTGCGGCGGGCCGCCGAACGGTTCCAGGCCAGCCACACCACCGCATAACGCTGGGCCGACCGCTACCGCCTGAAAGGCTGGAGGGGCATGTACGACCGCTCCAGCCGCCCGCACCACTCACCGCATAAAACCCCCGCCACTGTGGAGGGGCAGGTCGTACGGCTGCGCCAGGAACATCGGATCGGTCCCCAACGGATCGCGATACGCACCGGCATCGCCGCCTCGACCGTGCACCGCATCCTGCGCGACCACCAGCTACCACCGCTGGCCACGCTGGACCGGGCCACCGGTCGGCCCATCCGCCGCTACGAACGCGACCGGCCCGGCGAACTGCTCCACATCGACGTCAAGAAGCTGGGCCCCATCCCCAACGGCGGCGGCCATCGCATGCTGGGACGGGCCGCAGGCAGCAAGAACCGCGACCAGGCCGGACTGGCCTTCCTGCACACGGCGTTGGACGATCACTCCCGGCTCGCCTACACCGAAGACCTGCCCGACGAGAAGGCGGCCACCTGCGCGGGCTTCCTGCAGCGGGCCACCGCCTGGTTCGTCGGCCACGGCATCACCGTCAAACGCGTGCTGACCGACAACGCCTGGTCCTACACGAAAACCACCTGGCACCAGACCTGCCGGCAGCTGGGCATCCAGCCACGCTGGACACGGCCCTGGCGACCGCAGACCAATGGCAAGGTCAAACGCTTCCACCGCTCCCTGCTCGATGAATGGGCCTATCACCAGCCCTACACCAGCGACGCCGAACGCCAAGCAGCGTTTACCGACTGGCTCGACTGGTACAACTACCACCGACCCCACACCGGAATCAGCGGCCAAACCCCAGCCAGCCGCGTCACCAACGTGACAGAACAACACACCTAGGCAGTGAGGGCCCACAGCACGCCTGCGGCCTGCGGTGTAGTACACGTGCGTGGTGCCAGTCATACGGATGTTCTCGTCGGGTGTACTGGAGGGACACACTGTGAGCATCCGCAGGCTCGCGTCCCGACGACGCCTGTGCGACGGAGCCGACCACCGCCTGCCATGGCCGTGGTCGGCGCGTCCTCGAACCGTAGACCGTACGTCTGCGACCTGGTGTGCGGAGTCCGTTGGGGTGTGGTTCACCAGCCAGACAGGCCCGGCGCCGCCGTGTCGACCTCCTCCGCGATCTGTGCGGTGATCAGCGGGATCTGCCGGTCCCAGTAGAAGTGGGCGCCAGGGAAGAAGTGCTCACCGATCAGCCGGTCGGCGCCCTCACCCCAGGCGCGCAGTTGTGCGCGGCTGACGACATGGTCGTCCTCGCCGCCGAACAGCGAGCAGGGGACGGGGATGCGGCTGCGGTCCTTCGGACGGGGCCGCCAGGTCTCCACCAGCTTGAAGTCGGCACGCAGCCGGGGCTCGTAGACCTGCCAGATGTCCTCGTCGTCCACAATCGCTTGCGGCAGCCCGCCCATCGCGGCAAGGGCCGAGCGGAGCTTCGGCGAGGGCAGGGTGTGCAGCGGGGCACCGCCGAAGGGCGGCTGCTCATCAAAGGGTGCCTCGCAGGCGGAGATGCCCAGCCACACAGGCAGGTCGAGGCCACGCTCGACGAGCTGGAGCGTCATCTCGTACGCGGTGAGTGCGCCCATGCTGTGGCCGAAGAACGCGAACGGGGCATCCAGCAGAGGATGGATGTCCTTGAGCAGGTACGCGGCCAGCGCGGTGGCGTCCTCCCGGGCCGGCACGCCGCTGAGCGGTCCTCGGCCGGGCGCCTCCATGAGGCAGATGTCCCAGTCATCGCGGAAGTGCTCGACCCAGTCGGTGTAGGCGAGGTGTGAGCCGCCCGCGTGGTGTAGGACGAACAGCCTGAGTGCGGGGTCGTCGACGGGGCGGGGGCGGATGGCGGCCCTGGCGGCGGTGGTCGTCATGGGGTCCTCTCGGTGTGGATCGCGCGGAGCATGCGGGTGAGTACCGGGCCGGTCCCGACCTCCTGGAACTCGGTGTCCGGGTCGGTGTCGAGTAGCCGCTCGACGGTCTCGCGCCATCGCACAGGATGATCGATCTGCTCGGTCAAAAGCCGGGTCGTGTGCTCGGCGGAGTAGGGCTGCGCGGTGCGGTTGGCGTACACGCAAAAGCGGGGAGCTGCGAGCGGTGTCCGGGCCAGCAGCTCGCCGAACTCGCGGGCGGCGGGCGCCATGTGAGCGGTGTGGAACGGCCCTGAGACCTTCAGCGGCCGTACCGCCCGGGCGCCGGACTCCTTCAACAGGACCGTGGCCGCCTCCAGCTTGGCCGCGGGTCCGGCCACCACGGTCTGGTCAGCCGTGTTGAGGTTGGCCACTTCGACCGCTTCCAGGCCTGCGCGGCGCAGCAGCAGCCGGATGACGGCCTCGTCCATGCCGATGACGGCGGCCATGGCGCCGTTGGTGATCCGGGCCATCGCGCGGGCGCGGGCGGCCACAAGGCGCAGCCCGTCGGTGAAGCCGAACACTCCCGCCGCCTGCAGCGCGTTGTACTCGCCCAGGCTGTGTCCGATCGCGGCGTCGGGATCGGGCTGGCCGTCGGCCCGCAGTGCCGCGAGGGACAGAGCGTTCACCGCGTAGACGGCCGGCTGGGTGAACTCGGTCCGGTTCAAACGCTGGTGAGGGTCAGTCAGGCAGAGGTCGCGCAGCGAGTAGCCGAGTGCGGCGTCGGCCTCGGCCACGAGGTCGGCGAAGCGGTCGAAGAGCTCGGCGCCGCCCATGCCGACGCGCTGCGCGCCCTGCCCGGGGAACATGAGGACGCGGGTCACGGCAGGTCCTTTCGTACGGAGGGGCCGGATGGTGGGGCGTCTCGCGGGGCGAAGCGGCTGTCGGCGGTCTCGTGCGACGCGAACCGGCTGTCCGCGAAGGTCAGTGCGGGCCGGTCGCTGAGCACACCGAAGGCCTCCGCGCGGCCGATGAACAGCGTGTGGTCGCCGGCCGCGTGGGTGGCGTGGACCGTGCAGTCGAACCAGGCGACCGCCTCCATCAGCACCGGAGCACCGGAGAGGTCCGCTGCCCGCCAGGGCAGGCCGGTGAAGGAGGCCGCGCCGGCCGGCCGCGCGGGGTCGGCGAACCAGCGGGCGTCGGCCTCCTGGGTGTTGGAGAGCACGCTTACGGCGAAGGCGCCGCGGGCGAGGATCCGGTCGTGCAGCCGCGAGCCGCGGCCGAGGCCGACCATCACCAGGTACGGGTCCATGGACACGGTGGTGAAGGAGTTGACGGTCGTCCCGTGCGGTTCGCCGTCCTCGGCCAGCGCGGTGACGACGGTGACGCCGGTGGGAAAGCGGGCTGCCGTGCGGCGGAAGCGACGGCGGGGTGTCTCCGTCTCCTCCGCCCTCGCGGCCGCGGTGGGTACGGGGGCGCTCACGTGGTCAGCCTCCGCAGTTCGTCCAGCGTGCGAAGACCGTCGAGGACTGTCTTCGCCGGCAGCCCGAAGTCGATGAGACAGGCGGTCTCGTCGACGCCGATCGCGGCGAGGCGCTCGACGATCCGTGCGGCCTTCGGCACGGTGCCGAGCAGACCTCCGTCCTCGTAGTGGCGGTCGAAGGCACGGGCCGCCAGGAAGTCGAGGTCCTTGTCGCGCAGCTTGGCCGGGTCGATCCGGCGGGGGCCGTGCGCCTGGGAGCCGAGGAGCAAGCCCACGGAGGTGCGCAGATACGAGGTGAGGGGTGTGCGTACCAGCTCGCGTACGGCGTCCTCATCACGGTCGAGGTAGGTGTGCACCATGACGACGACATGACCTCGGGAGCCGTTGGCGTCGGGGCGGCCGGCGTACGCCTCGCGGTAGGCGGCGATCTTCTCGGCGAGTTCGTCGATGTCCTGGCCGAGCAGATGCGTGAGCACACCGGCGCCGAGCCGGCCCGCGTTGCGGAAGGTCTCCACGCCTCCCGCGCTGGTGATCCAGACGGGCAAGTCGGCCTGGACTGGACGCGGGTAGGAGCGCACCCGCCGCGGCTCGCCCGTACCGTCGAGCACCTCCATCTCCTCGCCGCGCCACAGGGCGCGGACCTGAGCGACGGTCTCCAGGAGGACGTCTCGGCGATTCTCGTAAGTCTCGGGGCGCAAGGCGAAGTCGGTGGCGTGCCAGCCGGAGGCGAAGGCGAGTCCGGCGCGGCCGCCGGAGATGTTGTCGACCACCGACCACTCCTCGGCGATCCGCACGGGGTGGTGCAGCGGTGCCACGACGCTGCCGGCCCGCACCGCGACACGGCTGGTGACGGCCGCGATGGCGGCTCCGGTGACGGCCGGGTTCGGGTAGAGGCCGCCGAAGGCATGGAAGTGCCGCTCGGGAGTCCATACGGCGGTGAAGTCATGGCGGTCGGCGAAGCGCGCGCCTTCGATCACCAGCTCATAGCGGTCCGCGCTGTCGGCCGGTGCTGTGCTGTCGTTGCCGAAGTAGAACAGGCTGAAGTCCATCGGAACTCTCTGTGTGTGTCGGTCAATGCAGGACCTGGGCGGGGTTACGCCACGTCGGCGGGCTGCTCGGACTTGGCGGACGGCGCCGGCTGCGCGGGCCCGGTGCGCTCCGCGGCGCCGGCGGACTGCTCGGGACCGCCCCGCTCCTCGGCTGCTTCGACCGCACGGGAGCGCTCGGCCCAGCGGGCCACAGCCGGGGTCGCCAGACCGCCGGCGAGCAGGATGCCTGCGAACAGAAGCCAGCCGGGCCAGCCCCAGCCGATGATCACGGCGGTGGTCAGGGCGGGCGTGACGGCGGCGCCGAAGCGCTGGGCCAGGTTGAACATGCCTTGGTACTGGCCGTGTGCGTCGGCCGGTGCCAGCTCGTACGACAGGGCCCAGGAGCCGGCCGAGTGCAGCATCTCGCCGCATACGTGCACCGCGGCACCGACCACGAGACACACCGCGGCGACCCAGGCGGGCTGACCCGCCGACAGTGCGAAGCAGGCGCAACACAGGGCGAGCAGCATGCCGGCGCGGCGCATGGCGCGGGCGCCACCCGCGATGTCCTCGGCTCCCTTGCTCATCCGCACCTGGAACAGCACGCACATCGCCGTGTTGATGAAGATCAGGCCCGCGTAGAGCGACACGGGCGCGTCGGTGCGTTCGGCGATCCAGATGGGCAGGGCCACCGTGAGCAGGGCATCGGTGCCCAGGACCAGGACCGCGTTGAGCACTGCGACGACCACGAAGGGCGTGTCGCGCAGGACATTGCGGCGCTCATCCGGACGTCCGGCTGCGGCCGCGCGAGCGGCGGGCAGCGGCAGGCACATCAGTCCGGCCGCCACGAACAGGGCGCCGGCCGCGACCAGCAGCCCGCGGTACAGCGCACCGGAGTCGGCCGCCAGGGCGATGGCGCCCGCCAGCGTGCCGACGGACAGACCGACGTTGATGACCGACTGCAGATAGGCACGGGCCCGTACGCGCTCGGCGGGCGGGAGCGCCTCGGCGATCAGTGCGCCGCGGGCTGCGGCACCGCCCGCGTCCATCACGGCGGACAGGGCGACTACTGCGAGGAAGGAGATGAACCCGCCGGTCAGGGCGTACGCGCACACGGCGATGCCCTGGGCGATGCCGAAGGCAACCGAGGTGTTGCGAGAGCCGAGCCGGTCGGAGAGGTGTCCGGCCGGAATGCTGGCCAGCATGGCGAGGACCGCGGCGACAGTCATGCCGAGACCCACGCGGGCGGAATCAATGCCCACGGCCCGGATGAAGAACAGCACGCTCACCGACAGCAGAAAGCCGTTCGCAACGGTGCGGGCGAGATTGCTGAGGGCGAGCACCCGTACCACGGGCGATGGCGGCTTCAGATCGCGCAGCAGGGCGGCGAAGTCGATGACCATGCCAGTCAGCTCCCTTCGGGGGTGTAGCGGCGCGTCAGGGCCGGGCGGTCGGTCTTGCCGTTGGGGTTCAAGGGCAGGGCGTCGACGTGCTCGTAGCGGCGCGGCACCATGTGAACCGGCACCTGCTTGCGCAGCCAGAGCATGAGGTCGGTGGCCTTGAGCGGATCACCGGTGTGCACGGCCACCAGCTCGGTCTCGGCCGGGCCCGGCACCGCGAGGACGACCGCGTCGGCGATACCGGGGTGGCGGCGCAGCGCGGATTCGATCTCGCCGAGCTCGATGCGGTAGCCGCGGACCTTGACCTGGTTGTCCAGGCGTCCGAGATGGGTGAGGGTGCCGTTCTCCCGGCGCACTCGGTCGCCGGTGCGATACCAGTGCTCGGCGGTCAGTGGGCCCGCGCCCTGGTAGATCTCGGCCGGCTGTCCACTGCCCGGGGTGTGGGCGAGAAACCGGCCGTGGTCGTCGGCCGGGTCGAGGTACCCGTCGAAGCGCTGCGGGCCGCGGACGCACAGCTCGCCCTCCTCGGCGGGCAGGCCGTCCTCGCCGAGGACCACATGCTCGAGGAAGGGGTAGACGGGGCCGATGGGAATGGTGCCGTTGGACGTGGCGGGCCAGTCGGATGTCTCGACGGCCAGGCGGAACTCGGTGCAGGCGACGGTGAGTTCGGTGGGTCCATAGACGTTCTCGATGCAGGCCTTGGGGGCGGCCTCGGCCCACAGCTGGGCCTGGCGTTGCGTGAGCTGCTCGCCGATGAAGATGCCGTAGCGCAGTCCGGTGGCCTGGCCCGCGGGCAGTTTGCCGAGGCTCGCCGAGACCGAGACCACGGAGGGCACCGAGAACCAGTGCGTGATGCGCCGGTCCTCTACGTACCGGATGGGCTCGAGGAGTTCGCTGCGCTGCGGCACGACCAGCGTGGCGCCACCGCCCCAGGTGACGAACAGGTCGAAGACCGACGGGTCGAAGGTCAGGTCGAAGGTGTGCGAGACACGGCAGCCGGGGCCGACCTCAAAGCGGTCGATGTTGTGGGCGATGTATGGGGCGAGGTTGCGGTGCTTGATCGGCACGCCCTTGGGGCGCCCGGTGGAACCGGAGGTGAACAGCACGTACGCCACGTCGCCAGGTGCCGTGGTGTGCTCGGGCAGGTGGGCGGGCACGGGAAGCGCGGCGGTCTGCTCCTCGGACAGCCGCACGACGGTCACCTCGGGCTCGTCGACGGTCAGTTGCGCGGCACCGCCGGCGTCCACGAGCAACACGTCGGCGCGAGCCAGCTGCCACACCGCGCGGTTGCGGGCGACCGGGTAGCCCGGGTTGAGCGGCGTCACGGTGGCGCCGAGGCGCAGTGCGGCGAGGTAGCCGGCGAATGCGGTCAGGCTTCGGGAGGCGAGCAGCGCGATCCTCGTGGGTGCGGTCCCGCCGTGCGCCGCGAGCAGGGCTGCCGCGACGGCGGCGGCACGCTCGTCGAGCGCGCGGTAACTGTAGGTGGTGCCGAGCACTTCGAGGGCGGGCTCCTCGGGGTGGTCCGCCAGCGAACCGGCGAACCAGTCGTAGAGCGTGCGGTCGTATGCCGCCGGGTGGACGGCAGCGATGGGGTCGGTCATCGAAATCCTTGTTTCGTCAGAAAGTTCATGAGTGGTCTGCTCGGACCGGGCTGTCGCTTCGGTCCCGCGGCCGGCCGGTCAGCTGGCTACGGCGGCCGTGGTGAGCAGCTCCGCGTAGCCCGCTCGGCAGGCCGCGGCGAAAGCGAGGCTGCTCAGCAGGGTGTCCGGGCCGGGGCGCGGGTCGCGGCCCGCGGCCTTGAGCCAGGGCTGCCAGGCCTGAGCCTCGACACTGGACGCGCCCAGCACGAGCCGGCCCATGTCCCGGATCGCAAGCGGATCGAGCGCTTCGTTCTCGCGGTCGAGGGCGCGCAGCGCGACGGCCCGCTGCCACGCGCGCTCAGTGACCGTGCGGGTGGGCCGGTCGACGCTGGCGAGCAGGTCGAACAGGCGCTGTGTGGTGAGGGTCTCCTCCCCCACCAGGTGATACGCGCGTCCCTCGGACGCGGGCGACAGAGCCAGCTGGGCGATGGCGCGGGCCGCCAGGTCCACGGGGCTCACGGCGAGCGGACGGTCATCGCGCGGGTGGGCTCCCGCGGCGAGCGAACCGGCGATCAGCCTCCACAGCGGGTGGTCGGGGTCACACGCTCCGCTGTTCTGCGCGCCAAGGAGCAGGCCGGTGCGAAAGACCCGTACCCGCATGCCGTCCCGCTCCGCGCGTTCGGCGAGCTGCTCGCCGACCCAGGCGGCGACGGCGCCGCCGGGCATGCCGGGCCGTAGCGGCTGTTCCCGGCTCTCCTCGATCCGGGCTTGCGCGCCGAGACCGGAACCGCAGGCGCTGAGCGTGGACAGAACCGTGAGGTCGTCGATGCCGTGCTGCCGCATCCAGCGCAGCAGGGAGGCCGTCACCAGCACGGTGTCCTCGCGCAGTTGGTCGTACGTGCCGGTGAGGCCGAAGGGGGCACAGGTGTGCACCACACGGGTGATCCGGCGCGCGAGCCGTGGGTCGTACGCGGTCCAGTCGCGCTTCTCGTCGGCACCTGCGGGCAGCAGAGCCACGCGCTGCGGGTCGGGTTCGGGCAGCGCACAGGCGGCGGCCCGTGCACGCAGCAAGGCGCGGCCCTCGTCCTCGTTGTCCGCGGGGACGACGCAGTGGACCAGTCCGTCGGTGCTGCGCAGCAGTTCATACAGGACGAAGGTGTCCAGGAACCTCGTGGTGCTGGTCAGTAGAGTGTCGTCGGCCCCGGCGCGGGCTGCGGGCGCAGTCGGTGGGCCGAGGTCGAGCGCGAGGTCGGCATTGATGAGGTCGCCGCCGTCGCCCGTCTGTTCGGCGGCGGTCGGGGTGCGCAGCATCTCGGCCATACGGCGAACGGTCGCCTCGGCTCCGCCCGCCCGGTAGACGTTGATGTCCACGCCGAAGGCCTTCCGCACGGCTGCCTCGATCCGCATGGCGGTCAGCGAGTCGCCCCCGTAGGAGCCGAAGGTGTCCTCGGGGTCGAGCTGTGCGTGACCGAGACACCGGCGCCAGATGGCCAGAAGTTCGCGCTCCACGGCGTCGGCACCAGTCGGTACCTCGCCCTCCTGCTCGGCCGGTGCCTCGGCCTGCGGAGCCATCCCGCCGAGCGGAGCCGCGATCGGCGGCAGAGTGTCGAGGGCCCAATAACGACCGCGGGTGAAGGGGTAGGTGGGCAGCGGCACACGACGGCCTGTGGCTTCGGGCAGCGCCTCCCAGTCCACTGCTGCGCCGCGCTGCCAGGCGGCGGTGAGCGCGGCTTCCACGTCTTCGGGCCGTATGCCACCGGCGCTGTCCGGCAGCACGTGGCGATCCGGAGCCGGCTCGCCGTGGCCGATCAGGATCGCGAAACGGTCGGCGCGCGGCGGCTGTCCGGGGACGCGGATCTCCGTGCGACCGCGCAGGGCCGCGGTCAGCAGCGCAAGCACCGGATGGTCCGGGGTGTCGGCGGGCGGCACGAGCACTACCTTGCGCACGACCTTGACCGGGTCGGTCGGGGGGTGCTCGCGCAGCGCGGCGGCCACCGCCCGCGGGTTGTCCCCGGGGGCTTCGATGACTCGGCGGTACGCGTGTGTCGTGCGACCCACCCGCAGGGTGTGGGCTGCGTCGGCGAGCGCCGGGGCACTATCGGTCATGAGAGTGTCGGCCAACTCCTCCGCCAGAACCGTCAGTTCTTGCGCGGTGCGGGCAGAGATCAGCAGGCGTACCCGGTCACGTGCTGGGGCACAGGTGCGCTGTGGCTCGGGCGGCGGGCCGACTACCGCGGTGGCGTTGGTGCCGCCCAGTCCCATCGAGTTGACCAGGACGTAACTCTCGTCCTCCGGCGCCACCCGGCCCGCGTCGGCGTTGATGGTGAACGGACTCTCGGCGAGCACTCCCGGGTTACGGGGGCGCTCAAACAGCGGATGCGGCGGCAGCGCGCCGGTCCGTGCCACCTCGACCGCCTTGATCAGACCGGCGATTCCGGCGGCCGGGCCCGCATGCCCGATGTTCGCTTTCACGGAGCCGAGCGCACAGAATGCCGCGGGCGCGTCGGTGCGGTCCGCTGTGGCGCGCAATCCCGCGGTCAGGCCTCGCAGTTCGATCTGATCGCCGAGCGGTGTGCCTGAGCCGTGGGCCTCCACGTAGCGCAGCTGATCGCCACGGACCCCGGCGACGTCCAGCGCCGTCGCCACCACGTCGGCCAGGCCCGAGGGGCTCGGTGCGGTGAAGCCGGATCGGGCCGCCCCGTCGTTGCCGACGGCGGTGCCGTGCAGCACCGCAAGGACGGTGTCACCGTCGCGCAGGGCGTCCGAAAGTCGCCGCAGCGCCACGACACCGACGCCGGAGCTGAAGGAGGTGCCGGTCGACCGCGCGTCGAAGGGGCGGCAGTAGCCGTCGGTGGACTGCAGGCCACCGGGGTGGTGACGGTAGCCGAGCAGCGGCTCGTTGACGGAGGCTCCGCCCGCGAGCGCCAGGTCGCACTCACCCGCGCGCAGGCTGAGGACCGCGTAATGCACCGCGGTCAGCGACGAGGAGCAAGCGGTCTGGACCCCGATGGACGGGCCGCGCAGCCCGAGTTTGTAGGCGACCCGCGAGGGCAAGAAGTCGCCCAGGCCGCCCAGGTGCAGGGCGACGTCGTCGACGGCGCCCATGACCCCATCGGTGTGGGCGCGAAAGGCCTGCAGAGCGGCCATGTAGGTGCTCGGGCTGCCGCCCGCGAACACTCCTGTGACGAGCCTGCCGCCCGAGGGTGCATGTCCGGCGGATTCGAGCGCCTGCCAGCATGCTTCGAGGAAGATCCGCTGCTGCGGGTCGGTGGCCGCCGCCTCTGCCGGTGAGTAGCCGAAGAAGTCGGCGGCGAAGGCGCCGGCGTCCGGTACGGACGCCGCCCGGCTGACAAAGTCAGGTGCGTCCAAGGTCTCCTGGCTCAGACCGGCAGCCCTGAGCGCGGCCGGATCGAGGTCGCGGACCGACACCCGGCCCGCGGCGATGTTGGCCCAGTACTCCTGCGGGCTCCAGGCATCGGGGAAGCGGCAGCCGATGCCGATGACGGCGATGGAACCGTCGTGGCTCACGCGGAGCCCTCCTCAAGGAAGGCCACCTGAGCGTCGATGGTGCTGTGTTCGAACAGGTCGGCCGCGTCGAGGTCCCGGCCGGTGAGCTCGGACAGACGCTCCATGAGGACCATCAGGAGCAGTGAGTCGCCCCCAGCGTCGAAGAAGTTCACGTCCCCGGCGACCTCGGCGCCGTCGAGGACCTCGGTCCACAGGGCAGCCACCTGGTCGGTGAGGTCGGCCGCGGGTGCCTGCTGGGTGTCGGAAGCGGGAGTGAGCACGGGATTCTCCAGATCGTCGGCGAGATCGGCGGCGGCTTGCGCCAGGTCGGTGAGGAGCCCTGCGGCGGTGGCACCGTCGAACAGGGCGGTGAGGTAGGTCAGAGAGAGGTGGTAGCGGCCTGGTCCACCGGTGACGGTCAGCTCCAGCTCGTACTTGGACTTCAGGCGGGGCGGGGTGACGAACCGTGCGCGGACCGCCTCGCCGAGCGCGGGCGGCTGCGCAGGTGCGTCGGCCGCGGTGAGGTAGACGGGGGTGACGGCGGGCCGGCTGGGGTCCCGGTCGGGCTGCAGCGCTGCGGCGACCAGGTCGTACGGAGTGTCGGCGTGCCGGTAGGCCGACAGCGCGGACTCGCGCACGCGGCACAGGAGTTCACGCCAGCTCGGCCCGCCGGTCAGATCGGCCCGCACGACGAGGGTGTTGACGAACATGCCGACGGTGGAGGCTCGGGCAGCGCCGTCCCTGGCCGCCCAGGGGAAGGTGAACAGGAAGTCACGCTGTGTGCCGCGCCGGGCGAGTGCCGCCCCGAGCAGGGCGACGCCGAGCATGAACGACGTACAGCGCAGCTCGGCCGCAGCATCCCGCAGCCGGTCGGCCAGACCGGCGGGCAGGGCCAGTTCTCGTTGGTCCGCCTCGACGGTCTGAAACGTGCCGCGGGGCCGGTCGTGCGGCAGCTCGATGTCGATGGGCGCCTCGCGCAGGGAGGCAAGCAGGTGTTCCAGCGCTGCTGCGTCCGGAGCTGCCGGTGCGCGTAGGGCGGCGGGGTGAGCTGCGTGCGGCAGGTTCGGCTCCGTGCCATGGGTCAGGGACCGGTACAGCGCGGCCACGTCGGACAGGACGAGGTCGAGGGACCAGCCGTCGGAGACGAGGTGATGCACCCCGTACACGAGCAGGGTCCGCTCGGGCCCAAGCCCTACGATCGCGCCCCGCGCGGGGGCTTCGGCGGCGAGGTCGAAAGGGGTCCAGCACACCTTCGCGAGGTATTCCTCGCGCTCCGCCTCGTTCCACGAGGCGGCGTCGGCCGAGGCGACCTGGGGCGGCGGGCCGTCGGTGCGGTAGACCACCCGGCGGGCCCTGGTGTCCAGACGAAAGCGTGAGCGCAGTCCCGGATGGCGAGCGAGGGCGCGGGCGAAGGCCTCCGTCAGAAGCGGACGGTCCACGGGCCCGTCGAACTCCACGATGCCGGGCGCCAGATACGAGGTCCGCACGTTCCGCATCCGGTCCAGGGACCACAGTCGCTGCTGCACGGGGCTCGCGGGGTGCTCGGCACCGGGGTCGAACTCGATGCCGCTGTCATCGGCCGGCGTTGCGTTCTCCAGAGCGCGGGCAAGACCGGCCACGGTGGGATCGCCGAGGAAGGTGCGCAGCGCCACGGGCCTCCCGTAGCGGCGCTCGGCCTCGGCGACGACCCGTACGGCCAGCAGCGAGTGCCCGCCCAGCGTGAAGAAGTCGGCGTCCGGGCCGGGCAGCGACTCGGTCTCGCAGGGCGTCCTCCCGCGGTCCGCGCCCCGGCTGCGCAGGAGCACGTCGGTCATCAGGAGGGCTGCTCTGCGCTGCATCGGCGTCAGGTCGACGGGTCCGCTCTGCTCGGCCGCGGACAGCGGCCGGTCCCGCCGGGTCGCCAGGGCCTCGAAGTCGACCTTGTCGTTGGCGGTCCGTGGAAGTCCGTCGACCACGTACACCTCGCGCGGCAGAACTGCGGGCAGCAGCCAGCGTTGCAGTGGCCTGACCAGGTCCTCGCGGGAGGGTGGCTCGGCGCCGGAGGCGAGTTCCACATACGCCACCAGCGCGGGCGGTGATCCGGCGGCGTGCACTGCGGCCATCGCGACGGATGGATGCTCCTCGATGAGGCGGACGACTTCGGCCGGCTCGATGCGGTTGCCCAGAATCTTGAGCTGGCCGTCGGCGCGGCCCAGATAGCCGAGTTGGCCGTCCTCGCGCAGCACCACCAGATCGCCGGTGCGGTACATATGGGCTTTCGGACCGGCGCCGAACCGCTCGGCGTGCGGATCGGGCAGGAAGGCCGTGGCCGTCTGCTCGGGCGCCGCGAGGTAGCCGAGCGCCACGCCCGGACCTGCCACATACAGCTCACCAGGGACCCCCGGTGGCAGTTCCTCGCCGCGCGGGCCAAGGACGTACGCACGCATCCCGGGCAGCGGCACGCCGATGGCGGGCGTCTCGTCCGCGGTGGGGTCGACCGGTGCGTAGGTGCTGTTGCAGGAGGCCTCGGTCGGGCCGTATACGTTGACGATTCGCGCGCCCCAGCGCGCTGCGCACTCGGTGGCGAGGCGCTGGGGCAGGGCCTCACCGCCCGAGTACACCACTCGCAGTGAACTGCCCTGCGCGCCACCGGAGTCGGCCTCCAGCATCGCGTGCAGCAGGCTCGGCGTGAGCGAGCCGGCGACCGTGGCGCCCTCGGGACCGCGCACCAGGCTCAACAGGGCGCGCGGGTCACGCCGCTGCACATCGTCGGCGATGACGAGGCGGGCGCCGGCGAGCAGGGTCTCGACGACGTTGAAGGCGGCAGGGTCGAAGGCGGTGCCCGCGGTCAGGAGCAGCCGGTCGTCGGGGCCGAGACCGCAGTCGTCACCCCACCACAGGGCGGTGGCGAGCAGACCGCGGTGCGGCACGAGGACGCCTTTGGGGCGGCCGGTGGTTCCGGAGGTGTAGATCACCGCCGCCGGGTCGTCCGGTCCCGCCGCGGCGGCCGGTGGGGTGAATTCACCAGGCAGTGTTCGGAGTTCCTCGAGGAGTTGCGGCTTGGCGAGGGTGTCTAGGTGGGCGAGCAGGTCGGCGCCCGCGGCGCAGACGAGGACGGTGTCGGCAGCGGTCTGTTCGAGGATGTACGCGATCCGTGCCGCGGGGGTGTCCATGGCCAGCGGCACGAAGGCCGCACCGGATCGCAGCACCCCGACCCATGCGGCGACGAGAGCCGGGCCCCGGGCGGCGAGGACCGGAATGCAGGTTGCGGGGCCTGCCCCCTCGGCACGCAGGTGCGCGGCCACCGCGCCGGACCAGCGGGCGAGTTCACCCCAGGTCAGGCTGGTGCCCGCACACTCCACGGCGATCCGCTCGGGGTCCGCGGCGGCGAGCGCCGACTCCAGTGCCTCGGCGACCGTGACGGCCGGGAAAGGGGCGGCGGTCCGTCCCACAAGGACTCCGTGCGGCAGCGCGCCGGAAGCCCGCAGCGTGACGGGTAGGTCCTTGATCGGGGTGTTGGGTGCAGCGACGGCCGCGGTGAGCAGCGCCGTGTAACTCTCGGCGATGCGCCGGGCCGTGGCGGCGGAGTACCGGTCGGTGGCGTACTCCACCGTGCCGGCCAGTCCGCCGCCGGGCGCGTATTCCAGGACGAACGAGAGGTCCTGCTTGGCCGTGTCGGTCGGCAGCAGTTCGGGCGGCGCCCACCGCACGCCGGTGCTCGCGGCTGGGGCGTTCTGCAGGATGAAGCCCACGTCGGCGAGCCCTTCGCCGCCGAGGCGTGCGGCGAGTTTGTCGAAGGGGATCCGCTGGTGCGTCAGGACGCGGAAGGCCTCTCCGCGTGAGTCGGCGCACAGCCGGTCGAATCCGGCCTCGGAGTCGGGGGCGCACATCAGCGGGACGGTGTTGACGAAGAACCCGACGAGGCCTTCGACATCGGCGCTCGGCCGGTTCGCCGCGACGGTGGAAAGCAGGAACCGCTCCCGACCGCTCCACCGCTGGACCACGGCCTGGAACGCGGCGAAAAGCACCACGAAGGGCGTGACCCTCAAGGTGCGCGCCAAGCCCGTCACGGAGGAGGCCAATTCGGCGGGCAGCGTGAAGCGGTGCTGCGCCCCTTCCCGGTCACCTTCCAACGTCCGCTGCCGCGGTCGGCAGGGGCCGAGCGCGAGGTCACGGCCCGCAGCCGGAGCGAGGACGACGGCCCGCTGCGCGACCAACTCCTCAAGTGCGGCTTCTGACGCGGCTTCCCGGTCCCGTAGGGCGAACTGCGCATAGTGCACGGGGGGCTCGGGAAGGTCGATCCGGTCCGCGTTGGCCAGTGCCTGCTCGTATGCCGAGGCCAGTCCCTCGTAGAGGGCGGGCAACGACCAGCCGTCGACGGCGATGTGATGAATGGTCAAAAGCAGGGCGCCGTGCCCGCCGTCCGCTTGTTGCCATACGGTGGCGCGCCACGGCGCCTCGCTTTCCAGCGCAAAGGGGGCACGGGCGCGGCGCGCCACCTCGTCCGGATCGGGTGCCGTGGCGGAGACCACCTCCAGCGGCACGGGACCGGGTGCGCCGACGACCTGCACCGGGCGGCCGCCGCGCATCGTGTACGTGGTGCGCAGGACCGCATGCTGTGCAGCCAGTGCTTCCAGCGCACGCGCCAGAGCGGGGAGGTCGATCGGCTCATGCCAGCGGGTGAGCAGGGGCACGTTGTAGACAGGGGATGCGGGGGCCGCCTGGTGGATGAACCAGAGCCGTTCCTGGGCCTGCGAGAGGGGGGCGACGGTGACCTCGCGGCGTGCGGGCGCCGGTGGGCGCTCAGGCGCCATCAGTGGTTCTCCTAACAATGGTTCAGGACAGTGCGGCAATGCGGCGGGACGGCAGCAGGCCGCTACACGGCGGTTCGCCCGCACGCCCGCATGGCGGTCCGGCCCGTACGGCCAGATCCGCGGCTGCGCGATGAGAGGGGAGCCCGCACCCGGGAGAGGTTGCGGACGTCTGTGCTTGAGGGCTGGTCGGATTCAGACTTTCGAGGCTCGGCCCAGCTGGTCCACCAGCTCCGCGAAGCTGGGCGTGAGCAGCACGTCGGTGGGGTCGAGGCGGATGCCCAGGCGTTCACCGATGCGGAACGCCGCCTGCGTCGCCAGGATCGAGTTGCCGCCCAGGCCGATGAAGTCGTCGGTGGCCTGCACGTCCGACGGGCCGGGAAGGCCAAGGAGTTCGGCCCATACTTCGGCGACGACCGCACCGGCCGGGTTGGTCGCGGCTGGCTCTTCGGCAACCGCCGGGGTGGTCACGGCAGCTTCGGCGGCCTCGGCCAGCACGGACTTGATACGGGTCCGGTCGGCCTTTCCGGTGGAACCGAACGGCAGCTCGGCCAGCGGCACCCACATGGCGGGCAGCATATAGGCGGGCAGCAGCTCCGCCAGTGCTGCGGCCAGCTCTCCGGCTGCCGCCTCCCCTGATACCGCAGGGCGCAGGAACGCGCCCACCAGGCGGGCGGTGTGCCCCTCGCCGTGCTTCTCCACGAAGGCGGCCTCGGTGCGGCCGGTCGCGACGGCGGCCTGTTCGATCTCCTCCAGTTCGATACGGAAGCCGCGCAGCTTGACCTGCCGGTCGGCGCGGCCGACGACCTCATACTGACCGTCCGGCAGCTGTCGCACGCGGTCACCTGTGCGGTAGATGGTTCCGGTGGCGCCATCGGGCGCCGTGTACGCAACGTAGGAGCGACCGGTGCGCTCGGGGTTGTGCAGGTAGCCGCTGGTCACCGAGGGGCCACTGACACAGAGTTCACCCGTCTCGCCTGGGGCGACTGGGCGCATCTCTTCGTCGAGCACATGCAGCCGCACCCTGCGCACCGGCTGCCCGATCGGGATTCGGGTACGCCCGGCCAACGTTTGCGGTGTGCAGGTGAACGTTGTGACGAACACGGTGGTCTCGGTGGGCCCGTAGATGTTGAGCAACAGTTCGGGCCCGCCCGCGGCGAGCACACGTTCAGTAGCGGCCAGCTCCATCTGCTCACCCCCCACCAGGAGTTGGCGCAGAGAAGCGAGCGCCGCAGGGGCTTCGCGGGCCACCATATGGAAGAGCGAGGTGGTCAGCAGCGCAGTGGAAATCCGTTCGGCGACGAGGAGGCCCGCCCATCGCTCGAGGTCGGTCTCGACGACGGTGGGCAGCACGATCAGCGGTGCGCCGGTGGTCAGGGCGCCCCAGACCTCCCAGGTGAAAGCGTCGAAGGCCGGGTTGGCGAGCTGTCCGACTCGGTCGTTGGAAGTGATTGCGCCGGGCTGTGCGGTGTCGGTCACCAGGTCGTGCACGGCGCCGTGGGGTACGACGACACCCTTGGGAACGCCGGTGGAGCCCGAGGTGTACCCCACGCATAGCGGGGCGTCGTCGGCCACGGTGACGTCGGGGGCATCGAGCGCCCCATACGGGTCGTCCCCGTCGCCGATGGTCAGGACGGGCACACCAGCGTCAGTACCCAGCGGCCGGTCACGGTAGCCCTCGCCCCGGCCCACGATGATGGCCGCCACTCGGGCGTCCTGAAGAATCGTGGCAATCCTGTCGGTCGGCGCCTGGCCATCCACCGGGAGATAGGCGGCCCCGGCCCGGACCACCCCGAGTACGGCGACGATGAGATCCGCGCTGCGGTTCAGGTCGAGTGCGACGACGTCACCGGTGCCGATCCCGCGTCCCGCAAGCCGAGCGGCCACAACGCCGGCTTCCCGCCACACCTCTTCGCGGCTGAGTTCACGTCCGGTCAGTGCCTCACGCACGGACAAGGTTGCGGAGCCGTCCCTCATGCGCTCAGCGACAAGACGGTGCACTCCCCCGGTACCGCTGCGCAAACCAGCCACAGGCCATGACGGCATGAATCCCCCAAATTCGCTGCGAGTGCCCTACCCGGGCAGAGGACGCCCTCCCAGGGCATGAATGAACGCCGGATCACCCGTGGCGCAAGAGTCCCGGGGCGCGGGGAAGGGTCCGGTAGAAAATGGGGCGACGCTGCCCGAACGGGACACTCTTCACCGATAGACTTCCGCAATGCGGAATACCTATTCCGTCTGACGGTAGGCTATGATCCGCTCCTGATCATGTCAACAGCAAAACAGGGGACGGGAAATGACCGAGAGCCGCGTCGCACTAATCACCGGTTCGTCATCTGGAATTGGCGCAGCCGTTGCCCGCCGGCTGGCCGACGAAGGAATGCGAATAGTCGTCAATTCCGCCAGGAGCGAGGCCGCCGGCAAGGAACTCGCGTCGTCGCTGCCGGACGCTGTGTACGTCAAGGGTGATGTGGCCGACCCCGCGGACGCCCAGCGCATCGTGCAGGCGGCGATCGACGCATACGGCCGCCTCGACGTCCTGGTGAACAACGCGGGCACCACACGCTTCATCCCACTGAACGACCTTGAGGGCGCAGACATCAGCGCCTGGCGGGAGATCTTCGACGTCAACGTCTTCGGCGCCTGGCAGCTGACCGCCGCCGCCGTTCCTCACCTGCGCGCCTCCGGCTCCGCCTCGGTGATCAACATCTCCTCCGTGTCGGCCACCCGCGCCCTGGGCAGCTCGATCCCCTACGCCGTGAGCAAGGCCGCGCTCAACCACATGACGCGTCTGCTCGCCTCCCAACTCGGCCCGGATATCCGTGTGAACGCGGTGGCCCCCGGACTTGTCGACACCGCCTGGTACGCCGAGGCCGACGAGGTCTGGGAAAGCTCCCGCGACTGGATCACCGCCAACACCCCGCTCAAGCGCGTGGGCACTCCCGAGGACGTGTCCGAGGCGGTCCACTTTCTGATCCGCGCCACCTACACGACAGGTGACGTCATCACGGTCGACGGCGGCCGCCACATCGTCTGATCCGCAGCCATCTCACTCGCCGCAGGCCGTGTCTACTAGGCGGTTTCGTTTAGATCAGTCGGTCGTTGGTCCGGGTTTCTCGTTGATTGACGCCAGTGGGCGCGGATTGAGCCATTGCTCCCGGACCGGACGCCGAAGCGGGGCGGCCGGTGGCGAGATCACCGTGAGGTGATCGACGCGATCGCCTTCACGTTCCAGACCGGGCCGCAGTGGGTTCACCTGCCGGTGCGGTACGGCAACTGGCGAGGCGTCTACAACCGGCTGCGGATGTGGGCCATCGACGGCACGTGGGAGAGGGTCTTCACCGCGCTGATGGCCCAGGCCGACGCCGAGGAGGACCTCAACTGGGCCGTCTCGGTGGACTCCACGATCGTGCGCGCCCACCAGCACGCGGCCGGGGCCCGCAAAAAGGGGCCCCGCCCGGTGAACCGGCCGACCACGCCATCGGCCGGTCCCGCGGCCGACTGACCACAAAGATCCATTTGGCCTCGGACGGCCGCTGCCGGCCCCTGGCCTTCGTCCTGACCGCCGGGCAAGCCGGCGACGCACCCGCGTTCACCAATGTCATGACCCGTCTGCGGGGCCCCGGCGCCCCCGGACGGCCCCGCACCCGGCCGGACATGGTCCTGGCCGACAGGGCCTATTCCTCACGCGCGATCCGTGACCACCCGGCAATCTGCTCCCCGTCGAACGCCGAAGGACAGGCCCCTGCAGCACCTGCAGCGGCAGCGGCAGCGGCAGCGGCATCAGCTGACACCGCATCACCGGCGGCACCCGCACCACCAGGCAGAACCATCCACCACACCACCGACCCACCCCGCCGCCCCATCACCGTGTGCCTGGGAGGCGCAGCCCAGTAATCGCCACCCGCCTCGATGACCTACCCCTTGTTGGGCATCGATGCCTCCCCCGTGCACTGCGCCATGCCCGCCTGCGCCTTTACCGGCACCGCCTCGATGCACTACATCCAGGTGCCAAAGGAGACGGTCGCGAAGTGGGCGCGGCACGCGGCCGGTGTGCAGGGCCCGCTACGACGCGGCCGGCCCGGTCGCATCGCCCGCGGCCGCCGCGCCAACGCCTCCCCGACGTCGCCCCGCGCGACTTCCTCCGCCTGTTCGCCCCCATGCTCCAGCCAGCAAACCGAACCGGGCCCACCCGGCCCGAACGGGACATAGGAAGGCCCCTTCGACAAGGACGACAAGGACGAGGGGGCCTGACCCTCGCGTGACTCCCGGGGGCCGGTGGGGGCCTTGAGTTGGATGTGGGCGCGGACGATTGATCTTTGGCAGCACGAGAGTGGCCGGGATCGTGGTTCCCCTTTGGGAAAGCACTGACCTCGGTTCGCCCCCGTGACCGCACGACCCAGCAGCGGATGGCAGGGGCCGTCCTCCCGGCAACGTGTGGATCCCCCCGTCCGGGGAGATGAGCAGGGCCCCTGTTACCGTGCGCCGATGTCAACGATCAAGCAGTTCCAAGTGACTTTCGACTGCGCGGAACCTGCGCGCCTGGCCTCCTTCTGGTGCGAGGTGCTGGGGTATGTCGTACCGACCGTCCCGGAGGGCTTTACCACGTGGGAGGAGTACCACCACTCGCTGCCGCCTGAGGACGAGATCTACTTCGCGTGTACTGATCCCTCGGGCGTGGCCCCGCGTCTGCTCTTCCAGCGAGTTTCCGAAGGCAAAATCGTCAAGAACCGGGTGCATCTCTGTGTGCGGGCCGGCGCCGGGCTCGTGGGTGACGAGCGCCTGGCCACCCTCGAGGCCGAATGCGCACGGCTGATGGCGCTCGGCGCGAAGCACGTGCTGACGCAGCGCGCCGATGGCGTCAACGAGTCGTGCATCACGATGCAGGACATCGAGGGCAACGAGTTCTGCCTCGACTGACTTTTCTTCGGGACTGCGAGCTGGGGAGCCGTCTCCCGGGGGCCTTCTCAGGTCCCGCATGCGGCGGGAGCCGTCCCGTGAGAGCGAGGTCTACGGTGTGCGCCACGCGATGCCCGGCGTTGCCCGCCTACGCATCCGGGCGAAGGCGTGCTCGACGCGGGCGCGAACCTGCTTGTGGTCGTAGTTGTGTTCGGCCTGCCAGCCGGTCAGTTCGCCGCCGCGGGGCAGGCGGTGCGGGATGACGAGGCCTGTACCGAGGTAGACACCGCCGGCGATCGTGGTTGTCCGGCCAACGGCGGCCTTGGCCCCGGACTCCTCCCATGCCCGGCAGGCGTTGCGGTTGCCGGGCATGGGCTGGCCGACCACCACAACCAGACGGAGGTCGGGGTCGATGACCACCTGGTGGTTCGTCGACATGCGGAGGCCCCCGGGATGCTCGTCCGGGGGCCCGGTAGAAACAGAAAAGGCTCTCTGGGAAGAGAGCCCTTGAGCGGTAGGTTCGATCACGCCGTCGGTGACCGGGGTCAACCCGGCCAGGCACCACCAATCTGGTCAACCCTCTTTAAAGCGGCGCCATTTGAGTTGACAGCAACGAGGGAAGCCAGATCTCCCTGGGCCACGGCGCGTTCTACGCCGTGGGCGCCTGCACCGCGGCGCTGCTGGCACTCCACGGCCTGCCGACCTTGCTCGGGCTGGCCTGCGTCCCGCTCGCCGCCGGGCTGACCGGCCTGGCCGTCGGCATCCCGCTGCTGCGCCTTCGCGGGCACTACCTCGCGTTCGCCACACTGGCCTTCCAGCTCATCGTGCTCGCGGTGATCGGCCAAGAGTCCTGGCTGGGCTGAGACATCGGCCTGAGCGGAATCCCCGCCCTCGGAGCCAGCTCGCACCAGATCACCGGATACTGGGGCTACGCCTGGGCCGCCCGGCTGGCCCTCCTGGCGGTCATGGTCCTCACCATCAACATCGTCCGCTCCCGTCCCGGCCGGGGCCTGCGCGCGCTCGCCACCAGCGAGATGGCGGCGGCCTCCTGTGGGGTGCCGGTGGGTCGCTACAAGCTGGCGGTCTTCGGCCTCTCGGCGGCGTTCGCCGGACTCACCGGACTCACCGGACTCACCGGACTCACCGGCGGGATCTTCGCCTTCTTCATGGCCTACCTCGCCCCAGGCTCCTTCGGAGTACTGCTGTCCATCCAGTTTCTGGTCATGGCCGTCGTCGGCGGCCTCGGCACCGTATGGGGCCCACTGGTCGGCGCCTCGTCCATCACACTGCTCGTGCACTGGCTCAACGACATCGGCGCACAGCCCGGCATGCCCGACTACGTGAGCGGCCCATGTCGCTCCTAGGTCATCGGCGACCGGGGAGCGCCTCGCATCGCTGCCGACCGTAGGTGCCGCGCTCGGTCGCTCTCGCATGCTCGGTCAGGAGAGAAACGCGCCTTACCCCGCCCCGGCGGTCAGCCCACCCCGTGTTCCGCCAGGTACTGCTCGGCGTGCCGACGGAATGCCTCCGTTGCCGGATGCAGCGGCCTCGCAGGCCAGGCCAGGTGCACCGTGACCGGCTCAGCGTCACGCACCGGCAGGTAGCGGACCTCCGGATGCGAGTGCTGATGGAGCGTCCCTTCGGCCGTCACGCCGACAGCCATGCCCGTCGCGATGGTCGTCAGCCACTCGTCGACGCCCGGCACCGTCATGGTGGTCGGCCGCTTCCCATCCCTCCACAGCTCGGCCCCGGTGGTCGCCGCCGTCGCGCACAGGGCCACGGTCTCCTCGGCCAGCTCGGCCAGCGTCACGTCCGCGCGGTCAGCCAGCGGGTGCCCCACGGGCACAGCGGCCACCCGGGGTTCGCTGGTCAGCGCCCGATGCCGAACCTGCGCGTCGTCAGCATCGGGACGCGCCCGCAAAAACGCCAGGTCGGCGCCGCCGCGGTGCAGCATGGCCAATGGGTCGTCGGCCCGGCGCACCTCCACGGGGATGTCGGGACACCGCTCGCGCCATCCACGCAGCACCGGGACCGTGTGGCTGCCGAGCGCCGCCCAGGCGAAGGCAAGCCGCAGCGGACGGGGCACACCGGCCCCAGTCACCTCTGCGAGCGCGTCGTCGAGCTGGCCGAGGATCCGGTGCGCGTGCTCCCACAGCCGACGCCCCGGCCCGGTCAGCCGCACGCTGCGTGTCGTACGTTCCACGAGGCGTACGCCGAGCCGCTGCTCGAGCTGGGCGAGAGTGCGTGAGAGGGCGGGCTGCGTGAGATGCAGGACGCGCGCGGCGTCCGTGAGCGACCCCTCGTCGCCGATCGCCCGCACGGCCCGTAGATGACGCAGCTCGACATTCATTACCCACGATCATAAGCGGTGCCCAAAAGGCATTTCCCTGCCTGCATCCGCGCTGCCTAGCGTGGCCTCCATGACGAATCAGCCCCAGCACATCCTTCTGATCGGCGCCGGTGGCACCCTCGGCGCCGGCGTGGACGCGGCGCTCAGCGCGCGCGGTCACAAGGTCACCACCGTCGGCCGCACCTCCGGCGACCTGCGCTTCGACATCTCCCACCCGGACCAGATCACCGCCCTGTACGAGGCCGCCGGCGCGATCGGCCCGCTCGACGCCGTCGTCAGCGCGGCAGGCAACGTCCCGTACGCGCCGCTGCCCGAACTCGGTCCCGACGCGTGGCAGTCCGCGTTCACCGGCAAGGTCCTCTCCCAGGTCGAACTCGTCCGCCAGGGCCTCGCCCACCTCTCGGAGCGCGGCTCCTTCACGGTGATCACCGGGATTCTCGCCCAGCAGCCCATCCGCACCGGTGCCGCCGCCTCTCTGGCGGGCGGCGCCGTCGAGTCCTTCGTCCGCGCGGCTGCGATCGAGATCGCCCCGCAGCGTGTCAACGCGGTCTCCCCCAACGTCTTCACCGAGTCCCTCGACACGTACGGAGACTTCTTCCCCGGCATGGGGTCGGTTCCGCTGGAGCACGTGGCACAGGCCTACGTAAGGTCGGTGGAGGGGCCGCAGACGGGCCAGATCTACCGGATCTGACCACACCTCCGCGGCATGACTTCCACCCGTATCCAGGCTCCAATACCTGTACCGGTGTGCCGAGTTCGAGTGGCGCACTCTGATTCCATGGCGCCTCGTGGCGCACCCACTCGCTACGACAAACCCCCGGAAACTACGAGGTCGGCCTCCGCCTACAAGGCTCGATCATGCGATCGAAACACCTCGCCCCCCACTACATGACCCGAACACCGAACAGCTCCTAGTCGCCGCGGTCACCCTGCAGTACACGACGGCGATCCTGTTCACGCTTGGAGTAGGCGGCCGCCCGGATCGCCTCATCGCTTTCCAGGCCCGATCCCAGCGCACCGCCCACGGTGGCGACCGAAGCAACGAACCAGGCCAGCGTCACGTAATCCGCTGCGTCCAGGGGGGATCGCGTCATGGACGCGAAGACGCGATCGTTCAGGATGAACAGCGCCCACATGAAGTTGATGATCAGCAAGCCGACGTAGCAGACGAGCACTCCGATCCCGACGGTCACGATCGTCGAGGCGTTATAGAGCCTTGCCCGCTGTCTCGCCTCCGGTGAGCTCTTCGACCGGCGATGCCACAGCTGCGCGTCCACGATCAGCCATCCGATCATGATGGCGAGAGATCCAGCCGTGGCAATGACAAGACGAGGCGAGCTCAGGGCTTCGGCCAGACTCCAGACGGTCGAGTTCACGGTGGCGATAGCCCGGTCGCCAACGCGGCCGCCAGCGCCTTCGACAGCCCCGGTACCAGCCGCCAGGGCCGGTTGGCGCGGACCATCCCGCCGAGCACCCGTAGGCGGCCCCGTCGGCCGCTGACGACGTAACGAAGATCAGGCACGTCCTCGCCACCGGCCGGGTCCGGGTGGACAGGCACGAGGCGTCCGGCGAGCGGCGCCCGCAAGGATTGGAGGTGTCTGTTCTCCTTGCCCCCTTCGGCCTTCGGATCCACTAGGCCAAGCACGGCTTCTTCCACGGCCTGCCGGGCTCTTGTCTGTAGCCGCAAGCCACCCAGCGAGGGCAGGGACAACAGTGCCAGGCCGTGCCTGCGCTGCACATCCACCACCAACGTGTGCCCGTCGGCGTGCAATGGAAGATCGGTGAGCGCCACAACGACGTCCCAGCCCTCCGAGCTTGCACGCTCCCTGATCCGGCTCATCAACGTGGGCGGGTCCTCGCTGCCCGAAGTGAAGGGCTCGCTCACCACCTCGATGTCGAACCGTCGCCCCGGGCCGGATCTGCCGGCGAGCCGAGCCGGAAGGACGCGTGCCAAGCGCTGTGCGACCGCTGTCGGTGCGTCCGGATCCGCCAGAAGAGCTACGACAGTGACCCTCGAAGACGATGTCCGCACGACCCCACCCCTCTCGGCTGCCCTGGAGCACCTGTGCCAACAGGATGCCCCACCGGTTGCCGCGATCCGCGGTGACACGCTTTTCCGCACACCCAGTGCCGCCTTCGGCGCGGTCGCGGTGGTGCTCGTAGTGGCTATCCACGCTGCTCTGCGGCTCGACCGGCCCAGGGTTCGCCACTCCTAAGGGACCGTCTCGGACAGCGTTGTCGAGGGTGCCACTCCATAACGCTGACGGTAGGCGGCGGCGAACCGGCCCGGGTGGGTAAAGCCCCAGCGGAAGGCGACATCAGTGACGGTCACCTGGCCTGATTCCTTCGCGCGCAACTCCTGGTGGACGCGGGCCAGCCGTGCCCGGCGCAGGTAATCCATGGGAGACATGCCCACGTGCTGGCGAAAACCCTGCTGCAGCCGTCGGATGCCCACCCCGGCGATCTCCGCGAGGGCTGCCACGGTAAACGGATGCTCCGGGTGTGCCTCCATCGCGTCGATGGCGCGCTTGACCGGGGCGGGACGGCTGGGCCGGACCGGCCGCGCCAGCTCTTCGCGGTAAGGATGTTCCGCTGCCAGCAGCAGGCCGATCAACAGCGCCTCGTGCAGCCGGTCGGCCACCAGTGCCTGCCCGGTGAGCCCTTGGGATGCCTGAGCATCCTCCGCCGCCGTCTGGGCCAGCCGGACCCAGCTGCGTCCATGGCCACGAGAGACGTCCATGGCGGGGCGCAGCCGCAGGGGCAGCCGGAGCGGGGCGTCGAGCAGACGCTCCATCTGCAGTTCCAGCGCGGGCCGCTCGATCTTCACCGCGAGGAGTTGGCAGTCACCGCTCCACCGGTCCAGCACCGTGGTGCGGCCCGGCTGGAAGACGGCGGCTTCGTCCACCGTCGCCAGAAGAGGTTCGACGCGTCCCTGGTGCCATGCCATGGTCCCGGAAAGCGGTATGTCGACGTGGTAGGCGCCGAGCTCGCCGAACCGCATCCGCAGATCCGCGCCGAACTGCAGGACGCCGAGTGTCACACCGCTGAGGCGGCTGACCGCGAAGCGCCCGGAGAGGGCGGCCGTTGGCTGGAGCAGGTCGACGGCGTTGCTGTAGAAGTTCTGCTCGATGATCTGCCGGGCTTCGTCCAGGTCACCGGTACGGAGTCGGACCGGCCGGGTGGCTTCGGCGCGAAGAGCCGCTCCCTGATGCGCGGCCGGGCGGGCCGACGGCTGTCCCGTCTCCTGCCTGCCGGCCGGCATGTGGTGCTTGTCGGTCTCAACATCCAGGCGCAATGCCGTGACTCCGTCTGTGACATGGGCGGGGCTGATACAGCGCGATCCGGGTCGAGGAGCCGGTCCTCCACCGCCGGCCGGCTCGCGGGCCGGCACCGGGTCGGCAGGCCGAGGCCAGAGCGGCGGAATCGCACATTCCTGCGGAACATCGGCCACAGAATAGTTCGGCATTCATGCAAGTCTGCCGTCCCGGCACCTGAGCTCACGCTGAACCTCCGCCGCAGGCACGAAACGGTTGCGCTTAAAGGATCAAGGCCTGCGCTGACCGGATCATGTCCACAAAGGGTTATGCCTAACGTGGAACCGGGGCAATCCCCAGCCCTACCGCAGTACCGGCCAAGGGGACACCGCTCGGTGCGCCCGCGGCCGTCGCGTCCCGGGTGCCCGGACCCCGCACCCGGGACGTCGGGCTGCTCTGGGTCAGCTCCATCGGCGCCCCCGGCCCTCATGCCTTGGGGCGACACAGATGCCGGCGATCCGGGAAAACAACCACCGTCGCGAACGACCCGGCCCCTACCGAGCGGACCATCCCCAGCATCATCACGCCGTGCCAAGTGTCCGGCAGTCCCGCCTCAGCGGCCCCCTCCGTCGTCAGGCGCAGCCCCGAGGTCCTCCGCCAGCCGAAGACAGGCCCTCGCGGATGGCGTACCGGCACTCAGCGAGCAGGAGTCACCCTCGGCAGTCACCTACTACAGGGTGCGGGTGCAAAACCCCGCAGGCAAAGGCGCAAGCACTCCCCTCACTCGAGGGATGAGAGGCCGAGCGGCCTCTGGTCTCCTTTGCCTGAGGCTGTCCCCGCCCGCGTCGACGCACACGTCGGCGGCCGATGCAATACCGGCCAAGGGCGTTGCCCCAGGCTCCGGACGCGAGTGCTCCGACACTCACTCCCCCGAAACGGCGGGTCACTCGCGTGGACGAACGGCGCGGCGGCTGACGTGCGCCGACACCGCTGAGCTACCACGGTGGGGAAAGGCCCGCGCACCGGCAACCCCTGCCACCGCCCGACAGCATGAGCTTGTCTCCGCGAGTCGCCTCCTTCTCGCCAACGAACGCGGCATCCGGCTCGTCGGGTGGGCCGGACGCCGTCAGGACGGACAGCCGCTGTGACCACTTCGCCCTTCGGGTCCGGTGACCCCTTCTCGGACCTGTTCAACCGCTTCTTCGGCACGAGCCCCGCGGCCTCCCCGCCGGCGGTCCAGCGCGTGCCCATCGGTCGCTTGCTCAGTGACGCCTCGCAGGAACTTCTGGCGACGGCCGGCGGGCGGGCCGCCGCGGACGGGGCCGATCTCGACACCGTGCACCTGTTGTGGGCCGCCACCCAGGTCGATCCCGGTCGCCAACTCCTCGCACAGGCCGGCGCCGACCCCGACGCGCTGGCGGCACAGGTGGAGCAGTCGCTGCCCACCGGCGACTCGGTGGAGGAACCGCAGCTGACCCCGGCGGCAAAGCGGGCCCTGCTCAAGGCCCACGCCAAGTCCCAGGAGGCTGGTGCGTCGTACATCGGGCCCGAGCACCTGCTTGCCGCGGTCGTGGAGGACCCCTCGTCCGGCGCGGCCGGCGTCCTGGGCTCTGACGGCGGTGCGGGAACTGGCCGCGGCGGCAGGGGCCATGGCGGGGCCGGCGGTGCAGCGGCGGGCGGGTCCGCTGCCACGCCCACGCTGGACGAGTACGGTCGCGATCTCACGGACGAGGCGCGCGCCGGGCGGTTGGACCCGGTGGTGGGCCGCGCGGAGGAGATCGAGCAGACGGTGGAGATCCTCTCCCGGCGTTCGAAGAACAACCCGGTGCTGCTGGGCGATCCAGGAGTCGGCAAAACCGCCATCGTGGAGGGTCTCGCGCAGCGCGTCGTCTCCGGCGACGTGCCCAAGACCCTGCGGGACCGGCGGGTGGTGGCACTGGACCTGTCAGGTCTGGTGGCCGGTTCGAAGTACCGCGGAGAGTTCGAGGAGCGACTGAAGAAGGTCATCGACGAGGTCACCGATGCGCAGGAGAGCATCATCTTGTTCATCGACGAACTCCACACGGTCGTCGGCGCCGGTGGCGGCGGTGAGGGCGCCATGGACGCGGGCAACATCCTCAAACCCGCTCTGGCACGCGGCGACCTCAGCCTGGTCGGCGCCACGACCTTGGACGAGTACCGCAAGAACATCGAGAAGGACGCCGCACTCGCACGCCGTTTCCAGCCGGTCATCGTGCCCGAACCCACGGTGGAGGAGACCGTGGAGATCCTTCAGGGACTGCGCGACTCCTACGAGGCCCACCACGGCGTCCGCTTCACCGACACGGCACTGGAGAGCGCGGCGACCCTCTCCGACCGCTACATCACCGACCGTTTCCTGCCCGACAAGGCCATCGACCTGATGGACCAGGCGGGCGCCCGGGTGGCACTGCGCGGCGGCGCCGACAGCCCCGAAGCAGATGAGATCCATCAGGAGCTGACCCGGCTGAACCGGGAAAAGGACGAGGCCGTCCACAACGAGGACTACGAACGAGCCGCCGGGCTCAAGAGGCAGATCGACGAGTCGGAGGGCAGGCTCTCGGGCCTGGACGGCGAACGGGCACCCGCCGCTGAGGTCACCGAGGAGGACATCGCAGAAGTTGTCTCCCGGCGCACCGGCATCCCCGTCGCCCAGTTGACGGCCTCCGAGCGTGAACGCCTGACCCGCCTCGAGGAGACCCTGCACGAGCGGGTGATCGGCCAGGACGAGGCGGTCACCGCAGTGGCACAGGCGGTACGGCGCGGGCGTGCGGGGATGGGCGACCCCGACCGGCCCACCGGCAGTTTCCTCTTCCTCGGCCCCACCGGCGTCGGCAAGACCGAACTGGCCAAGGCCATCGCGGACATCCTCTTCGGCCAGGAAGACCGGCTGATCCGCTTCGACATGAGCGAGTTCCAGGAACGCCACACGGTCTCGCGCCTCGTCGGTTCACCTCCGGGGTACGTGGGCTACGACGAAGCCGGCCAGCTCACCGAGGCCGTCCGCCGCAAGCCGTACAGCGTGGTGCTGTTCGACGAGGTGGAAAAGGCGCACCCGGACGTCTTCAACCTGCTGCTCCAAGTACTCGACGACGGGCGGCTGACCGACGCACAAGGCCGTACCGTCGACTTCCGCCAAACGGTCGTCATCATGACCAGCAACCTCGCATCTCAACTCATCCTGAATCACCACGGCGCCGTCGAGGAGATCCGCGATGAGCTGATGGCCGAGCTGCGCAGCCACTTCCGTCCCGAGTTCCTCAACCGCATCGACGAGGTGGTCGTCTTCCACGCGCTCACCCGCGACGACCTCGTGCACATCGTGGATCTGCTGCTTGAACGCAGCCGCCGCAGGCTGCACGCCCAACAGGTCACTCTCCAGGTGACCGACGCAGCCAAGCAATGGCTCGCACACCAGGGCTACCAGCCGGAGTTCGGGGCCAGGCCGTTGCGCCGCACCATCCAGACCGAACTCGACAACCGGCTGTCCACCATGCTCCTCGACGGCCAGGTGAGCCCCGGCGACACCGTCATCTGCGACGTGCGGGACGACCAGATCGAGTGCAGGGTCTCACCCGGCAACCGGGAGGAGCCCGGCAACCGCGAGGACCCCGGCGAGCCGGCCACGACGGGCTGACAGGACAGCCGACGCGCGCAACCGCCACCGATCTGTCCGGAGCAAAGACCCACGATCAGGCGGGCCGGCCGGGGGCTTGTAGTTCGATCTTGTAGCCGCCTTCCGGGGTGGGTTCGGCGGTGAGGGTGCCGTCGAGGAGTTCGGCGCGTTCTTTCAGGCCGATGAGGCCGTGGCGTGCGCTGGGCAGGGCGACGGTCGGGCGGGTGGGAGCGGTGTTGGTGACGGTGACGCCGAAGTGGTGTGCGTCCTGCCACAGGCGTACGTCGGCACGGGCTCCGGGGGCGTGCTTGCGCACGTTGGTGAGGGCTTCCTGGACCGTGCGGTAGATGGTGCGCTGGGCGGTGGTGCTGATGCCGGGAGGAAGCTCTCCGGTCAGGGTGGTCTCGATGCCGCTGTTGGCGATGAGCTGCCGGAGGTCGGCAAGGGTGGGCTGGGGGGTGAGTTCGGTTGCCTTGCCGCCCGAGGCGCGGAGCAGCGTGACCATGTGGCGGAGTTCGTCGAGGGTGTCGGCGCTCAGGGTGCGGATGGTGCGGGCTGCCTCGCGGGCGCCGGAGTCATGGGCGGCCATCTGCAGGGCTCCGGCCTGGACGGCGATGAGGCTGACCTGGTGGGAGACGACGTCGTGCATCTCGCGGGCCAGTTGGGCGCGTTCGCGGGCGAGGACGGTCTCGGCGTACAGGGCCCGTTCGTGTTCCCGGGCTTCTTCGACTTCGACGAGCTGGCGGGCCACGTCGTGCCTGGCCTGGACGAGTTGGCCGAACAGGACGGGTGCGAGGGCCGTGGCGAGCGTGTAGACGAACTGGACAAGTGTCCAGGTCCGGTCGCCGTCGAACGCGTCGGACAGCGGCCATGCGAGGGTGCTCGCGGCGGCGTTCAGCAGCGCGCAGCCGGCGAGTAGCGGGCGGTTGCGGGTGGACGCGGCCAGTGTGTAGAGCGCGGCGATCGGGGCGACCGCGACGTCCATGAACAGGGTCATGGGCAGAGTCAGCAGGAAGACAGGCAGCGGGAAGCGTCTGCGCAGGAACAGTCCGGCTGAGCCAATGGCGGCGCACGCCCACATCACAGGGGTGCCCTCGAACAGGAGGTTGATCCATGCGTCGAGCGCGGCCAGTGTCACAAGGCCCGTGTCGATGGCCCAGGGCGGCAGGCGTCGCCACAGTGCCCGGCCCGTGCTACTCATCGTCCGTTGTCCCGTGTCGGGCCGTCGTCGGTGCGCGCGAGCAGTCCGGCGCGCTCGGCGAGGAGTGCGGCCTGGACGCGGTTGGTGACCCGCAGCTTGGTCAGGATCGAGCTGACGTGGTCCTTGACGGTGCCCTGGCTCAGGTGGATGCGGGTGCCGATGTCGGCGTTGGAAAGTCCTTCCGCGATCAGGGTGAGGACAGCGCGTTCCCGGTCGCTGAGCAAGCCGACGCGCGCTACGTCCGCGTCCTGGGGTGCTCCGGCCCCGGGGTGGCTGCGGAGCAGCGCGCGTGAGGCCTTCGGTGACATCACCACTCCCCCTGCGGCCAGGGTGCGGACCAGCTGCGCGAGCTGTTCGGGCTCGGTGTCCTTGAGGAGGAAGCCGGAGGCCCCCGAGCGCAGGGCGGTGAGAATGTACTCGTCGGTGTCAAAGGTGGTCAGCATGGCCACGTACGGCGGTTCGGGCAGCTCCTGGATCTGCCGCAGGACGGTCAGGCCGTCCACGTCCGGCATGCGGATGTCCAAGAGCACGACGTCCGGCAGGTCGCCTCGGATCACGTCAACCGCCCGGGCGCCCTCGGCGGTCGCAACGACCTCGATGCCGTCGGCCGCGTTCAGGATCATCTGGAAGCCTGACCGCACCAGGGCTTCGTCGTCCACCACCACTACCCGGATCACCGGCGTTCCGCCTCACGCTCTGATCTGCTCTGTTCAGCTGCGATGCGACCCCACCCAGGTGCTTCGCGTGCTTGTACGGGTCGCCTGACGTCGACCGTCACGTCGACCGTACGTGCGGCAGGGTACGTGCTGGCGTGCTCACCCCTGGAGTGTGGACACCCGGCGGGTCGGCTCCAGCCGTTCGGGGGGTGCTCTCCGGCCGATCGGCAGGCCGCCGGGTGAGGCTCGGCGGATGGCGGCAGTCGCCCTCGTACCGCACACCGCCCAGATCATGGCCAAGATCTCGCGCGTCAACGGGGCATGGCAGTTGACCGCCATCGGCGAACCCGCCTGCGGGGCCGACTGCGGGGCCACCTTCCCTTCCAAGACCTCCTGCCCGCCGTCGACCGCCACCTCTGGTCCGTCCGCCCTGGCCCGCCGGTCGGCGGGGTGGCCCCGGCCGGTCGGCGGGGATGCCACCGAAACCTGCCGGATGGTCCGCCTCCCCGCCCCACCGGGAGATTCCTCGTATGACACAGATACAGCCGCCGCGAGCGACGTCAGCTCCGCGGGAGAACGCACCTCCCGTGCCCGCAGCCTCGCCCGACTCCGCCGGGAAACCTTCGGGCGGCCCCTCGATGGGACGACTGGTCGGCGTGGACCTGGCCCGCGCGCTGGCGGTGTTCGGCATGTACATCGTCCACATCGGACCGGTCCTCTCGTCCACGCACGGCGTCGGCACCTGGATCCGGTATCTGGCCGACGGGCACTCGTCGGCCTTGTTCGCCACCCTCGCCGGGTTCTCGCTGATGCTGATCGCCGGCCGTCGTGAGCCGAAGACCGGCTTGGCGGGCCGGCAGGCGAAGGCCCGGATCGCGATCCGCGCCGTGGTGCTGCTGGCTCTGGGCACGGTGCTGGCGATGGAGTACGGAGGAGTGATCATCCTCGGCTTCTACGGCGTGTACTTCCTCCTGGCCCTGCCCCTGCTGCGGCTGTCCGCCAAGGCACTGGCGGTCACCGCGGCCGGGCTCGCGCTCATCACACCGCAGCTGGCGTTCGTCCTGAACTCGCAGCTGAGCGAGTCCGTCCAGCAGACCATCAACACCTACGACCCGCTCAAAAAGGTCAGCGAGGTCGGTGTGCTCGACCTGCTGCTCACCGGCTTCTACCCGACGATCACCTGGATGTCGTTCGTCGTCGCCGGCATGGCGCTGGCCCGCCTGGACCTGTCGGCCCTTGCCGTGCAGCGTCGCCTGGCCTCGCTCGGCGCCGCCCTGACCGTCGGCGCGTACGGCCTGTCCCTGCTCCTGGCGGGCAAGGACGCGCTGCGCAGCATGGCGGAGGACGGGAAGTCGTCCGCCGGGTCGGAGAAGGCGTCGTCCTTCGACAGCGGATCCTTCGACGCCCCCCAGCGGGCGGCCTCGGAACTGCTGTCCGCCGGGCCGCACAGCGGCACCACCTTCGACATCATCGGCAGCGTCGGTGTCGCCATCCTCGTGATCGTCGGTGCGACAATGCTCATGGACCGCCTGCCGCGCCTGCGCAGCCTGGCGAAACCCGTCATCGCCGTGGGCACCATGTCCCTGACGGCCTACGTCGGCCACTTCCTCGCCCAGTCCATGCTCGGCGTATCGGCCGGTGAGAGTACCCAGGCGTCCTGGATCCCTGTGCTCACGTTCATCCTCGGGGCGATCGTGTTCGCCGCCGTCTGGTCGCGCTTCTTCCGTCGCGGACCGCTGGAGGCGTTGCTCAACGCCGCCACCAAGCCGGCGAGGTACGTCCGTTGACGCCGGGCCGGGGCGCCCGGCCTGTGTGACCGCGCCCGTCTGGCAGGCCCCGCGCCGCCGACTGGACGCTCCGCTGATCGTCGGCCTCCGCCTCCTGGACAGGTACTCCGTCCAGGAGGGGGAGGCCGCACGCGTCGTCGGACGGGTGGACGGGAGAGGCGCCCGCCGAGGAGATCGGCGAAGGTGGTGCACGCACCGACTCACCGAGGGCCGTCATGGCCCAGGCTCTCGTCAACAAGCCGGCAGCGCGCGCTCCATACCGTGCCGAGAGCGCTGCCGTCGAAGGAGCTGACGGCGAACTCGACGCCGTCCGCGTGGGGAGGCAGCCGGGTCAGGCGGACGACAACCGACTCCTTGGCCCTCCTCTCGTCCGTGGCGTTCCCCGTCGCGGGGTCGGCGATGTCGATGTACTCGATGGAGCCGTCCGGATGGGCTGAGCCCTCTGTGAAAAAGGTGTCGAGGGCCGGCCGTGGTGGCCGTACAGCAGAGCGACAGTGCCGAGGGTGGTCTCGCCAGTGAAGCGCGAGACTGCCGAGCGGTCCGGGGCGCGGCGCGGGCTGCCGGCCGATGCTCGTCCGCGTGAGGTTGAGCCGGTGGCCGTCCGCTCTGGTCAGCGGGACTTACTGGCCCTGGGCCATGAGGACGGGCCTGGGGGCTCCAGGTGAGGTGGCGGGAAGACCGCGGAGGGACGTACGGCCTGGTGATGCGGCGCTGGCCTCAGCCTCATGCGTCGCATAGTCCGCCGGTATCCGACGGATGTCTGGTGCCACTGCGCCACCCCCTGTAGGGCTGCCCCCGCCTGCGGTGGGGGCAGCCCTTGGGCCACTCCTCTCACCCGCCGGAAGGCCCGGTCGGGAGCAGGAGCTGGGTCGCGGCGAGTCGTGCGTACAGCTCGTCCCGGTCCACCAGTTCCTCATGGGTGCCGATCGCGCGGACCTTGCCGGCGTCCATGACGACGATGCGGTCGGCGTCCGTCACCGTGGACAGGCGGTGCGCCACGACCAGGATGGTGGTCTCGCGTGCCGTCTCGGCGATGACGTCCCGCAGCGCCAGCTCGTTGACCGCGTCGAGTTGTGAGGTCGCCTCGTCCAGGAGCAGCAGCCAGGGCCTGCGCAACAGCGCGCGGGCGATCGCGACGCGCTGGCGTTCACCGCCGGACAGCTTCGATCCGCGGTGCCCGACCAGGGTGTCCAGGCCGTGTGGGAGACGGTCGACGAGGGTGTCGAGCCTGGTCCGGGCGAGGACGGCGCGGATGTCGTCGTCTGTCGCGCCGGGCGCGCTGAAGACCAGGTTCTCCCGCAGCGTGCCGGCCAGTACCGGTGCGTCCTGTTCGACGTACCCGATGGCGGACCGCAGTTCGGACAGCGGCCACTGCCGTATGTCCGTGCCGTCGACCAGGATGCGTCCGCCGGTCGTCTCGTAGAACCGCTCGATGAGCGAGAAGACCGTCGACTTGCCCGCACCCGAGGGGCCGACGAAGGCGGTCATCCCCGCGCCGGGCACCGCGAAGTCCACCTGCTGGTGGATGTACGGCAGCCCGGGCCCGTAGCGGAAGGACACGTCCTCGAAGCGGACCGACGCCGGACGCCTCAGCGCTGCCGAAGCCTGGGGCCGAAGGTGCGTGGCCGGCGGCTCCGCCGCCAGACGGTCCACCTCCTTGATCCGGGATATCGCGGCCGCGCCCTCCTGGTATGCCGAGGCGGCCTCGACCAGCTTGTACACCGGCTCCATCAGGTAGAACAGGTACAGCAGGAAGGCGATGAGCGTGGAGACGGGGATGTCCCCGGACGCCACCCGCGCCCCGCCGACGGCGAGCACCGCGAGGAACGCAAGCTCGACGGCGAGGTTGTCCGCCGTTCCCAGCAGGGCCTCCCACTTCGCGCCGCGGACGCCGTGCCGCCAGGCGCGTCGGGCCGACGCCTCGACGCGGGCGGTCTCCCGCTCCTCCGCGCCGGACGTCTTCACCGTACGGAACGCGCCGAAGGCCCGCTCCAGGCCGGTGGACATCTCCCCGACCGCGGCCTGGGAGCGCTCGGCGGCCTGCCCGATCCTCGGCATCACCAGGGCGGCGCCCGCGCCGATGATCACGACCACACCGAGTGTGACACCGAGCAGCAGGGCATCGAGGAAGGCCATCACGACGATGGCCGCGATCAGCGTCAGTGTCCCCGTCGCGGCGTTGACCACCGCCTGGGTGCTCACCGCCCGCAGCAGCGTGGTGTCGGAGGTCACCCTCGACATCAGATCGCCCGGCTGCATCCGGTCCACCGCCGAGAGCCGCAGCCGCAGCAGCCGGCCGATCAGGCTGCGGCGGGCGGCCAGGACGACCGACTCGGCCGTCCGCTCCAGCACATAGGCGCCGAACGCCTCGGCCACCGTGCTCAGCAGCACCAGCACGGTCAGGGCCAGCAGGATGGCGGTGAGCGTGCCGCCGGATGAGAGCCGGTCGACCAGCGCCTTCGTGGCCAGCGGCTGCAGCAGTCCTCCGGCCGCCCCCACCAGCGCCAACAGCAGACCGAGTACGACGGCCCACCGGTGCGGGCGGACGTACCCGTGCAGCGCCTTGAGCGTCTCGCGGACGCGCAGAGACTCGGCACCCGTCGTCGCCTCCGAGGCGGATGCGGTGTTCACAGGATTCCTTTCGTACGTGGTCTTACGCGCAGCGCGTCGGCAGCGGCGGGCATCGGCCCGAGGGGGGGACGTGGCGCTCGGCTCAGCGGGCCAGCTCGACGGCCGTCGCGGCGATCGTGTGCACAACGGCAGCGCGGAGGTCAGGGCTGACGACAGCCAGACAGAGGCCGCTCGCCACGAGCGCCATGCCGAGGAACTCCCAAAGCGCGCTCCTGCGCCGGCCGATGTCCCCACGGTCCCCTGCTCCGGCCTGCGGCCGACGGGAAGTGTGGGGCTCCGGCTCGTGCGCACGCTCTGTCATGCCACCAGCCTGGAAGCCCATGCCTTCCGTCGGCCATCCGACGATCGTCGGCCACACCCCCGCCAAGTGGCTGGAACCCCCAGCACGCTTGTGACCGCTGGTGTCCCACGCTCACAGCGGCCACGGCGTACAGCGCCGTGCTCCGTACTCGAGCACGGCCTGCTGCACGTCTCGCGTATCCGAGCGTGTGAGTGGCGCTCAACTCACTTGCGTTCCCCGCCCGCGGATTCGTGTTCGGTTCACGGCCACAGCGGCTGCGGTCATATGGGCAGCAAGCGAAGTGTCCCTCTCGTGTGGCCAGTTCAGTCCGCAGCTGCTGGTTCCCCCCACGTGGCGTTGGGCGCGGGCGTTTCTGGGGACGTCGGCTTACTTGGCGAGGGCGACGAGGGTCAGCGCCCTTACGGCCGCAACTCCGCCCGCGGGGTGCGATCGACGATGTTGATGGCCCGGCCGAGGGTGCGCACTTGGTCATGCAGCTGATCTGGGTCGAGCTTGTCTATGTGGCCGATCCGGCAACGCCCGCGGAGAGCAGGGACCGCCGCGACAGTGGCGCCCCGAGATTACCGAGTTTGTCCGCTCCACTCATCACCGCCTCCAGGGATGATGCGGTCGGTGATGGTTCAAGGGAATCTGCGCAGGGAGAAGCAGAAAAGTGAGGCGGACACCTGGTGAAGGTTTGTGAATTCATCCCGCCCGGAGACGCATTGACGTATTGCCCGTAGAAGCGCGCCACGACGACTGTCGTAAAGGATCGCGATCCTGGAAGGTGCTTGCAAGGCACCTGGTCCGGTGAGCGGATCAGCTGCCGAGGGGCTCGTTGTCGTAGTGCTCCCGGTTGCGCGTGATCTCGTCGTGGTGGGCGCCCGCCCAGTCGATCAGGGCGGTGACCGCGTCGAGCAGCGTGGCGCCCAGCTCGGTCAGCTCGTATTCGACGCGCGGCGGAACCTCGGGGTAGGCGGTGCGGGTGACCAGGCCGTCGCGGCGCAGCTGGCGCAGGGTATGGGTGAGCATGCGCTGGGAGATGCCGGAGATGGAGCGCTGGAGGTCGGTGTAGCGCAGGGGGCCGTTCTCCAGTGCGCTGATCACCAGCACGGCCCACTTGTCGCCGGCCCGTTCGACGATCTGCCGGATGGTCTCGCCCTGCTCGGCCGGCCAGCGGGCACAGGGCCCGGTCCGGCGGGCGGAGCATGCAAGAGTTGACACCCAGAGTCCGGCCCGATTCGTGGGCGGCGACGGACGAGTACGGCCGGCCGGGGCACGCATTGGTCCCAGAACCGACGACCACCGCGCCCGTAGACGTGGCAGAACAGGCGATCCGCGCTGGTCGGCGCGACCGGGCGGTGCCAGTTGCCGGGGGGATCCTCTACGGGCTGTCGGTGTCGGCGTCCTCGGCTCGCGCGGCCGCCGCCGGCTCTAGGAGGGACCAACCGTCGACCTCCACCGCTCGCCGCTCCTCCGGCTGCCATCCACCGGCCAGCGCCACGTCGAGCAGGGCCCGGACAGCACCCGGCTCATGCAGGTTCAGGTTCGCACCCCGAGTGAGACCCACGTCCCCGGAGCCGAAAGGGGCCCCGCCCGGGACGTACCGGCCGGGGCCGTCGGCGAAGACAATGCGCAGCGGTGCGCCGGTGCCTACCGGTTGCGGGAACAGGACGAGGACCTGGCGGCAGTCCACGGCCCGACCGTCATCGTCCCTGCGGTGGCTGTGGCGCATAGTCCACACGTACACCCTGTCGTCGACGATCAGCCTACGGGGCTTCTTCGAATGGCGTGGCACGCCGTCGAGAGTACGCGGTTTGCCACGAGGCACCCCGCGTCGCAGCACCTGCAACTGACGGTCGGCTGGCGCCTTCGACGCGGCGCGTGGCCCGCTTCCCGTTCTATGCGGAGGGCGACGAGGCAAGGTGCGAGGAGGTGGCGGAAGAGTTGCGCGAGCTCATCTCCGGCGTCGACGGGACCGCTATTGCGGCCGGCGGGTTCTGGGAGACCTTCTGCGACGACGTGGCGCTCGGGGACTATGCGGACTGGGATGCGTGATCCGGGACCGACCCCCGATGTTGGTCGGCGTCCAGACTCAGGCGCTGTTTCTCGGATCTCCTGACCTGACACGGATGTTGGGTCAGGCTGGGTGTATGGGCCGTGGGGACTGAACGAATGCGGAGCGGGATCGCCTGGAGTCGCTCCTGCCTCGTGGTGGTGCGCGTGAAGGCCGGTGGAGTGACCACCGGCGGGTGATCAACGGCGTCCTGTACCGGGTGCGGACGGGTGTGCAGTGGCGTGATCTGCCGGAGCGCTTCGGACCCTGGGAGACGGTCTACAAACGTCATCGCCGCTGATCGGCGGACGGGACGTGGGCGATGCTGCCCTCTCGCGTCCAGGCCGCCGAGGATGCCGAGGGACGGATCGACTGGGACATCTCGGTGGACTCCACCGCGGTGCGGGCTCACCAGCATGCTGCCGGCGCGAGGAAGGCCCCGCCTGCCCCGCGCCCTCAAAAGGGGGCGGGCCTGGGTACGAACCAAAGTGATCCGGTGTTGCGGAAACTGGTCGTTCGGCTGACGGAGGCGGTCCGCTCGGCGAATGCCTGGGACGTTCCAGGAGCGGCTTCACCACCAAAATCCACCTCGCCGCCGATGGACGGTGCAGACCCCTCACCTTCGTCCTGACACCCGGACACTACGGTGACGGCCCGCCCTCAGTTCGAGCGGGTACTGAGCCAGATTTCCGTGCCCCGCAACGGAGCTGGACGGCCCCGCAGCCGACCCGATCACGTGCTGGCCGACAAGGCCACACCTTCCGAAAGGACCGCCGTTACCTGCGACGACGCGGAATACCGCACACCACTCCCGAACGCCTCGACCAGCAAAGACACCGGCTCAATCCGGGCTCCCGCGGCGATCGGCCCACCGGATTCGACAGCGAGCGCTACAAGAAACGCAACACCGTCGAACGGGCCATCAACCGCCTCAAGGGCTTCCGCGCCGTCGCAACCCGCTACGAGAAACGCGCCTACATCTGCCTCGGCACCATCACCCTCGCAGCACTCACCATCTGGCTCCGCACATGATCCGAGAAGCAGTGCCCAGGCCAGTGGCAGCGATGCAGCCATCGACGAGGGCAGGGTGGTACTGGATCTTCTTACGTCGACGTTTCACGGCTCTGGTGAGTTTATTGAGGTCCGCCGCGGCGAGCTGGATACGGGCGCGGGCGCCCAGGTCGCGGAAGGCCCGCCATGACGCAACCTGCATCACCCGCTCCGTTCGGACGATCTAGGTGTGTTGTAGGTAGCGGGTGACTCTTGAGCGGATAGCTCTTCGGCCAGTTCCATACAGCGCAGGCGGGCCGGGGAGAAGTCGTAGGGCATCTTGCCGATGGCTTCGACCACCCTCATGGAATCGGCCTCGCGCCTGTCGGAGCCGAGGGCGGCCTCGCCCTCGCTGTTATCGGCATCGGCATCGGCAAGATGCAACATGTTCCAGGCGTCGAACAGGGCGTCGTCGTCGCTCCCCCAGCCGGACTCCTCGATGGCGGCCTGCAGGAGGCTTTCGAAGGCGTGCCGCTGGGCGGCCACTTGAGCCACCCGGGGGTCATCGACGGCGACACTGTCATCGAGTGCTTCCTCGGCCTCATCGATGCGGTCGGAGACCTCCCGCAGAGTGGGATGCGTGGCCAGGACGATGAAGCGGGTGGCCTGGGCTGCCGCGCCGAGCGGGCCAAAGACCCGCTCGGTGACCAGCAGACTGTCCAGGTCCGCCTGACGCAGCGAGCCCTCGGGCAGGCTCTCGAGGCGTTCGGTGACGAAGTCGGAGAGCAGGCCCATGCGGCTGCCTTGGGTTCGCATCCGCTGCACGGCGCTCCGCTGACTCCGCACCTGAGCCTCCTGCTCGGCGAGGGTTACCTCCAGCCGCTCCAAGACGCCTGCGATACCTTCTGCGCACTCCGCGCCAGGGGCAGCCGAGCCGGCGGCAAAGGCGTCACGAATGTCGTCCAGGGCGATCCCGGCGTCGGCCATCTTTCGAATCCACAGCAAGCGAATCATGTCCTGGTACCCGTAGCGGCGGCGGTCAACGCCGCCCCGCTCAGGCTCAGGGAGCAGGCCGATCTCATGGTAGTGACGAATCGCCCGTGGCGTGCTGCCGGCGAAGGCCGCCGCGTCACCGATCTTGACCTGGCGGGGCGGCATGAAAGACGAACGCACGAGCAAGGACCTTCCTCAAGGCATCAGGACGCACATCCAGCGGACCACATGCCGCTACGGAACGTGCAAGCCCTTACCACCGCAAGAGCGGGGCGTTGCGCGCAACTTTCGGAGACTTGGGCATCCACCACTCGGCTATTGAAACGCAGTTGATGTCACCCTGCTCTCCCGCATCGCCACCACCCGCCTCGCGTGTCACCAAAGCTCGGGCGAACGTCGGCTACTGCGCCCCCACACAGTTTCGAGGCCACGGCCCGCCTCGCGACCTTCAGCTTCGTTCGCTGCTTTTCGAAGAAACCAGCCGTGCCCGGGGAATTTGCTTGTACCACCAGCCCTTGCCGGTCGGGGGCCTCCTTGACGCTCTCCCCTGCACATCCAAGACGTGGCTCGCTGACACGCTTTCAAATCCCAGGCGCCTACCGAAGAGTGAAGCTGAAGCTGACACCGAGAGCGGCCTGTCACGGCGAGTTCGTCGATCTGACCCGCCCCGCCGACCCGAGCCGTCCTCAATGCCACAATCCGCTTCCGCGACATCTGCTCCATCCCCACTGGTTTCGCCCCGGCATCGAGCACCTCTCCACGACAGAGGTCGACCTGAGGTGCAAAGGCTGCGAGCACGGCGCCCCCTTTCCATCAGTGCAGGATCTCGGCGCGCAGCCTCTCCTTAAGCGTGTTGACGTCCCAGTAGCGCACACTGCCCCGGGCGTCGGGCCTTCCCCCGTGAAGGTGGGCACGCGGTCATTGATCACGCGGCGAGCGTGAGTTTAGCGGTGTGGTGTCGGTGTTCGTATTCGTTGGGGCTGAGGTGGCCGTTGGCGGAGTGCCGGCGGCGGGTGTTGTAGCGGGTCAGCCAGGCGAAGACGGCCCTGCGGCAGGTGTCGGAGTCGCCGTAGTCGTGGGCGCCCTGGAGGGTCTCGCGTTTGAGGGAGGCGTGGAAGCTTTCGCAGGCCGCGTTGTCGGCGCTGGTGCCGACCGCGCCCATCGACCGGGTGACCCCGAGTTGGTCGCAGAGGCCGGCGAAGGCCCGGGATCCGTATTGCGCTCCGTGGTCGGAGTGGAACACGGCGCCGTCCAGGCGGCCACGGGTCGAGGCTGCCATCCGCAGTGCGTCGGCGACCAGGCCGGTGCGCATGTGGTCGGCGATGGACCAGCCGACGACCTTGCGGCTGAAGCAGTCCAGCACGGTCGCGAGATAAAGGAACTTCCCGCCTGCGAGCGGGAGATACGTGATGTCGCCCATGTATTTGCGCCCCGGCTCGGTAGCGGTGAAGTCCCGCTGGAACAGGTCCGGGACCGGTGAGGCTGCCGGGTCCGGGACGGTGGTGCGCACGCGTCTGCGCAGGCGGATGCCGGTGATGGAGAACGTCCGCATGATCCGGGCGATCCTCTTCTCGTTGACCCGCCGCCCTTTTTCGCGGAGTTCGGCCGTCACTCGCGGGGAGCCGTAAGCGCCGCCGGACTCGCCGTGGACCTCGCGGATCTCCTCAGCCAGGATCCGGTCCTCCCGCTGCCGGGTGGCCCGGGCCTCGGCGCCGGCGAGCCACTTGTAGTAGCTGGACCGGTTCACGTCCAGGACGTGGCAGAGCCGCTTCACCTCGTAGGTGTTGCGATGGTCGTCAACGAACTGGAAGCGGCTGATCACCAGTTCGTCTCTCCGGCGAAATACTTGGCCGCCTTGCGGAGGATGTCCCGCTCGGTGGCGAGCTTGCGCTCACTCGCCTCGAGCTCGGCCACCCGGGCCTCCAACTGCCGCACCCGCTCGTCCGGATCAGCGGACGGCACCGCCTCCCGAGGCGGGGCGCCCGGCTTCGCAACCGCGGCGATGACGCCCCGGCGTTCGCGGTCCCGCAGCACCCACTCACGCAGGGTCGCCCGGTTGACGCCCAGATCAGCGGCGATGCTCTTGTAGATCGCCCCGGGTGTGGACTCGTACAGGGCCACGGCATCGGCCTTGAACTCGTCCGAGTAGTCCTTCATCGCCATCGGCGGTCTTCTCGCTTCCTCCGGATCAAGCAGATCCAGTATCAGCGTGTCCACCACTCAGGGGGAGGCCCCGTCCTTGAAAGCGCCCGTGCCGCCGGTGATGGCCATGTCGAGGGAACTCGCCTCCTGTGACCGCAGCGATTGCATCGTCAACGAGCCACGCTTGAGCTCGATCGTGATCACAGCCTGCGACGTGACTTTTCCACCGCTGACGTATACGACCTGAGCAGTCCCGGCCCCCTGACCGACGACGCGACCGTTCTCCACCGCGGTGGCGCAGTAGACGCTCATGTCGCCCAGGCTCGGCCCCGCCTTGCCGACGTCGACGGACTCGAACTCAAGGTCCTTCAGTCGGAGTTCGATGACCTCGACCCGGCCCTTGTCCGAGGCATCGACATGCGCGCCCCCGTGGTGAAAATGCCGACCGCCGCGGCGGCCAGCGACAGAGCGGCGAAAGGCTTGAACAAACGTCGGCTACGGCTGTTCCCCGTCATCGAAAATCCCCATGGCGATCCACGAATGCGAACAACCCGACGCTACGACGAAGCGAGTTGGGGAGTCCAAGGCTAACTGATCGTTTCAGAATGAGATCTTGGTCTGACGCGTCTCGACTGAGATGGTGCTCAGTGGGGGATGGAACGGGTTGCCCCTGGTGGCGCGTT
>NZ_JBSGUA010000027.1:0-49509 GCF_053607685.1 Streptomyces sp. NPDC055099 | reverse complement strand
GGAACAGGATCAGCACGCACCCGGACACCCTGCCCACCAAGATCGCTAGACGCAAGACCCGCGGTTCAATTCATTCTGAAACGATCAGTAAGACCATCATGACGTCATAGCACTGGCGGCATCATGTCGTTTGCCACCCGGCGTCAAGCTTGACCCGCACTCCATCGGAGTCTTGCCAGTCCCCACAGGCGTCCGTGGCCGCGGCCAGACCCGGAGCTAAGCGCGTACGCAGCCCGAGGTCGCGATGTCGCTGCGGATGCGGGTCACGGTGGCTACCGCGCGGCGCGTCCTGCCGACCTGTGACTTGGCGACGGGGCCGCGCTCGACCCTGGAGGGGATGCCACCACAAGGCTCCCTGCAGCGGTACCGTTTCGTGGCTGATCGCGCCTACGACTTCGACCTGTACCGCCGTCTGCTCTGGCACCGCGGTATCCGCCCAGTCATCGCCGAACGAGGCCAGCCACACGGCTCTGGCCTGGGCATCTTCCGTTACGTCGTCGAGCGCACGATCGCCTGGCTACACGGCTTCCGCCGCCTTCGCGTCCGCTGGGAACGGCGCGACGACATCCACGACCCGACCAGTGGCGCGGCATCGCGACCCGCTACGACAAGACCGCCGAGTCCTACCAGGCAGCCGTCACCCTCGCCTCGCTCCTGATGTGGACGTGACGTTTGAAGACAACTCCTAACCAGCGGTGGATTCAACATTGATCTGGACTCCACGCCCCCGCTCGCATCGGAATCTGACATCAGGGGGAAAGACCTCATCATCGGTGCCACGTCCGACAATCCCACGATCGACACGGAAGACTCCGCACTCTCCCTGGCCCCGCTCCCCTCCAGCGGACCGGCCCCCAGCGAGGCCGAATGCGCCGAACAGGCCAAGAAGAACGGGGCCTACACCGCCGAACTCATCAGGGGCGCACGCTTCTGCGCGCAGACCACCGAAGGACGCACCGCCTACCTACGGACCGTCACTGCCCCCTCAAATGGGCCGGTGCGCCTGAAAGTGACCGTGTGGGAGCTTCCCAGCTAGGCCGTTTACGGAAGTGGCTGCTGTACCTCACTCTGCGCCGCAATGATCCCGGTGTAGGGCGAGGAGATCTGCCGGATGGCCAATGGGCCGCCTTGGAGCCGTTGTTGCCGGTATTGATGCTGGGCCGTCCGTCCTGACATCGACGGAAGCTGATCGATGGGATTCGCTGGCGGGTGCCGACGAGGGCGCCGTGGCGGGACATCCCGGCCGAGTACGGGCCGTGGCAGACCGTCCATGGGCTCTTCCGCCGCTGGCAGCGCAGCGGTGTGTGGGCGGAAGTACTCACCGGCCTGCAGACACGTGCTGACGCGGCCGGGCTGATCACCTGGAAGGTGTTCACCAGGCGCCCCAGAGCAGATGTGCACGCAGGCAAGCGCATCAGCTTCCGTCAGAGAAAAGCCCTTACCCTTGAGACAGAACCGGGCGTCAGAATCGATTCCTTGGTGCCGGTGACGCACCGACACGATGTCGTCCGCTGGATGCAGCAGCGGCAACACCGCTAAGCTCGCGCCGCCTTGCCAGCCGCCCGTCTCGAAGGGCGCGATCGTCATGAAGGAGCGAGAGGCCGCGTCCGTTCCGGCCCGCGTGTCTCGCGCTCGGCAATCAGGATCAACAGGGCCGGGGCGATGATCAGGCCGCGGCGGGCGGCCGTCGGGCGCAAGAGGGCAAGTTCCTCGACCAGGTCGGCAATGGTCGTGCCAGCCTCCTCCGCGAGGACGCGCAGCCGGTCGCGGGCCTGCTCGGTCGTCTTGATGCTCGTGGTCGGTCTCCCCATGACCGCTGTTCTGCCAGCGGTAGAACGCGAGCGTAGATCTTCCGGGCATCCTGATCGCTGCCCCATCCGCGCAGCAGACCGGTGGCGTGCTCGGGCGCGGCCCGGCTCATCAAGTGGCCCAGGATCTCCCACAGGGCGGGGAACACAGCCAGCCCGTAGGAGGGTTCGCCAAAAGCGGGAGCGGTGACGCGTGGGGATGCCTCACGGGAGTGAAGGCCGCTGGAAGCTGACCTTCAGGGGCGCGAGCCGAGTCTTCGAGTATGCCCGGGCCTGAGGGCCTTGTTGACAAGACGAGGCTGGCTCGCGCCCAGCAGCCTGGGCATGAGCGCTCGTATTGAGGATCAGTTCCGTCTGTTGGGCCTCGAAGTGGTCCTATTGCTGCGAACTGGCCCGTCTGCGGCCGCCGGGCGGTTTGCTGTTCGTCGTCCGAGCCGGTTGCGCAGATCACCTCTCGGCTCTGCCTTGAGCAATCAGCTCTGACGCGGTCCGGGGGCCGCATGACTCACTGGCCGGGCGTGGCGAGGAAGGCCATGGGCCAGCAGCCGCCTTCACATGGGAGGTGAAATGCTGCAGGCCAGGCCGCCCCGAAGCCGTCTGAGCCCTTCGTCGGAGATACGACGAGGCAACCGTCCGGCAGGGACATGTTCCGCCGGACACCCCCCGAGGAGACAGCCGTCGCGCCCCGCGCCCGCCAGCCGGGAGAGGGGGACTCTCGCCGCAAGCGGGGAGACCCTGCCCTACCATCCATGGTTGGCAGATATATTTCGCAGCTCGATATATGCTCGACGCATGACCAGACAGAATCCGCCTTTGACGGAAGCGCAGTACTTCATCCTCGCTGCGCTTATGGATGGCCCGTTGCACGGTTACGGCATCATCAAGGCCGCCGAGCAGGCCACCGACGGGCGGCTCCGGATCGCTGTCGGCACTCTCTACGGCGCGCTGGAGCGGTTGGAGCGGGCCGGGTTGGTGGCCCCCGGCGACGAGGAGATCGTGGATGGGCGGGCGCGGCGCTACTACCGCCTCACCGAGCCCGGCACCGAGGCGCTCGGACGTGAGGCGCTGCGGATGCAGCAGGCGGCGGCCGTCGTCATCGGACACTCGCGGGATGCCGGAGCGGCCCCGGCATGAATCGCCTGCTGCTTGCGGCCCATCCCGAGCCCTACCGTTCCCGGCACGGAGAGGAGGTGCTGGCCTGCCTGGCCGAGGCGTATCCCGGCCGCTCCTGGCCCCCGCCGCGGGAAGTTGCCGCCTTGGTGCGTGCCGGGGTGCAGGCCCGCGCCCGGGCCACCGCTGATGACACCACTCGGCCGTGGTGGCTGGACGGCATCCACATGGCCGCCCTCGTTCTCGCCGCGCTGGCGCTGGTCCCGTACCTGCAGGATGTGTGGCACTGGGCGCTGCACATCGACCCCGGACAGCACGCCATCGCCTTCCGCTTCTCCGGCTGGTACCCGTGGGCCGAAGGTCCCACGCGGATACGTCTACTGCCCTACGGGCTGCTCCCGATGGTCTGCCTGATCGCTCTGCTGCGGGGCAGAGCGTGGATCGCGCTGCCGGCCGCGGCAGCCATGATCTGGGCCGGCGCCACGTCCCACGGCCGCACCCTCTTCGGCGACGAGGGCAAGGCGGGCCTGGGCTACTACGGTCTCGGCACCCCGATAACGGCCCGTGACCTGGCGCTCTCGGGGGCACTGTGCGCCGCGTGCGCTGTGCTGGCACTCTGCCGTCCCGGCCGTCTGCGACGCCGCTCGTACCGCTGGCTCTTCCCCCTCGTGCTCGCCCTGTTCGTGGCCGGGAGCCTGCACATCATCTCCGTCAGTCCGACCTTCCAGCGCGGCCTGTTCGCCTTCGAAGTCATCGCGCTGATCGCGGCATGGGTGGCGACGGACGCCACCGGCGACCACCGGTGGCTGATCCCCGTCGCAGCGGTCGCGATCATCCGTACGCAGGCGATCGTCGTCCGGCCGGACGCCTTCATGCAGTCCTTCCCGGACCTGGTCGTCCTCACCCTGCTGACCGCGCCCCTCCCCGCCCTGGCGTTTACCGCCCAGCGCCGGCAAGGACTGGCACGCACCGAATAGGAGCGGACCCCCGGCGGGCCGACCGAACCCGGCGGCCCCGAAGTGCCGCAAGACGCGCGTGACCCACCCCCCAACGGAAGAAACAGAGCGATGACCCAGCACGATTCTCCGTCCCTGCCCGCGCACCGTCCAGGGGCCACAAAGCAGGCGCCCGAGGCCCCCGACGACCCCAGCCCGTCCCGCATGACGCGGCCGTGGATGCCGGCCCTGCTGTACACCCTGGGGTTCCTGACGGTCTATCTGCTCGCCATCTGCACCCCGTGGGGGCAACGAGCTGAGAACCCGTGGTTTTACCTCGGCATGCAGGGTGGCGAAGCAGCATGGATCTACCCCCTGTCAGGATCGGCCTACGGCTCGACGCCCATCCCGCCGCTGGAATTGAGCGCCAAGCCCACCGTGATGGCGGGCCTGGCCGTCATCGTGCTCATAACCCTGGTGCGGCGGTGCTGGAGGCAGGGGTTCGCGGCGCTGGGGGTCGCGATTCTCGCGATCGGAGGCAAGGAGGTGTTCAAATCGACCGTGCCCCGCCCCGATCTGGTGGGCGCGCCCGAGAATCTCCTTGATCAGGGTTTTCCCAGCGGGCACACGGTCATCCCCGCCGCGCTGACCCTCGCCGTCGTCCTCGTGGTTTCCCCCCGCATTCGCCCCTACGTCGCCACGGCCGGTGTGCTGTGGCTCGCCTGCATCGCCGCCGCCACGGCGACCATGGGCGGCCACCGGCCCAGCGAAGTGCTGGGAGCCACCTTGCTCGCCTGTGCCTGTTACGGCCTCGCAACCTGGCTGCTGCCGCCGGCCGCCGCGCCAGGCGCCACGCGGAACCCTCGTGCGCTGCATGTCATCACCCTGACGCTGGCACTGGCCGTCGCCCTCGTTTCCGCCGCACGGCCCGACACCCTCACAAGGTCACTGGTCTCCGCGGCGACAGCCTTCATATGTGCGGCCCTGGTCTGGTACGCCGCAGTCGGGCGGCCCGCTCACACCGCACGCCGTACACGCCCCGCACTGGACTGACCACCCGTCAGACCCCGTGCGGAGACCGGCGCATCCCGGCAGAGCGGCGGTCCGACGCCACCGACCCCGGTCGTAGAAACAAGCCGTCGACACCCGAGCGGGGATGCGCTCCCGCACGGTGTGTCCTTCCATAGTCCGGTCAATAGGCCGGTCTCGCCCGGCACGGCAACCGGACGGCCAGAATGCTCACGTGACTGAACAGTGCAGGTCCGGACGGTAGACGATGACGAGGGCTGCCGCGGATCCATAGGGGCACCGGGGTCGGCGGTGACCTGGCGGCGGCCCACACGGTTCTGCCGTCCGCGCAGGGAACGCCCCGATCGAAGATCGGCCTCCCCGTTCCTACCTGATACTCCCTGCCACCACTACCGAACCGCAGAAGCGCTCTATGCCGCCGTGGCTGCACGGGAGTACGTCGTCATCGCCGACGCTACCCAGATGGACCCGTGCGACCTCCCGGGCTACGCGGGCCGCCTGTTCGACTACTTCGTCGCCCGACCAGACCACCACCGCCTGATCACCTGGGGCCGCCTCGAACTGCCGTGCACCGCGGCCGTTGCCGACGATCCCACCCAGGCAGTGATCGCCCGCAAAATAGGCCAGCTCCGCGAGGTGCAGCAGGCTGGACAGCTCGCCCCCGCCTGGGACCCGGCCGACGTCCTCGCCCTGGTCAATCAGATCGCCATGACCTGGGCGGCACAACCCGAACTCCGCGAGGCCGCCGTCGCACACGCCGTGGGCCCCACCACCGCCGCCCGCCGTGCAGCGGTAGTGACCGCTGTCGAGCGGCTTTTCCCCGAGCGCGCTGAGGTCCCCCAGGCCGGCGGCAGCCCTGCTCGACATTCGCGAACGGCGCGACCGCCCTTCCCGCTCGCCCAGGGGCACATTCTGCTGACGAATCAGCATCCTTGGGCCGGCGAAACAGATCCGGATGAGCCAGCAGGCAGGGGCGCGCCCCTTGCGCCCGCGTGCCCCGCCAACCTCCTCGGCCAACTCGGCCCCGCACTGCCGCGTGACGCCATGGGCGGATGTCCCTGGCCAGCTGGCAACGGCAGTTCGGCAACCTGATCACCCAGCCGCTCATGACCGGCGTACTCATAACCCCCCTCCGGGCACCAGCGAGACCGTGATGGCCTGCGCCTGCACGGACAGCTCAGCGCGGCCGAGCGCGCCAAGGGTTGTAGACGCCCCGCCCGTTGCCGTACTTATCCGGCAGGTGCACCCACTGGGTACCAGTCTGGAACTTGAAGGCGATCGCGTCGATCACCTCACGATGGTCTCGCCAGCGGCCACCCCGCTTCGGCGCCCGGTCCGGCAGCAACGGTTCGATCCGCACCCCCTGCGCATCAGTCAACGGCACACCCGGACCAACGACCGCTTGATCCAAACGAAATGGCCTAGTACACCCAACTGCTGAACCCTTTGGCTGCCCTGCCCACGCTGAACGCGCGCGAGCCCGCCACCGCGCAGGTGGCGGGCTCGTCGGCGTCATCGGCCCGGCTAGGGACCGGCAAGAAGCCAGAGAATGAGCGCGGCGTCCAGGTCGCGCGAGTAGCGGTAGACCACCGAGATGCCACGGCCGCCGGTCTGCTCGGGGAGCAGCTCGACCACGTAGGACACGGAATCCGGGTCAGCATCCGGCAATCCCCGCCCCTGTTCGGGGTTCTCTTCGAGTGCTCGGCGAACGGCCTCGACAGCAGCCTGCTCGGATCTGCTGAACTCCGCGCGCATCTTCGCGGCCGCATCGGAGTAGAAGGCGTGGGTCACCGGGCTCCGGCCTCGTCCATCTTCCGGCGGATTTCAGCGGTGACGTCCTCCGTGCTGCGGGCGAGCGCGGCCATGCCCTGGCCGTCGAACCGCAGCAGGACCCGGTGCCGGTAGGCCTGGGTGAGCTCGCGGACCGCCGTCAGATCATCGAGGTTGGCAGCATCCAGTTCTTCCTCAAAGCGCTGCCGGTCACCGGGGAAGCCCCACGTCGACAGTGCGTTGCGAAGCTCAGCGAGCGTGCCCATGGGCGGGTTGAAGCCGGGCCGTTCGGCCGGGTCGGGCTGTGCGGTCACGGTGTCCTCCTTGTCGCTGGTATCGACGCTACTCGCTCACCTTCCGAATGCGGTATGGCCCTGGGCAATCCGTGCCCCCGCCCCTGTTCTTTCGACGTCCGATGCGGGCTCGCAGGCCGTCGCCGTCCTTGACCGAGGCCTGCCCTAGTGTTGTCGGCCCGGTCCTCGGATCTGTCAGCTTGAGGCCTCGGGCGGCTTCCTGCCGTAGGTTCAGGGCCCTGGGAGCCGATATGGGGGGTGCTTCTATCTGTTCGGTCAAGGTGTGTGGGCGTGGTCAGGCTGCTTGTTTGTGTCGCGGTTGGTAGAGGGTTTTGTCGCGGAGCATGGCGAAGAGCACGTCGACGCGGCGGCGGGTGAGGCAGATGAGGGCTGCGTTGTGGCGCTTGTTCTCTGCGCGTTTCTTGTCGTAGTAGGTCCTGGATTCAGGGCTGCTGAGCGAGGCGAACGAGGCCAGGAACAGGGCCCGTTTGAGTATCTTGTTGCCGCCGCGGGGCGGTCCTTCACCGCGGATGGAGGTTCCCGAGCGGTGGGTGGTGGGGGTCAGTCCCGCGTAGGAGGCCAGGTGGGCGGCGGTGGGGAACGCGCCGGCGTCGCCGATCTCGGCCAGGATGCGGGCGCCGGTCCTGACCGCGACCCCGGGCATGGAGGTCAGGACCTTCGCGAGAGGGTGGGCCCCCAGCAGGGTGGCGATGCGGGTCTCGAGCATCTCGCGGCGCTTGAGGACAAGGGCCAGGGACTGGGCCAGGCCGGAGACGATCTCGGCGGCCGAGTCGGTCCCGGGGACGGTCACCGTCTGTTCGGCCAGCGCGGCGGTGATCTGTCCGGCCAGGCGCCGGGCACTGCGCATCCGCGGTGCGGCGGCCAGCATGACCTCGGCAACCCGGTCGGTGCCTGCCTGGGCCAGTGCACTTGGGCAGGAGTAGGTCTGCAGCAGGGCCAGGACGGCGGGGTGCCGCAGGCGCGGGCCCAGGACCCGTTCGAGGGCCGGATGAATCGAGGTGAGCAGGCCGCGCAGCCGGTTGGAGGTGCGGGTGGCGTCGGCCGCGAGGTCGTCGTCGTGGCCCAGGATCATGGTCAGTTCGGCCCGCACGTCCTCGGCGACGTCGAGGGAGTGCAGCAGGTGGGGCAGGGTGCGGGCGGCGTCGGCGATGACGTGGGCGTCGCGGGCGTCGGTCTTGCCGCTGCCCGGGTGCAGGTCGGCCAGGCGGCGCATGGACAGGCCCGGCAGGTAGGCGACCTCGCAGCCGCTGGCGCGTGCGACGGCCACGGCCAGGGTGCCGATGGAGGCCGGCTGGTCGACCACGACCAGGACGTTTCCCCGGCGCTGCAGACGGGCGAACAGCTGGCGCAGTGCCGGTTCGCCGTTGGGCAGCGGCTTGTCGAAAGCGGTGCGGCCATCGCGCAGCAGGGCCGTGCCGTGATGCTCGGCTTTGCCCACGTCCAGGGCGCAGAACACGTCGATCGAGGTGAAGTCTGTGCTGGTCACCGGGCTTTCCCTCCCCGGAGTCACGGCCGGTGGCCCACCGGGCACCGGAGGCCGGCAGCCACATTACGCAGCCCTGCCGACGGGCGGACACGCTTCTATCAGCGACCATCCGGTGCCGCCAGGACCGGCGGCAGCACCCCCCGGATCATCAACGACAGGGGCAAGGAGCCATACCGGCCCCGGAGGCCACGAGCCCAGTGCGGGCTCTACTCAGAAGGTAATGGGCAGCTTGACCAAGTCGCGTGTGGGGATCACGGGACCCGCTCAGAGCGATGGCCTATTCCTCTTCACCGGGACATAGAAGCTTCATAGGGGCACCCGGTGTGCGTATACGCCGGCAGCAGTCACCTGGCGGACAAGACGGCAGGCAGCATCACACGGGGTCTCAACGCGGCCGACACTGCCACCTTCCAGTCTTCTCCGAGCCAGGCAGCGGGAGGGCCCAACCACAGCCTGCCGGGCGCAATTCTCTGCGCCGCATGCCCAGCAGGAACAGCCTTGCTCCAGGCTTTCGACGGACGTGCTCAGTGTCCGGCACCTTCAATGAACGTTGCACCCGGTTCACGCCGCGCTACCGAAGGTCTCCCTACGGCCCTGCCTCAGCGCCCTCTCGAGGGTGGCCACATTCTCTCGGGTCTGTGACTGCGTCGTGCACTGTCGCGTCGCCCTCAAGAGGGGTGCGGTGTGCGACGGTTCGCGTCGCGGTGTCGTGCACGTCGTAGTTGTCGTCGAAGGCTCGTGACTCATCAGGTGATCTCCAGAGGGTTGCGGCCCTTCCCGGTGCACATGCCGTCGGGCCCCGGTACTGGACCGTGTTGGACGACGATCGGTTGACGCTTTTACCGGAAGCGGCCGAGTTCATGCGGCTGCGCTTCGGCCGTGATCAGGCGGAGTCGACTACGCGTACATATGCCGGGGCGGTCGTGCTCTCTCTGACGTGGTGCCGCTGCACCGGCCGAAATTGGACGACGGCGGCGGGGCGGCTGGGCAGTTTTATGTTCTGGCCGCGGCACTCGACCGGTGACGGGAATCCGGTGGCGGCCGGGCCGGAGCAGTGAACCCGTTCGGTGCGCCGGATCAATACCGTGCTGGCCGGCGTCCACGAGTTCTTGACCCACGGCACGACGCTCGGCATGGTGCCGACGTTCGTGCTGTCCCAGCTCTACGAGGTCGCTGGCGAACGGGACTTGCCGCTGCAGGCTCGCGATTCGCGATCTGCGCGGCGAACTCGCCGAACGGGACGAGGACCTTGCAGCCGCCCGCGCTGCGAACCGCGAGCTGATGGCCCAGGTCAACCGCTGACCTGCTCCGGCTCACGGGCTCCGCTCAGCGGCGCGCCGAACCACTGGTGCAGTGCGGCTCGCAGACCGCCGGCGTCTTCCGGCTCGTGTCCGGTCCACGCTATGTGGGAGTCGGGGCGCAGCAGCAGGCCGGTCATGCTCGTGCTCTCTGTCTTGCCGCTTATGACATCGACCCGGTCGTGCCAGGGCTTCGCGGCCTCGGCGAAGTCGCCGCACAGGTCCAGCAGCAAGGGCCGGGCGGTGGTGGTCAAGTCGGCCAGCCGGCAGGTGCCTGCGCCGGTGTGGATCACGAGGTCGGGCGCGAAGTCCTCGGTGGTTCCAGCGAGCAGGTGGGCGATGCGTTCAGTGCCGCCAGGTGAGGCGAGCAGGTCGCCAAAGACGGTCCGCAGGGCACTGACTTCCGGTCCGGGGCGCATCAGTGCCGACTGGGACAGGGTCGAGGCCACGACGTGTTCTGCGACAGGTCGGCGTTCCTCGTCGTAGGTGTCGAGCAGACCTTCGGGGGCCCACCCTCGCACTGTGGCGGCCAGCTTCCAACCGAGGTTGACCGCGTCCTGCAGGCCGAGGTTGAGTCCCGGGCCGCCGATCGCCGAGTGCACGTGGGCCGCGTCACCCAGCAGCAGTACCCGCCTGTCCCGGTAGCGGTCTGCCAGTCGGGTGTTTCCGCCGACAAGTCGTCGAAGCAGGTGCGGTCCCTCTCCTTGCGGCGGTCCCAGGGGGACGGGTACACCCAGCACGCGTTGGGCGCTCGCCATCATCTCTTCGAAGGTCATCGGGGTGGTGCGCTCGTCCGGCCTGCCGGTTTCGGTGGTGTTGAGGACTGGCACTCGGCCAGGCAGCAGGCCCCATGCGATCGTGCCGCGCTCCGTGCGCACGTACAGCAGGGGTGGCAAGCTCCCGTAGCCGGGAACGTGCAGGCTGCCGTCCGGGCCCAGGTGTTGGTCGGCCACGGACACGTTCGCGGAGCGGGTGACGAAGTCGTCGGTGGTCACGCCGGGGAAGCCGATGCCGGACAGGCGTCGCACCAGGCTGTGCCCTCCGTCAGCTCCTACCAGGTAACGGGCGGTGAGGGCCTCGCCGTCGGCGAGGGTGATCCGGACGAAGTCGGTGTCCTGGTGCAGATCGGCCACCTCCTGCCCCCTGCGGAGGTCGACGCCGAGTTCCACGGCGCGTTCGGCGAGGACCTTTTCGATCTGCTCCTGCGGCGCCGGGAGCAGGCTCACGGGGTTGTTGTCGAGTCCTGTGAGGTCCAGCGTGAATGCGCCGAACATGTAGCGCGGCGCGGGCCGCGGCGGCTCGCTGGATCCGCTGATGCGTGCGTAGAGACCACGTCGGTCGAGGATGCGCACCACCTGTCCGACCAGACCGTTCGCCCGGGGCTCGGTCTTCGGGCCGGCGAGACGCTCCAGCACAACCGGACGCACCCCAGCCAGTGCCAGCTCGCAGGCGAGCATCAATCCGTTCGGGCCGCCACCGACAATAACTACATCAAGCATGACAATTCTCCTTTTTGGGGCATGACGGCACAGGAGCTGCAAGCAGCAGCCCCTGTGCGGGGTGGAAGGGAGGGGGCCTACGGCGTGGGGAGTCCGGTGGCCACCATGCGCAGAGCCCGGGGCAGCAGAACCTCCATCGGCTCGCCCGTGCCGCCTTGCACGAACAGCTCGAGGGCGACGTTGTTCGCGGCCATCACGCTCGCGGCCACCAGGCGAGGGTAGAGATCGGAGCCGGGATCCGTGCCCGTGCGGTCAGCGATCGCCGCGGCAAGCTCCTTCTCCGCGATCTTGCTCGCCCGCAGCATCTCGGCCTGCAGCGCGGGTTCGGCCAACATCACCCGCAGACCGGCCGCCCACGCATCGGGCTCCTGGGGTGGCATGTGCTCCACCTCGGGGCCGGGCTCCAGCTGCCGTAGTGCCGCCCGAGTGATTGCCTCCCACAAGGGCTCGCCGGGCGGTCCGTGACGCAGCTCGGCCGCGAGCCGCAAGGAGCGCTCAAGGTAGCGAGACGCAATCGCTTCGGCCTTGCTGGAGAAGTAGTTGTTGTAGGTGCGCGGAGACACCCCGACCGCCGCGGCGATGTCTTCCACCTTGACCGCACTCAACCCGCGCTCGACGGTGAGCCGGACTGCGGCCCAGCTCAGCGCTGCACGCGTGGCTTCCTTCTTCCGTTCCCGAAGACCGCTCATGCCGTTCACGTTAGCAGAACATGCGTGGTACGCAATTATGCGCGGCACGCACTTTTCTGGACGAGGATCTGCCCGCTCTGGCTGAATGGGAGTGGGCACCTCAATGCACCGACAGGCCCTCGAGAGACATCCAGCCAGATGTCATCTATTCGACGACATCATGGTTGTCGTCTATTGGACGACGTGTTACAACGGTTTCAGTGCAGCGCATTGGCAGCTACCGCCGAACCCGCTGGAGGTGTTTCACGATGTTGATGCGCACTGACCCCTTCCGTGAGCTGGACCGGATGGCGCAGCAGCTGATGGACCCGGGCACCTGGTCCCGTCCGTCGGTGATGCCGATGGACGCCTACCGCGAGGGTGACGAGTATGTGGTGGCCTTCGACCTCCCGGGCGTCACCGCGGACGCGATCAACATCGACGTCGAGCGGAACATGCTCACCGTCAAGGCCGAGCGGCTGCCGGTGGCGAAGGCCGACGATGTGCAGATGGAGCTGTCCGAGCGGCCGCTGGGCGTCTTCTCCCGCCAGATCGTGCTCGCCGACACTCTCGACACCGAGCACATCCAGGCCGACTACGACGCGGGCGTGCTCACCCTGCGCATCCCGATCGCCGAGCGCGCCAAGCCCCGCAAGATCTCCGTCGGCGTCAGCTCCGGACGCAACGAGATCTCCCGCTGACACGGGCGGGACAGGTGCGGAGGACGGGCACCTGATCTCCCCCTCGCCCCGCCCTCCGCCCCTGTCGGGGGCGCGAAAGCAACTTGAGGTGACAGCTGAGATGACCTGGCGACGCGAAGCGTTCCTCGGCCACGTGAAGGAACGCGGCAAGTACGACACCGCAGAGGAAGCCGATCGCGTAGCCCGGGTGGTGCTCGCCCTCTTGGGCGCGCACTTGGTCGGAGAGGTCCGCGCCCAGCTGGCGGCACGTCTGCCAGAGGAATTCGCCCTCATCCTGCTCAACCCGCTGACCAGCGCCGAGCCGCTGTCTCCGGAGCGGTTCGTCCGCGCAACCGCGGCGTGGATCGAGGGCTCCACCGAGCAGACCGCGACCTGGGACGTCAGCGCCGTGCTGTCCACCGCCGCCGACGCCGCCGGCGAGGACCTGCTGGGCCAGATCCTGCTCCAGCTTCCCGCCGGCTACGACCTGCTCTTCGGTCGCCCCCAGCCCGCCTGACCATCCCCCCGGTGCCAACACCGGCCACAGCAAGAAAGGCGACACCCAGTAATCTCCGACCGGCACGCACCGCCCCGGCAGCCGCATCGACGCCCAGGGCCCGCGCAACGTGCTGCTCCTGCAGAACCGGCAAGACGCGTCGACCCCGCACCGGGGCGGGAAGATGCTGCGCGAGAAGTTCGGCGACCGCACCCGGTGGGTCAGCGTCGACGACAGCGGGCACGGCGTATACGTCCTGGGCAAAAACTCCTGCGCGGTGAACACCACCACGCGCTCCCTCGTCGAAGGCGAGATGCCCGCGACGGACACGTCCTGCCTCGCGAGCTGACCCCCTCGACGCCGGCGCTGCTGGTCCGCGGCCCGGCGAGCGGCTCGCGGACGGGGACAGAGGGCAGAGGCAGAGGGCAGAGGCTTGCCGAACGCCTGCCCACCCGCCGCACGGCCTGCCTCACCCGGTCTGGCTCCTCCCACACTCGGCCTCCGAGGTAGGCGGGCCGGGACGGGCGCTCGCATCGCTCCTACGGAGGTGCAGCAGCCGCCTTGCCGAGATCGCCGCCCGGCGTAGCGCCACCGCCGGGCGGATCAGCCTCGTCTGGCTCCTCGCCTCCTCCCCCGCCCATCCCCGTGGCACAACGGGTCGGTTACGCCGCGGGCCGCCCTCCTGACCGTGATGTCGCCTCGGCCAGGAGGGCGGCCCGCTGTCACGGGTGATGCACGGGGATCAGGACGGGTCGCCGTACTGGAGGCCGCGGCCGTTGGTGCCGATGTAGACGCGGCCGTAGGTGTCGGGGTCGCCGGTGATGACCCCCTGGCTGCCGATGGCGCCCCACTGGTGGGCCTTGTCGTTGGCGCGGGTCCAGGTGGCGCCCTTGTCGGTGGAGCGGAAGACGCCGGTGACGCCCTTGACCGTGCCGATCAGGTACAGCGTCTGGTACGAGGCGCGCGGCGCGGCCTTGCCGAAGCCGACCGCCGAGGCGGACGTCACCGAGGTGAGCCTGGTGAACTTGCCGCCACCGTCCGTGGAGTGGAACAACCCCTTGCCGCCGCCCGTGATCCACAGGTCACCGGCCCGGCCCGGGAGGGCCTTGAGGCGGCCGTCGGCGGGCAGGCCGGTCGCGCGGGCGGAGAAGGTCGCGCCGCCGTCGGTGCTGGCGTAGAGGGTGCCGCCGGTCAGGGAGTAGAAGGTGCGGGCCAAGGAGCGGTCGGCGACGACCTCTGCCCCCGTGCCGAGCCCCCGCACCTTCGACCAAGTCGCTCCCTTGTCCGTCGAGCGGTACGGGGACTGCCCGGACTGGGTCCACACCAGCGTGGAGCCGTCCGCCGCGAGGGCGATACGGCCGCTGTGGGCGCCGGCCACCGGTTCGGCGGCGAAGCCCCGCCAGGTGACGCCGCCGTCGGTGGAGTAGGCGCCGTCCTGCTTGCCGCCCGTACCGACCCGCGCCATCACCGACGGCTTCGACTCGGCATAGTCGATGGCGGTGCTGTTGCTCATCAGCGGGTTCTTCATCCGCCCGGACGGCACCCGCGTCAGGTCGGTGTGGCGGAATCCGCCCTGGTCACCCATGGCGGTCAGGACGCTCGCGCCGCCGGGCGGGGCGATGGCGTCAAGGATCGCCGTCTCCTCAAGTCCCTTGGCCCCCACGGTCCACTGGCTCGTCGAGGCGTCGGCGTTCTCGCTCCGCCAGATCCCGTTGCCGGTGCCGTACAGCACGTGCCCGGAGTCGAACGGGTCGATGGCGAGGGCCGTCATCCAGTGACCGGTGTGGGTGCCGACGTACGGCGCGCCGGAGGCGTCTCGTACGGACTTGCCGGAGAGGGCCTTCCAGGTCGAACCACCGTCCGTGGTGCGGTAGATCTCGTCCTGGGGGTACCAGCGGCCCAGCGTCGTGACCATCACCGTGGACGGCTTGCGTGGGTCGACCGCGAGCCCCGAGAAGCCGTACGAGCCCTGCGAGGGGGACACGTCCTTCCAACCCCCGCCGCTCGGCGTGTACTTCCACACCGAGCCGCCGGTGACGCCGTTGGGCCCGAGGTTGTCGGTGTACGTCACATACAGCGTGCCGTTGCCCGTGACGACACCGTGCTGTGGCAGCTGGCCGGTCGGCTGCCCGGCGACCGCCTGCCAGGTGGCACCGGCGTCGGTCGACCGGTAGAGGGGCTTGGACTTGTCGGCGACACCGGCGTACACGGTGTTGCTGCCCTTCGGCCCGTACGTCACGAACGAGATGCCCCCGCCGCTGCCCGCCCCGTCCTTGACCGGGAAGGACTCGACCTGCCGCCAGCTCGCACCGTAATCGGTGGACCGCCACAGCCCGTTCTTGCGGGAGCCGAGGAGCAGGTTCGAGTGGTCCGACGGGTCGACGACGAGGCGTTCGCCGGCGCCGCGGCCGTCCTCGTTGCCTCCGATCTTGAAGGGCAGTGCGGTGCGCTGGAAGGTGCGGCCGCGGTCGGTGGAGCGCAGGATGGCGCCGTTGCCCGCCCAGTCGTTGGTGTACGTGCCCGCGCCGAGGTAGAGCCGGTCGGGGTCGACGGGGTCGGTGGCCAGGGAGTCGATACCGAGCAGGTTCCAGTCCTTCTCGCCGAGCCAGTCGGTCAGCGGGATCCACTTCTCGGCGCGGGCGTCCCAGCGGTACGCGCCGCCCATGTCGGTGCGGGCGTACAGCAGACCCCGCTCACGCTGGTTGAAGACGAGGCCCGGGACGTAACCGCCGCCGACGGTCTGCGCGTTCTTCCACTTGTACGGTGGTGCCGCGGACGTCCGGGCCTTCGCGGCCTGGGAGTCGTCCTGCGTGAGGAGCAGGTACGGCACGGCCGCGGCGGGCACCGCGAGCAGCAGGGCTATGGCGCTTCCGCGGCGACGGTGCAGACCGCGGCGCCGGGAGCCCGTACGGGTGGGGGAAGAGGTGTTCATGGGGGGGGTGTGCTCCTTGCGGATAACTGGCGGATAGCTGGAGGACAGCTGTCAGCGGAACGGCTCAGCGCTTCAGGGTCAGAACACCCGGCCGGTAGGGCAGGGCGTCATAGGGGGCGTCCGACTTCGGGTCCTTGCCCTGATAGAGCAGCTGGAGGTTGCACGGGTCGACGGTCATGGTCTGGTCCGGGTTGGAGCGGATCAGGTCACCGTGGCTGATGTCGTCGGTCCAGGTCGCACCGCTGTTGGCCTTGCCCGCGAAGGGGTTGGACTCGGTGGCGGCCTGCGGGGTCCACGTACCGTTCAGGCTGGTCGCCGTGAAGGAGCGGAAGTAGCGCTTCTCGCCGGCACCCCGCGCCTCGACGATCATCAGGTATTGGTTCTGGCCCTGGACCTTGTAGACCTGCGGTGCCTCGAAGAGGTTCTTGACGGTGTCGCTCATGACCGTCGTGTACGACGAACCGAAGTTGCCGGGGAAGTTCCCGATCGGCATGGATGCCCGGTAGATCTTGCCGTTGTCACCGGCGAAGAAGAGGTACATGTTCTGGTCGTCGCCGATCAGCGTCTGGTCGATGGGACCGGTCCCGGGGTCGGGCAGCTTTCCGGTGAACAGGGGCTGCGGCGCGGACCATCCGTTGGGGTTGGTCGGGTCGGCGGAGGTGCGGTAGCTGAAGGGAGAAGCTCCCCACTGGTACGTGAGGACCCAGATCTTCTTCGGCGCGAAGTAGAAGAGGGTGGGCGCGACCGCGTTCTGGCTCATCTTCGTCTGCTTGGCCGTCCCCATGCCGGACCAGTCGGTGAAGGGGGCGAACGCCATCGAGCCGTACGCGGTGCCCGTCGACATCGACCCGTAGACGAGGTGCTTGCCGTTGTACGGGACGTGGGTGAAGTCTTTCAGCGAGGCCCAGCCGTTCGCGGGCTGCGCGAGGGGGCCGCTCGAGCTCCACTTGTACGTGGACGGCAGCGCGCACGTACCACCGGCCGCCCCGGAGGGGGCGGTCCACTTCTGGTTGTCGACGCCGGCGCAGGTGTGCAGCTGGATCTTGGTGCCGTTGGAGGTTCCCGCGCCGATCGCGTCGAGACACTTACCGGACTGCACTCCGCTGATCGAGCCGTTGGTGTTGATGTTCCACTGCTGGTTCGTGCCGCCGTTGCAGTCCCAGATGACCACCTCGGTGCCGTTCGTCGTGCCCTTCGCCTTCGCGTCCAGGCACTTGTTGCCGAACACCTTCAGCTGCTTGGCAGCGGTGTGCGTCCAGCTCTGGTTGGACTGCCCGTCGCAGTCCCTCAGCTGTACTGACGTGCCGTTGGCCGTCGAGGAGTCGGGGACGTCGATGCAGCGGCCGGAGGCCACGCCCTTGATCTTGCCGGTGCCGTCGCCCGGGTCGGCCGGGGTGGTACCCGACCCGGCGCCGAACGCCTTCTTGACGGCGTCGTACGCGGGCTTCGGCTTGCCGGCCGCGTCGAAGAGCAGCGGCTTCTCGTCCGCGCGCCACGAGTCGCTGTCACGCACGCCCCACACCGTGATGCCGGTGCAACGCTGCACGCCGAGGCAGGCGTTGACCGCACTCGCATAGTGCGTGGGAGACGCCTGGGCGATGTCCAGCTCGGTGATCTGGACGTCGACGCCGAGGGCGGCGAAGCTGTCGAGGGTCTTCTTGAAACTGGCCGGCGGGCCGCCCGCCCCGAAGTGGCTCTGGAAGCCGACGCAGTCGATGGGGACACCGCGCGCCTTGAAGTCCTTGACCAGGCGGTAGGCGCCCTGGGTCTTGGCGGCCGACCAGTCCTCGATGTTGTAGTCGTTGTAGCAGAGCTTCGCGGCCGGGTCGGCCGCGCGGGCGGTGCGGAACGCCTCCTCGATGAAGCCGCTGCCGAGCACCTTCTTGAACACCGACTCGCGCAGCGCACCGCTGCCGCCGTCCTGGAAGGCCTCGTTGACGACGTCCCAGGCGTAGATCTTGCCCTTGTAGCGGCCCATCGTGGTCTTGATGTGATTGTTCGTGACGCTGCGCAGCGTGCTCGGGTCGTTGATCGCCTTTACCCAGTCCGGCAACTGCGAGTGCCACACCGTGGTGTGGCCGCGCAGCCGCTGGCCGCGCTCCAGAGCCCGGTTGACGATCTTGTCGGCGGCATCGAACCGGAAGTTGCCGCGGGAGGGCTCGATCGCGTCCCACTTCATCTCGTTCTCCGGGGTGATCATGTTGAACTCCCGGTCGGCGATCGACGTGTACGCCGAGTCGCTCAGCCGCCCCGCGGCTATCGCCGTGCCGAAGTACCGGCCCGACGAGGACGCCTCGGCCTCCAGGCTCGCGGCCCCGGCGGAGTTGGGGAGCAACGTCACGGCACCGGCCACCAGCGCCGAGGCTGTCAGGCCGATCGTCAGCGTCCGGCGAGGCCTGCGGAGGCGGTGCAGGCCTTTGCGGGGTTCGTCGGTGTGTCTGGTCATGGGGAGTGGCCTTCTTCAGGGGACAGATCAGCGGGGGACGCCTGTGAAGCGGCACCCCTGAAGAGGAGGCTGGGGAGGGTGGGACGGCGTAACGAAAAATGTGCGCGCAGGCGTGGTGACGAATCTCGCGGCGGAAAAACGTAATCCGGGACCCGGCTGCGAAGTCGGCGGATCCCGGCTCTCAGGTCCGCGGCGCGCGGACGACGAAAGAGGCCTGGCCGGTGAAGGTACGCGTGCCGTTGGAGCCGTCGAGGCGGATCGAACCGTCGCGGGGGCGCAGGGCGGAGCCCGGGTAGTTGTGCGCGTACAGAGTCACCGATCCGTCGACCGTCCCATGGCGCGGGCAGAAGGTGGCGTCCTCCCGGAACAACGGGCTGCCGTCGTCGGCGCTCAGGCGCAGCCGCAGATAGTGGTGGCGCAGATACCGGCCATCGGCCGCCCGCAACGTGACACACCGGCTGTCGGCGAGCCCCTTGCTGACGGTGAAGGTGGCCGCACCGCTGCTGAGCGTCGCGAAGTCGCCGTCGTACGTGAGGAATTGGCCGGGCCGGTCCACAGACTCAAGGGACCGCACGCCCAGCGGAACCACGGCCGGACCTGACGGCGACGCCGTGGCCGACGGAGCCGGGGTGGTCGACGGAGTCGGGGTGGTCGTACCGGCCGTCGGCGATGCGGCGGCACCGGGCGGCCGGTGCTCCGGTTCGGGCCAGGTGACGTACGTGGCGGTCCCGGTGACGAGCACCGCGCCGGTGGCCAGGGTCGCGATCGGATTAGCGGTCACCGCCTGGAGCTTGCCGAGCAGAGCGCCGCCCCCTGCCGCCGTACCCGTGGCGCTCGCGGTGGTCGCCGTCGCCACCGTCGTACCCGACAGCAAGCCCTTCGCGACCAGCGCCCCGAAGAGTGCCGCCGGCACGGCCAGCGGCGTAAGTCCGGACAAGAGCAACTCGGCCGGTACCCGCTCGGCAGCTGTCGCCGTGCATGTCGCGCAGTCGCGCGTGTGCCGGGCGATCCGCTTGCGCCACACGGACGTTCGCGCACCGTCCCAGCCGGCGACGGTCGCGCTCAGGACCGGACAGCGCGGGTCGGCCGCCAGCGCGGCGACGATCGTCCGGCTCAGTTCCAGCTGCTCGCGCATGCGCTGCAGGCGAACCCCTGTGTGGGAGACGCTGGCGCCTGTCGCGTCGGCGATGTCCTGGCGGCTGAGCAGCCCGGCGCACTCCTGCCACCACAGCGAGAGGAGCACCCGGTGTTCCGCGTCGAGCCAACGGCCGGCCTCGACCGCCTGTCCGCGCTCGTCCGACATGCGCAGCCGCAGGATCGTCGTGTCCTCCAAAGGGGCGGCGGCGTCCGGCACCGGGAGCGCCTCATCGAGGAGCGTGGTCCGGTCGGCGAGTGTGCGCTGCCGCTGCCAGTACGTATTGACCTGCCGGAGCGTGATCGACACCAGCCACGAACGGAAGCTCTCCGGGACCCGCAGGGCGGGCAGGTCGCGTACCGCACGCAGCAGCGTCTCCTGCACCACGTCGTCCACGTCGGCATGGCCGCTCAGCGCCCGTCCGACGATGTTGTACAACAACGGCAGGTACGCGGAAACGAGCTCCTCGCGCGCCCGCTCGTCACCGCGCTGCGCCGCGACGACCAGCCTCACGTGATCCGCGTCCATGAGCCCCAGTCCCATCTCTTCAGGGGAGTGATCCGCCGAGTACGGCGCCACACCCTAACCGTGTGGACCACGACGTGATCCACCAGGGGTGACGATCATGTGACGCGCCGGTCAGTTGCCCTTCTCCGCCGGCTTCAGAATCGCCACACGGAGTGTGGGCGCCAGGAGCTTCAAATCCGGCAGGCCCGTGATGAGGCTCGTCGCACTTCCCCACCCTGCGCTCTGGGGTGGGACAGACCTGCTCACCGTGTTCACCTGATGCGCCCGCCGCCAAATCAGCGGCTTTCAGGTGGGGAGCCTCAAATAGAGTCCTCGGCAAGCGGTTGATGCCCGCACGGCACCATGTCACCGGTCACAGTTCTTGTCGAAGACCTCGGGCGTCACGCCCGGCGTCCACCCACACAGTGATGCCCTGGTCATGCACGACCTCTTGAACGGCGACTGTTTAGGCTCTGCCAATGCGTGCTGCCCGTCCTCCCCGGTCAACGGGACTTCGTCCGGTCGACGGCTCGCCCTTCAAAGCGGGGGCGGGCGAGCCGTCGACCACGGCCCAGGAAATCCGCGGTGTTCGCGCTGCGGACCTCGGCGAGGAGGACCTCGTGCAGCCGGGGCCACCCTCCCGCGCCAGCCCCCTGGGACTACTCGGCCAAGCGGCACCAGCAGGTCATGCCGGAGCCGAAACCGGGTACCTGCGGAAAGTACTCCCCGGCGGTGGGCCCGGTGTGCAGTGCCAACAAGATGCCCTGGAACACCATCCGGTCCGCAGTGGTCCCACCACCTCGGAGATCATGTCGTCAGGAGCGCTCAGGCGTCTTGGCCATGGACGCGGCCAACGCCGCAAGGAGCAGGACGCCCGCCGACCACCAGGCCGCGACGGTGAAGCCGTGCACCATGCCCTCCCCCAGGACCCTTCTCCCAGACGGGTGGGCGTGGATGTAGCGGGTGGCGGCGGACGAGGCGAGCGTGTTCAACAGGACGGTGCCCAGGGAGCCGCCGATCTGCTGGAAGGTGGAGACGGTCGCGGAGGTCACCCCGGCATCCTTCGGGGCGACCCCGGCGGTCGCCGTCGCGTAGACCGGCATGAACGTCAGTCCCATGCCCAGGCCGAGCAGCACCAGCGCGGGCAACACCCCGGTGGCGTAAGCGGAGTTCACACTCAGGCGGGTCAGGAGCAGCATGCCGACGGCCGCGAGGAGCATGCCGGGGGCCATCAGGTTGCGGGGGGCGGTGTGGGGCAGGAGCCGGGCGGCGATCTGCGTCGCACCGATGACGATCGTGACGGACATCGGCAGGAAGGCCAGTCCGGTCCGTAGGGGTGAGTAGTCGAGGATGACCTGGAGGTAGTAGGTCAGGAACAGGAAGGCGCCGAACATGGCGACAGTGGCCAGGCCCATCGTCACGAACGCCGCCGCACGGGTGCGGTCCCTGACGATGTGCAGCGGCAGCATCGGATGCTTGGCGTGGGACTGCCACCACACGAAGACGGCGAGCAGGACCACACCGGCCGCGAACAGGGTCAGGACCAACGGGTCGGCCCAGCCTGCGGATTCGGCTTCGCTGGAGCCGTACACGATCGCCACGAGCCCGCCGGAGGCGAGCAGCGCGCCGGGGACGTCGAGGCGCACCCCGCGCTGGCCGGGATGGTCCTTGAGGAGGACCAACGCGCCGCCGAGGGCGGCCAGCGCGACGGGGACGTTGACGTACAGGCACCAGCGCCAGGTCGCGTACTCGGTGAGCAGGCCGCCCACCAGCAGCCCGATGGCGCTGCCGCCCCCGGCGAGCGCGCCGTAGATCCCAAACGCCTTGCCTCGCTCGGCGGGGTCGGTGAACGTCGTCGTCAGCAGTGACAGTGCGGAGGGGGCCAGGACGGCCGCGCAAGCCCCTTGCAGGGCCCGCGCCGCGAACAGCGTCCCGGGACCGTCGGCCGCGCCGCCGAGCGCCGAGGCGGCGGCGAAACCGACCAGGCCGATCATGAAGGTGCGTTTGCGGCCGACCAGGTCGGCGATTCGGCCGCCGAGGAGGAGCAGGCCACCGAAGGCCAGGGAGTAGGCGGTGATCACCCACTGTCGGTTCGCATCCGACATGCCCAGTCCCCTTTGGACGGAGGGCAGGGCGATGTTCACGATCGTGCCGTCGAGAATCACCATGAGCTGGGCGCCCGCGATGACGGCCAGGGCCCACCACCGCTTCGGATCGGGCAACTCGGCCGAGTTCGTGGTGGTGTCGGGGACCGGCGTGGGCCCGGCGTCCCCGGAGGAAGACTGCTTGGTCAAAGCGATCACATTCTGTGTCAGAGGTGTAGGAGCAGACGCGCGGTCCTACACCCCGGGACGCGACACAAGGGATCGCGAGAGCAGCGGACACCACCATGAGGTGCCGCAAAGGGGGCTAAGAGTCCTACCGCGCGCCGAACGGGGGCACACGGCCGGGGGCAACTATGGCCGCCACACTCGTTGTCCAGTTCCAGTCCATGTTTCCCACCTCCTCCCGGCCGGGCACGCTTGTACGCATCGACGCCGAACGCGCCGAACGGTGCGGCAGGGAACCCGCCGCACATGACCTCCGACAGAGTAGGCCAGCCAGCCGGCAACGCAAACGGATTTACCCGGCGCCTGTTCGCTTGCGGCTGGTGACACGGAACCTGCCGGCTCCCCCGGCCCTCGTTGCAGGTGCCAGGTTGGAGTAGCCGCTCGGGCGGCCGTTGTACCCACGCGTCGATCTTGGAGTGATGCGACCCAAACCAGACGGCCGACTTCCGCTGCGATCAGCCTGTCGCCCTGATGGACATGCGGCCCAGTCCGCCGGCTTGCCTATTCCTCTGCACGGTGGTGGTCACGCTCCGGACGGGCCTGGTAGGACTCCACGCGTCCTACCAGATAGGCGAAGACGTTCGTCAGGAGCTTGATGTCTCCTCGCCCGCCCCGAAGAACGGTCGCCACCGCCGTCTGTCCGGCCCCGACGGAGCCTGCGATGTCGCGGATCGTGGGGGCCCCTGCGCGTTCTCGCAGGAGGTCCCACGTAGGCCCCATGTCGTTACGCACCTTGAGCTCTTCGAGGAGTTGATTCCACTCGATGTCCGCGAAGGGATTCTCCTGGCGGGGGGCTCGCGGCAGTGAGGCCGGCACGATGGCTCGCGGTGTCGCTTTCGGCTCGGCCCCCAGCAGAAGGCTCTCCAACACTTCCTGGTAGGCCTCGTTGTCCATCAGGTCCGCGTCGCGCAGGGCCCTGAGCATTCTGATCTTCGCCTCGCACGCTTCTTCGGGAGTCAGCGATCCTCCGTTTGCCTGCATCGGAATGACGCTGTGGACGTAGCCAGTCGTCCCATCGCGCCGCACGGAGCGGTCTTCGCGCCGCACCTCGGCCTGCTCCCGCAGGCGCTGGCGCTCAAGCTCATCCTCAACAAGAGTTCGCTTCCGCATCCATTGCGCCTCATCACCTCCCCAGGCGCGTACGAGAGCAGCCAGGACGGGGACGGTTGGAATCCGCTCGCCCCGCAAAGCGGCATGCAGCGTCGAGCGCGGCATGTTGTTCTCAGCCGCGATGGCATGAATCGTCTTGGCCCCAAAGCCCGCATCGTCGCGCAGCTCTCGCAGGGCGAGAGCAAACCGGGCTTGAGGACCATCGTCTGCAGAGAGCGGCGTTGCACGACGTGGCATCTGGTCTACACCTGTTGTCTCGCGTAGAGCGCGTTTTGTGCGCGTATTGTCTCGCCCCCCCTTACGGCGCGACAACCCTGTTGCGAGACTTCAACTATCCATCCAGCGGCCACCGGACGCCCCTAGCCTCGCAAGCATCATGAGGACGCCCGGCGGCAGACCGCCGCTTGCGCGGCTGACAGGACGACAACCATGCGGACGCCCTCTGTCCATAATGACCCCCGACTCCCCCTCCACCGCAAGCCTCGACTCAGGCTCGTAGTCATCGGCGTCGTCGCGGTCGGGGTCACCGCGGTGCTTCCGCCGGAGAACGTGAGCGCGTGCGCCGAGATAATCGGCGCCGCCGCTTCGGCAGCGGTCCTGTTCGGCAAGCGCCGGGAGGAGCCGACGCTCACCTGACCATACGCCAGCCAAGGGCCCGCCAACGTCGGACGGTGGGCCCTTGGCTTGCACGTTCAGAACTGGGGCGGCTCTGACACCGGAAAGGCCCCGGACGGGCGCTGCAGTACATCCGGCACTGCCTGCCGTAGGACAGACAGGTTGCAAGGCGGGCGTCAGATCGCGGACAGACTATGACCTATATACCGCCTACTGTCGTCTGCGGCCGAGCAACCGTACGGCCTGATCCTTACTCACACGTGGTGCCTCCCCGCGACAAGAGGCAGGCAAGGAGGGAGCGACATGACCATTCTGGTCACTGGTGCGAGAGGGACTCTGGGGCGCCACGTGGTCGAGCGACTTCGGCACACCGGACACACCGTTCGCGCGCTCACGCGCAACCCGGCCGAGGCGACTGCTCTGCCCGACGACGTCGAAGTAGTGGGGGGCGACCTCACCAAGCCGCAGACGCTGGCGGCGGCTCTCGAGGGAGTCTGCGCCGTGCACCTGCTCGCAGCCACCGGGTACGACCACACTCCCTTGCGTACAGGACCGCAGATCATGGCGATGGCCGCCGAGGCGGGAGTGCAGCGGCTGACGGTCCTGTCGGCCGGCGAAGAAGGGGAGCTGGAACAAGCCGTGCGTGACAGCGATCTGGAGTGGACGTTCATCTGGCCGATCGACTTCATGTCCAACGCCTTGGGATGGGCTGAGGCCATTCGCACGACGGGCGAGGTCCGCGAGCCCTATGCACATCGCAGGACCGCTTCGGCCGACGAGACAGATGTCGCCGACGTGGTCGCTACCGTGCTCGCCGAGGGCGGCCACGCGGGAAGAAGCCTCATCGTCACAGGGCCCCAAGCGCTCACCCCGGCCGCGAAGGTGGCTGCCATCGCGGCGGCGACCGGCCGAGAGATCCGTTTCACCGAACTGACCGATGATCAGGCGCGCCGGCAATGGCGGGCCCAGGGCTGGCCCGAGGAGGGCATCGAGTTCATGCTGCACATGTGGGCGACCGTGCCCGAGACAGTGGCCAGGGTGACTTCAGCGGTCGAGGAAGTCACCGGCCATCCACCGCGGACCTTCGCCCAATGGGCCGATGCACACGCTGATATCTTCCGCCCCTGAGACGCCGATAGGACGTGAAGCGCCGAAGGGTCGGCCCGGCCTGTGCCGGCCCGCGACAAAGCGGGCGCAGGCAGCATGGTGGCAAGACGGAAGTTCCTACGTTCTCCACAGCGGAAGGGTCTGATGCAGCGTTGGGTGACAGGTTCAGTCACGCGGCCTGAAGCGCCGGTGTGGTCATGACGGTCTCGTATTCGACGGGGGTGAGCCGGCCGAGGGCGGTTTGTCGGCGGCGTCGGTGGTAGGTCCGTTCGATCCAGGTCACGATCGCGATGCGGAGTTCCTCGCGGGTGGCCCAGGTGCGGCGGTCGAGGACGTTCTTCTGCAGCAGGCTGAAGAAGGATTCCATGGCCGCGTTGTCGCCTGCCGCCCCGACTCTTCCTATCGAGCCGGCCATCTGGTGGCGGCCGAGTGCCCGGACGAACTTCCTTGATCGAAATTGGGACCCTCTGTCGCTGTGCAGAATGCAGCCGGCGACGTCCAGGCGCCGGGCGACGGCGTTGTCCAGGGCGGTCACGGCCAGCCGGGACTTCATCCGTGCGTCGATGGAGTAGCCCACGATCCGGTTGCTGAAGACGTCCTTGACCGCGCAGAGATACAGCTTGCCCTCGCCGGTGGCGTGTTCGGTGATGTCGGTGAGCCACAGCCGGTTCGGGCCGGTCGCGGTGAAGGCCCGGTTCACCAGGTCGTCGTGGACCGGCGGGCCCGCCTTCCTGGCCCGGGCGCGCTTTTTGCCGAACACGCTCCACCACCGGTTGTCCCGGCAGATCCGCCACGCGGTCCGATCCGCCATGCCGGCACCGGCGTCGCGGGCCTCGTCGGCCAGGAAGCGGTAACCGAACTCCGGGTCGTCGCGGTGGGCGGCGAACAGGGCGTGCGCGCGATGAGCCTCGGCGAGCTCGGCTGTGGTCACGGGGTCGTCGAGCCAGCGGTAGTAGGGCTGTCTGGCGAGCTTCAACACCCGGCACGTCACCGTGACGGGCACCCCGTCCCCGGCCAGCTCCTTCACGAGCGGGTAGATCCTTTTCCCGGCAGATTCGCCTGCGACAGATAGGCCGCCGCCCGCCGCAGGACCTCGTTCTCCTGCTCCAGCAACTTGATCCGCCGACGTGCTTCCCGAAGTTCCGCGCTCTCCTGGCTCGTCGTCCCGGGCTTCACGCCGTCGTCGATGTCCGCGCGGCGCATCCACTTCCACAACGTCATCGCGTGGACGCCGAAGTCGGCGGCCACCTGCTCGACCGTGACGCCAGGGCCGCGGTTCCTCGCGACCCGCACGACGTCCTCGCGGAACTCCAGGGGATAAGGCTTGGGCACAGCGACATCCTTCCCACCTGCCCCACAGGGCAAGCCAGTTCAGATGTCACCCGATCGTGCGGCAGACCCGAACGCGCTCTGGTCGACCGCAGAGCGCAGTGAGGTCAGCATGCAGCCACAGCAAACACGCGCACCCCAACCCATCTCGGCGAGCCAGTCGTGAGGGACCGTCATGGGGCCACGGGCGTGCGCTCCCTGAGCGGGTCGATCTGTGCCCGCACTGTGGGCCCGACACCGAACTCGGCGTGCTGGGGTAGAGGCCTGCCGCGACCAGGATGCTGCTGCGTAAGATCCGTGGATGTTCTTAAAGAGCGCAGTCTCGGTGAGTTTCTTCATCGGCACAGTGGGCCTGGCATGGGCGATATCCGGCTTCATGGATGCACCCCCGTGTTCAAAGGGACGAGGGTGTCCCGCTGCCCCAGACGCGGGCACGTACATGATGATGCTGTTCATCAGCGCCATCATTCTCACCCCTGGCTTCGTGCTCGTTGTGCGCTGGCTGGACTGGAGGCCACTGATGGGGTTGCCCGTCGGGGGCGTCATCGGTGTGGCCGTGACTTTGAGCGGCGGTCGCAGCCTGGGACATTGGGTCGCGGCTGCGGCGGTCTTGGCGGGTGCCGGCGGCATCGCGACGGGGCTGTCCATTGCCATCCGGTCTATCGCGACGCCCCCGCAACCCACCGCCTGAGCGTGGCATGGCGTGATCGACAGCTGCTGCAGGGCTGGCACTTCGCCCTTGGGGCATGGCGAGCGGCCCGATCGTCGTGCACCCGCCATCCGGCGCGGCGGCCGACGGGTGACGCTTTGCGGGCGGTCCTCGGCCTCGCGCACTCGGCGTGGTGCGCGGATCCCGGGGCGGGCGGGCCCAGGCGAGGTGGGCTTCGCTGCCCTTACCGCTTGACCATCACCAGCCACCACAGCCCCGAGTGACGCTACGTCACGGCACCGGCCCGGCTGATTCTCACCCAATGCCTGCCGTCCGTACGAGTAGCAAACTCCCCCTCCAGGCAGTCACCGACCCCCCCAGCCCTCCTGATCCTCCGCCCGCCGCCAAGGAACGGCCACAGCGTACGACCGCATCCACCCCCGCGGGGGTCCAGGGAGCAGGCCTGGGCAGCCGCGCCGACGACTGATCCCATACACCGCCCCCGTGCCGCTGACGAGACGCGCACGCAGCCGCCGGGGTGCTCGCCCCGGCGGCCTTACCAGGTCCGAGCAGGGCCGGGCCCCATGAGCCAAGGCGATGAGCGGGCCAGGCAGACACCTGCCGACGCGAGCCCCGGGTACAGCAACGTGTCCGGGGCCGCGCAGCGCTGCCGGGCGCCGCGAGCGCCAGGGCCTTGCAAATCCAGAACGGAGCGCAGTGCCTGGTCCACGTGTGCCATCGTCTCGGTCGGCACCGTACCGACGCAGGTCGCCCCCTTGAAGCGAGTCGTGCGCAGCTGATGCATGTTGACCGCGACCGCGGTGCATGGCATCGGGTCGTCGATCACGACAGACATCGCTGTGTCCGGGTAGCGGCCGCTGGGGTGCAGCACGATGGCAAGGACGGCGCCGAACGCGTCCTCAAGGCCGTCCAGCGAGACGATAAGGACGTTGCGGCCATCGGCCAGCGTCCAGATTTCGCCTCGCCTCACGGCGTGTCGCCCTCGCCCGCCAGGTCCCCGCCGAGACCGAGTTCGGAGAGCTGGCGCGCGGCGTCCAGGGTGGCCTGACGGCGGGCCGCACGCACGATGTAGGCGTTCAGGGAGAGGCCGGCCGCCTCAGCTGCCGCCCGGATCGCGGGCTCCACATCATCAGGAATCCGCAGTGTCATCACAGCCATACCGCCAGTCTCAGCAACCTAGCTTGGTGACGTAGAGCGGTTGCGTAATGCGGTGGCGTGGCGTGACTGGGTGTGCGCACCACGCTCACCTCGTGACCACCACCGGTGGCTTCCACCCCCTCGCCGAAGCCCTCCGGAACGCTGGACTTCGGCTGCTCCGCGGGCACGTGGTTGGCGCACAGGAAATACCGGCGAGAACGATCTTGCTTGGCTGCACGGCTCCGCAGCACGCGGGGCCGATGACGAAACCAGCCCAACTCCTGCGTTCATTACTGGTCTTGCAGGTGCGATCCGCCGAGAAGCCCCACCTGCGCAGGGTGCACGAACCCGCGTATTCCGCTACTGCTCACGTGCGGGACGTTTCCCTCCGCTCATTGGCAGAAGGCGCTGCCGTGAAGTGGCCGTCGACGTGGCATGAAAGTGACCGGCTGTCAGTGATGAAGGAGGTGATGAGGCGGATGACGGCGTCCGGGCGTTCGAGGAGCATCATGTGGTCGCAGTCGGCGATCGTCACGAAGTCGCTCCCATCGATGGTCGAGGCGAAGGCACGTTGCAGTTCGGGAGTGGTGAGGGTGTCGTGTTCGCCGGCGAAGACCAGGGTGGGTACGCCGGTCAGGCCGCCCGCGAGGGCGGTGCGCGTGCCGAGGGCGCGCTCCAACAGGTAGGCGGCATGCGCTTGTTGGGCGGTCTTGAGCAGTGAGCGCCGGAAGTAGCGCAGGGCGAGTTCCCGGCGGTGGACGTGCCGGCTCTCGTCCATGCAGAACATCTCCGCGGTGACCCGGGTGACAAAGCCCTCCGTGTCGCCGGCGCGCAGCAGCGCTCCGGCTTGCCTGTAGCGCGTGAAGGGGGCCTCGGAGAGGTGAGCGGGGACGCCTCCGAGCAGCAGGCGGGCGCAGCGTTCGGGGTGGCGTTGCGCGTAGCGGAAGGCGAGGACCGCACCGTAGGAGTAGCCGTAGAGGTTGATGCGTGGCAGGCGCAGGTCGTCGACGATGGCGTCGAGCGCCGCGTCGAGGGTCTCCACGGTGTGCTCGGGTCTCGGCAGGTCTGAGTTTCCGGAGCCGGGCAGGTCGGCGGTCACCAGGCCGGTCACGCCGGTGAGCGCGTCCTCCAACTGCGGCCAGTCGTACATCCCCTGGAAGGCGCCGCCCAGCGCGACCAGGGGCTCGGTCCGTGACTCGGCCGGCCGCAGCGACCGATAGGTGAAGGCCAGTCCGTCCGTGGTCAGGGTGCGAACAGACTCCATGAGCAGGGGTCCTCTCGGTCAGGGCCGGGTGAGAACGAGCACGGCGTTGTGGCCGCCGAAGCCGAGCGAGGACGAGGCCGCGCATTCCAGCCGTGCGGGGCGGGCGGTCTTGGCCACCACCTCGACGGGCACCCTCGGGTCCTGCACGTCCAGGTTCACCGTCGGCGGGACCAGTTGCTCCTCCAGGGCGAGGACGGTCAGGGCGGCCTCGATGCCGCCGGCGGCGCCCAGGGCGTGGCCGGTCATGGCCTTGGTGGAGGTGACGAGCGGGCGGTCGCCGAAGACGCGGTACAGAGCGGCGCTTTCGACCAGGTCGTTCATGACGGTCGAGGTGCCGTGAGCGTTGACGTGCCCGATGTCCGTGGCAGCGGCGCCGGCATCAGCCAGCGCTGACCGCAGCGCCCGCTCGATGCCCGCCCCCTCCTCGTCGCTGGCCACGGGGGAAAAGGCATCGTTGGACGACCCGTACCCGGCCAGGCGCGCCCGGACGGTGGCGCCGCGGGCCCGGGCGTGCTCCGGGCGCTCCAGCACCAGCATCCCGGCACCCTCGCCGACGACGAAGCCGTCCCGGGCCACGTCGAACGGCCGGCAGGCGGCCGCCGGATCGTTCACCCGGGTCGACAGCGCCCGCATCCGGCAGGTGCTGGCGAACAACAGCCGCGAACGCAGGGCCTCCGCCCCGCCGGCGACAGCGATGTCGCAGCGGCCGGCGCGCAGCCAGCCCAGCGCGGTGCCGATCGCGTCCGTGCCCGAGGCGCAGGCCGTGCTGACCGCCAGGCTCGGCCCGCACGCGCTGAGGTCCTGACAGATGCTGCCGGCGGCGTTGTTGTTGACGCTCAGCGGCGCGACCTTAGGCGAGACCTTGCGAGGTCCCCGCTGATCGAGGACGGCCTGCTGCTGGTCGTAGTAGTGCAGGCCGCCGTGGGCCGTGCCCACCACCACGGCGACGCGGGAGTTGTCCCAGGTGGCCGGGTCGAGCCCCGCATCGGCCACGGCCTGTCGGGCCGCGACCACCGCCAGCTGGGCGAACCGGTCCATGAGCAGCGTGGCCCGGCCCAGCTCCGCCTCCAGGTCGAGTCCCTCGACCGTGTACATGAAGTCACAGGGCAGGCCCTGCAGCCCTTCCAGGGTGCGCACTCCCCGGGGGGAGCCGGCGGAAGTGATCTCGCTCCAGGTCTTCTTGGCGTCGCTGCCCGCGGCGGTCACCAGGCCCAGCCCCGTCACTGCGGCAGCGCCGTGCTGCGCGCCGGCCATCACGCCACCCCTGACTTCAGGACTACGACGTCCACCAGCTGCCCTACCGTGCTGCGGGACGTCAGGTTCACGTCCTCCAGGTCGATGTCCAGTTCGTCCTCCAGCACCAGCCGCAACTCCTCCAGAGCGAGAGAGTCGATGCGCAGCTGGTGCAGCGGCACCTCAGGAACCACGGAGGTGGGCGAAAGCCGGTACATCCTGATCAGCAGGTCGGTGACGTGGTCCGCGGTATCCAGCAATTGCTGCTCCTCGCTCGGCAGTGATGAGGCCTTAGTCAGACAACGCCAGGCCGCGCACCAAGTGGCGCCGAACGCGCATTGACAACCCTTACGGATCACCGAATTGCGCATGGATGTGGATTCACCGCACAACCCGTCACCAAACGCAGATCTGCGGACCAAACACCCCAGTCAGGCGGACCAAACACCCAGTCAGTGGGAATGCGTCCGCCAGGCCCGGGCGAAGAGTTCGGGCAGGGGGCCTGCGTTGGGTCGGGAGCAGACCTTGCTCCCGATGATCCGGACACCGAGCAGCCCGGCCTTCCAGGTCTCCATCGGAGGGTAGAACTTGTCCCCGCTCGCCCAGTCGCCGGGCAGGAATATCCCCCGCCCGGCCCGGGCCCTGCGGTCGGCGACGACCAGACCAGTCTGAAGGAGTGCGGCCACAACGTCCTTGTGGTGCGCGGCAGTCCACCGGTTGAAGCGGCGGACACGGCGATCGGTGGGCACGGGCAGGGCCAGCAGCTGCAGATAGAGAGTGGCGGCGTCTGTATCCAGCCCGGTGGCGGCGGCCGCCTCCTTCACCACCGAGGGTGCGGACAGCCGCGGATCGGTTTCGTAGCCGCCCGGCGGCAAAGACCCCTCGGTGATGCGCTGCACGATCCGCTCGAACTCCGGGCCGCGCAGCCGTCTCACCAAGGCCAGATGCGAGTCCTCCGCGTCGACGACGGTTTCCAGGCGGCGCGAGCGCTCGTCGGCCCCGTAGCGGCCAGGCCGGAAGTACACGCCGGGCGCCTCGCGCTCACCGCGCCGGTCGAACCCGGCCTCGGACACGACGACCAGGCCGTCATCGAGGGTGGGATGGGCCAGCGGCTCGGCGGCGTCCAGGTAGGGCAGGGCGCCGGGGAAGGCCGGCAGCAGTTCCGCCACGGTGCGCCCGCGCAGGCTGCGGCCGCGGGCGGAGAGCAGCAACTCCGGTTGGGCCAGGCGTTGTTGCAACAGCCGTAGGGTCTCGGGGACACCCCGGCGTACGGGATCTCCTTCGGGAAGCTCGGCGTACACCCAGTCGACGGCGTCGCAGACCACGGCGAGCAGCTCCCTGAACCGGAACCCCTCCTCGCCCTCCCAGCCGCCGCCGCTGATGCTGTTCACCCGCAGCCGGGTGTCCGGGTCGCGGGTCAGCCGCGGCTCGCGTCCGGGATCGGCGAACACGGCGCACACGGCTGCCGGGGCCATCCGTATATCGCTGTGTTCGGCGGCGACGGCGAGCGTCGCCTCCGGCACGGCGGGGCGCAGGCCCTGTTGCCTGCGCCAGGCCTCGGCGATCCGCTCGGCGAGCGCCAACTGCCCACCCTCCAGCCACAGCTGCTCGGGGTCGGCGGGCAGTACGTCAGCCAGCAGGTCGAGGCGCTCGGCCACCCGCAGGGTCGCCAACTCCCGCTCACCGGCCTCCGCCTCGGCCTGCTTGAGCCCCATCACCTTGCGCGCCTCGGCATCCAGGCCCTGGTACCCGTACTTCACATCAGGGATCCCGGCGAGCAGCAGCGCGGCGCCGGCCCGGCTCAGCCCGGTCCGCTCGGCGAGCAGCGCGGCCGCCGCACGGTCCCAGGGCGCGGGGCCCTTCTGCCGTACCAGCTGCACCAGGCGCCGCAGCCGCTCGGGGGTGTCCCAACCAGCCGCGGGCACCGGCTCGGCGGCCGTGATCCGACCGGGGGCCGGCGGCTGCGCGGTGCTGGTACGCACCTCGAGGAAACGCTGCCCGTCTTGGTCGGCGCCGAGCCCGTGCAGAGCGACCACCGCACCCTCACCGGTCCGAACGGCACGCCGGCCCGTGTCGGCGAGTTCGAGGACGCCCGTACGCATCCGGCTGCGAACCTGCGGGTCGGCAAAGGGGGTTTCTGCCCAGACTTCCAGCATCGCCAGTTGGACCGCGCGCAGATGGTCCTGCACGTGAAAGGAACTCGCCCGCAGGGCCACAGCCCCGCACCGGCCGATGAACCGGTACCAGTTCCAGCCCAAATACCGCGCGGGCGCCGCCTCGCCGCTTCCGGTCAAGTAGTCGCCGACCTCACTGAACACGGCGAGCGTGCCAGGCCTCCAGTGTCCGGAACCTTCGATGAAACCGTTGAGGGCCGGGGCGATCCACTTCTCATCGCAGGGCTGTGCGGGGCGTATCGGGGTGTGGGACATGCCCACATCCTGCCGGATCGCACGGCCGCCTTGGCGCCGGTGCCGGGCACCCGACGCGCCCGGGTGCGGGCGGCGTCGGCGTACACCACCAGAGGAAGTTGCCCGGAGCCCGTGCATCGGAAAGTCGTCTGCGGATGCATTGACCCGCTCCGCACTCCGCGCTTTCATCGCGTGAGTCCCGCGCACCACAGTGCCGGGGCGACCTTTGTCATCGGGCACGAGGGCTGGAGGGCGGCGGTGGCCGCGCTCGGGCCGAAGGGGGAATTACCTGATGAGACACCTGATGAGACCCGCGTTAGGGATCTGCATGTCCGTCGGCCTCACGGCCGTCCTCACCTGTCTTGCCTCTCCCGCGGGGGCGGCGAGCGACGACCCGGCTCCGCGCACCGAACGGATCAGCGTCGCACCCGATGGCGCCGGCGGGAACTGGCACTCGGTGGATCCGACCGTCAGCGCGGACGGGCGAGTCGTCGCGTTCATGTCCTCGGCGAACAACCTGCTGCCCGGGACGAACATGCCCAACAACGTCTTCTACCGGACGGCTCCCGGCGCGCCCCTCCAGCGTGTGGAGGTGCCCGGTGAATCGACGATGATGCCCAGGGTGTCCGAGTCGGGGCGGCATCTGACGTTCACCTCGTGGTCCGCCGCGAGCCAGAAGTACTCCGTGCACGTGATGGATCTGCGCACGGGGCGCATCCAGCCCGTCGCGCCCGCACTCCCGGGAGGCTATCGCGCGTACGGGGGCCCGGCCCCGCTCAGCGCGAACGGACGCTACCTCGCCTTCGTGGCCAAGACAGCCGCCGACGAGGACGGGGTGACCCGCTGCCGGATCATGCTCCTGGACCGCCAAAGTCAGCGGCTGTGGCGGGCGGGACCGTCCACGACCCGTGGCTGCCAGGACATCTCCCTGAGTGCCGACGGCCGCAAGGTGGCCTATCAGGTCGGTTATACGGGGCCGTCCGACGAAGACAAGGCCGACATCCTGGTCTACGACCGCGTGACCGGGAAGACCGTGCAGGCCGATGTCACCCACGACGGGACACCGGCCGACAGGTCGGCACAGGCACCGGTGCTCAGCGCCGACGGCACCAAGGTCGCCTTCAACTCGGTGGCCACGAACCTGGTCCCGGGCACCGACCCCAACGGAGACACAAGCACGTCCTGGAACGCCTTCGTCCGCGATCTGCGCACCGGCACACTTCAGCGCTACGACGGCCACTCCCCCACCGACGTCACCTTGGTGTCGGACCTGTCGGCGGACGGCTCGAAGCTGCTCCTCAACACCGCCGACGCGAACTACGTCTCCCTGGGTCTGATCCTGCGCGAGGCGCGCACCGGTCACGAGGAGTTGCTCTCGCCCGGTCAGGACGGCAAGCCCGTCACCGTGGGCCGCGCGGCACTGAGCGCGGACGAGTCGACGGCCGTCTTCGACTCCTACCACCCCGGCCTGGTGCCCGACGACAACAATCTGATCGGGGATGTCTTCGTGCGCACCCTGCGTTGAGCGGGCGCCCCCCCCGGTGCGTGCCCAGCGGCCCGCACCGGGGCGGGCGGCGGGACCACCGCGGCGGCCGTCCGTTTCCCGCCGCCGCCCTGGGCTTGGCCGCTGCGGTCGAGGCTGTCGCGCACGGACCGAAGGGGCGAAACTCTCTGATACGAAACAGCGCGGCGAACTGTCCATTGGCACCGTCGGGGCGCCGACCAGCCCTCACGCAGGCCCGGCAGCAAAGCTCTGGGCAAAGGTCTTTGACCTGCTTGGTTCGGGTGCTCCTCTTCTCACGCGTAGTGGACGTCCGTAGCCTTAAGTACCGACCGTCTGAGTCTTTCTGCATAAGCTGAGGACACGTGGACACTGCGAGTCTGCTTCTGATCGGCGCGGCAGGCGGAGCGGTGCGTGGAATCGTGCACGCATACGACTGCATGTCCGAATGGCTCGTGCGGCGGCAGGAATTCCGGATCGCCGAGCAGCCCGAGGCCGAGAAACCGCCCGCGTTCAGTTCTTTCTATGACGTCGCAGGCGAAAGCATCGCAGCCGTGGTGCACATCACGCTGGGGGCCGGGGTGGCCCTGCTCATGGCGTCCTGGGGTCAAATCAGCGGGGGCTTCGCGACGTTCGCCGTCGGCGCCTCGGCGCCTGTGCTCCTCGTCCAGCTCAAGCACTCCAGGCTGGCCGAGGCCGTCATCGGCGATCCCAACGCGCCTGAGGCCCCTCAACCGCCGGTGCCCGGGCTGCCGGACGCACAAGGCGGGCCCCCGCGGCCGGCCGCGGGTCCCAGGGGCGCCGAATGACCCGGCCCACGCTACTGCGCCGGGCCGCCGCAGCCACGATCGGAGTCGACCAGCGGCCCAGCCGCGCTCGCGTCCTGATCCGGGCACCGGGCCGGACGCTGGTCCGCCGGGCCGCCGCCGCGGTCATCGGCATCCGCGTGCACCGCCTGCCCACCACCGCACAGTCCGGCACACCGGTACAAGGAACAAAAGCAGAAGCAGAAGCCAAGAGTGCCGGCGACATCGCTTCCTGCACCCTGTCCCCGCTGGTGACCCTCGGGACGCCCCCCAGGCCTGCGCCCGGTCAACGCCCGCGCCGCGGAGTCATCCTGGCCACGGCCGCAGCCGTGGCAGCCATCACCATCGGTGCCTATGTCTACCACGAGGAAACCTCCGTGGACGAGCAGCCCCCGACGCAAGCATGGCCGGAGGGCTACCTCGGCACCTGGCAAGCGACGATCCACAACGACCTCGGCGACAACCCCCGGCGAATGGTCATCCGACAGGGCGACGTGGGTGACACGGTGATGACCTTGACGGCGGACGGACCGTCGGACACAGGAGGGACATACCACTGCGTGTTCGAGGCACGGCTGGACTCCGTCACCATCGGCGCCATCCGGCTGAGGGAGTCGACGGTGGCCTCGGCAAAACCGGCCACGGCGTGCAAGCCGGGCGAAGCCTCGACACTGACCCTGACGGGCGAAGACAAGCTGCACCGCACCAACGACGGCACCGACCGCGGGCTGACCTACACCCGCTCCCCATAGCGACGACCAACCGACGCCCTTGACCAGCCGGCCCCGCACCCCTCCCACGGGCAAACGCAGCCGTCCAGGCGGAGCGGTTGCCCACCCGACGACCTGGTCACAGCCGCGTAGTCAGAGGCCACATCGCACAGGCAGCGATCAGGAGGACGCCTATCGGGGCAGGCGACCCAGCACGGCACGCAACCTCTCTCGCCCTGCGGTGACGCTCGCGTCCCACAGACCTGCGGCGTCACCGCTCAGCGAGAGGGACTGGAGCCGTTGCTCGTCGGCCAGAAGGCTGGCACCTGCCACATTCTGGTCAAGCATGCCCATCGCAGTCAGTGCCGTATGGCCGCAGGACACCGCGTCATCAGCGTTGCCCGAGTTGTGGGCCAGCAGGGCATAGCGCAGGCAGAGGGCAGCGAAGAACGCGTAGGTGTCGGCGACTCCGCTGATCTCCTCGTCGTCCGGCTGGAACTCCGGAAACCGCTCAAGCCAGCGCACTCGCTCGGCGGCATCGGCGAGTGGCTTGTCGGCAACCCAAAGACCGCTCACGGACTCCACATAGAGGTCCAGGTCGGCTTCCCGCCCCGGTACGCCCGCCCGCAGGCCGACGAACAGGGGCGCCATGCGTTCCGCACAGGCGGCGACATACAGGCGGACCGCTTCGCCGCGCCCGTCGCGAAGCGCCTCCGTGACGGCCCCCTCCACCAGCGTCTCCACTTCGGGGGCGAGTCTGACGACGACCTTCATGTGGTTCTCCCGGTTCGTGAGGGCGCGCACGGCTCGTGACGGCGCGCACGGGGGGGAACGGGGAGATGAGCGCTGTCAGGAGCATCTCTGAGGGAGGCATCCGCCCCGGCCGGAGCACGGACCTCGCACTGCTGCTAAGCGATGAGGGTGGAACCTTCGCTGTCCGTCTTGCGGTCGGAACCCCGAAGGCCGACCGCCACCAAAGCGTCTTGGCGGGTCAACTCTTCGCAAAGGGGGCCGACCTGGAGATCGATGAAGCAAATTGATGAGCCGTAATACGAGCTCGATGAAGATTTCGGCAGCCGACGCTCTGCAGGTCCGATGCGAACATCTCGGACTACTATTTCCTCTTTGAACGTACAGTCACCAAGATGAAGACTACCGCGCCGACTATCAGCGCTATGATCATCATTGGTGTGCTATTCGAGATAAATGCACTGAGTTCAGTCATGTCTCTCTCGCTTCTCGCACATGCCCCTTCTGCTACGCCTCTGAGCCCCAGTAGGCGACATTGACGCCACGGGACAAAGCCGTACTGGGTGCTCTCCTCACTGCGTGAGGGCAACTGATGCTGTCAGGCACCTGAACGGTTCGCGGCTCTGCGGATGGTCACCACGGACAAGAACGGGTCGATAGGCGACACCAGCTCCCTGGAGGAGACCTCCACAAGGCGCGCCGGAACATCACCATGCTGCAAGGCGTTCACGTACTCGATGATCTGAGCGTGGGAGAGCGCTGGCACTTTCTGGCGCAGCGTGTGCATCGCGTGAACCCTCCCACGAGCGCCTGCCACCGCCCGGACCTCATCGTGCAGATCGTCCACTGCGGTCCGTGTGACCTGCCCGCGAATGCGGACTCGGTAGTCCGTCTCCCATGCGTTGGATACTGCGGAGACCACACCGATCTGGTGCAGGCTTCCGTCGACGCGGTCAACAAGGTACGGCCCATTCCCGACCAGCGCGAAGTCCGGGTTCCGGGTGCACAGATACTCCTCAGATGTCCAGGAAACAATCCATACCAGCTCATGCTGCTCTACATGCGACACAGCCAGGTGTATCGGGTCAAGCCCAAGCGACAGCTCTCGCTGGTAGTTGCGTTCGAGCTCTTCCTCAACGGTCTGAACCGCTGCTTCTCGTTCGATCACTTTGGCAGCATCTCGTACGGCCTGTAGGGCTACCACCAAGTTTCCCTGCTCGCTCAACGCCTTGGCAGACCACAAGGACGCACGCGAACGGCGGCAAGGGACGCTGCTGCTTCCCAGAGCGAAGGGACACCCGATGATCATTTACGGAGGTCCGTCACAGAAGTTGAGCCAGAACCCATGAGGAGCAGCGATTAGTCAGCACTTGGGCAGCAGATGACGATCTTGAGCACCGTGAACATTCACGGGAGATGACGTCATCCGGCAGAGGGTCTGACCGCAGTTCCGTGAAGGAATTTGGAGCGGCTTGACCCGGCAGTAGGGGCGAGCGCAAAATCTCGGCTTCCACATCTCCGCGCGACTACTGTGCTGTTGCTGGTAGATCGTCCCGCCCGAGGAAGGGAGCTGGGTGGTGCTGACCCCTGCGCACCCGCCGTAGACGCCTCTGGAAAGCCCAGAGGGCCTGACGGAGGCTCCTGATGTCCCGAACCGTCCGCACGACTCCCAGACAGCTCCGCGTCCGAGAGGGCACGTCGGAGGCCATGTCCCTGTATGACCTGCGCTACGCGAACGCTGAACTGGCCCAAGCAGCCCGTGAAGGCCGTCGCCCTGCCCCGGCGAAGACGCTGCGCCAGATCACCTCTTGGCAATGGATGGTGCTGTACTGCAGGAAGGGCTCGTTCACCGGTGAGATTGCTTCGGCTGAGGGCCGCGCCCGGCTCCAGGGGCGCCTCGAGGCCCAGCGTATCCGCGGGCTGCACCGCGCTGGCCACGACCTGGACGACGCGGATATACCGCCGGTTCGCCACCGTCATGGTGTGCTCTGGAATGCCTGGTAGAGGCAAAGAGCCCAGGACTGACCGGGACTCACGAGCGCAGAAAGTGCGTACCGGCGACGACTCTCCGCGCCGGAGGGCGGAGGACTGAGGGCGGAGGGCCGTCGGGTATGAGCCTGCGGTGGTCAGCCGGCCGTCGCTGGATCTTCGGCTCGCGCTCGGGTGTTGGCGAGGCGGCAGGAGACGGGGCCGGTCTCGATAAGGGTGCTGAAGATGAGGCGGTCGATGAGGCCGCGCAGAGGCGGGGACCCGTGAAGGTCATGGTCCACCCGTCAAAGGACTCGTTGGAGGCGATGGCGACCCGTTGTTCTCCGCGCTTTCGGTCAAGACCTGGTGCTAGGCCAGCCGCCACGCCACGCGGTCCGTGAGATCCATGCCCCAAGGCACCCCGCTGCCCCCGACCGCTTACTGAGCGTTTGGTCCTCCAAGACACGTTTCATCTGAACTTGCGGTGGCCACCCGTTTTGCGCTCTCGGCGACCACGTGGACTCACGGGGAGGATGGGTATCCGATTGCTTCTTCCCCCGGTCTAAGTGCCATCCACTGTCGGTTGATATCACTCCACACGGCTTGCCACTGCGTGAAGATGGGATCAAGGTCGGCTTGGCCTAGATCGTTCGGTGGCGTGCGGGCAAGGAGGAAGTCCAGCTCGTCTCGGAGCCCGAGCAGTCGATACTGGGCCTCTTCCATGGCCTGCCAGCGAGCCCGCCAGTTGAAGAAGGCCTCAACCGCACTGACCGCAGTCGCGATGGCGACCATCGCAAAAGCGACGTTCGCCCACAGGCCGAGATCCTGAAGTCCTAGCAGTACTGTCGAGGCGGACGAGAGGGTCAGGGAGCATATCCTGATAAGTGCGGCAGATCGCCGGAACCTGACCTTGCGGACGCTCACTAGTGCGACCCCTTGAATCAGTTGCGCCCTCAGCCACAGCGCCACCTCGTGTGGCGCCAATCCCGCCCTCGGGGGCCCTTCATCTGTCATGCCACTCCCGTCGAACAAGTGAATGCCATCAACTTCTGGCCTGCTGACGCTAGGTGCCCCTCCAATTGAGCGTGGTTTCGCCGGTGAGGCGACGGGTCATGAGGTCGATCATCGCGAGGTGGATCATGGCTTCGGATCGGTGCGGGTGGGTTTCGTAGTCGCGGGCGAGTCTGCGGTGGTGCATGAGCCAGCCGATGCTCCGCTCGATGGTTCAGCGTCTCGGAATGACCATGAACCCCCGGGCGCCCGGGGGACGTTGGACCGGGTGGACGTCGATGCCCAGGCGGGCGCCGTGCTCGATGGCGGTGGTGCGATAACCGGCGTCTACCCAGGCCTTGGTCACCCGCGGGTGGGCGGCGGCGATGCGGGACAGCAGCGTCACGCCGGCCGCGGTGTCCGAGACGCTCGCGGCGGTGACCAGCACCGTCAGCAGCAGGCCCAGCGTGTCACAGCCCAGGTGGCGCTTGCGGCCGATGATCCGTTTCCCGGCGTCGGTGCCCTGGTCGGCCAGGTGCACGTTGGCGGAGGTCTTGATGGTTTGGGAGTCCAGCACGCAGGCCGACGGCTCGCCGTCTCGGCCCTCGGCTTGGCGGGCGAGCCTTCGCAGCAGCCCGGTGAGCTGCGTGAAGACTCCGTCCTGCTGCCACCGTGCGAAGTAGCCGTAGACCGTTGGGTGGGGCGGGAAGTCGTGCGGCAGATAGCGCCAGGGGATCCCGGTGCGGTCCACATACAGGATGGCGTTCAGGATCTGCCGCAGGTCGTGTTCGGGCGGGCGCCCGATGTCCAGGGCGTACTGGCGACGTTGGACCCGCCAGGCCGTGAGGACGGGTTCGATCAGTGCCCAGCGGGCGTCGGAGAGGTCGCTGGGGTAGCCGCGCTGCCCGGTCATGTCTTGGATGTACTGCGCGATGGCCGCCCTGGCCAGCGGTCAAAAGAAGGCGAGGCGGGGCGCGTTGGGACGAGACTGGAGGAGTTCGGGCGAAACAAGCCTCTGCTGTCACCGGCTAGACGGGCACCTCACCGCTCACGCCAGTCCCAGAACTCCAGGGCCAGAAAACCGCACCAGGTCGCCAACAGACAGGACCAAACGCTCAGTTAGAGCGTGTATCGAAAGTGCTGCTCTGCGCCTGAGCTGTGTGCGCGAACGCTGAACGCAACTCGGTGGCGTCTGGTGTGGAAGTGAGGAATGCTCGCGCGCATGGTTTCGGTATTGCAGAACGTGGCGATTGACTGTGCGGATGCCTACGAGCTGGCCCGGTTCTGGAGCGCGGTGACCGGCCGTCCCCAGCATCCCGAGGACAAACCGGGTGACCGGACTGCTGAGGTGCTGCTGGCGGAGGGCCCTGTGCTGTACTTCAACCAGGTGCCCGAGGCTAAGACGATCAAGAACCGGTTCCATTTGTGCTTGCGCCCCGAGACCTCGCGTGAGCAGGAGATGGAACGGCTGCTCAGTCTCGGTGCCACCCTTGTCACCGATCACCGGAATCCCGATGGCTCTGGCTGGGCGGTCCTTGCTGATCCCGAAGGAAATGAATTCTGCGTTCTTCGCAGCGAGTCCGACCGAGCCGCGATGGGTTCCTGACGCCTACGCGCCATCCTGGCCGACTTCCTATGCCCCTGGTCGCAGCCACTCGTTGATGGCTGCTACGAGGACGGTCGCCTCGTAACGGACCGCGAGCTTGTCGTACCTCGTGGCCACAGCGCGGTGCCTTTTGAGGCGATTAATTCCGCACTCGACCGCGTGGCGGGCCTTGTAATCCTCCGGGTCGAACTTCGGCGGACGGCCGCCGCGGGAACCCAGCTTCTTGCGGTTGCAGACTTGGTCGGCCTTGTCCGGGATGGTGCAGCGGATTCCCCGGCGGCGCAGATAGGCGCGGTTCTTGCGGGAGGCGTACGCCTTGTCGGCCCGCACGCGGTCGGGGCGGACGCGTGGTCGGCCCGGCCCGGTGCGGGCACGCGGACTTTCTCCAGCACGGGTTCGAACTGCGGAGAGTCACCGCGCTGTCCTGCCGTAACCACGATCGACATAGGCTTCTGACCTTGCTCGACGGCCAGGTGCAGTTTGGTGGTGAACCCGCCGCGCGAGCGTCCCAGCCCGTGATCGCGGGGCTCGTCAAAAACGCCGCCCGGTGGTTCCTTCTGCAGGTCACCCCGCTTGCGAGCCCCGGCTGCATGCTGATGGGCGCGGCATACCGTGGAGTCGACGCTCAGGTGCCACGTGATCGCGCCCTTCGCGTCGGCCAGGGACTGGAGGCGGGCGAGGACCCGGTGCCAGGTGCCGTCCCGCTGCCAGCGACGGAACAAGTCGTAGATCCGGCCCCACGGCCCGTACTCGACGGGCACGTCCCGCCACGGAACACCGGTCCGGACCCGGAACCGTATGCCGTCGATCAACTGCCGCCGAGGCCAGACAGGCGGCCGTCCCGCCTTCATCCCTTTCGGCAACAACGGCTCCAACACCACCCACTGCTCGTCCGTGAGATCTCCCCGACCCATGAACTGCCATCATTCACAGCCCAAGATCCACTTTCGACACACGCCCTAGTCGACCACTTCTCCCCGACCACGGTAACGATGACGTCACAACGCATCAGACGTCGGTGGTCGGACCCGACCACCACCCCCTACCCAGCGCCACCAGACCCCGCCGCGCGCGGACCTTCGACGAGGCCGTGACAACGATGGGCTGGTGTGCGACACGCCACCGTACGCTGATGAGCCAGCGCGTCGGCGCTGTCCGACGACGGCGAGAGGGGCCTGGTCGGCATGGTGCGCAGCGATCCCCCACGGTCTGCGCAATCACCCCCACCGTGCGCGGCCACCGCCGCTCGGCCGACGGGCGATACCCCGCGGCCGCACTGCGCAACGCGCCCCTGGCAGGCGATGCCCCGTGCAACCGCCGAGTGGTAGATACCGACCACCGCCATTGCCGCTACCCCGACCACCCAGGTCAGCCCACTGCGCAACCACCCTCAACTCACCGCAGCAGCACACACGTACACCGACCGGCGCAGACAACCGCCGCCCCGCGCACCCACCCAGAGCGGGCCGTACGATGACTGCGCACCAGACGGTCGCTGCGCCCTGACGGCCATCACACGCACCCACACACGGTGAACGCTGCGCAATGCGCAATACGGTGCCCAGTGGCCGGTGCGCGGCGCACGTTGCGCGATGTGATCTGGGGCGACCGGGGGCCGGCGTATCGGGGGCGGTGCGCAACATCCCGTTTCTGCCGTACAGCGGCGCGTTCGGCGGGTCGGCGGCGACCGTCGACAGGCCGGCGCCGATCTGGTCGAGCCAGTTGCGGTCGCCGGACGCCGCGGGCATGTTTGCGGCCGATGACGATGCGGGGCCGGGGCGTGAAGGCGTCCTGGCGCAAGGCACGGGCCCCGGCCGAGGACCGGCATGAAGACCAGCCGCCTCCCGTCATCGGAGCAGACGGGCGTCGGATTCTGCGACGCCGCCGACGACGTTGTGCAAGGCAGGTGCTGACGACCCGCAGATTTTCAGGCCCAGTCGCCCATCCGCTGGTTCCCACCCAGACCCGCACCTGATCAGGCGGGTTTCGCCACGGCGCTTCCCGAAAGGCACTCGGGATCGCGATCCCGGCCTTGGCCCGCTGGATCACATCGGCCCGTCACTCGCTGGTCGGGGCGGACCGTTTCGGAGTATGCGGACAAAGGCTCCGCGGCCCCGTACGTGCACACGAGAACAGCGTCCTCACCGGGCCCCCGTCAGGGCTGGAAGACGCTGGTGGTGTTGTGACTGACAATGAGCCGTGAGCGACGGCCAGAGCAATCTGCTCGTCCGTGGCCCTCACCGTGATGCGAGCCAGGCCGTGATGGTTCGGGTGCCCACGATGCGAGGTGGTACCTGCACCGACGCCGGGACATATCCCTAGAGTTCGGGCCCGCGCACGGATTCGCTCTCCTGGGAAGATTGGGACGCGTCTCGAAGGGGCGCCGGAGAGCCTCCTGGCGTAGGCGAAATGCGCTACCCCCGTTCCGCTTTGCGCCCCACTGATGGAGGAGGGTGGAGTTTGGGCGTATCGCCGTGACGCGCTCCCCTCCACGGCCGGTACGTCCCGCTCGTGGGCGTCGACGCTGCGGGAATGCGCCGACGCCCACGTAGTGCGGCGCAGGAGCCGGATGGGCGTGCCTGGTTTGGAGGCTACGCCGGGGCGGTGTAGGCGGCGGCGTGCCCGTGGCGTCGTCAGCTGGAGGTGGGCCAGGAGCGCAGGAGCGCAGGAGCTGGGCGATCTTGTCGATGGTGCAGTCGCGGCTGGTCAGAAGATCGCGCAGGGCCATGGCGTCCTTGCGGGCACGCCGAAGATGCGCAACTGCCAGCCGGGGTAACGCGCTTGAGGGCCGTCGCGATCGTGCCGCGGTGCGCTGGCGCGCCGCATCCTTCTCGGCCTGGGCGCGGGAGCCGGTCAGGCTCGGGCGGGGCTGAGGAAACCGCCGGGCTGCGTGGCCGTGGGAGAGGTGTCAGGCCTGGGGTGTCCAGTCAGCGACCAGGTTCAGGAGGCCGGGGAAGCGGGCGTTGAGGTCGTCGATGCGGACGTGGCTTCGGCGTTCCAGGCCGTATTGGCGCTGTCGGGTGATTCCGGCTTCGCGTAGCGCCTTGAAGTGGTGGGTCAGCGATGACTTGGGGCGGTCGAGGCCGAACCAGCTGCAGGTGTGGTCGAACTCTTCGGACTCGAGCAACAGTTTGCGGACGATGGTCAGGCGCAGGGGGTCGCTGAGGGCGGCGAGGACGGTTTCCAGGCGGAGTTCTTGCGTGGCCGGTTCCGGGAGGGGTTCGGGCAGGTCGGGCGGTTCCGGGAGCACCTTGAACGGGTGCGCGGCGGTCTGCTGCTGGGGCATTGGCGGGACCTCATCACGTGATTCCTCTGTACGACTCTGATCGTACTGCATGTTAAGTTCGACTCGACTCGTACTGTCGGTGTTCGGCAGGGATGACCGGGAGGAACTGTCATGTCCGAGACCCAGGCCGCAACCGTCCACGCCGTTGACGCAAGGCCATCTGAAGGCGGCGAGCAGGCCGGCCGGCGGCCTGTCGCGCCGCTGTGGTGGGTCTGGCTGGCCGCCTGGCCGGTCACGGCTGTCTTCGTGCTCTCCAATGCGGCGACCCCGCTGTATGTGCTGTGGCAGCGGGACATCGGGTTCTCCAAGGGCACGCTGACCGTGGTGTTCGCCTTCTACATCGTCGGGCTCATCGGCTCACTGCTCGTCTGCGGCGTGGTGTCCGACCGCATCGGCCGCAAGCCGGTCCTGGTGCCCGCACTCGCCCTCGCCCTGGCCGCCTGCCTGATCTTCGCGACCGCCGGCAGTGTGATGGCACTGATCGTGGCCCGGCTGTTCACCGGGATCGCGGTCGGCGCCGTCGTCTCCGCGGGTATGGCCGCGGTCACCGATGTCGCGGGGCCCGCACGCAAACGGCTCGCCGCCCTCCTTGCTTCCTGCGCGATGGTCTTCGGGGCCGGTGTCGGCCCGCTGCTCGCCGGCGTGCTCTCCGAGGTGGCACCCGCGCCGACCGTGACCGTTTTCATCGTGGAAGCCGTACTCCTGGCCACCGCCCTGCTCGTGGTGCTGCAGATGCCGGTGCGCCGCCCTGCGGCGCGGACCACGGGCGCCTGGGTGCGCGTGCCCGGCGTGCCCGCCGGCAACGGGCGCCACCTCACGCTGGGGATCGCGGTATTCGCTCCCGGCATCACGGCCACGTCCTTCGTGCTCTCCCTGGGTCCCTCGCTGTTGTCGGGGCTGCTGGGCACCACCAGCCGGGTCCTCGCGGGCGCCATGGCATTTGTGATGTTCCTGGCCGCCACCGGCGTGCAGTTCGCCGTGCAGCGCCACAGCCGCCGCACCATCCTCACGGCCGGCGCGGCCAGCACCACGCTGAGCATGATCACCTTGATCGTTGCCGTGCACACTTCGACGGTGGCCGTCCTGGTCCTGTCCGCGCTGCTGGCCGGCGCCGGCCAGGGCATGGGCCAGCTCGGCGGCCTGTCACTGCTTAACTCCACCGTGGCGCCCCAGCGTCTGGCCGAGGCCAACGCCGCGCTCAACGTGGGCGGCTACCTCCTCGCCGGCATCCTGCCCGTCTCAGCCGGCTACCTCAGCGACGCCGTGGGGCTGACCTACGGCGCCACCCTCTTCGCCATCATCCTGACGAGCCTAGCGGTCACCGGCGCCCTCATCGTGCGCGCCACCCGCCCTCAGGTGACTGACCCGGCCTGAAACAGCACCCGTAGGAAGAGCACCCGGCAGAGAGCCCCCGGCCGGCGCTACACCACCGGAAGATGGTCGCTACGGCGGCCAGCATGGCCATCACACCCGCCGAGGAGCCCTCGGTCGGGACGCTAAGGTTGATGGCATGTTCACGGAAGTGGACGGCCTCCCCACGGGGGAAGACCTTGGCGGTGGTGGGGCTCTTGCCGCCGGTAGACACCAGGCCCGCGAAGAGCCCGTAGCGATACAGCTCGGCGGCATGCGCGGCGACGCCGAGGTCGTGGCTGCCCAGCCCGATCGCCACGTCGACGGGTCGCAGTTCGTGCTGCATCTGTGGTAGTTCCAGATCAGCTTGGCCCGGTGCCACTGGTCCTCGGTGATGGTCTGCTGGTCGTTGGGCACGCGATCTTTTCCCTGGTCACCGCTGCCGGGGTCCGGGCGGTCCGCCGCTCATGGCCTTGACGCCCTCGATGCTGCGCAGTTGATGCACCAGTCCGTGCCGCGCAGCTACCTTCGCGGCCCGGTCGAGGACGAGGAACCCATCATCGCGCTTCGACGCATCGGTAAGCAGGATGTGGCCGTGAGCGGTGTCCAGTCGCACGCGTTGTATCGGGGAGTCGGTGACGCCGCTGCTGCGGGCAATGTCGATCAGGTGCAGGGCCCCGGTGAGGTCGCCGGCGCCGCGGCGGGCGAGGGCGATAACCTGGTGGGCCACCGACCAGTCGTCCGGTGCGGTGAGGTCTTCGAAGTCGCGGGCCGCGGCGGTCATGACGCGCGTCGCCTAGTCGTGCCGGCCGTCCTTGCTCAGTGCGGTCCCCGCCCACAGCCGAGCCCTGAATCACGCCGGGAGAGCCGGTCATCGACGGCGAGGATCTCATAGTGGCGGGCGGGGATCTCCAGCTGTCCGGCCACCTCTTTGCGCCACCACCGACCCGAGCCCTGCCGCCGTCCCCGGCCTGGACGTGGACGACGCGGCGAGCACCCGCGCGTGGCTCGCGCGATCTGGCAGCGGCGCGACATACGCAACGCTTTGCGCGCCGTCAGCCCCGTCCGTTGCGAGGCGGTGGAGAGCACCATAAAAGATGGCGTCGGTGGAGCCGCCCTGCTCCACACCCGATCTCCAGCTCCGCTCCATGACGTGAGCGCCCGACAGGTTCGGGACGCGATCTTGTGCCGGATGCCAGATTTAGCCGCGTACGCGTGAAGACGTCGTCGTGCTTGGTCAGCTGCCCTGCCGTTGCCCCAGCAGGCGGGCTTGTTTCTTCTTAAGCGCGGAGAATCCCTGGCGCGCGTAGGCGGCGAGCTCCTCGCTGGGGAACGACACCACCGAGAGGTGCTGGTCGTGGTTTCCCTGCGCCCACCGGGCGGCCGTGATCTCGTAGCCCGACACATGCGCGCACAGTTGGAGCAGAAGCGGCGGCATCTCTGGTTCGCTCAACAAGTCCGCGTGTTTGGTCACCAGGTCGCGCATGGCCTGGATATTCGGAAGAAAGACGGTAGTCACCCACAGCCGCCACTCGGTGAGCTCTTCCGTAGTGGGTGGAGTCTCATGAGCGAACGGCGACATTCCACCAGGGCGAGCGTGACGTTCCACGAACGCGCCGAAGGCACGGCTGTTGGCTTCCGTGAGGGCGAACAAGGGCCCGTAGAAGTCGCTGAGCTGGCGATTCACGCGGGCGAGACGTTCTTGGCGCTGCGACAGGCGCAAGCCGTTGAGGTAGGTGACGATGTAGCCGACGAACGCCAGCCCGATGGTGACGACCACTGCGATCATGAGCGGCGATGCTAGCGAGCTCTGCGCCCCTTGGTCGGACGGCTGTAGCAGACAAGGGGTGCCGCGATGCCTGCGAAGGCCAGGAAGTGGTCGGCCTGATCTGCTACCGCAGGATGGTGGCCTGTCCGGCGAATACGGCAGGCTGGCATGATCCGTACACGCATTCGGACGATCCTGCCCTGCCGCTGGCCCGTTGCTCAGCGTCGATACATACCAACGAGGTATCCCATGACCGACTACCTGGCTGCCACCATGGCGATGCTCGGACCGGCACAAAACCGCTACGCAGACCCGTCGGCATGGGACCGCCTCCACGCCGATCTCGGCATACAGCTGCCGTCTGACTACCAGGTGATCGTCGACGCATACGCCCCGATTCAACTCAACGGCCACCTGTACTTGTCCCACCCTGCGACCGAGCGCTGGAACCTGGTCCAGTGGATCCGGGACACCAGTCTGGCTTGGTCAGAAGTGTTCTGGGAGGAGCTCGACCTCGACGGGGACGAGGATCCCCGCCAGCTCTTCGGACTCGAGGAGCTGAGCTTCGGCACCCTCAACGGTCTGTGGCCGATCGCGAGCACCGACCGAGGAGAGACGGTCTTCCTCGGCGCGGCCGCCGATGCCACCAGGCTCGTGGTCAGCTATGACGAAACCTGGGCAGAGCACCGCATGGGCTTCACCGAATGGCTCTATCGCTACCTGGTCGGCGATGACATGACCGGCCCCAACAGCTCAGCTTTCTATCCAGGCCCTGTGAAACTTCAGCACCTCCCGATGTCTGCCGGCGAACGTCCCGAGCCTTGGTACGGCCCAGACCGCGGCATGTGAGGTGCTGGCACTCACCGGCACGGGAGGGTTCCAAACGAGATGACCCGCTAAGCAGGTCTGCAATCTCTTCACACCTGCCACGCCAGCAGCAGGACTCAAGGTGGCATGGTTGATCAATTGACGGGCCGGACACTCCGCGTCCGTGTTGGGGGGACTTACGTGCGTACTCGTACTGCTGCGGCTTCGGCCGTTTTGATCCTGTGCACGGTGATGGGCTCGGCGGCCTGCTCGTCGACCTCGGACGGCAATCCGTCCTCCGGCACCTCGACCTCGGACGAACAGGGCAAGGGCCAGGGCAAGGCGAACAGGGGCGCACCCGATGCCGACCCCTCAGCCTGCGCGACTTCCAGCGAGAAGATCCCGGAAGGCTGCGAAGTCGACATCGATGCAGCCGAGATGGGCGAGGCAACTCCCGCCACGGAGCCGCCTGCGACGAATGCGTTGGTACCGCCGACGAAGTGATTGCCCCTATGGCGGGCGGCCACCTCGTCGGGGAGCTGCAAAGCCAGCAGGGCTAGGCACTGTTTCTCGGATCATGTTCGGAGCCAGATGGTGAGGGCCGCGAGGGTGATGGTGCCGAGGTAGATGTAGGCACGTTTCTCATAGCGG
>NZ_JBSGUA010000026.1:0-57856 GCF_053607685.1 Streptomyces sp. NPDC055099 | reverse complement strand
GACTCTATCAGACTCTTTCGTGTCCGATTTCCTCGGTGCCTTTCCGGTTCCCGCTCCGGCCTTTCGGCTTTCGCGTTTCCCTTTCCGGCGAGTCCAAACACTATCAGGACTTTCTCGGCTCCCCGACCACTCATCTGCGAGCACGCAGAAGCTGACCCAGGGATTAGGATCTGACTTGATAGATGCCGCCGAGTCCGGACGCTTGACCGCGTCACTCGCCTCAGGCAGGAGTCCGACTGTACATCGGCGGTTGGGGCGGGCGCAAATCGTTTGTGCAGTGCCCCTACTCAGTCATCCGGGACCTCTCGCGCGGAACCGGGACTTTTTATGACTTACTCTTCTGAACAGTGCGTCGTCCCGGACAGGTAGTGACGGCGGCTACGTATCTCCACCCCCTGGGAGGCTTGCCATGACCAGCGTGACGTCCCCGCTTGCCGGACGCGCCATCGGGCTCTCTGCAGTACCGGACCCCGTCTTCTCCGGCGCGATGGTCGGGCCCGGCACGGCCATCGATCCCGCGCGCGAGCCCTCCGAGGCTGTCGCGCCCGTCGACGGCATCGTCGTCTCGCTCCACCCCCATGCCTTCGTCGTCGTGGACGACGAAGGTCACGGTGTGCTGACGCACCTGGGCATCGACACCGTCCAGCTCAACGGCGAGGGCTTCGAGCTGCTCGTCAACAAGGGTGACACCGTGCAGCGCGGTCAGTCCATCGTGCGCTGGGACCCCGCGGGCGTCGAGGCCGCCGGCAAGTCTCCGATCTGCCCGATCGTGGCGCTCGAGGCCACTGCCGAGTCCCTCTCCGGTCTCAGGGAGGATGGCGACGTAAAGGCTGGGGACGTTCTCTTCAGCTGGAAGTGACGTCACGCCGTCCCTGACGGCGGGCACGACATACACCGCGGCGGCTGGGCCCGTCGCTCTATCGGAGACGGTGAGATGGAGACAACGCTGCGAGGCGTCGGCGTGAGCCACGGTGTGGCGATCGGCGAGGTTCGGCACATGGGGACGGCGGTCCTTGAGCCGCCTGCCAAGCAGATTCCCGCTGAGGAAGCCGAGCGCGAACAGGGGCGCGCTCGCCAGGCGGTGGAAGCTGTGGCGGCCGACCTGAATGCGCGCGGCAACCTGGCCGGTGGTGAGGCGCAGGCGGTTCTCGAGGCGCAGGCCATGATCGCTCAGGACCCCGAGCTCATGGCGGACGTCGACCGGCGGGTGACCGTCGGCAGCTCGGCGGAGCGCGCGATCTACGACGCGTTCTCGCACTACCGCGAGCTGCTCGCGGGCGCCGGTGAGTACATGGCCGGTCGCGTGGCCGACCTCGATGACGTGCGGAATCGTATCGTCGCCCGTCTGCTGGGCGTTCCGATGCCCGGTGTTCCGGACAGCGACGAGCCCTACATCCTGATCGCGCGCGACCTCGCGCCGGCGGACACGGCGTTGCTCGACCCCACGCTGGTGCTCGGTTTCGTCACCGAGGAGGGCGGGCCGACCAGTCACAGCGCGATTTTGGCGCGTGCGCTCGGTGTGCCCGCGATCGTCGCGCTGCCGGGTGCGGGTGAGCTGGCCGAGGGCACCGTTGTTGCCGTGGACGGCAGCACCGGTGAGATCTTCGTCGAGCCGAGTGCGGAGAAGAGGGGTCAGCTCGAGGCTTCGGCCGCCGAGCGCAAGGCTGCTCTTGCCGCGTCGACCGGTCCGGGTGCGACGTCCGACGGGCACAAGGTTCCGTTGCTCGCCAACGTCGGTGGACCCGCGGATGTGCCGGCGGCGGTGGAGGCAGGGGCCGAGGGTGTCGGTCTCTTCCGTACCGAGTTCCTCTTCCTTGACGACAGCACCAAGGCGCCGTCGGAGGAGAAGCAGGTCGAGGCGTACCGCAAGGTGCTCGAGGCCTTCCCCGAGGGTCGAGTCGTCGTGCGTGTGCTGGACGCCGGGGCCGACAAGCCGCTCGACTTCCTGACGCCCACCGACGAGCCGAACCCGGCGCTGGGTGTGCGTGGGCTGCGGTCGCTGCTCGAGCACCCCGACGTGCTGCGTACGCAGCTGACCGCGCTGGCCAAGGCCGTCGAGGGGCTGCCGGTCTACCTCGAGGTCATGGCGCCGATGGTCGCCGACCGCATCGACGCCAAGGCGTTCGCCGACGCGTGCCGTGAGGCCGGGCTGCAGGCCAAGTTCGGTGCCATGGTGGAGATTCCGTCGGCCGCTCTGCGGGCGCGCTCGATTCTCCAGGAGGTCGAGTTCCTCTCCCTGGGCACCAACGACCTCGCGCAGTACGCGTTTGCCGCCGACCGTCAGGTGGGTGCCGTGTCCCGGCTCCAGGACCCGTGGCAGCCCGCGCTGCTCGACCTGGTCGCGCTGTCCGCCGAGGCGGCCAGGGCCGAGGGCAAGAGCTGTGGCGTGTGTGGCGAGGCGGCTTCCGATCCGCTGCTCGCTTGTGTGCTGACCGGTCTCGGTGTCACCTCCCTGTCGATGGGTGCGGCGTCGATTCCCTACGTGCGGGCGACGCTGGCCAAGTACACGCTGGCGCAGTGTGAGCGTGCGGCGGCTGCCGCGCGTGCCGCGGACAGTGCCGAGGAAGCCCGGAAGGCCGTGCAGGCCGTTCTGTCCGGCGAGTAGCCGGAACCAGGTGTGTGAGGGGCGCTCCATCCGTCATGGGTGGGGCGCCCCTCGGCGTTCAGTGGTGGTGTCGTCCGTCGGGCTCCGTGTCCCCGATGGTGGGTGCGGCGCAGTAGTCGACGCCGGATTCCGGGGCGACGAGGTCTCCTGACACCGCGTCGGTGCAGTACGCGTCGAAGACCTCGGCCGCGGTGAGGGGCGCCAGGCGTTCGCCGTGCAGGCGCCAGCCCTGGACGCGGTCGCGTTTGCCGTCGGCGATGGTGCGCATCACCAGGCCCGCGGCGCTGTGGGTGGCGATGCCGACCGCGAGGACCGTGGTGAACTCCAGGGCTTCGGACTCGTCGAGCTGCGTGTTGCCTTGGGTGTCCTCCGCTGCGTGCAGCGTGGCGAGGAGTGTCTCGGAGACCGCGGGCACGCTGCAGACGAGGTGGCGGGTGCCGGGGCCGGGGGTCTCGAGGAGTTGGACGACGAGGTCCGATGCCCGGTCGAAGGCTGCGCGGCCGATGTCCTCGCCGCAGACCGCGCAGGCGCCGAGGCGGGCCAGGAGTGTGGTCGCGTACTCCCAGGTGGCCTTGCGGACCGCTTCGTCGACGAGGTCGGGGAGGAGATCGGCGAGGGGTCGGCCGTCGTACGGCACGGTGGGCCCTGTGGCGGCGAGTTCGGCGGTGAAGCGGGTGCGGCTGGCCGGGGCGTCGGGGACGAGACCTTCCTCGGCGCAGTACTCCGCGTACTCCTCGGGGTCGAAGAGCGCGATGGCCGTGTGTCCGCCGTCGGAGGCGAGTGATCTGAGGAGGCCTTCGGCCTGGCGGAGGTAGGTCGTGTGGTCGTCGAAGGTGAAGGTGCGATAGCGGCGCATCGCCGCGAAGTCCTCCTCGTCGGCCAACAGGCCGATGGTGCCGGCGACTTCGCGGCGTAGCGCCCGCCGCATCGTGGTGTGCTGGGTGCGCGTCATGATTCCCCCTGGCGTCACGTCGATCAATGCTCACTCAGAGTAATCGTGGGCACTGACAACGGTGGTGGGGCGGGGAGTTCAGGAGCGCTTGCGGGCCAGTTCCTCGTAGAAGCGGAGCAGGTCGAGGTTGTCCACCGAGCCGGGGTTGACCGCCTTGTCCAGCGCGGTGCCCTGGAGCAGTCGCTTGACCGGGACCTCGATGCGCTTGCCGGTGAGGGTGTGCGGGATGCCGGGGACCTCGATGACCTCGTCGGGGACGTGGCGCGGGGAGAGCTGGGCGCGGATCGCCTGCTTGATGCGGTCGCGGAGGGTGTCGTCGAGGACGGCGCCGGGGGCCAGATGGACGAAGAGAGGCATCCAGTAGCCGCCGTCCGGCTGTTCGGCGCCGATGACGAGGGATTCGCGGATCTCCGGGAGGCGTTCGACGACTTCGTAGATGTCGGCCGATCCCATGCGTACGCCCTGGCGGTTGAGCGTGGAGTCGGAGCGGCCGTGGATGACGACCGAGCCGTGCGAGGTCACGGTGATCCAGTCGCCGTGGCGCCAGACGCCGGGATAGGTGTCGAAGTAGCTGTCGTGGTAGCGGCTGCCGTCCGTGTCGTTCCAGAAGTGGATCGGCATGGAGGGCATCGGGTTGGTGACCACGAGTTCGCCGACCTCGTCGACGAGCGGCTTGCCCTGGGGGTCCCAGGCCTGGAGGTCGGTGCCGAGGCCGGGGGCCTGGAGCTCGCCGATGTGGACGGGCAGGGTGGGGACGGCGCCGGCGAAGCAGGAGCAGACGTCCGTGCCGCCGCTGACCGAGGCCATCCACAGGCCGCCGGGGGTGTCCTCGAACTCGTCGTGCAGCCAGCGGAATCCGTCGGGCGGGAGCGGGGAGCCGGTGGTGGCGACGCACTTGACGGTGGAGAGGTCGAAGTCGCGGGCCGGGTGCACGTCCGCCTTGCGGCAGGCCATGACGTACGCCGCCGATGTGCCGAAGAGCGTGGCCTTCGTGCGTTCGGCGATGCGCCACTGGGCGCCGGTGTCGGGATAGCCGGGGCTGCCGTCGTAGAGGACGATCGTGGTGCCGGTGAGGAGGCCGGAGACGAGGAAGTTCCACATCATCCAGCCGGTGGACGTGTACCAGAAGAAGCGGTCGCCAGGCCCGAGGTCGCAGTGCAGGCCGAGCTGCTTGAGGTGTTCGACGAGGATGCCGCCCTGGGACTGGACGATGGCCTTGGGCAGGCCGGTGGTGCCGGAGGAGTAGAGCACCCACAAGGGGTGGTCGAACGGGACCGGTTCGAAGACCGGGGCCGTGTCCGAGGCGGTGAGGGCGGCCCATTCCAGGGCGCCTTCGGGGGCCTCGGTGCCGAGCAGCGGGATGTGGACGACGGCGCGCAGGGTGGGCAGTTCGCGGCGCAGTTCGGCGACGGTGTCGCGGCGGTCGTGCTCCTTGCCGCCGTAGCGGTAGCCGTCGACGGTGAACAGGACGACCGGTTCGACCTGCTGGAAGCGGTCAAGGACGCTGCGTGCGCCGAAGTCCGGCGCGCAGGAGGTCCAGACGGCGCCGACGGCCGCGGTGGCCAGGAGGGCGACGACGGCCTGCGGGATGTTCGGGACGTATCCGCTGACGCGGTCTCCGGGGCGTACGCCGAGTGTGCGCAGCTCTGCCGCCAGGGAGCCGACCTGGCGGCGCAGCTCGCTCCAGGTGGTGGCGGTCGGCTCGTGTGTCTCGTCCACATGGAGGAGGGCCGGCTCGCCCGCGCGCGCGGGGTCCTCTGCGGCGCGCAGTGCGTGTTCGGCGTAGTTGAGCGTAGCTCCGGGGAACCACTGCGCGCCCGGCATCGAGCGGTCGCCGAGTACGCGCGCGTAGGGCGTCGAGAAGCGCACGCCGAACCAGTCGGTGACCGCTTTCCAGAACGTGTCCAGTTCGTCCACGGACCAGCGGTGCAGGGCCGCGTAGCCGCCGTCGGCGGGCGCTCCGTGGCGTTCGGCGGCCCATGCCTGGAATCGCGTGATCTGCGCGGCGGCGATCCGTTCCTGGTCGGGCTGCCAGAGCGGTGAGGGGTTCGCTGAGGACATGGGTCGGCTCCCGGGCTCTAAGCGTCGTATGCGTGTGTGGTGCGCGCGTGCTGGTTGTGCGCGCGACACGGCTGACAGGGACGATGCCACGTGATCGATTTCGACACCAGGGTGTGCCTCACACAGTCGGCGAGGCGACTATGTGCCGTCACCCCAGGTGAACGGCAGTTGAACGATCCACACGGGCGGCTTCTTCGGTGGCAGGGTGAGCAGCATGAACGGTCGTGACCTGGTGCGTTCGATGAAGGCGGTCAGCTTGGTCGGTACGGCGCAGGGGTTGCGTGCGGTGCGGTCCTCTTGGCGCAGGCAGCGGGCGGACGCCGCCGCGCTCGCCCCCCGGGGTGTCGAGCGCGCGCGGGTGCCCGGTCCGGTGACGGGGGTGGAGCCGGGGCCCGGGGGCGGGGTGGTGCGGTTCGCCCGTTCTGAGTTGCGGGTGCGGGTCACGACGGGCGGGGCGATCTTCTGGGGCTGGGACGGTGCGGAGCCCGACCCCTCGTACGCGCTTGTCAGCGGGAGTCCCGAGGCGGACCCGCGAGCCGTGCTCGAGCCGGACAAGGAGGGCGGCTGGCGGGTCGTGTCGGAGCGGGCGACCGTGATCGTCTCGCGTCTTGGCGCCGTGGAACTGCGGACGCCCGGCGGTCTGGTGCTGCGCCGCGATCTGCCGCCCCGCTGGTGGGAGTCGGCCGGGGGTGCCACGCGCTGGCTGCAGCGTTCGCAGGTGGCGGCGGACGCGCGGTTCTTCGGGCTCGGGGGCCGCGCGCGGGGGCCGCGGCTGCGGAACGGGTCGTACCGGCTGTGGAACACCGATCCCGGTGGGTCGTTCGGGCCGGGAGACGGCCCCTTGTACATCACCATGCCGGTGCAGTTCGTCGTGGCCGACGCCGGCTGTCATCTGGTGTTCCACGACAACACGTGGGACGGCACCGTGTCGGTGCGCGAGGGTGAGGAGGGCGCGGGGTCGGGGCATGACAGGGCGGGTTCGTGCGAGGTGCGCATGGATGGCGGGCCGCTGCGGTGCTGGGTGATGGTGGGCACCCCCGCGCGCGTGCTGCACGCCTGGGCCTCGCTCACCGGACCGCCCGCGCTGCCGCCCGCGTGGGCGCTCGGTCACCATCACGCGCGGTGGGGTTTCGGCAGTGAGCGCGAGGTGCGGCGGATCGTGGCCGGATACCGGGATCGGGGGCTGCCGCTGGATGCCGTCCATCTGGACATCGATCACTACGAAGCGCATCAAGTGTTCACCGTCGACAAGGAGACCTATCCCCATGTGCCGCAGTTGGCCGACGACTTGCTCAAGGAGGGTGTGCGTCTGGTGTCGATCGTCGACCCGGCGGTGAAGGCCGAGCCGGGCAACGAGGTCTACGACAGCGGCAGCGCGACGGACGCCTTTGTGCGGGATGCCGCGGGGCGGACGGTGCACGGGGTCGTCTGGCCTGGCCAGGCGGTGTATCCCGACTTCACGGACGCGCGGGTGCGGGCGTGGTGGGGCGGTCTCTACAAGGAGCGGCTCGCCCAGGGGTTCGCGGGTTTCTGGCACGACATGAACGAGCCGGTGTCCTTCGCCGCCTTCGGGGAGCCGACGCTGCCCCGTTCGGCCCGGCACGCCTTGGAGGGCCGCGGTGGTGACCACCGTGAGGCGCACAACGTGTACGGCCTCTGCATGGCGCGCGCCGGGTACGAGGGGCTGCGCGAACTGCACCCCCAGGAGCGGCCGTTCCTGTTCTCGCGCTCCGGGTGGGCGGGGATGCAGCGCTACGGAGGGACGTGGTCCGGGGATGTGGCCACGGGGTGGCCCGGGTTGCGGGCGTCTTTGTCGCTGGTGCTCGGTCTGGGGCTGTGCGGCGTGCCGTACTCGGGCCCCGATGTGGGCGGGTTCGACGGCAGTCCGTCACCCGAGCTGTATCTGCGGTGGTTTCAGCTCGGCTCGTGTCTGCCGCTGTTCCGTACGCACGCCGCGTTGCGGGCCGGGCGCAGGGAGCCCTGGGAGTTCGGTCCCGAAGTGCTTGAGCACGCGCGCGTGGCGCTCGGCGAACGCCGGCGGCTGCTGCCGTACTTCGTGACGCTCGCGCATCTGGCCCGGCGTACGGGCACGCCGTATGTGCGGCCCCTGTGGTGGGGCAGTCCGGAGGACCGGGAGCTGCGTGACTGCGAGGACGCGTTCTTGCTCGGCGACTGTCTGCTGGTGGCGCCGGTGTTCGAGCCGGGGGCGGTCCGCCGCACGGTCCGGCTGCCGCCCGGTCGCTGGTACGACACGGCGACCGGCCAGGCGTACGAGGGCCCGGCCCGGGTGCTGCTGGAGGCTCCGCTGTCCCGCATCCCGGTGCTGGCGCGGGCGGGTGCGGTGCTGCCGGTGCGGGGCGCCGACGGTGGTCTTGAGCTGGAGGTGTGGGCTCCGGCGCCGGGGCGTACGGGAGGCGGCCTGGTGGTCAGGGACGCGGGTGACGGCTGGGAGGAGCCGGAGATCGAGCGGTTCGTCGCACGCTGGGCCGGGGAGCGGGTGGTGGTCGAGCGGGACGGCGCGGAGGCGGGCGACGTGGGGCTGCCGGTGACGGTGCGGGGGAGCTCGCGGCGTCAGATGTAGCGGCCCTCGAACCAGGCGCGCACCGCCAGTGTGTGCAGGGGGAAGGCGAGTTCGGCCGGGCGGTGCAGCAGGTGCCAGCCCTCGGTCTCCCCCGTGGGCGCGGGGTCCGGCAGGTCGGCTGCCGGGCGCTCGGGCAGGAGGCCGAAGAGCAGCAGGTAGCCGGCGGGGGCGCTGAGCGCGTCCGCGAGGCGGACGTCGCGGCTCTGTGCGCCGATGCCGGTCTCTTCCCTGAGTTCGCGGACGACGGCGTCCCGCCAGTCCTCCCGGTCGTCGATGAACCCTCCGGGCAGGGCCACTCCCCCGCGCGCGGGGGCGATGGTGCGGGTCACTACGACAAGGGCGGTGCCTTTGGTGTCGTACACGGGCTGCAGGGCGACCGCTACGGGCAGCGGGTTGCGGTAGGCCACCGTGCCGCAGGCCGCGCAGGTGCGGGGCCAGGCGGAACGACGCTCCCCGTAAGGGGACCCGCAGCTCGAACAGTGGGAGCCCGGGGCGGGTGCGGCGCGGTGCTGGGATGCGGACACGCCGCGGACTGTATCCGATCTCTGTCCGATACTCCGGTGCCGGTCTTTCGCTCCGGGACCAGATCCTGATAGATGCAGGGTTCATGACAGGAATCGCCCCCGCACTGCGGAAAATCGCCGTCACCGCCACCGCTCTCGTCGCCGTGGCCGCCGTCTCCGCGCCCGCCCAGGCCAAGCCCGAACCCAAGGCGCCCGATGAGTTCGTGGCCTTGCGGGACGTCGATCCGACGATCATCCAGGAGATGCGGTACCTCACGCCGCACAACTTCGTGGGCGAGCCCATCGACGGCTACAAGAAGCCGATGTGCATCCTCACCGAGCCCGCGGCGAAGGCGCTGCACAAGGCCCAGCGCACGCTGCTGCGCAAGGGCTACTCCCTGAAGGTGTACGACTGTTACCGGCCGCAGCGGGCGGTCGACCAGTTCGTGCGCTGGGCCGAGGATCTCGGTGACGTACGCATGAAGGCGGAGTTCTATCCCCATGTCGACAAGTCGCGGTTGTTCGAGGACGGCTACATCGCGGCGAAGTCCGGGCACAGCCGTGGCTCTACGCTCGATCTGACGGTCGTGAAGCTGCCCGCCCTGCCCACGCGGCCGTACGTCCCCGGAGAGCCCCTCACGCCCTGCTACGGGCCCCAGGACGAGCGGTTCCCCGACAACTCCCTGGACATGGGCACGGGGTTCGACTGCTTCGACACCCTCTCCCACACGGACGATCCCCGGATCACCGGCAAGCAGCGGGCCAACCGCGATCTGCTGCGGGGCACGCTGACCAAGGTCGGTTTCGTCAACCTTCCGGAGGAGTGGTGGCACTTCACGTACAAGCCCGAGCTCTTCCCTGACACCTACTTCGACTTCCCCGTGGCACGACGCTCGCTGCAGGGGAAGTAGCGGGTGCCGCGCTACTGACGGGGTCCGGTTGCCCGTGGCACACTTCTGACGTTCCGTCAGATCCAGTGTCGTGGAGGAGCCTTGTCGCGTACGCGTACTCCCGTGGTGACCGGATGGTTCGCCGGGGAGGGAGACAACTTCCGCCTACTGGGCACGCGCTGCTCGGCCTGCGCCTGCGTCTTCTTCCCCCGCGAGGACGGCTTCTGCCGCAATCCCGGATGCGCGGGCGGCGACCTCGAAGAGGTGCCGCTCTCCCGGCGAGGGCGCGTCTGGTCGTACACGGACAGCCGCTACCGCCCGCCCGCACCCTATGTCTCCGACCCGGAACTTCCCTGGCAGCCCTACGCGTTGATCGCTGTAGAGCTGGAAGCGGAGCGGATGGTGGTGCTCGGCCAGGCGGCTCCCGGGGTCACCGTCGCCGATCTGGAGGTCGGCATGGAGGTGGAGGTCGTCGCCGGGGTGCTGGCCGACGAGTACGGGGAGGACGGGCAGGACGGGCAGGGTGACGCCGACGAGGGCTCGGCGACGACGTGGTACTGGCGGCCGGTGGGGGTGGGCGCATGACCAGCGAGGTGGCGGTCCTCGGTGCGGGCATGCACCCATGGGGCAAGTGGGGCAGGAGCTTCGTCGAGTACGGCACGGCGGCGGCCCGCGCGGCGCTCGCCGACGCCGGAGTGGACTGGCGTGACGTGGGGTCCGTCGTGGGGGCGGACACGGTCCGCGGCGGCTATCCCGGGTATGTGGCGGGGGCGACGTTCGCGAAGGCGCTCGGCTGGCAGGGCGCGCGGGTCGCCAGCGTGTACGCGGCGTGCGCGTCCGGGGCCCAGGCGATCAACACCGCGCGTACGCAGATCCTCGCCGGCCTCGCCGACGTCGTCCTCGTGGTCGGGGCGGACGCCGCGCCCAAGGGGTTCTTCCGGCCCGCCGGAGGGAACCGGCACGACGACCCGGACTGGCTGCGGTTCCGCCTCCTCGGTGCCACCAACCCCACGTACTTCGGCCTCTACGCACGCCGGAGGATGGCGGTCCACGGCGACACCCTGGAGGACTTCGCCCAGGTCAAGGTGAAGAACGCGGCGTCGGGGGCGCTCAATCCGAGCGCGCGCTACCGCAAGACCGTCACCGCCGACGAGGTGGCCGCCTCGGCTGTCGTCGCCGACCCCTTGCGGCTGCTCGACATCTGCGCGACCTCCGACGGAGCGGCGGCGCTCGTGCTCTCCAGCATGAAGTTCGCCCGACGGCACGGCGTGGGCAACCCGGTGCGGATCCGGGCCGTGTCCACGGTGACGCCGACGTACCCGACCACCGTCCTGGACCTGCCGGACATCGCGACGGACTCCGCGGCCGTCGTGCCGCCCGCCGACGGGACCTTCCGCGCCTCCATCGCGCACGCCGCGTACGAAGAGGCGGGCATCGGGCCCGACGAGCTCTCCCTGGCGGAGGTTTACGACCTCTCCACCGCGCTCGAACTGCAATGGTACGAGGACCTGGGGCTCTGCGGCGAGGGAGAGGGAGCCAAGCTGCTGCGGGAGGGAGCGACCGCCCCGGGCGGACGCATACCGGTCAACCCCAGCGGTGGACTCGCCTCCTTCGGAGAGGCCGTTCCGGCGCAGGCCATCGCCCAAGTATGCGAACTGACATGGCAGTTGCGAGGGACTGCCGGGGCGCGGCAGGTCACAGGGGCGCGCGCGGGGATCACCGCGAATCAAGGGCTGTTCGGGCATGGCTCCGCGGTCGTCGCGGTGCACTGACCGCTGTCACCGTCCCTCCCGCGCTCACCGCGGGCAAGACCACGGGCGCCTCGCAGAGGAAGGGCGTACGCCGGTTAACCGTTGCCGTCCGCGACCTTGACGCTCCATCACCACCGGTGAACACTTCCGGTGTCAGTCGGCATCGCCGCACTTCGGCTCCGCGCCATTCAGGGCCCCTGTACGCGCGAAGGGTCCGCACGAAGGACCTGTTCAGCGGGTCATCCCCCTCTGGGCGATTCGACTGCGACGGCACGCTCGCCATGGAAGCCGGGCGGGGCGCGGGACACCCCTGCCTTCGGCTGAAGTCACCGGGCAAAGCCAGGCAGTAGTCGTGGAACGCACCCAGCACGGAGTACCGGGGCCACCGCCCCGGGCGAGGGCCTAGGAGCCGCCATGTACTCGAATGGGGATATCTTCGTCGGTGAGATCATCGGCACCGCGATCCTGATTCTTTTGGGCGCCGGCGTATGTGCCGCCGTCACCTTGAGCCACTCGAAGGCGAAAGCCTCCGGATGGGTCGTCATCGCCTTCGGATGGGGCTTCGGCGTGCTCGCGGGCGCGTACACCGCGGGGCCCCTGTCCGGTGGTCATCTCAACCCCGCCGTCACACTCGGCATCGCGATCGACACCGAGGAGTGGGGCAAGGTCTGGATCTATCTGCTCGGACAGATGATCGGCGCGATGCTCGGCGCCGTCCTCGCGTACCTCGTGTACTACGCGCAGTTCAACGCCAACGTCTCCGGGAACCTCAAGGACAAGGTGACGAGCGCGCACGAGCCCACGCCGACCCTCGGCATCTTCTCGACCATCCCGGAAATCCGGAACCCGGTCGCCAACCTCGTCACGGAGATCATCGCGACCATCGCCCTGGTGCTGCCCATCCTCGCCTTCGGGCTCACCAAGGGGCTCGGCGAATCCGGCACGCAGACGCTGATCGTGGCGTTCCTGGTCGTCGGCATCGGCCTCTCGCTCGGCGGGCCCACCGGCTACGCCATCAACCCGGCCCGTGACCTGGGCCCGCGCATCGTGCACACGTTCCTGCCGATCCCGAACAAGGGCACGTCCGACTGGAGTTACGCCTGGGTCCCGGTGGCCGGGCCGCTGATCGGCGGAGCGCTCGCAGGTCTCATCTACAACGTAGCCTTCTGACGCTAGGGGTAGCCATGCCGGACAACTCCGAGAAGTTCGTCGCCGCCATCGACCAGGGCACCACCTCCAGCCGCTGCATCATCTTCAACCACGCGGGCGAGATCGTCGCCGTCGACCAGCGGGAACACCGCCAGATCTTCCCCAAGCCGGGGTGGGTCGAGCACGACGCCACCGAGATCTGGTCCAAGGTGCAGGCCGTGGTCGCGGGAGCGATCGCCAAGGCCGGGCTCCGTACCGACCAGATCAGCGCCCTCGGCATCACCAACCAGCGCGAGACGACGGTCCTGTGGGACCGCGCGACCGGCAAGCCCGTGCACAACGCGATCGTCTGGCAGGACACCCGGACGTCGGCGCTCTGCACCGAGCTGGGCGGCGCCGACGGCCAGGACCGGTTCCGGGAGCAGACCGGGCTGCCGCTCGCGAGCTACTTCTCCGGGCCGAAGGCGGCCTGGCTGCTCGACAACGTGCCGGGTCTGCGGGCCCGCGCCGAGCGCGGCGAGATCGCGTTCGGCACCATCGACTCCTGGCTGATCTGGAATCTCACCGGCGGCACGGACGGCGGCGTGCACGTCACGGACGTCACCAACGCCGGGCGCACCATGCTGATGAACCTGGCGACCCTGGAGTGGGACCAGTCGATCCTGGCCGCGATGAACGTCCCCGAGGCGGTCCTCCCGGAGATCAGGTCGTCGGCGGAGGTCTACGGCACGGCGGTCGGGCAGCTCTCCGGTGTGCCGGTCGCCTCGGCGCTCGGCGACCAGCAGGCGGCCATCTTCGGGCAGGCGTGCTACGACACGGGGACGGCGAAGAACACGTACGGAACCGGAAGCTTCCTGCTGCTCAACACCGGTAACCGGCCCGTCCCCTCGAAGAACGGGCTGCTCACCACCATGGGCTACAAGATCGGCTCCGAGGCGCCCGTCTACTGCCTCGAAGGGGCGATCGCGATCACCGGCGCCCTGGTGCAGTGGTTCCGCGACCAGCTCGGCATCATCCGCAGCGCGGACGAGATCGAGACGCTCGCCGCGAGCGTGGAGGACAACGGCGGCGCGTACATCGTGCCCGCCTTCTCCGGCCTCTTCGCGCCCTACTGGCGCTCCGACGCACGCGGTGTCGTCACCGGACTCACCCGGTACGTGACCAAGGCGCATCTGGCGCGCGCCGTCCTGGAGGCGACCAGCTGGCAGACCCGTGAGGTCGTCGACGCGATGTACCAGGACTCCGGGGTGCAGCTGCGGACCCTGAAGGTGGACGGCGGCATGACCAAGAACAATCTGCTGATGCAGCACCAGGCGGACGTGCTCGGGGTGCCGGTGATCCGGCCGAAGGTCTCCGAGACGACGTGTCTGGGCGCCGCGTACGCCGCCGGTCTGGCGACCGGTGTGTGGAACGACCTCGACGAGCTGAAGGCGCACTGGCAGCAGGACGTCGAGTGGACGCCGGTGATGGACACCGAGGCCCGCGAGCGCGAGTACCACAACTGGCACAAGGCGGTGGAGCGGAGCTTCGGCTGGCACGAGGACGGCGCGAGCTGAGCCGAGGATGACCGCGGCCCGTACCCCGTTCGGCGGGGGTACGGGCCGCGGCTGTGTATGCGCTCACCGGCTCAGGTGGTCGCGGGCTCCCTGGCCGCGGCGGCGACCGCCATCGCGTGCTGGACCACCCCGATGAGGACTTCCTTGACGGACTGCCGCTCGCGCGCGTCGCACATCAGCACGGGAACATCGGGGTCGAGGTCCAGCGCCTGCCGCACGGCCTCGGCGGGGTAACGCGACGCGCCCTCGAAGCAGTTGACGCCCACGACGAAGGGTATGGAGCGGCGCTCGAAGTAGTCGACGGCCGCGAAGCAGTCCTCCAGGCGGCGGGTGTCCGCGAGGACCACGGCACCCAGCGCCCCGGTGGCCAGCTCGTCCCAGAGGAACCAGAAGCGGTCCTGGCCCGGGGTGCCGAAGACGTAGAGGACCAGGTCCTCGCGGAGCGTGATGCGCCCGAAGTCCATGGCGACGGTGGTGGTGTGCTTGTCCGAGACACCGCTGGTGTCGTCGACCGGGCGGCCCGCCTCGCTGAGCAGCTCCTCGGTGCGCAGCGGTTTGATCTCGCTGACGGCGCCGACGAGGGTCGTCTTGCCGACGCCGAAGCCGCCCGCCACCAGGATCTTCAGCGTCACCGGCTCGACGGGGGCCTTGCCGCGCTCAGCACGCTTGAAGATCATCGCTCGCTTCTCCTGGATCAGTGTCAGTTGCTTCGGGGGGTGCGCTTGTCGCACCGCTGTCGCGCGGGGCCGGACCGTATCCGCCGCCGCCTGGGGTTTCGATCACGAGTACGTCGCCGGGGCCGGCGTCCGCGAAGTCACTGCCGTCCAGCTCCTGGACGCCGCCGTCGGCGCGCTCCACGCGGCCCGCACCGAGCGCTCCGGGGCTGCCGCCCGCCATGCCGTACGGCGCCACTCTGCGGTGCTGCGAGAGCGTGGAGACCGTCATCGGTTCGCGGAAGCGGATGCGGCGCACGGCTCCGTCCCCGCCGCGCCATCTGCCGGTGCCGCCGCTGCCCCGGCGTACGGCGAACTCCTCCAGGAGCACGGGCAGGCGCCACTCGAGGACCTCGGGGTCGGTGAGCCGGGAGTTGGTCATGTGGGTCTGGACGACGGACGCCCCGTCGAAGCCGTCGCCCGCCCCGGAGCCCGAGGCCACGGTCTCGTAGTACTGGTGGCGGTCGTTGCCGAAGGTGACGTTGTTCATCGTCCCGGAGCCCTCGGCCTGGACGCCCAGGGCTCCGTAGAGGGCGCCGGTGATCGCCTGTGACGTCTCGACGTTTCCGGCGACGACGGCCGCCGGCGGCTCGGGGGCCAGCAGGGAGCCCGGGGGCACGACGATGCGCAGGGGGCGCAGGCAGCCGTCGTTGAGCGGGATGTCCTCGGCCACCAGGGTGCGGAAGACGTACAGGACCGCGGCGTTGACCACCGCGAAGGGCGCGTTGAAGTTCGTCGCGAGCTGGCCCGACGTGCCGGTGAAGTCGATGGTCGCCGTGCGGGCTTCGCGGTCCACGGAGACACGGACGCGGATGACTGCCCCCGAGTCCGTCGGATAGGCGAACTCGCCCTCTTCTAGTGCGTCGATGACTCGGCGTACCGCTTCTTCGGCGTTGTCCTGTACGTGCCGCATGTACGCCTGGACGACGTCGAGCCCGAAGTTCTCGATCATGCGGCCGACTTCGTCGACGCCCTTCTGGTTGGCGGCGATCTGGGCGCGCAGGTCGGCGAGGTTGATGGCCGGGTTGCGGGAGGGGTACGGGGCGTCGGTGAGCAGGCTCAGGGTCTCGGTCTCGCGGAGGCGGCCGCCCTCCACGAGGAGCCAGTTGTCGAAGAGGACGCCCTCTTCCTCGATGGTGCGGCTGTTGGCCGGCATGGAACCGGGGGCGATGCCGCCGATCTCCGCGTGGTGCCCGCGCGACGCCACGTAGAAGAGGACCCGCTCCCCCGGGGTCTCACGTTCCCCCGGGGTGTCGAAGACGGGCGTGATGACGGTGACGTCCGGGAGGTGGGTTCCGCCGTGGTAGGGGTCGTTGACCGCGTAGGTGTCCCCGGGGCGCATGTTGCTGCCTCGGCGCTGGATCACCTCCTTCACGCTGGTGCCCATCGAGCCCAGGTGGACCGGGATGTGAGGGGCGTTGGCGACGAGGTTGCCGTCCGGGTCGAAGAGCGCGCAGGAGAAGTCGAGCCGCTCCTTGATGTTGACCGACTGTGCCGTGGACTCCAGCCGGGCGCCCATCTGTTCGGCGATCGACATGAAGAGGTTGTTGAAGACCTCGAGGAGGACGGGGTCGGCCTCGGTGCTCGCGGCGGAACCCTCGGGCACCGCCACACGTTCCATGACCAGGTGACCCTCGTGTGACATGGCCGCCTGCCAGCCGTCGTCCACGACCGTCGTGGAGCTGGCCTCGGTGATGATCGCGGGTCCGTCGACGGTCTCGCCGTACGGCAGTTCCTCGCGGCGGTGCAGGGGCACGTCGCGCCAGGTGCCGCCCGTGTGCAGGCTGACGGTCCGCGCTGCGCCTCGGCGTGTGTCACCGGCGAGCACGGAGAGGTCTGGCTGCTCGGTCAGGCCGGTGGCCTCCACGGAGAGCGCCTCGACGACGACGGGGCGGTCCAGGGTGAAGGAGTAGGTGGTGCGGTGGCGTTCCTCGAAGACACGGATCATGCTGTCCGGCTCGGTGAGCTCCACGGTGAGGGTGGTGTCGGTGCCGTCGTAGCGCAGTTGGGCGCGGCGGGTGACGCGGACGCGGTCCTCGGGCACGTCCTCGGCGAGGAGTTCGGCGCGGGCCGCTTCCTCCAGGTCGTCGGCGGTCTTCAGGACCCGCGGCATCGCCGACGGTTCGAGGCGGGCCTCCACGGACTGTTCGCGCATCGCGGTGGTGTCGGCGAGTCCGATGCCGAGCGCGGAGAGCACTCCCGCCATGGGGGGTACGAGGACGGTGCGGATGCCCAGCGAGTCGGCGACCATGCAGGCGTGCTGGCCGCCCGCGCCACCGAACGTGGTCAGGGCGTAGCGGGTGACGTCGTGGCCCTTCTGGACCGAGATGCGCTTGACGGCGGCCGCGATGTTGGCGACGGCGATCTGCAGATATCCCTCGGCGACCTGCTCCGGGGTGCGGTCGTCGCCGGTGTGTTCCCTGATGTCGCGGGCCAGTGCGCTGAAGCGGTCGCGCACGAGCGCCTCGTCGAGCGGCTGGTCGCCGTCCGGCCCGAACACCTTCGGGAAGTGGGCGGCCTGGACGCGCCCGAGGGCGACGTTGGCGTCGGTGACGGTGAGCGGGCCGCCGTTGCGGTAGCACGCCGGGCCCGGGGACGCGCCCGCCGAGTCGGGGCCCACGCGGTAGCGGCTGCCGTCGAAGTGCAGCACGGAGCCGCCGCCCGCCGCGACGGTGTGGATGTCGAGCATCGGCGCGCGCAGTCGTACGCCCGCGATCTGCGTGGTGAAGACCCGCTCGTACTCGCCCGCGTAGTGCGACACGTCCGTGGACGTGCCGCCCATGTCGAAGCCGATGACGCGGTCGAAGCCCGCGCGCTGCGACATGCGGGCCATGCCGACGATGCCGCCCGCGGGCCCGGACAGGATCGCGTCCTTGCCGCGGAACTGGCCCGCTTCGGTGAGACCGCCGTTCGACTGCATGAACATCAGGCGTACGCCGTCGAGTTCGTCGGCCACGTGCTGGACGTAGCGGTCAAGGACGGGCGACAGATAGGCGTCGACGACCGCCGTGTCGCCGCGCGGGACCAGCTTCATCAGCGGGCTGACCTCGCTGGAGAGTGAGACCTGCGCGAAGCCCGTGCGGACGGCCAGTTCGGCGATGGCCCGCTCGTGGGCGGGGTACAGGTGGCTGTGCATGCAGACCACCGCGACGGCCCGGATGCCGTCCTCGTGCGCCTGGCGCAGCGGCTCGGCGAGCTGTTCGAGGTCGGGGGCCCGCAGGACCTCACCCTCGGCGGTGACCCGCTCGTCGGCCTCGATGACCCGGTCGTACGGCAGTTCCGGGAGGACGATCTCGCGGGCGAAGATGTGGGGACGGTTCTGGTAGGCGATGCGCAGGGCGTCGCCGAAGCCGCGGGTGATCACCAGGGCGGTGGGCTCGCCCTTGCGCTCCAGGAGGGCGTTGGTGGCGACGGTGGTGCCCATCCGGACGGCGTCGATCCGCACGTCCGCGGTGCCGTCGGAGGCGTCGGCGGCACCGGGAGCGGAATCCAGTAATGCACGGATGCCGGCGACGGCCGCGTCGGCGTAGCGGGACGGGTTGTCCGACAGGAGTTTGTGCGTGAGCAGCCGCCCGTCGGGGCGCCGCGCGACGATGTCCGTGAAGGTGCCGCCCCTGTCGACCCAGAACTGCCAGCCAGTCACGTCCCACTCCCGCTTCCGCGCTGTTCAGAGCGCCCGGAGGCCGTTGATCACGTCGCGCAGAATACTCTCGTCCGGCAGTTCCGCCGGGGGTACGGGACGTGTCACGTGCACCAGTTCGTCATCGACGAGATCGCCGATGAGGACCCGGATCACGCCGATGGGAAGGTCCAGTTCGGCCGCCAGTTCGGCGACAGACTGGGGGCTGTCACGGCAGAGCCCGACGATGTCCACGTGCTCCGGAGACAGCCTCCTGTCCGCCTCCGGGTCACCGGCACGGGCCTCCGCGATGACGACCGCGATCAGATCGAGGCGATGCTGGGCCGGACTCGTGGTCCGGCCGCGCGTCATGGCGTACGGCCGCACCACGGGCCCGGCGTCGTCGTCGAACCAGCGAGGCGTCCCTTGTGTCCCTGTGCCGTCTTCGCTCATACCCTCCCGCTACCCTCCCGTGGGCAGGTCGGTGCGCGGCGCCGTACCCAGATGCACACCCACCCTCTTGACCAGCAGCGTCATCTCGTACGCCACCAGACCTACGTCGGAGTCCGCGTCCGCGAGGACGGCGAGGCAGCTGCCGTCACCCGCGGCCGTGACGAAGAGGAACGCGTCGTCGAGCTCGACCACCGTCTGGCGTACCCGGCCCGCCTCGAAGTGGCGTCCGACGCCCTTGGCGAGGCTGTGGAAGCCGGAGGCGACAGCGGCGAGGTGCTCGCTGTCCTCCCTGGTCAGATCCTGCGATACGCCGGTGGGCAGGCCGTCGCCGGAGAGCACGAGCGCCTTGCGGATGCTGGCGACCCGCTGCACCAGGTCGTCGAGGAGCCAGTTCAGCTCCCTCGCCGCCCCGGGATTGGCGATGCGTGCGTCGGCCTTCGGTGCGGTCATCGACCGTCCCCCTCAGATGTCGTTCCTGGTGCTGTGCCGTCGAAGGCGTCTTCGCCCGCGGCGTTCTCTTCACGGCCACGCTGCCAGCCGCGCTGGAGCGAGGCCATCCGGCTGCGTACCTCGTCGGCGTCGCGCTCCTCCGGCCTGGTCGTGGCCGGGGCCGGGTCGCGCTCCGTGCGGTGGTCCGGTCCGTCCTTCAATTGTGGGGCGAGGTTGGCCTGGCGCACACGCCGGGGCAGTCCGCCGGGTGCGGCGGCGGGCGTGGGCGCCTGAGGCTCCGTACGCGGGGACTCCGTGCGGCGGCTGCGCCTCGGGAGGTCCGGCGGGGCGTCGGCCGCGGTCACGTCGCGGTGCGGCGGGGAGAGGTCGGGCCAGGCGGACTGCGGCTCGGGGCGGCGCGGCAGATCGATGGGCTCGGCCGCGGGACGGATGCCGCGGTCCCGGTCCACCGCACCGCCCTGGGGGCGTCCCACGGGGGCCTGAGTGCGCTCGGGACGCTCGGGGCGCTCCGGTGCCGCCTCGTCGCCCTCCGGTGCGCCACGGGGCCTGTTGTGCGTCACGGGGCGCCCGTGGGAGGAGACCAGCTTCGGGGTCCTGCGGCGAGGCAGCTGTACGGGGTCCGCGGGGGCCGCGTCCATGTCGTCGTCGGAGGCGCCGAAACCGTTGCCCTTGCCGCGTCCGGGCAGATCGTCGGGGTGGGTGGGCCCGCGTTCGCCCGTCTCCCGCTCGTCGCGCGCCTGTTGGTGCTGCTCGTCGCCCGGGACACCGGTCGCGCGGCGGCGCGGGCGGAAGAGACCGCCGCGCTCGCTGTCGGCGTCGCCGAGGTCGCCGAGCGCGCCCGGGAAGGGGTCGAGGTCCGCCATGCCGACCGGCGCCTCCAGCTCGACGGGGCCGTCGAGGACGGACGCGGGCAGCCCCGGCAGCTGTACGGGCACCTGGCCGAGCGCCGCCTGCTTGTCGCCCGCGGCGTCGCGGCCCAGGGCGTCCTTGGGTTGCGGCCGGTCGAGTCGGAACCCGACGCCGTTCGTGTCCGGCACGTCGTCGGTGAGCAGCGTCTCCGGGATGAACACGACGGCGGTGGTCCCGCCGTACGGGGAGGGCTGCAGGGAGACGCGTACGCGCTGGCGCTGGGCGAGGCGGCTGACCACGAAGAGGCCGAGCCGGTCGGTGTCGGAGAGCTCGAACTCCGGTGTCTCCGCGAGGCGGAGGTTGGCGTCGAGGAGGGCGTCGGCCGCCATGCCGAGGCCCCGGTCGTGGATCTCCAGGGTGAAGCCGTTCGCGACGTGCTCGCCGAGGACCTGCACCGCGGTGTGCGGGGGCGAGAACACCGTGGCGTTCTCCAGGAGTTCGGCCATCAGGTGGGTGAGGTCGGCGACCGCGGGCCCGGTGACGGCGATCCTCGGCAGGCGGCGCACCTCGATGCGTTCGTAGTCCTCGACCTCGGCGACGGCCGCGCGCACGACGTCCATGAGCTGGACGGGCTTGCGCCACTGCCGGGACGGGGCGGCGCCGGAGAGGATGACGAGGCCCTCGGCGTGCCGGCGCATGCGCGTGGTGAGGTGGTCGAGGCGGAAGAGGTCGGCGAGTTCGTCGGTGTCCTCGGTCCTGCGCTCCATGGTGTCGAGCAGGGTGAGCTGCTTGTGCAGGAGCACCTGGCTGCGGCGGGCGAGGTTGACGAAGACCTCGGAGACGCCGCGGCGCAGGTCGGCCTGTTTGACGGTGGCCTCGACCGCCGCGCGCTGCAGGGTGTTGAGGGCCTGGCCGACCTGGCCGACCTCGTCCTTCTCGTACGTCAGGCGCGGTGCCTCGGTCTCCACGTCGACCTGTTCGCCCGCCGCCAGGCGGCGCAGTACGCCGGGCAGCCGGACGCCGGAGGCCTCATGGGCCTCCAGGCGCAGTCGGCGCAGGTCACGGATGAGGCTGCTGCCGATGCGCACGGACATGAAGACCGAGAACAGGAGGGCGAGCAGACCGAACACGCCCGCGACGACGACGCGCACGATCACGCCGACGGCCACCGGCTCGACGCGCTCCTGGAAGCGGTCGCCGGCCGCCTTGTCGCGCTCGGCGAGGTCCTTCAGGGCCTTGCCCGAAGCGGCGTCCCAGCGTGCCGACGTGACGGCGCGAGGGGTGCCGGGCGAGGATTCGACGACGGCCTTCTCGGCGGACCTGAGCTGGGTCGTCTCGGCGCCGTTCCAGTACCGCTCGTAGCCGGCGCGCTCGTCCTCCGGGAGCTGGGCGAGGTTGACCTCGTACAACAGCGTGCGCTGGGCCCTGAGGTCGGATATCTCGCGGATCTCGGTCTTGGTGAGCCTGCGCGCGACCAGGGCGGAGCCGAGCAGCGCGTCCTCGCGGGACAGCAGTTCACGCGCGCGTGCCACTCCGACCAGGGCCCGGCCCTGTTGGTCCACCTTCACGTCGTCGAGGCCGTGCAGGGTCATCAGGAAGCCGTAGCAGGGGTCGATCAGCTTCGTGTACATCTTCAGCGCGCCGGCGCGGGTGATCGTGCCTTCCTCGACCGTGCGGCGCAGCGACTCGATGCCCTCGAAGGAGTCGAGGAGCGACGCGAGCCGATCCTTGGACTGTCCGGTGACCTCGTCCCGCACGTCCGCGTGTTCGGCGTTGTCCACGACCTTGGTGATCATCTCGTCGGTGGCCGTCTGGCTGCGGCGCAGCGCGGCGAGCGCGTCCGAGGCGCGGGGGTCGGCGAGATAGACGAGGGTCTGGCGACGTTCCTGCTGGATGACCCGGGCGGTGTCCTCGATCGGGTAGCCGATCTTGTCGACGACATTGGCGACGTCGATGAGGTCCTTGGCCGACTGGCCGGTGAGGTAAGTGGCGAATCCCCACATCGCGGTCAGGGAAATGAGCGGCACCAGCAGCAATGCCACGATCTTCCGGCGGATGGACTTCCCGCGAAAGCGCATGGCCTCCCCCAGATCGACCCCCTGCGGCCGCGCTATGGCCAGGGGCACACATGTGCGTCAACAAACGGCGTGAGCCTACTACTGACGCAGGAGTAACTCGAAGGCATGTCCGGACGGATTTCAGCCGTGACGCAAAAAGGACGTCCTCAGTTGTCCCTCCAATTCGGGAGATTGCATCCCGCGTGTGGCACATGCCACTCGACACAGTCACCCTTGCCGATCAACCCAGTTGGCCGGAACTCTTCGCTTTTTTGAACCGGGCGGGAATCTTCCGGAGCTCCCGTTCGTCCTTGAGTAAGGGAAACGGGGACAGCGGCGCCAGGGGAGCGCATGCCGCCATCAGGCGGCGTAAAGCTGCGTATACCGGGCAGCCAGTGGAGAGTCGGGTCCGCCGACATCTCAGCGAACAGCCCGAGAGCATCGGGGGAGTGACGATTTTGATGGGCACGGCAGAGCGCCAGAGGACGACCGCGGATGAACACGAGGCATCCGGGCGCGGGGAGCGGCGCGAGGCGACCGGACAGCAATCCGGCGAGGAGCGCAGGGAGTTGTGGGTCGAGGAACCGGCGCGCAGACGGCGCCTGCCCGATCCGGTGCGTACGGCCGCGGTGCGAGCCGTGATCATAGTGGCGCTGACGCTCATGCAGGCGATGACGGCGTTCCTGTGCACGATGGCCGGATCCTGGCTGTCCTTCCCGATGGTGCTCAGCAGCGTGGCCAGCACCGTCGTCGCCACCTGGGGCGTCCTGGACGTATGGGTGACGCGCCAGGTCTGGAACCAGCGCAACGGCGTGGTGTCGGTGCCGAGCAGCACGGCACGTCAGCTGCGGCGCGAGCGGCGCCGGGCCCGCCGACAGGCCCGGACGGCGGCGCGCGGCGACGGACGCATACGCAGGCGCGGCGGAGCGGGACAGTTGTCGCACTCCTAGGCCGCGGCGCCCGGGTCGCCTAGGCCGCGACGGGCAGCTCCGCGAGCAGGCCGCGTCGCATGCGCATGAACGGGCGTGGCCGGTCCACCGCGAGGACCGCGGTGGTGTGCCCCTCCCGCTCGTACGCGGCGAGGAAGCTGCCCTCCTCCGGCGCCCCTTCGAGGAGGCGCACGGTGTCGTCGGCGCGCCGCCGCCCGGCGAACTGGATGCGGGAGCCGTACTGATCGGACCAGAAGTACGGCAGTGGACGCACCGTCTCGGCCGTGTGCCCGGCCAGCAGGTTCCGTACAGCGACACGGGGTTGCTCCGTGGCGCTCGTCCAGTGCTCGGCCCGTGTGCCGCCCACGCGGGCGACATCGCCCACCGCGACCACGTGCGGCAGCCCGGTGACGCAGCCGTCGTCGCAGAGCACTCCGTCGCCGACGGCGACGGTCGAGCCCGCGAGCCAGCCGGTGTTGGGGACGGCCCCGATGCCCACGACGATCACGTCGGCGGGCAGCAGACGGCCATCGGCAAGCTCCACCGCGCGTACGGCACTCTCGCCGTGCAAGGCGGCGACACCGGTGCCCGTCACGAGTTCCGCTCCCCCGCGCGCGTGCAGTCCGGCACAGAACGCCGCCATGTCCGCGCCCAGTTGCGGGAGAAGCGGCAGCGGGGCCGCCTCGACGACCGTCACCTCGTGCCCGAGCGCCACGCACGAGGACGCGGTCTCCGCGCCGATGAAGCCGCCGCCGATCACGACGACCCGCTGCGGCCCCTCGGTCAGCCGCGCACGCAACGCGCGGGCGTCGTCCAGGGTGCGCAGCGTGTGCACCCCCGACAGGGAGGGCCCCGGCAGACGGCGCGCGGAGGCGCCGGTCGCGATGACGACCCCGTCACTCGCGATGGTCCTGCCATCCTCCAGGAGCACGGTGCGGCCGCGTGAGTCGAGGCCCCGGGCGCGCCCCCCGAGCAGCCACTCGGCGGCGAGTTCCCCGGCCTCCTCGGCGTCGGACAGGGCGAGTTGGGCCTCGTCGGCCCGGCCGAGGAGGAAGTCCTTGGAGAGCGGCGGCCTGTCGTACGGTTGATGCGGCTCGTCGCCGATGATCACGAGCCGTCCGTCGTATCCCTGGGCGCGCAGTTCGCGCGCCGCGTAGAGCCCGGCGAGCGAGGCACCCACCACGGTGATGGTTCTCATGCGGCGGAACCCTCCTCGGCCACGAGGTGGACATGGATGGTGCCGTCGTCGACGCTCACCCGGTGGGTGCGCACGGCGCGGCGGGCGGGCAGACAGGTCGGCCGACCGGTGCGCAGGTCGAACGAGGCGGCGTGGAGCGGGCATTCGACCAGGCAGCCCTCAAGCCATCCCTCGGAAAGAGAGGCGTCCTGGTGGGTGCAGGTGTCGTCGATGGCGTAGATCTCGCCGTCGGCGTTGAACACCGCGACGGGAGGTGTGGTGTCGACACGGACGGATTCGCCCGCGGGGAGGTCTTCTAGGCGGCAGACGGGAATCATGGGCCCCCCTCTTGATCTCTCTCGGCCGGTCCCGACACCTTTTCGGCCCAGGACCCTTCGGTAACATGATGTTTCGCATGGCGCACGAGGGAGCGCTATGCGCAACAGACTCCGGCCGGGAAGCCCACCGCGTCAAGGGCTTCCCGCAGATGCGGCTTCAACGGGCCGCGAGGTGGTGAGAGTTGAGATATGACCGGCACCCGGAAACAGCCTGATCAGAACGAGGAGCCGCACGAGGATCGCCCCGAGAACGTGCCCGGGTCCCGCGAGAAGCAGCCGAAGGCCGCGCCGGCCTCCGTCCAGTCCGTGGACCGCGCGGTCAGCGTCCTGGAGATACTCGCCCGGCTCGGCGAGGCCGGGGTCACGGAGATCGCCGACGAGTTGGGGGTGCACAAGTCGACGGCCTTCCGGCTGCTCGGGGTCCTGGAGAACCGTGGCCTCGTGGGCCAGGCCAAGGACCGCGGGAAGTACTTCCTGGGGGCCGGCGTACTGCGCCTCGCGGGGGCGGCGGCAGTGCGCCTGGACATCTCCCAGGAGGGCGGCCCGGTCTGCCGCGAGCTCGCCGACGAGCTGGGCGAGACGGTCAACATCGCGATCCTGGACGACGACGCCGCGGTCAACATCATGCAGGCCCGCGGCCCCGCGTCCGTGACCGCGCAGAACTGGCTGGGCAGGCGCACACCGCTGCACGCCACCTCCAGCGGCAAGATACTGCTCGCCCATCTGCCGACGACGCTGCGCGAGGGGCTGATCGCCCGGACGCTGCCGCGCCTGACCGAGCACACGGTGACCGGGACGGTGGCGCTGCGCGGGGAGTTGGAGGCCGTCGTCGACCAAGGGTTCGCCATCGCCGTGGAGGAGCTCGAGGTGGGCCTGGCGGCCGTCGCCGCGCCGGTGCGCGCGCACGACGGCAAGGTGATCGGGGCGCTCAGCGCGTCCGGGCCCGTGTACCGCCTGACCGAGGACCGCCTGACCGAGCTCGCCAAGCGCACGGTCGCCGCGGCCGTGGAGCTGTCGCGGCGGATGGGGTACGGCTTCTGAGCGACGGTCACCACTAGCCGGGACGCGGGCGGAGAACGAGGGCCGAGAACCAGGCCCGCGAATCAGGCCCGCGAACGAAAGCCGAGAACCAGGGCAGCGAACGAGGGCGGAACCGGTACATCCGGTTCCGCCCTCGCCCTGTCTCGGGGGCGTTTCGCTGTGCGCTGCTGATTTGCCAAGGGTTAACTCCCACCCCTTGACGGCCTCTTGATGGCGTTCCCACTATGTCTCTCATAGCGCAACCCGACGTGCAGTGCGCAACAGCAGAGGAGTCTGGTCGTGCCACACGAGGTCCGTGCCGCCGTCGCCATGAAGAAGGGCGCACCCGTCGAGGTGCAGACGATCGTCGTGCCAGATCCCGGACCGGGAGAGGTACTTGTCTCCGTGCAGGCCTGCGGGGTCTGCCACACGGATCTGCACTACCGGGAAGGCGCGATCAACGACGACTTCCCGTTCCTGCTCGGCCACGAGGCCGCAGGCACCATCGAGGCGATCGGTGCCGACGTCGCCGATCTGGCGCCCGGCGACTATGTGGTCCTCGCCTGGCGGGCACCCTGCGGAGCCTGCCGTTCCTGCCTGCGCGGCCGTCCCTGGTACTGCTTCGACTCCCGCAACGCCGCTCAACCCATGACCCTCCTGGACGGCACTCCCCTGAGCCCCGCCCTCGGCATCGGCGCCTTCGCCGAGAAGACCCTGGTCGCCGCAGGGCAGGCCGTGAAGGTCGACCCGGCGGCCCGCCCCGAGGCCGCCGGGCTCATCGGCTGCGGGGTGATGGCGGGGTACGGAGCCGCCGTGAACACCGGCCAGGTGGGCCGCGGCGACACCGTGGCCGTCATAGGCTGCGGCGGCGTCGGCAACGCCGCCATCGCCGGTGCCTCGCTGGCGGGGGCGCGCCGCGTCATCGCCGTTGACATCGACGAGGCCAAGCTCGACGGGGCGACCCGGTTCGGCGCCACGCACACCGTCAACTCCCGCGGCACGGACCCGGTCGACGCGGTCCGCGAACTCACCGGCGGTTTCGGGGTCGACGTCGCGATCGACGCGGTCGGCACCCCGTCGACGTACAAGCAGGCGTTCTACATGCGCGATCACGCGGGTGTCCTCGTGCAGGTCGGGGTGCCCGACCCGGAGATGCGGATCGATCTGCCACTGATCGACCTGTTCTCACGCGGTGGCGCTCTCAAGTCCTCCTGGTACGGCGACTGCCTGCCGACCCGGGACTTCCCGATCCTCGTCGACCAGTACCTCACCCGCCGCCTCGACCTCGGCGGCTTCGTCTCGGAGACCATCACGCTCGACCAGGTCGAGGAGGCGTTCGGCAGGATGCACCGCGGCGAGGTACTGCGTTCGGTGGTGGTCCTGTGAGCAGCCGTGATCCCGTGAGCGGGCGTTCCGCGACGCCCCGTGTCGTCGTCATCGGCGCGGGCATCGTCGGGTGCTCGCTCGCCGACGAGCTGACCGCCCGCGGCTGGACCGACGTCACGGTCCTCGAACAGGGCCCGCTGCCCGCCCCCGGCGGATCGACCTCGCATGCCCCCGGTCTCGTCTTCCAGACAGGTCCGTCCAAGACCCTGACCGCCTTCGCGACGTACACGGTCGAGAAGTTCCGGGCCCTTGAGGTGGACGGTCTGCCCTGCTTCAACCCGGTCGGCGGCCTGGAAATCGCCACCACGCCCGAGCGCTGGGCCGACCTGCACCGCAAGGCCGGTTACGCCGCATCCTGGGGCGTGCGCGCGCAGCTCGTCGGCCCGGCCCGGTGCAAGGAGATGTGGCCGCTCATCGACGAGAGCAAGGTCCTCGGCGGACTGCACACCCCTGACGACGGGCTCGCCCGTGCCGTGCTCGCCTGCCGCGCGCAGATCGACCGGGCACGCGCGCGTGGCGCGCGATTCCTCGACCGGCACACCGTGACCGGCGTGGAGCAGGAGGAAGGACGCGTCACCGCCGTCGTGACCGACCGGGGGACCTTCCCCGCCGATCACGTCGTGTCGGCGGCAGGTTTCTGGGGCCCGGTGATCGCGCGCATGGCAGGCGTCGACATCCCCCTCCTGCCGCTCGCCCACCAGTACGCCAAGACAGCCCCGCTCCCCGAGCTCGCGGGCGTCAACGACCCGCGCACGGAGGCATCGAAGCCGATCCTCCGCTTCCAGGACCGCGACCTGTACTTCCGTGAGCACACCGACCGCATCGGCATCGGTTCCTACGCCCACCGGCCCCTGCCCGTGGACGCCTTCACCGTCCCGGCGTACGACGACGCGGCGGACATGCCGTCCTCGTACCCCTTCACCGAGGAGGATTTCGCGCCGAGTTGGGAGAACTGCGGGTGGCTGCTGCCTTCCCTGCGCGGCACCGAGGTCGCGGAGGGCTTCAACGGCGTCTTCTCCTTCACCCCGGACGGCATGCCGGTCCTCGGTGAGTCCCGTGCCCTGCGCGGATTCTGGCTGGCCGAGGCGGTGTGGGTGACGCACTCCGCGGGCGTGGCCAAGGCGGTCGCCGAGTGGATGACCGACGGGCGGCCCTCCGTCGACGTACACGACTGCGACCTCACCCGCTTCGAGGACGCCCAGCGCTCCCCCGCGTACGTCACCGACCGCGGCGCCCAGCAGTTCGTGGAGGTGTACGACGTCCTGCATCCGCTGCAGCCCATGGAGCAGCCGCGCCCCCTGCGGGTGAGCCCCTTCTACGCCCGTCAGCAGGAGCTGGGCGCGGTCTTCCTTGAGGGCGGCGGCTGGGAGCGTCCGCACTGGTACGAGGCGAACGCCCCACTCCTCGCGGACGTCCAGGTCCCCGAGCGTGATGCCTGGTCGGCCCGCCACTGGTCGCCGATCGCGGCCGCGGAGGCGAAGGCGACCCGCGAGAAAGTCGCCCTCTATGACATGACCCCCCTGCGCCGTCTGGAGGTCTCGGGCCGCGGTGCGCTCGCCTTTCTGCAGCGCATGACCTCGAACAACCTGGCCAAGAAGCCCGGCGCGGTGACGTACACCCTCCTCCTGGACGAGGCGGGCGGTATCCGCTCCGACCTCACGGTGGCGCGGCTCGCCCCGGACCGCTTCCAGGTCGGCGCCAACAGTCCGGCCGATCTCGACTGGCTCCTGCGCCACGCGCCCGACGACGTCCACCTGCGGGACATCACGTCGGGCACCTGCTGCGTCGGAGTCTGGGGCCCGCTCGCCCGCGACCTCGTCCAGCCGCTCACCCGCGACGACTTCTCGCACGAGGCGTTCGGCTACTTCCGGGCCAAGGAGACGTACATCGGGCATGTCCCGGTCACGGCGATGCGCCTGTCGTACGTCGGCGAGCTGGGCTGGGAGCTCTACACGAGCGCCGACACGGGGCTCCGCCTCTGGGACACCCTCTGGGAGGCGGGGCGGGAGCACGGGGTGATCGCGGCCGGGCGATCGGCGTTCAACAGCCTGCGCCTGGAGAAGGGCTATCGCGCGTGGGGCCATGACATGACCACCGAACACAACCCGTACGAGGCGGGTGTCGGCTTCGCCGTCCGCATGGACCGCGGCGACTTCGTGGGCCGGGCCGCACTCGAACAACTCGACGCCCCCACGCGCAGGCTGACCGCCCTGCTGCTCGACGATCCGGCCGCCGTGGTCCTCGGCAAGGAACCGGCCCACGTCGACGGGGCGCCGGCCGGCTACGTCACCAGCGCCTCGTACGGCTACACGCTGGGCCGGTGCGTCGCCTACGCGTGGCTGCCGCCGCTGGAGGCGGGCACGGGCGTGCACGTCGAGTACTTCGGCGAGAAGGTGCCCGCGACGGTCGCCGAAGAGCCGCTGTTCGACCCGAAGATGACCCGCATCCGCCGCTAGAGGGCACCCCGCCACAGACCCATCGGCTGTTCCGCTGTTCTGGAGGAAGCTCTGTGTCCCCCACCTACGACGTGATCGTGATCGGCCTCGGCGGCATGGGCAGCGCCGCCGCCCACCACCTGTCCGCGCGCGGCGCCCGCGTCCTCGGCCTGGAGAAATTCGGTCCCGTCCACCACCGCGGCTCCAGTCACGGCGGTTCACGCATCACCCGGCAGTCCTACTTCGAGGACCCCGCGTACGTACCGCTGCTCCTTCGCTCGTACGAGCTGTACGCACGCCTTGAGCGCGACACCGGCCGCGAGATCGCCACCCTGTGCGGCGGCGTGATGATCGGCCGGCCCGAGAGCCGCACCGTCTCCGGTTCACTGCTCTCGGCGCGGCAGTGGGACCTGCCCCACGAGATGCTCGACGCCACCGAGATACGCCGCCGATTCCCGACACTCGCCCCAGGTGACGACGAGGTCGCGCTGTACGAGTCGCGCGCCGGGCTCGTCCGCCCCGAGAACACCGTCGCCGCCCATCTGCAGCTCGCCACGCGGCAGGGCGCCGACCTGCACTTCGAGGAGCCGATGACGCGCTGGGAGCCGTATCGGGGCGGCGTCCGGGTGCACACTCCCGAAGACACCTACACCGCCGGTCAGTTGGTCATCTGCCCGGGGGCCTGGGCGCCGCGGCTCCTGAGCGACATCGGGGTGCCGTTCACCATCGAGCGCCAGGTCATGTACTGGTTCCAGCCGTCGGGCGGTGTGCGGCCCTTCCTGCCGCAGAACCACCCGATCTACATCTGGGAGGACGCGAACGACGTACAGGTCTACGGCTTCCCGGCCATCGACGGACCTGACCTCGGCGCCAAGGTCGCCTTCTTCCGCAAGGGCACGCCCTGCACACCGGAGAACATCGAGCGCACCGTCCATGAGCACGAGGTCACCGCGATGGCGGAGCACATGGCGGGCCACATCCCCTCCCTGCCCGGGCGCTTCCTCAAGGCCGCGACCTGCATGTACTCCAACTCGCCCGACGAACACTTCGTCATCTCCCGCCACCCGGCCCACCCGGAATCGGTCACCGTGGCCGCCGGGTTCTCCGGGCACGGCTTCAAGTTCGTGCCGGTCGTCGGCGAGATCGTCGCCGATCTGGCGCTGCGGGGCACCACCGATCACCCCATCGAGCTCTTCGACCCCAGCCGCCTGGCCGCCGCGCCCGCTTGAGGTGTGCCGCGCCCGCCTTAGGAGAACGCCACCGTGACGACGACCCCCGAGGCCCCGTCCGCCGCCAGCCTGATGACCACGCTGCCGGGCCACTTCTACACCGATCCCGAGATCTTCCGGCAGGAGCAGGAACGCGTCTTCGAGTCGCTCTGGTTCTGCGCGGTGCGCGCCGCCGACCTCGGCAAACCCGGCGCCTTCCGCACCGTCCAGGTCGGCCGCGAGAGCGTACTGATCACCCGCTCCCGCTCCGGGGAGCTGCGCGCGTTCCTCAACATCTGCCGGCACCGCGGCGCCCGGCTCTGCACCCAGGAGGCGGGCGAGGTGCGCCGCGCGCTCCAGTGCCCGTACCACGCGTGGACGTACGACCTCGACGGCAAGCTGATCGCCGCGCCGAACCTGGTGAAGATGCCCGACGTCGACCGCACGGCGTACGGCCTGGTCAAGGTCGCGCTGCGGGAGTGGCTCGGCTACGTCTGGGTGTGCCTGGCCGACGAACCGCCGTCCTTCGAGGAGACCGTCATCGGCGCGGCGGTGGAACGTCTGGGCGACGCGGCGTCCATAGAGCGTTACGGGACCGAATCGCTGGCCCTCGGCAAACGCGTCACGTATGACGTACGGGCCAACTGGAAGCTGATCGTCGAGAACTTCATGGAGTGCTATCACTGCGCGACCATCCACCCCGAACTGACCGATGTCCTGCCGGAGTTCGCGGACGGGTTCGCCGCCCAGTACTACGTCGGGCACGGCGCCTCGTTCGGCGAGGAGGTCAGCGGGTTCACCGTCGACGGCGGCCCCGGCTTCGGCCGGCTGCCCGAGGTCGCCGAGGACCAGGACCGCCGCTACTACGCGATCACGATCAAGCCGACCGTCTTCATCAACCTCGTCCCCGACCATGTGATCCTGCACCGCATGTTCCCGCTGGCCGAGGACCGCACGGTCGTCGAGTGCGACTGGCTGTACGCACCGGAGGTCGTCGCGTCCGGTGTCGACCTCACCAGGTCCGTGGAGCTCTTCCACCGGGTCAACGAACAGGACTTCGAGGCCTGCGAGCGCACCCAGCCCGCGATGGCGTCACGCGCCTATCGCGAGGGCGGCGTGCTCGTGCCGACCGAGCACCACATCGGCCTGTTCCACGAGTGGCTGGCCGACCGGCTGGCCTGAGGCTTACGGAGCCGAGGCGGCGGGCCGCTTGTACATGCGCGTCGCCGTGATCTCCCCGTGCACGGTCTCCTCGGCCGGGTCCTGCTGCGGCAGACCCGGCCGCAGGTGCTCCTCGACGCTGATGTACTTCAGCCCTGCGCGCAGGTCCGCGTCGTTCCGCAACCGGATGACCAGCGGGAACTCCGCGAGCGCCGTCGTGTCGAACAGGCCGGTGGTGTAGAGGAGCTGCACTCCGAGCGCGTCCGAGACGGCCCGCTGGAGTTCCAGGAGGTACGTGGCGTTGGCGCGGCCGATGGGGTTGTCGAGGAAGAGCGTGCCGGCGTGCCGGTGCTTGTCGCGGCCCCGGTCGTTGCTGCGCAGGGCGGCCATCGTGCAGTACAGGGCGATGGCCGCGGTGAGCAGCTGACCACCGGAGAAGACGTCGCCCATCTGACCGACCGGCACCCGCTCGGCGCGCAGCACGGCGTCCGGCTTGAGGATCTCGACGGCGATGCCACGCGGCTCAAGAGCGGCCTGAACTCCGCGAAGGAGCAGGGACATGCCGTCCCGCCGCATGTCGGAGTTCTTCTTGACCGCGGCCCGCGTGGCCTCGTCGATGACCTCGCCGAGGCGCTCGGTCAGCGTCGCCTGGTCGGGCTCCTCGAAGCGGACGCGCAGGAACTCCTGGCCCGACCACTCCCCGAGGCCCTCGGGCAGCTGGGAGAGGCGCTGCGCGGAACGCAGCGTGGCGAGCGAGGACTCCACGAGGCCACGCAGGCGGTCCACGATGCTGTCGCGGTTGCGCTCCAACTGCTCCAGCTCGTCGGTGAGCACACGCAGCCGGGGCGCGAAGGCGTCGGCCCACTTCTTGGCATGCTCCGGCAGCGCGGAGGCGGGCAGTTCGCGGATCTGCTGGCGGGCGGGGGTGCGCACCTGCTCGTAGCGCGTGGAGTTGGCGTGCCGTACGAGGATGTCGCTGGCCTCGCGGACGGCGGCCTCGGCAGTGGAGAGGTCGGCGGCGCAGCCGCGCAGGGAGCGCCGGGCCTCCGACGCGGACTGGCGGGCCTCTTCGAGGGAGCCGGGGTAGGGCTCGGGCTCTTCGGCGGCCTCCTCCTCGTGATGCTGCTCGCGCAGGAGGTCCCGCAGGAGCGCCGCGGTCTCGTCGAAGCCGCCGGCGGCGTCCTCGGTGGCGCGGTGGGCGTGCAGGAGGGTGGCGTGCGCGTCCTTGGCCTGGCTCAACGCCTCGGTGTGGGCGGCCAGTTCGGCGGTGGCGGTGCGCAGGAGGGCCTGTGCGTGCTCGGCGTCGGCGGGGACCAGGTCCTCGGGGAGCTCGGTGTGCGCTTCGGCGTCGTCCTGCGGGGCGAGTCGCTCGGCCTCGCCGCGGAGCCTGCCGAGCTGCTCGCTCGCGGCGGAGGCGCGGGTCTCGATGAGCTGGACCTGGGCCTCGGCGCGCGCGGACGCGGCCTGCCGGGAGGGGCCGTCGGAGCCGTCCGTGCCTTCCAGGAGCAGGGCGGCGCGGGTGCGGACCTTGTTGCTGAGCCGGTCGAGCTCGGCGAGGGCGCCGCTCTCGTCGCTTTCGGCGCGGGCCTGTTCGGCGCGCAGGTCGGCGCCGACGCCGACCTTCTCGTAGAGCTGGGAGGCGGCGCGGTAGGCCTCGCGGAGGGCGGGCAGCGACGACTTGGGGGCCGCGGTGTCCTTGGGGTCCTCCGGCACGTCCTCGGGGGCGCCCGCGATCTCGGCGCGCTCGGCCCGCAGGGCGCGGGCGGTGCGGCGGGCGTCGTCGGCGGCGCGCTGGGCGGCGCGCCGGTCCTCGTCGGCGGCGCGGGCGCGGTCCAGACAGGTCTGGGCGCGGGCCTCGGACTCCACGGCGTCATCGGCCAGTTCACGCAGCTTGGTCTGCCAGCCCGCGCGCTCGCGCAGGCGGAACGCGAGGCCCGCGAGTGCGTCGGCGACGCGCCGCGCGCGCTGGGCGGCCTCCTGGCGCTCGTCACGCGCGCGTGCCGCTTCGGCCGCCGTCTCGTCGGCCTCGGCCCGGACCGTGCGGGCCTCGGCGAGTTCGGCCTCGGCTTCTTCGGCGAAGGCGCGGGCGCTGCGTGCGGCGGCGGCGAGCTCTTCGATGCGTCCTGCGGGGCAGCCGGCGCGCCAGGAGGCAAGCCGCGCGGCGAGCTCGCGGTCCTTGGTGAGGCGCGCGGCGAGTGTGCGGATCTCCTCGTCGCGCCGCGCCGCCCGGGTGCGGAGCGCCTGCCGCTCCTCGTCGGCGGCGTGTTCGTCGTGCATGGCGGGGTTCGGCGGCACGAGGAAGACGTCCCCGCCCTGCGCGTCCTCGCCGGGGGTCGGCGCGAGGAGGGCTGCCGCGGTGCCGACGGCGACGGCGGAGCGGGGCAGCAGGGCGGCGCCGGCGAGCGCCTCGCGGGCCCGTGCGTGCGTGGCGGGGTCGGTGATGACGACGCCGTCGACCAGTTCGGGCCGGGCGGCGAGCACGCGCGCGTGGTCGGCGGGGTCGACGGCCTGCGCGAGATAGCGCCAGCCGGGCAGCGCGGGGATGCCGTGCTCGCCGAGGAACTCGACGGTGGCCAGGACGTCGGGCCCCGGCGGAAGGAGGCCGCCGTCGCCGAGTGCGCCCAGGATGCGGGAGTCGTCCGCGGCGGCGGTCCGCAGCTCGAAGAGCTGCCGCTCGGCGGATGCGACCCCGTCCTCCAGGAGGGTGCGGAGGTCGTCGGCGCTGCGGTCCAGTTCGGTGAGGGAGAGCGCGCCATCGATCGGGGTGCGGGTGCCGGGGGCGGCGGCCTCGTCCTCCCGGTCGCCGCTGTTGCCCGTGTCCGCGGCGCCCTGACGAGGCTGCGGCACACCTCCCTGGGGGCTCGCCCCGGGAAGGCCGAGCAGTTCGGCGAGGCGCTCGTCCCCGGCGATCGACTCCGCCGCCCGGCGCTCCGCGTCGTACGCGTGCTCGGCCGCGTCCGCGGCGTCCGACGCGCGGGCCGCGGTGAGTTCGGCGCGGGCCTCGGCCGCGGCTGCCTCCTTGGCGTGCTCGGCGGCGCGCAGGGAGGTCTCGCGGGCGGTGTCCCAGGCGGCCGCCGCGGTCTTCTCGGCGTCGCTGGCGGCCAGCGCGGCGCGCGCCGGGTCGGCGTCCGGCGCGGTGTCGTCGAGCCAACCCGCGCGGACGGCCTCCGCGGTCTCCTGCTCAACCTCGGAGAGGCGCTGACGCAGGTGTCCTGCCTCGCTGCGGGCGCGCTGCGCCTCGGTCGCGGCGATGGTCGCGTCGCGGTGGGCGGCCTCGCCGGTCTCCTGGAGCGCGGCCGAACGCTCCTCCTCCTCGTTCGCGAGCGACTCGGCGCCCTCGGCCGCGGTGTGCAGGACACGGACGAGGTCGGCCGCCGCCTTGGAGCGGGCGGCGAGTGCAGGCGCCGCGTCCCTTTCGGCCTCCAGGATCGCGGAGGCCACGCGCGCGGAGCGGTCGGCGGCAGCACGGTGACGCAGGACGGCCTCGGCCGCCTGCCAGGCGGCATGCAGTTGACGCGCGTCGGCCAGCTCGCGGCGCTGGGCGGCGGCGGCCTTCTCCGCGACGGTGAGCGCCAAGGAGGCGTGCCGGAAGGCGAGTTCGGCGGAGATCAGGGCGGACCTGCCGCGTGCTTCCTCCGCCGTGGTGACGGTCTGCGCGGCGGCGGTGACCCGCTCGGCGAGTTCTCCCGCCTTGTTCCGCTCGGCGACGGCGCGCGCGGAGAAGCGGCGGGCGAGCGTACGGGTGCGCCGCTCGGCTCCCGCGTGCACGTCACGCGCGCGTGAGCGTGCGTCGGCGGCGTCGACGATGCGGCCGAGCAGGTCGACGGAGCCCGCGGTGAAGTCCCGCTCGGCGATGAGTTCGGAGCGGCGGCCCAGCTTGTTGCCGAAGCCGTGCACGAGGTCGGCGAGGCCGTCCGTGTCGCGGGTGTCCGTGACGGCGCGCAGCAGCAGGTCGGTGAAGTCGGAGTCCTTCTTGACGGCGAAGAGGCCGGCGGCCTCGCCCTCGTCGGCGTTCATCTCGCGCTGGTAGCGGAAGAGTTCGGGGTCCAGGCCCAGGTCGCCGAGGTGTTCGTTCCAGCGGTCGTGGATCTCCTCCCAGTGCACCTCGAGGTGGGGGTACGCCTTGCCCGCCTCGGTCAGCGCGTCACGGAAGCCCTTCATGGTGCGCCGCCGCCCCTGGGCGCCCGACGCGCCTTCCACAAGGGGGCGTACGGCGGTGGACTCGGCGACCGGCAGCGAGTCCAGGCTCATGCCGGGGCCCGGCCGGAAGGAGTACCACGCCTCGGCGAACTTCCGCGGGTCGTTGGAGACCTGCCGTCCGCGCCACTCGCTGACCTTGCCGACGACGACGCACTCGCCGGTCAGGGTGTGCTGCCACTCCAGGGCGACGTGCCCGCAGTCGTCGGCGAGCAGGAACTTGCGCAGCACTCCGGAGCTCGCGCCGCCCAGCGTGTTCCGGTGCCCCGGCAGCATCACCGAGAAGATCAGCTTGAGCAGGACGGACTTGCCGCCGCCGTTCTCCAGGAAGAGCACGCCCGCGGGCGCGGGGCGGCGCGGGGGGCCGACCGGCTCGTCCTCGAAGAACTCCGCCTGGGCGGGCGCGGGGTCGGGCACCTCCGCGCCGACGCCGCGCAGGTCAAGCACGGTGTCGGCGTAGCGCGCACCGGCTGGGCCGATGGAGTAGAGGCGGACCCGGGACAGCTCGTACATGGCGGCGGACTCTCGTCGTAAGTCGTGGGGAACAGCGGGAAGGTGGGGGCGGGGCGAGAGACGTCAGGAGTGGAAGGGCAGCCCCGCGTCGGCGGCCAGCTCCAGATCGTCGGAGTCTTCGGGGGGCAGCAGGGTCGCGGACCCGTCCGTGACGGGCACGATGCCCAGTTCCAGGAGTTCGGCCATGGCGGCGCCGCCCGCCATGTCGCGCACCTGCAGCTGATAGCGGGCCGTGGTGCGGTAGGTGCCCCCGGAGTCGTCGCCGGTGCGCTGCAGGAACCCGGAGTCGGTGAGGAACGCGACGGCCTTGCCGATGATCCCGGTGGTCGACCCGGCGAGCCGCCGGGCGTCCTTGGTGGCGCCCGTCGAGCTGCGCCGTGCCCAGATCCGCCAGGCCGCCTCCAGACCGGGGGCGTCGGTGGCCGGGTCGGAGTTCTCGCCCTGTTCCTCGGCGCGCTCCTCCAGGCGGTGGCAGGCCTGCCGTACGAAGGCGTCCACGCCGTTGACCGTGACGCGGCCGATGTAGCCGTCGTCGGCGAGGTCCTCGGGGCGCGGGAACGCCAGTGCGGCGACGGCGAGATGGGCCAGACCGTGCAGGAAGCGGTCGGTGGAGTCGGCCGCCGTACGGCGTGCGTAGTCGCCCATGCGGACGGCGAACACGGAGTCCTCGGCGGCCGTCACCGCCATCCCCGCGCGCGGGGACACCTCAAGGACGACGAGCCCGAGCCCGGCGGCGACGGCGTCGGCGAGCCGCGCGAAGGGCGGGTCCTCGCGGTACCTGCGCAGCAGTTCGGCGTACTCCTGGTCGCGGGCGGGCTGGAGCTTGGGCTGCAGGCCGAAGGCGACCAGGCGTGCGGCGTCGGCGGCGTCGGCCGGGGTGATGGGGGCGGTCGCCGCGGGCGGCGCCGTCGCGTCCGGCTCGCCCCACGCGGCGTGCTCTGCGGGGTGCTCGGTCACGGCTTGTGCTCCTTGCGGCGGTCGTACGGGAGAAGGGGGTGGGGGTCGGGTGTGCTCACGAGCGATTCAGGGGTGCTCACGAGCGGCTCGGGATTGCTCACGCGCCCTCCGTCCGGCCGGCCGCCATGCCGGCGGCGTCGAGCAGCGCCGTGCCCACGATGAGGTCGGCGCCGCCGAACTCGGGGTCGTCGAGCTGGACACCGTCGTCCACGGCGAACAGGAGCTTCTCCTCGCCCTGGCGGTAGGCGGTGCCGACCGGCGGGCTGGCCGCGTGGACGGCGAGGAGGGCGACCAGATAGGGCAGTTCGGTGTCGCGCCGGCGGGCGTCGGCGAGCAGTCCGGACAGGCGCCTCGGCGCGTCGGCGGGCAGGTCGAGCAGCTCCATGGCGTCGGCGAGCTGTTCCTCGCTGAAGCGGCTGTCGTCGGGGGTGGCGATGAGGTCGGGCTCGGGCATCTCCATGCCCAGGTGCTCCCGCTCCTGCGGCGGCGTGAGCAGTATGTCGACCAGGTCGCCGACGCGGACGGACACGGGTGTGCGCAGCCCCGTGCCGCGCGCGAAGAACGCGCCCGTCACGCGGCTCGCCTGCTCGACCGGGAGGGGCAGGAGGGGAGCGACGAGCTGGCCGTACAGATCGAGGCCGGTGCGGGCGGTGGGCGCCGCGAAGGCCTGGCGGTCCTGCTCGGCGCGGAACAGCGGGCCCGCTTCGAGGAGCCGGGACTGGAGCTGGGTGTGACGGCGGATGCAGTCCTTGACGATGTCGACGAGCTCGGCGGCGCGGCGCTTGTGCTCGGGGTCCTCGGACTCGTCGCGTGCCTTGCGGATGTTCGTCAGGATCGCGTTCTCGTGGCGATAGCGGTCGGCGACGTGGTCGAGCGCCTCCGCGATCATGTCGGGGACGGCCCGGAGCCAGTCGACCGCGCGGACGTTGCGCCGGGTGGCGTCCAGGGCCCTGCGGAGCGTCTCGGAGTACTGCACGGTCCGATAGCGGGCCTGCTCGGCGGCGAGCTGGGCGTCGGCGAGGCGGCCGCGGCTGATGAGCACCTCGAGCTTCACCTCGGCGGCGATCTGGGCGCTGGTGACGTCCGTGTCGAGGGCACCCACCAGGACGTTGACCGCTTCGTCCGTCGTGCGGAGATAGACCCCGCCCCCGTACCCGGGCACCTCTTCGATCAGCTTGAAGTCGTAGTCCCTGCGCACATAGGTGCCGTCGGGGGCGAAGGTGCCGTACACGGCGCGGAAGCCGCGGTCGACGCTGCCGACGTTGATCAGGTTCTCCAGGACCCAGCGGGCCACGCGCTCGTGCTCGGCCACGGGACGGCGGGGGGCCTGGGCCCCGACGCGCGGCAGCAGCCTGGCCACGATCTGCTCATGATCGGCGCCGGTGTCGAAGTCCATGTTCAGGGTGACGAGGTCGATGGCGGAGAGGGCCACCTCCGCCATCGCGTACACCGAGTACTCGCCCGCGAGGTTGGCCTTGCGCACGTCCAGGTCATGCAGCGGCGCCGTGCAGGCGAGCGCGCGGAGCCGCCGCGCCAGGCCCTCGTCGGCGGCCGGGCCCAGAGCGGGCCTCGGCCCCGCGCTGAGCTGGGGCGGAGCGGTGTCCGTAACGGCAGGCGAAGTCACGCTGCACAGACTAGATCCTCGGTCTGACAACGGTCGAAACGGCGCAGATCTGGCAACGCCCTTCGGCGGCCGGCCCGGGGCTCAGCCGCTCGTCCGCTCGCCCTCCGCGACGCGGCTGCCGTAGACCTCGACGAGGCCGCGCAGCGAGTCGTCCAGGTAGACCGCGAGCAGCCGCTCGGCCTCCGCGGCGTCGCCCTCCCGCAGGGTGTGCAGTATCTGCCGGTTGCGCGCGAGGTAGGGCTCGTGCAGCCGGCGCGGGTCGTCCACCACGTGGAAGGCCAGGCGGAGTTCGGCGAAGACGCTGCGCATCACCTCGTCGGTGCGGGCGCTTCCGGCGAGGGCGACCAGCTCCCGGTGGAAGTGGATGTTGGCGGTGGAGACGCCCTTCCACTTGCGCTCGCGGGCCGCCTTCGTGCCGTCCGCGACGGCGCTCGCGAGACCGTCGAGGACGAAGGGCGGATCGCCGAGACCGCGGACGACCGCGCATTCCACGAGGCGTCGGGTGCGGTAAATGTCCTCTACGTCCTCCACGGTGAGAACTCGGACAAATACCCCGCGGTTGAGCTGGTGGACCAGCAGTCGTTCATGCGTCAGGAGACGGAAGGCCTCGCGCAGCGTGTTGCGCGAGACGCCGAGCGCGCCGCCGATGCTGTCCTCCGACAGGCGCACCCCCGGCGGGAAGTACCCCTCGGCGATGCGGCTCCGGAGGATGTCCGACACCCGCTCCGCGGTACTGGTGCGCCCCAGGAGCGCACGGTCGTCGGCCAGTCCGCTCGGGTCAGCCATTCCCTCAGCCATGCCCGGATTCAATCGCAGATACAAGAACGAGACAACATGGGTATTGAGGGATCGTTCAACGATCCTCTACCTTGGCGGGCACGGCACAGTCCCCCCTCCCGTGAGGTGCCCATGAGCACACCATCGACGCCCCAGACCCTGCCGACCGACACCCGCCCCGCAGAAGGCGAACCCTCCGACGACAGCGGCGCGTTCGGCTGGCTGCGCGCACTCGGACCGCGCGGCCGCCGCGCCTTCGCGGGCGCCTTCGGCGGCTACGCCCTCGACTCCTACGACTACTTCACGCTGCCGCTGAGCATGGTCGCGATCGCCGCGTACTACGGCCTGGACAGCGGCCAGACGGGCCTGCTCACCACGGTCACCCTGGTCGTCTCCGCCATCGGCGGCGCGATCGCCGGGGTGGTCGCGGACCGGATCGGCCGGGTCAAGGCGCTGATGATCACGGTCATCACGTACGCCGTCTTCACCGTCGCCTGCGGCTTCGCGCCCAACTACGAGACGCTGCTCGTCTTCCGCGCCCTCCAGGGCCTCGGTTTCGGCGGCGAGTGGGCGGTCGGCGCGATCCTGGTCGCCGAGTACGCCACCGCCAAGAACCGCGGCCGTACGCTCGGCGCGATCCAGAGCTCCTGGGCGGTCGGCTGGGCGCTCGCGGTGATCGTCTACACCGTGGTGTTCCAGTTCCTCGACGAGGACATCGCCTGGCGCGTGATGTTCTGGACCGGCGCGCTGCCCGCCCTCCTCGTCGTCTACGTGCGCCGCAACGTGCACGACGCCCCGGAGGCGGCCGAGGAGCGCAAGAAGAGCGCGCACAAGGGGTCGTTCACGGCGATCTTCAAGCCGGGCCTTCTGCGCATCACGCTCTTCGCGGTCCTGCTCTCCACCGGCGTACAGGGCGGCTACTACACGCTCGCCACCTGGGTGCCCACGTACCTGAAGACCGAGCGCGGACTCACGGTGGTCGGCACGGGCGGGTATCTCGCGTTCCTGATCTCCGGTGCCTTCGTCGGTTATCTGGCCGGCGGCTATCTCACCGACATCCTCGGCCGCAAACGCAACATCACGCTGTTCGCGTTCCTCTCCGCGGCGAGCATCCTGGCCTACACGAACATCCCGGACGGGGCCAACGGCCTTCTCCTTGTGCTCGGTTTCCCGCTCGGCTTCTGCATGTCGGCCATTTTCAGCGGCTTCGGTTCGTTCCTCAGCGAGCTCTATCCGGCGGCCGTGCGCGGCACGGGGCAGGGCTTCACGTACAACACCGGACGCGCCGTGGGCGCCGTCTTCCCCACCATGGTCGGTTTCATGGCCGACAGCTGGGGTGTGGGCGGTGCGCTGGTCTTCGGCGCGCTGGGCTACGCCATCGCCGTGCTCGCGCTGTTCGGCCTGCCCGAGACGCGCGGGAAGGAACTCGTATGAGCCCCTCGGTCACCGCGTCGCACAGCCCCGCCGAGGCCCGCGCTCTCTTTCGCGCGGGCACGAGCGGCCCGACGGCGGGCTGGGCGGCCGGCCACACCCAGGCCAATCTGATCGCCGTGCCCGCCGACTGGGCCTACGACATGCTCCTGTTCTGCCAGCGCAACCCGAAGCCCTGCCCCGTGCTCGACGTCACGGACGCGGGCTCCTGGACCACGCCGCTCGCGCCCGGCGCCGATCTGCGGACGGATCTGCCGCGCTACCGGGTGTGGCGGGACGGCGAGTTGGCCGACGAACCCACGGACGTGGTGGAGCACTGGCGGGACGACCTGGTGTCGTTCCTCATCGGCTGCAGCTTCACCTTCGAGTGGGCGCTGACGGAGTCCGGCGTCCCGATGCGCCACGTCGAGCAGGGCCGCAACGTCTCCATGTACGTGACCGCACGCCCCTGCCGCCCGGCGGGCCGTCTGCACGGACCCATGGTGGTGTCGATGCGCCACGTCCCGCCCGAGCACCTCTCGGCGGCGATCAGGGAGACCTCGCTGCTGCCCGCGGTGCACGGCGGCCCGGTGCACTGCGGGGACCCCGCGGGGCTCGGCATCGACGACCTGACCCGGCCCGACTTCGGTGATCCGGTGGACGCCGAACCCGGTGACATCCCGGTGTTCTGGGCATGCGGAGTGACGCCGCAGGCGGCGGTGATGGCCTCGCGTCCGCCGTTCGCGATCACGCACGCGCCGGGCCAGATGTTCGTCACCGACGCCCGCGACGAGCAGTACCGGGTGGCCTGAGCGGCCGCCGAACGGAAACAGGAGACCTACGTAGATGACGGAAGCCTCGATCGACGCCGTGATCGATCTCAACGCCGACCTCGGTGAGGGCTTCGGCCGCTGGCGCCTGACCGACGACGAGGAGCTGCTCTCCGTCGTCACCAGCGCCAATGTGGCCTGCGGCTTCCACGCCGGGGACGCGGCCACCATGCGCCGCGTGTGCGAACAGGCCGCCGCGCGCGGCGTACGGATCGGCGCCCAGGTCTCCTACCGCGACCTGGCGGGCTTCGGGCGCCGCTCCATGGACGTACCGGCCGACGAACTGGCGGCCGAAGTGGCGTACCAGATCGGCGCCCTGGAGGTCTTCGCGCGGGCGGCGGGCACGCGCGTGTCGTACGTGAAGCCGCACGGCGCGCTCTACAACCGCGTCGTCCACGACGAGGACCAGGCCCGCGCCGTCGTCGACGGGGTCCTCCTCGCGGATGACACGCTGCCCGTCCTCGGGCTGCCCGGATCGCGCTTCCTGGAGGTGGCCGACAAGGCCGGACTGCCGGTCGTCACCGAGGCGTTCGCGGACCGCGCGTACACCCCGGAGGGGACGCTCGTGCCGCGCGGGACCGAGGGCGCCGTCATCACGGAGGCGGACGTGGTCGTCGAACGCTCCGTGGGCATGGCCCAATCCGGGTCCGTCACCGCTCTGGACGGCCGGCGGATCGGCGTCCGCGCGCGCTCGCTGTGCCTGCACGGCGACACCCCGGGTGCGGTGGCCCTCGCCCGGGAGGTGCGGGCGCGCCTCGAAGCGGCGGGCGTGCGGGTGGAGGCCTTCGCGTGAGGGTGCTCCCGGTCGGCGATCTCGCGCTGCTCGTGGAACTCGCCGACGGCGACGAGGCGCAGGCGCTGCACGCCGAGCTGCTGCGCCGGAGGGCCGCGGGCCTGCTCCGCGTACGCGAGATCGTGCCCGCGGCCCGCACGGTGCTCCTGGACGGCCTCGACGACCCCGTGCGCGTCGGCGCGGAGCTCGCCGCCCTGGAGGTACCGCCGCTGTCGGCGCGCGAGGAGGACGTACGGGAGATCCCGGTCCGCTACGACGGGCCCGATCTGGCCGATGTGGCGGCGCACTGGGGGGTGCCGGTGGCGGAGGTGGCGCGCATCCACGCGGCGACCGAGTTCCGGGTCGCCTTCTGCGGGTTCGCGCCCGGCTTCGGCTACCTCACCGGACTTCCGGAGCGCTACGACGTGCCTCGCCGGGCCACGCCGCGTACGAGCGTCCCGGCCGGCAGCGTCGCCCTCGCCGGGCCGTACACAGGGGTGTATCCGCGCTCCTCGCCGGGCGGCTGGCAGTTGATCGGCACGACCGACGCCGTGCTGTGGGACCACGCGCGCGTGCCCGCCGCGCTGCTCGCCCCCGGGGTCCGGGTGCGCTTCGTGCCCAGCCCCCTCGTCCAGGGCCCGGGGGCACGATGACCGACCGTGCTTTCGCCGTGGTGCGGGCAGGGGCGCTGACCACCGTGCAGGATCAGGGCCGCCCCGGGCACGCGCACCTCGGGGTGCCGCGCTCCGGGGCCCTCGATCCGGGCGCTGCCCGCCTCGCCAACCGCCTGGTCGGCAACCCGTCCGACGCCGCCGCCCTGGAGACCACGCTCAACGGCTGCTCCGTACGGCCGCGTTGCGCGGTGACGGTGGCGGTCGTGGGGGCGCCCTGCCCGGTGACGATCGACGGCCGCCCCGTGGCGTGGGGCGCGCCCGTGCGGGTACCGGCCGGTGCGCTGCTCGACGTCTCGGCGGCCGTCTCCGGAGTACGTTGCTACGTCGCGTTCAGTGGCGGAGTGGCCGTCGAACCGGTCCTCGCCAGCCGCTCCACCGACCTGCTCTCCGGGCTCGGCCCTCCCCCGCTCGCGGACGGCGCCGTCATCCCGCTGGGCGTGCCCGCCGGGCCCCACGCGCGCGTGGACGCCGTGCCGCACCCCGCGCCGCCCCGCGAGCTGATCCTGAGGGTGACGCCGGGTCCACGCGCCGACTGGTTCACTCCCGCGGCCCTGCGCTCGCTGACCACGCGCGCGTACCGGGTGTCCTCGGCGAGCAACCGCATCGGCCTGCGCACCGAAGGGCCTTCGCTGGAGCGGGAGTTCACCGGTGAACTCCCCAGCGAGGGCATGGTCCTCGGCGCCGTCCAGGTGCCGCCGGACGGCCGGCCCGTGGTCTTCCTCGCCGACCACCCGACGACCGGGGGCTATCCGGTGATCGCGGTGGTCAGGGAGGCCGATCTGGCCGGTGCGGCGCAGGCGGTACCGGGGACACCGATCCGATTCGTCCCGGCAACACGACGCTGAGGCATCCCCTCCGCGCCCCCTCTACGCCGCCTCCGGCTGCTTAACCACAGCCAACGCGGCGAGGGCCGCCGTCACCGCGTGAGCGGCGCTCAGATCCAGCCGGGCGCTGCTGCCCCGCACCTGGTGGCGTACCTCCTCGGCGGCGAGGGCGAGCAGCTGAGGCAGCAGATCCGTGCATCTGCGCGCCACCCAGCCGGCGCCGGAACGCCGAACCGATTCGTCCCGGCAACACGACGCAAAGGCATCCCCTCCGCGCCCCCTCTACGCCGCCTCCGGCTGCTCAACCACAGCCAACGCGGCGAGGGCCGCCGTCACCGCGTGGGCGGCGCTCAGATCCAGCCGGGCGCTGCTGCCCCGCACCTGGTGGCGTACCTCCTCGGCGGCGAGGGTGAGCAGCTGGGGCAGCAGGTCGGTGCATCTGCGCGCCACCCAGCCGGTGCCGGGACACCGATCCGTTTCGTCCCGGCGGCACGACGCTGAGGCATCCCCTCCGCGCCCCCTCTACGCCGCCTCCGGCTGCTCGACCACAGCCAACGCGGCGAGGGCCGCCGTCACCGCGTGGGCGGCGCTCAGATCCAGCCGAGCGCTGCTGCCCCGCACCTGATGGCGTACCTCCTCGGCCGCGAGGGCGAGCAGCTGGGGCAGCAGGTCGGTGCATCTGCGCGCCACCCAGCCGGTGCCCGCGGTGGCCAGCCACAGCAGGTTCGCCGACCGGGTGGGCGAGGGCAGTTGGGGCTCGCACGAGGGCGGGCTGCCCGCCGCGAGGCCCCGCGCGGCGAGCAGGGCGTGGAAGCGGGCGGCGACCAGGCGGTGGCCTCGCTCGCCGGGGTGCAGCCGGTCCGCGCTCCACAGGGTGCGGTCGGCGACCCACGCGTCCTCGGCGAGGTGCAGATGGACGGCGCCGTACCGCTCGGACAGCGCGTGCACGACGGCGTTGACGGTGCGTTGCCGCCGGGCCAGCGGGCGGGCCAGCGCGCCGGGCAGCCCGAGCATGGCCCCCGGGTCGGGGAGGCAGGCCGTGAGCAACGGGATGCCTTGCCGAGCGCAGGCCCCGTAGATCTCGTCGAGCCGCGTGGCCACGCCCCGGATGTCGAACGTGCAGCGGAGGGTGTCGTTGACGCCGACGATCACGGACGCCAGGCCTGGCCGCAGCTCCAGCGCCGCGGGGAGCTGGTGGCGCAGCACGTCCGAGGTCTGCGCCCCGCTGACGGCGAGATTATGGAACCGCACCTCCCCCTCACCCACCGCGAGCCCTCCGGCCAGCAACGCCGCCCACCCCCGCAGACCGCGCCCCACCGGATCACCCACACCCTCGGTAAGAGAATCCCCCAGGGCAACAAAACACAGCGGCTTCACGACGCACACCCCGTACGCGAACAAAGCCCGACACCGTAGGCCCCGAGCCGAGCCCCCGCGCCACCTCCGGCCCTCGCCCCCGCCTGACGCACCACAAGCCAGACGACCAACACACCCCTCCGCCCCCGCGAACACAGCACCCTCACCACGCACCCCCCTCACGCGCACCAAGCCCCCCACCGGCGGCCCCGACCCCCAGCCCCGCCTCATGCGCCCCCAAGAACGCGGCAACCGCCTTCTCCCACCCGAAGCACTCCGCACGCGCGCGTGCCGCCTCCCTTCGGGGTCCCTCCGGGCGGGTGAGGAGAGCCTGGACGGCGGTGGCGAACGCCTCTCCGTTGTCCTTCGCCACCGCACCCGCGCCGCCCACGATCTCCGGCAGCGCCGACGACGCGCTGGCCACCACGGGCGTGCCGCAGGCCAGCGCCTCCAGGGCCGCGAGCCCGAACGTCTCGCAGGGGCCTGGCGCGAGGCAGACGTCAGCCGTGGCCTGCAGCGCTCCCAGAGCCGCGCGGTCCGCGACGTGCCCCAGGAACGTCACCGGCAACCGCCGCTCACGCGCCCGCAGTTCGAGGCGGGCGCGCAGCGGCCCGTCCCCGGCCACCACGAGGACCGCCGGCACTCCCCGGCCACGGAGCGCCTCCAGGGCGTCGAGCGCCATGCCCGGCCGCTTCTCCACGGAAAGCCGTGAGCAGAGCACAAGGAGTACCTCGCCCCCGCGCGCGTAACGGGCACGCACGCGTGGATCACGCAGCTCCGGACGGCTGCCCACCAGGTCGACACCGAGGGGCGCGCGGACGACGTTGCGCGCCCCGATGCGGACGAACTCGCGCTCGGCCCACTCCGTGGTGCACACGACCCGCGCGTAGGCGTGCGCCGTACGGGAGTTGAGGGCGTCGGCGGCGCGCAGGGCGGCTTCCTCCGGCATGCCCCAGGTGCTGAGGACACCATGGGCCGTCTCGTGGGAGACCATCACGGCCGGAATCCTGCGGTGCCTGGCCCAAGCGCCGGTCCAGCGCAGGGTCGTACGGTCGGAGACCTCGATGCGGTCGGGGGCGAGGCGTTCGAGGACCCGGGCCACCCTTCGCCGGTCCGTGAGGACGCGGTAGCCGCCGGTGCCGGGCAGCAGCGTGCCCGGCAGGGTCACGACCCGGCCCTGGTCGGTGTCGCGGACAGCGGCCCGCTCGCCGGGCACGATCAGCACGGGCTCGTGCCCGGCCGCGCGGTAGCCGCGCCCCAACTCCCGCAGCGCGGTCCGCAGTCCGCCCGACGAGGGGGCCACGAAGTTCGCGAGCCGCACGATGCGCAGCGAGCCGGCGGGTCGCCCGCCACCCCGAGCCGCGGCCGCAGCACGCCAAGCCGCCTCCCGGTACAAGGCCGCCCTCATGCCGCCACCGCCGTCCGCGCGGCGAGCACCTGGGAGTAGTGGTCGACGAGCTGCTCGCCCACCGCGTCCCAGGTCCGCCCCTCGACGGCCGCACGCCCGGCCCTTCCGTACGCCGCGCGCAGCCCCGGATCGGCCGCGAGCGCCCAGACCGCGTCCCGTACCGCGAGGGCGTCACGCGGCGGCACCAGGACTCCGGTGCGGCCGGGGACGACGAGGTCGAGCGGTCCCCCAGCGGCGGGCGCGATCACCGGCACACCACTGGCCATGGCTTCCTGCACGGTCTGGCAGAACGTCTCGTAGGGCCCCGTGTGCACGAAGAGGTCCAACGAGGCGAAGATCCGCGCGAGTTCGCCTCCGGTGCGGCGCCCGAGCATGAGCGCGCCGGGCAGCGCCACCCGCACGGAACCCTCGCTGGGTCCGTCGCCGACGACGACCAGGCGCACGCCCTCCAGGGAGCCCACACCGGCGAGCAGCTCGACCTGCTTCTCGGGGGCGAGACGCCCCACGTAGCCGACGATCAGCTCACCGTTCGGCGCGAGTTCCCGGCGTACGGCCTCGTCCCGAAGACCGGGGCTGAACCGGGCCGTGTCCACGCCCCGTGGCCACAGCCGCACCCGCGGCACCCCGTGCGTCACGAGGTCACGCAGGGCGGCGGACGACGGGGCGAGGGTGCGGTCGGCCGCGGCGTGCACGGCACGGATGCGGCGCCAGGCGGTGGACTCGCCCATTCCCATGTACGTACGCGCGTAGCCGCCCAGATCCGTCTGGTAGACGGCGACGGTGGGTATGCCCAGGCGCGCGGCGGACGCCATGCCGCGCGCGCCGAGGACGAACGGGCTGGCCAGGTGGACGAGTTGGGCCCGGTGCGCGCTCAGCGCCGCCGACAGGCGTCGGCTGGGCAGCGCGACCCTGACCTGCGGATATCCGGGAAGGGGGAGGGAGGGGACACGGATGACGGGGCAGGGCGCACTCGCGTCGGCTGCGGCGTCCGCCCCGGCCGCGGGGGCCGGGGCGATGACGAGGGGGTCGTGGCCGCGCGCGGCGAGCTGCCGGGCGGTCTGCAGGGCGCAGTGCGCCACGCCGTTGACGTCGGGAGGGAAGGATTCGGTGACGATGACGACACGCATACCCGTGTTGTCGTCCCGCGGGGCGTGGTCACGTCAACGTGGATCTTTCCTGGCGAGGAACGTCCCATGAGCGTTGCCCTCCGCGCGCGCCCCGCCCCGGGGCGCGCCGGTCACACCTCGGCCGCGTCGGGGTCGATCCTGCTGCGCACCGCGGTCTGTACCTCGTCCTCCTCGGCGGGGTCCGCGGCGAGCCTTCTGAGCTGGGTGACCACGCGGGCGTCGCCGGTCTCGGCGTGCCGTGCGGCGACCTCGCGGGTGGACTCCTCGCAGTCCCACAGGCACTCGACGGCGAATCCGGCGGCGAAGGAGGGGTCGGTGGCGGCGAGCGCGCGGGCCGCGCGGCCCCGCAGGTGGGAGGAGGCGGTCTCGCGGTAGACGTGGCGAAGGACGGGGGCCGCGCAGGCGATGCCGAGCCGTCCCGCGCCGTCGACGAGTGTCCAGAGGGTCGGCGCGTCGGGGCCTTCGCCGCGGACGGCCTCGCGGAGCGCGGCGAGCACGAGCTTGCTGTCCTGGGCGCCGCCCCTGCAGGCGAGGACCCGTCCCGCGGCGGCGCCGAGCGCGTCGGGCCGCTGGGCCCCGCGGCGGGCCCGCTCGACGGCGGCGACGCTGCGCATCCGCTCGAAGGCCTCGGCCGCGGCGTCCACGACGGCCCGGGACGGGCTCTCCACCGCGGACTCGATGAGGTCGAACACAGCGGGATCATGGGCGTCGGCGAGGTAGCGCAGAGCCGTGCCGCGCGCCCCGTCGGAGCCGTTGCGGGCGGCTTCAAGGATCTCGGCGCGATCCTCGGGCCCGGCGACCGCGCTCAGGCAGCGGGCGGCGGGCACATGCAGGACGGCGCCGCGTTCGAGCCCTTCCTGCGCCCAGTCGAAGACGGCCTGGACGCTCCAGCCGGGGCGTGGCCCCGAGGGGCGCATCTGTCGCTGCCAGCGGTCGAAGGAGCCCTGTTCCCGTGCGGCGCGCACGCGGGCGCCGACGGCCTGACGGGGGTCCTCCTCCCACAGCCGCCAGGGCCGGGGTTCGTAGGCGTCGCGCACGACGGCGGCCAGTTCGGCCTCGCCCTCCGCGTCCGAGGGGAATCTGGCGAGCACGGGCACGGCGAGGGCGCGCAGGCCAGCGTCGTCGTCACGCAGCGCCAGTTCGTCCAGGGCCCAGGCCCAGTTGGTGCCGAAGGCCGCGTACCGGCGCAGCAGTTCGAGGGCGTCATGCCTGCCGTACGAGGCGAGGTGCCCCAGGACGGCGAGCGCCAGGCCGGTGCGTGAGTCGTCCGTGTTCAGGACGTCCTCGGGGTCGAACAGATGCCGCTCGATCTCCTCGATCCCGCCACGGAGATCGAGGTAGAGCCTGGCGTAGTAGAGGGAGCGGTTCTCGACCTGCCAGTCGTGGCGCGGGTCGTGGAGCACGCAGGTCTCCAGGGCGGCGAGCGCCTCGGACCGGGGTGCGGTGAGTGCGTGCAAGGTGCCGTCGCCGCGGCCCCGCTGCAGCAGGCCGAGCAGCGTACCGCTGGGCGCTATGACCGGATCGAACATGGGAAACAGCCTCACATCAAGCGTCGACGCAACCGGGAATCGTGAATTACCTGGCCGTGCGCCAACACGTCGGGCCGCCCGCCGTCTTTTGCTTGCTGTAGACCATCTTCCTCTGCCTCTCGTCGGTGGCCCGTAGGGATCCCGGACGGAGGTCCGGGGGCGGGCCGCTCACGGTCCACGCGGTGCGGCATCTCCTGCCCCGCCGTCGCGTCCGTGAATCACGTCGTCATGATGACCCAGCGGTTCACACCGCCGCGACCACATTTCCAGCGCCCCCGTTGTTGCTGGTCAGGTACCCCGCTCAGGCCGCCCCGAACAGCTCGAGCAGCTCCGTCTTGGCGAACATCCGGGCGGTGTCCACCGCCGACGGCGTGCCCGCGGCCGGATCCGCCCCTCCGTCGAGCAGCGCCCGGATCACCGCGTCCTCGCCCTTGAAGACGGCGCCGGCGAGCGGCGTCTGCCCCCGGTCGTTGGCACGGTTGGCGTCACCGCCCCGCTCCAGGAGCGCCCGGACCGCGTCCGCGTGGCCGTGGTAGGCGGCGAGCATCACGAGCGAGTCGCCGCTGTCGTTGGTGAGGTTCGCCGGAACGCCTGCGTCCACGTACGCGGCGAGGGCCGCGGTGTCGCCCTGGCGCGCCAGATCGAAGATCTTGGTCGCGAGCTCCACGACTTCCGGGTCGGGGGCTTCACTCATGGACCAGACCGCCTTTCGACTGCGGGGTGACTTCAGGGTGCGTACGGGCGCCCGATGCAGCCGTACGAGTGAATCGACAGGGTACTGCCCGTCCGGGCACATGACGGGGCGCGCCCGCGGCAAAGATCACGAAGGCACCCGGACGCCTCCCGAAGGCGCGCTCAGGAGGCCCAACAGACCTCCGCCATTCGAGGGAAATCCGCGAAAATTCCCCCATTTGCACCTTTTATCGTATGGATACATGCTGTGAACCTGGAACAACTCATGGTGACTGTCCCCACCAACCAGGAGAACCGTCATGATCCTTTCCATCTCGGGCGTCGTGCTGCTCGGCATCATCGTCTTCCTGTTCTTCCGCAAGGACGGACTCAAGGCGTCCCACGCCGTGGTCTGCGCGCTCTTCGGCTTCTTCATGGCGGGCACCGCCATCGCCCCGAGCATCAAGGCCGGCAGCGCGAGCCTGGCGAGCCTCCTCGGCGGGATCAAGTTCTGACGCCTCCTGCCCCCTGCAGCACTTCGTTCGCACCATCTGGAGACTGACGTGGCCCGGCGCCCCCTCCCCCGCATCCTGAGCAACGGCACCGCCTCGATCGCCCGCAGCCGGGAGTTCGCACGGTCGGCCGCCGACAGCGCCACCGATGTCCTCCACCCGCTGATCACGATCACTCGTGGACTGCGCCGGCTGGCAGGGGCCGGGCGGCGCAAGTGGGCCGACACCCCCAAGGACCGGCGCGGACCGCTGCTGTTCCTCGTGGCCTCCGTGATCCTGGTCGTGACCCTCATGCCGTACGGTCCGCTGCTCGCCGCCATCTGCCTGATGGCGGCCGCCGCGTGGACCGGCCGGGAACGCACGGAGCCCGCCCCCACCGGCCCCGACGAGGCGCAGACCCAGCGGCTGCAGTCCCTCTACGAAGCGCTCGTGCCGTACTTCTCGGTCCCCGAGGACCCGGCACCGCTCTTCGCGCACGGCGGCGAGTGGGACAAGGCCCTCACGTCGTACGAGTTCGACGACGACGGACGTGTCTCCCATCTGGTGGTGCGCTACCCCGCGTACTTCACGGACGGCGAGACCGAGTCCCGCACCCGCATCGAGCAGCTCCTGCACGCCAAGGCGGGCCGTGGCCGCGAGTACCACTTCGAGTGGGACGAGGAGGGCAATCAGCTCACGGTGAACGTGCTGCCCCCGCTGCCGACCGACATCGCCGCCCAGCGGTTCGTCACCGCCCCCGGCGAGACCGTCCTCGGCTTCACCGACCCCACCGGGGTCCAGCGCACCCTCCCCGTGACGGACGGCGACACCCAGCGCGACGTACCCCCCGTCGTCTGGCGCACCGGCCCCCGCTCCACCGAGCCGCACCTCCTGGTGATCGGCGAGCCCGGCAGCGGCACCACGACCCTGCTCCGCTCCGTCGCGCTGCAGGCCCTGCAGCACGGCGACGTCCTGATCGTCGAAGGCAGCGGCATCGGCGACTACGCGTGCCTGACCGGGCGCGACGGCGTCCTGGCCATCGAGTGCGGGCTCGCCGGCGCCCTGGCGAGCCTGGAGTGGGCGGCGCACGAGACGGAGCGCCGCCTCATCTCCGCCAACCGGGCCCGCCAGGCGGGCCACCCCGCCCCGGAGGACACCAAGCGCCCGCTGTGGATTCTCATGGACCGCCCCAGCGTGCTCGGTCACCTCGCGGCGGCCGACGGGCGCAAGGACCCGCAGTCCCTGCTCCAGGTGCCCCTGCGGCACGGCAGGGCGGCCAATGTCACGGTCGTCGTGGCCGACCAGTTCGACAGCATCGACTCCCTGAGCGACCCGGTGCGCCAGCACACCCGCGCGCGCGTGGTCCTCGGCCCCACGACGCCCGACCAGGTCGAGGACATCCTCGGGGTGCCGCCGCGCACGACGCCCACCTGCGACATCCCGCCCGGCCGCGGGTACGCCCGGCTCGGCACGGGCCAGGTGCACCGGCTCCAGGTGCCCGCGACGCCCGACCCGTACGACGACGCGACGAGCGAGGCCCACCGGCAGGCGGTGGTGGAGCTGCTGCCCGCGCGGAGCGCCCCCGCGGACGCCGGGACGGGCGCGGCCGGGACGCCGTCAGCCGAGACGGGTACCGAAGTCGTCGCCGATGCCGATGCCGACACGGCGGCGGCGAAGCCGGGCGCGCAACCGGAGCCCGTACCCGCCGAGGGCTGACGCCTCTCCGGGGCCCAAGGCCCGAGGCGTCAGGCCACGAAGGCCCGCGACGCCTCGACGCCCCCGCCCGCCCCTGTCTCCACCAGACGCGCGGCCGCGGCCAGCCGTACCGCCGCTTCCTCGGCCACCGCGCCGCCCACGGTGAACGGCAGCCGCACATACCCCTCGAAGGCTCCGTCCACCCCGAAGCGCGGCCCTGACGGGACCCTGACCCCGACCCGCTCGCCCACCTCGGCGATACGGGAGCCGGAGAGGCCGCCCGAGCGCGCCCACAGGGTGAGACCGCCCGCCGGTACCGCGAACTCCCATGCGGGCAGTTCGCGGCGGACGGCGGCCACCAGGGCGTCGCGGTTCTCGCGGGCCTGGGCCCTGCGCACCTGCACGGCCGATTCCCAGCCGCCGGTGCTCAGGAGCCAGTTCACCGCCAGTTGTTCCAGGACCGGGGTCCCCAGGTCGGCGTACGCGCGTGCCGAGACGAGGCTGCGGATGACGTCGGGGGCGGCGCGCACCCAGCCGATGCGCATGCCCGCCCAGAAGGCCTTGCTCGCCGAGCCGACGGTGATGACGGTCGAGCCCGCCGGGTCGAAGCCGCAGACGGGGCGCGGCATCGTCAGGTCGTCGTCGAGCTGCAGCTCGATCATGGTCTCGTCGACGACGAGGACCGTGCCCGCGGAGCGCGCGGCGTCGACCAGCTTGCGCCGCTGGTCCTCGGAGGCGAGGGCGCCCGTGGGGTTGTGGAAGTCCGCGACCACGTAGGCGAGCCGGGGCGCCGCGTCCCGCAGCACCTGGCGCCAGCGGTCCATGTCCCAGCCTTCCAGCCCCTCGGACATGGCGACGGGAACGAGACGGGCGCCCGTCTCACGCATCAGCTGAAGGATGTTGGCGTACGAGGGGGACTCGACGGCGATGCGTTCGCCACGCGGCGCGAACAGATGGCAGATGGCGTCGATGGCGCCCATCGCGCCGGTCGTGACCATGATCTGTTCGGGCATGGTCGGGATGCCGCGCGCGGTGTAGCGCTCGGCGAGCATCTGACGCAGCGCGGGAAGGCCGGCGGGGAAGTCGCCGTGCGTGTGCGCGTACGGAGGGAGTTCCTCCAGGGCGCCCTGCACGGCGCGGGTGAGCCAGGGCTCAGGGGCGGGCAGCGCGGCGCAGCCGAGGTCGATCATGGAGCCGAGCGCCTCGGGCGGGAGGGGTTCGAGGCCGCGTGCGGGCAGGGGGTTGCCGGCCGGGACCGCGGTCCAACTGCCCGCTCCCCTGCGGGATTCCAGGAAGCCTTCGGTGCGCAGCGCCTCGTACGCGGCGGCGACCGTGGTCCGGCTGACGGCGAGGGACACGGCGAGTTCACGCTCGGCGGGCAGCCGCGCGGCGACCGGGACACGTCCTTCGAGGACGAGCATGCGCACGCCGTCGGCCAGGGCGCGGTAGGCGGGCGGACGGCGCGAGCCGGGGCCCGCGGGGCGCGTCTGCTGAGAGGTGAGCAGCCGGGCGAGCTGCGTGGCGCCCACCGCCGAAGTCCACTGAGCCATGATTCCCAGTCCACCTTCCCGGAATTGGCCATGGTTGGTATCCCTTTACGAGCCACAGAGTGTCATGTGTCAGGCCACCACCACCAGCAGGGGGGCACCTCTTGTCCACGACCAAGCCACATCTCGCACGACGGCTGATCCAGCTGTACGTCGGCCTGGCGCTCTACGGCGCGAGCTCCGGGCTCCTGGTGGTGGCCGGACTCGGCCTCGAACCGTGGAACGTGCTGCATCAGGGCCTCGCCGAGCTGACGGGGATGTCCATCGGTGTCGTCTCGATCTTCATCGGCGCGGCGGTGCTGCTCCTGTGGATCCCGCTGCGCCAGCGCCCCGGGCTCGGCACGGTCTCCAACGTCTTCGTCGTGGGCCTCGCGATGGACGGCACGCTCGCGCTGATGCCGGACGCGCACGCGCTCGGCGCCCGCATCCCGCTGCTCGTGGCGGGGATCGTCCTGAACGGCGTGGCGACCGGGCTCTACATCGCCGCGAAGTTCGGGCCCGGCCCCCGGGACGGCCTGATGACGGGGCTGCATCAGCGCACGGGCCGCTCGATCCGGCTGATGCGGACGCTGGTCGAGGTGGCCGTGGTCGCCACCGGTTTCGCCTTCGGGGGCACGGTGGGCGTCGGCACGGTGCTCTACGCGCTGGCGATCGGTCCGCTGGCCCAGTTCTTCCTGCGCTTCTTCGCCGCCCCCGCTCCATCCGGGGGAGGCGTGGTGGCTGCCGGCGGGCCACCGGAGCAGGCGATACTGCAGCGGTGACCCCGCGCGTACGCCATCCCTATCTCGACCATCCCGGCCCGCTCGCCTTCGCCCACCGGGGCGGGGCGGCGGACGGCCTGGAGAACACCGCCGCCGCGTTCCGGCGCGCGGTCGGCCTGGGGTACCGCTACATCGAGACGGATGTGCACGCCACGGCGGACGGTCGCCTCGTGGCCTTCCACGACGCGACGCTCGACCGGGTGACGGACACGGGCGGGCTGATCGCCGATCTCCCCTGGAGCGCCGTGCGCCACGCGCGCGTGGCGGGCAGCGAGCCGGTGCCCCTCTTCGAAGAGCTCCTGGAGTCCTTCCCCGACGTCCGCTGGAACGTGGACGTGAAGGCCGAGCCCGCCCTGCTCCCTCTCCTTGAGCTGCTGCGCCGCACCGACGCCTGGGACCGCGTGTGCGTCGGCTCGTTCTCCGAGGCCCGCGTGGCCCGCGCCCAGCGGCTCGCGGGCCCGCGCCTGGCCACCTCGTACGGCACCAGGGGCGTGGCTGCCCTGCGCATGAGCTCGTTCGGCGTCCCGGCCGGCGTGCGCCGCTCCGCGGTCTGCGCGCAGGTGCCCGAGACGCACGGCGGGATACGGGTGGTGGACCACCGCTTCGTCCGCGCAGCCCACGCGCGCGGGCTGCAGGTGCACGTCTGGACGGTGAACGACGCCGGACGCATGGCCGCTCTTCTCGATCTCGGTGTAGATGGCATCATCTCTGATCACATCGAGACGCTGCGCGAAGTGCTGAAGGACCGGGGAGCCTGGGCCTGACCGCCTTCGGGGCGGCAGCGGACCACGGGGACCAGCGAGGGGGCACGGGTGGGCACCGACACCGTGCGGGCAACGCCACCGGCCGACGAGAGCGCCGCCGACCGCCGGCGGGAGCAGCGCGGCTGGTACTTCTACGACTGGGCCTGCTCGGTCTACTCGACCAGCGTCCTGACGGTGTTCCTCGGCCCGTATCTGACGGAGATCGCCAAGTCGGCCGCTGACGGCGACGGCTACGTCCACCCGCTGGGCATCCCGGTCAGCGCCGGGTCCTTCTTCGCGTACGCGGTGTCGGCGTCGGTGATCCTGTCCGTCGTGGTCATGCCGATGGCGGGCGCCGCCGCCGACCGTACGGGCCGCAAGAAGCCGCTCCTCGCGGTGGCCGCCTATCTGGGGGCCGCGGCGACGGCGGGCATGTTCTTCCTGGACGGCGACCGCTATCTGCTCGGCGGCTTCCTGCTGATCGTCGCCAACGCCTCGCTCGCCGTCTCGATGGTGCTCTACAACTCCTATCTGCCGCAGATCGCCCCGCCCGAGGAACGTGACGCGGTCTCCTCGCGCGGCTGGGCGTTCGGTTACGCGTCGGGCGCGCTCGTCCTGGTGGCGAACCTGGTCCTGTTCCTGGCCCATGACTCCTTCGGCGTCTCGGAGTCGACCGCCGTGCGCATCTGTCTGGCCTCGGCGGGCGTGTGGTGGGGCGCCTTCACCCTCGTACCGCTGCGGCGGCTGCGTGACCGCGCGGTGCCGCCCGCCACGGCGTCGGCACGCGGGTGGCGGCAGCTCGCGTCGACCGTGCGCGACATGCGCCGCCATCCGCACACCCTGTCCTTCCTGCTCGCCTACCTCGTCTACAACGACGGCGTGCAGACGGTGATCTCCCAGGCGTCCGTCTACGGCTCCGAAGAGCTCGGGCTCGGCCAGTCCACGCTGATCGTGGCCGTTCTCCTCGTCCAGGTGCTCGCCGTCGCCGGGGCGCTCGCGATGGGACGCCTCGCACGGAAGTACGGCGCCAAACGGACCATCCTCGGTTCACTCGTCGCGTGGACGGCGACGATCGGGGCGGGGTTCTTCCTGCCCGCGGGCGCGCCCGTGTGGTTCTTCGTGCTCGCGGCGGGGATCGGTCTGGTGCTCGGGGGTTCGCAGGCGCTCTCGCGGTCCCTGTTCTCGCATCTCGTGCCCGCGGGCAAGGAGGCCGAGTACTTCTCCGCGTACGAGATCAGCGATCGCGGGATGGCCTGGCTGGGGCCGCTGATCTTCGGCCTGACCTATCAGCTCACCGGGAGCTACCGGGACGCGATCGTCTCGCTCGTGGCCTTCTTCGTGATCGGTTTCGTCCTGCTCGCGCGGGTACCCGTACGGCGCGCGATCCGCGACGCGGGAAATCCCGTACCCGACAGGATTTAGCAACTGAAGCCAAAGGGCGGTAGTGTACGCGTTTGGCTTACCAGGCGGACCGTTACTGCGCGCTGGAGATTCAGAAACGCAGGGTGACATCCTCTGTCAGATGTGACATACCGGGCGCTGGTGGGTACAACAAGGGGCGGCATACGACGGCGACGCATGACCCTTAACGGGAATCTTTACCGCCGACCGGACGTTGACCGGATGACGACGACAGCGACACCTGTCCTGTGGGCGACAAGCCCGGGAGGCACGATTCATGAGTGAGCGAGCTCTTCGCGGCACGCGCCTCGTGGTGACAAGCTACGAGACCGACCGCGGCATCGACCTGGCTCCGCGCCAGGCCGTGGAGTACGCATGCCAGAACGGACATCGTTTCGAGATGCCGTTCTCGGTCGAGGCGGAGATCCCGCCGGAGTGGGAGTGCAAGGTCTGCGGGGCCCAGGCACTCCTCGTAGACGGCGACGGACCTGAAGAGAAGAAGGGGAAGCCTGCGCGTACGCACTGGGACATGCTCATGGAGCGCCGTACTCGAGAGGAACTCGAGGAGGTCCTGGAGGAGCGCCTCGCGGTTCTCCGGTCAGGAGCCATGAACATCGCGGTGCATCCGCGGGACAGCCGCAAGTCCGCCTGACGGCGAACTGAACAACACCGCACACGAAGGCCGGGGCCCCTGCTGAGCAGGGG
>NZ_JBSGUA010000025.1:28254-93655 GCF_053607685.1 Streptomyces sp. NPDC055099 | reverse complement strand
GACATCCTGAGGTGCTGGACCGGCATCTGCACCACCTGCCAACAACCCCTGCCCAGAAAGCGCAGATCAGCACCAACCTAACGGAGTCCTACTAGAGCTTCTTTCGCTATCCACCGGCCCTCCGGCGCCCAGCGCCGGGGGGTCTTCGTGGACAGGGCCCCGCCCGATCAGGGCGAGGCCCTGGTGCGTGGATCGGTCTGTGCGGTGCCCACGGAGGTATCGATTTTGGGACTGGCCCGCACGTGCGCTAATCTTCAGAGGTCAGCGCGCGGGACACACCGCAGCGCGGCGGGGCTATAGCTCAGTTGGTTAGAGCGCATCCCTGATAAGGATGAGGCCACAGGTTCAAATCCTGTTAGCCCCACAGAAACGAAGAAGACCCCCAGCCCGTATCGGCTGGGGGTCTTCTTCTTGTCTGTGGGGTTCGCGTCTGCGGGGGTCCCTGGGGGGGACGGCGGCCCGGGTGGCCGGGGTGTGACTACGGCTCCGCGGCGAGCCCGCCCGGATGGGCCTCGGCCTCAACGGCCGTCTCCGTGTCGTCCGTGGGGACGTGGCGGCAACTGGGGGACGATCCGTGGGCCTCGGCGCGGATGCGCTGCTTCATCGTGGGCGGCAGGGACCGTTCGTACGCTGCTGCCCAGTAGGCCGCGAGTGGGGCAGTCATGGTCGGCGTGCTCTTGCACGTTTCCGTGGCCTGCTGTGCGGGCGTGGCCGCCGTTGCCGTCGTGGTGAATCCCAGCGTGGCGAAGAGCGCGAGGAAGGCGGTGATGAGCGTGGTCCACAGCTTCATGGCCTTGGAGCCGGTCATGGCTTCTCACTTTCGGGTTGGGCGATTTGCGTACTTTCCTCATCATGTGTATGTCGAGCCGAGAGTGAAGGACCGACGCTCGTGGCGCGGCGATGTTCAGATGAACACCACCCGTATGGCCGTAAAAGGCCCCTGGAGGGCCTGGGAGGGGCCCGGGTGAGGTCGGGAGCGGTGAATGTCGCGGCGGGCCGTGAGGCGCCGGAGAGCGGCGACGCCCGATTCGACTGCTGTGACCGGGGCGGGAGTTGGGGTGGATCCAGGTCACCGATCGGTATCGATCGGTGTGTATAGTCGGGCGCCAGAGGTCCCTTACGTCAAGAAAGACGAGGTCGCGCGGTGAAGAAGCTTCTCCTGGTCGCACTGGCCGCCATCGGCGGGCTCCTCGTGTACCGCCAGATCCAGGCGGATCGCGCCGAGCAGGATCTGTGGACGGAGGCGACTGACTCCGTGCCCACGGGTTCGTGAGTACCGACAACAGTCTCTTAACAGGGCCCCGGCCGCTTCTGCGGCCGGGGCCCTGTGCTGTCCGGGCTCCTGTGCGGGCTGCTGTCCGGGCAGGAGTCCGGACGGTATTGCTGACCGAATCTTTTGGGTCGCCCGCCGCTTCGGTTTGCTCACGCAAGTCCTCACCTTGCGTGAGCAAAGGTTGTCGGGTTCTCGCGTGGGCATAGTGGGCGGGACGACAGGGGCTCAGGGGAGGGGTGGCACGTGATGGGGCGGCTGCGCAGAGGCTGGGCGACACCGGCCACGGGGGTGGCGCTGTGTGCGGCGCTGTGCGCGATGTCGGTGTCTACGGGGGTGGCCGTGGCCGCCGTGGAGGGGCCCTCGGGCCCGTCCCCGAGCCCGTACGTCTTCTCCGAGCGGGCCGTGCCGGTCGACGGCGCTCAGACCAGCATGAACAGTGCGCGGCTCACGCCCGGATCGACGTACAAAAGCTCTCTCGCGCGTGGTGCAAAGCTTTACTACCAGCTGCAACTGGACGCCCGCGAGACCGTGTACGTGTCCGCCACCGCCGTTCCCGGGCTCGACGCCGAGGTCGCCTACGGGGACGGCTTGGAGGTGTCCCTACAGGACGCGAACGGCAACAACTGCAACTCCGGAGACGCCCGGTTCGGTACGTCGCAGAGCCCACGGCCCATCTCCGCCTCGGCGGTACGGGCGGTCGGCCCCGCCGACAACCGGTGCAAAGTGGCCGGAACGTATTACGTGGTGGTCGAGCGGAACAGCGACCCGGGCTCCAGTACGGAGACGTGGGACACGGAGCTTCGCGTCGTGTCGGAGCCCGGCGTGGACAAGAGCGCCCCCACGGCGCCTCCCGAGGCGTGGAACTCCGCCTCGCCCACGCCGCCCGGTGGCGCGCGCAAGGAGCGCAGGGGCGGAACGGGCTTCAACGATGCGCGGGCGCTGCGGACAGGCGTCTGGGGCGACCGGATCAAGCCAGGCCAGACCCTTTTCTACCGGGTGCCGGTCGACTGGGGGCAGCAGATCTCCGCCAGTGCCGAACTGGGCAGTGCGCGCGAGGGCGGGGTCGAGGTCGGGGGCCAGGGCGGCGGCGAGTACGTGACGTCGGCGCTCGTGATGTCTCTGGCCAATCCGGTGCGCGAACGCATCGACGACGCGACCACTGCCTACGACGGCCGGCAGAAGACGACGGCGCTGGACCCGCTGGCGCCCGTGGCCCACGAGAACCGTTACTCACCGATCGACGGCGTGGCAGGAACGCGGTTCGCCGGGTGGTACTACCTCTCGGTCCACCTGAATCCGCAGGTCGCCCGGGAGTTCGGCGAAGGGCCGCTGGATCTGACGCTGCGGGTGAAGGTCGACGGCACCACCAAGTCGGGGCCCGCGTACGTGGGGACGGCGCGGCCCGCCGACGAGTTCAGCGTCTCGGGTGAGGACAAGGACGCTGCGCTGCGGGGGGAGACGGGTGCCGGGAGCGGGAGCGGGGACGGGGACGAGGCCGCCAACAGTGACGTGATGAAGGTGGTCGCTGCCGGTGGGTTCGGGGCCGGGACCGTGCTGCTGATGATCCTTGGCGCGTGGACGCTGATCGGGCGGAGGAGGGCGGCCTCCTCTTAGGGCTCTGGCCGACGTCGGCCCCGATGTGGTTCAGATCTGCGTGAGGGCCCAGATGCCCACCGCGAAGCACACCAGGGCGGCCAGCAGCATCGGGATCGCCACCTTCGCGGGCGGGCCCGGCCGTTTCTGCCGGTGCGCAGTCGGTCGGTGCTGGAGTGGAACCTGCGAGGCCTGGGCGGTGTATGGATAAGTAGGGGCGGATGCGTGGTGCGCTGTCGCCATTACGGAGGGTGATGTCGCGTACGCCGGGTGTTGTGCCGGGTGCTGTTGCGCCGGGGCCTGCACGGGGGCGTGAACCGGTACGTGCACAGGGGCCGGAGCGGGGGCTGGCGTCGGAGCCGGAGCCTGTGCGGGAGCTGGTGCTGGTGCCGGTGCCGGTGCCGGAGCTGAAATCGGGTGGGGGGAAGGGACATGCGGGGACTGAACAGGGGGTGGGGGCGGCGGTGGCGTCGCGGGTTGTTGCTCGGGCGCGGGCGTCCCCTGCGATGGCGTGGTCTGCGGCGGTGTGGCCTGCGGTGGGGTGGCCCGCGGGGGCGGTGGTGGTGGCGGAGTCAGCGGGAAGCTGCCGGTCTGGGGCGCGGAGCGGGGCGGGGGCGGAACGGACGGCGGAGCCGAGGGCAGAGTCGAGGGTGGAGTCGAGGGATCGCCCGCAGGTGGAGCGAAGCTTGGCTGCGGCGGGGCCGTCAGAGGGCCGTCGGGTCCGAAACCCTGGGGAAGCGGGCCCAGTTGATCGAAGATCTCCACGATCTCGTCGTCGGGACCCGGCTCGGGGAGCAGCTCGACGGCGGAGTTCAGCGCCTTGCGCGCACTCGTGGCGGTGCGGAACCGCGCCTGTGGATCCGGCTGCAGAAGCGTGGCGACGACCTGCCACAGCGGCTCCGGAACACCCCGCGGCGCCCCAGGTGTGCCGTGCGCGGCGAAGTGCTCGATCAGGGCCTTGGCGTCCGGCTTCGCACCTTGCAGCAGATAGAGGGCGACGAGGCCCACGGCGAAGAGGTCGGCCGTGAAGTCCGGCTCGGCGCCCAGCATTTGCTCGGGCGCGAAGTAGCCGGGCGTGCCCACGACGTAGTTGGTCTCGGTCAGCCGCGGCTCGCCCATCCGCATCGAGATGCCGAAGTCGGAGAGCCGCAGATGCGGGCGCGCGGTGCCGGTGGCTTCGAGCAGGATGTTGGCGGGCTTGATGTCACGGTGCACGACCCCCTCGGCGTGCACCGCGGCGAGCCCGGAGAGCAACTGGTCCAGGAGCGTGCAGACCAGGCGGGGTGGCAGCGGGCCGTAATCCCCGATCACATGGGCCAGCGAGCCGCCGGCGACCAAGGCCATGGTGAACAGGACCTTGTCGTCGTCGGCGGCCCAGCTGGCCGGCGCGAGCACATGCGGGTGGTCGATCCGGAGCGCCTGCTCCCGCACGAAGCGCAGCAGTGCGTGCGCGTCGCTCTGTTGCAGGACCTTGGCCGCCACATACCGCCGTCGCCGGTGGTCCCAGGCGCGCCAGACCGCTCCGACTCCCCCACGGCCGATCGGGTCGACCAGTTCGTAGCGGCCTGCGAAGACCTCACCCATGGTCGCGCACTGCTCCTCTTCCGGGCCGCCCGGTGGCCCGGCCGACGGCTCAGTTCTGGTGCGCCTCGTAGTGGGCGACCGCGTCCGCGGTGCGTCCGGCGCCGTATACCCGGAGGAACTCTGCCAGTTCCGGGTGGGTCGGGGCGAGGGAGTCCGCCGCATCGATGATGTCGCCCGCCGCGGCGACGGAGCGCAGCAGCGACTGGATCTCGCGCACCACGCGTTTCACCGTGGGAGCACCCGAACTCGTCGTCGACTGCGAGGTGTTGGTCAGGACCGAGCCGCCCTGGGACTTCTTGATCTCGTCCATGCGGTCGGTGGCCTCGGCGGCGCTCACACTGCCGTCGGCGACCTGGCCCGCCAGCTCCTGGAGGAGCTGGACGCGCTGGACGACCGCGGGGTTGCCGATCTTGGCGCGCTGTCCGCTCATCAGCTGGGACAGCATGGGCGCGGACAGACCGAGCACGCCGGCGAGGCGTGCCTGGTTGAGGCCCAGATCATCGATGAGACGACGGAAGAGCGCCCCCAGCGGCTCCCCGTACCAGTTCCGCTGGAGCTCTCGTGCTCTCGCGGTCGTCTCTTGTTGTGCGGCGTCCATTGCGTCTCCCCATCGCTTCCCCAAAAAACCGTGGTTCGCTGCCGCGAACCACGCCGAGCATCTTACGGAGCGTGGTCGTTCACCGGGACCCCCAATCCTTTTGCGAGATCCGGGGGGAGACCCGGTACTCTGGTCTGCGTTGCCCACCGGAGCGAGATCCTTCCGGCTGGGTGCACCGTTTTCGGGGCCTTAGCTCAGTTGGTAGAGCGCTGCCTTTGCAAGGCAGATGTCAGGAGTTCGAATCTCCTAGGCTCCACAGAAACGCCGTAGGGCGGGATCCCCTCAGCTGAGGGGATCCCGCCCTACGGCGTTTGTCAGTGATGCGGTGAAGTCAGCGCAGGTCGTCGCGGTTGGCGGCCTCGGACTCGGCCTGCTTGGCCTGGACCTCGGGGTCGAGAGAGGCCTGACCGCTGCCGTCGACCGAGGCCAGCGGCGCGCTGTCCGGGACCTCCGTCGCCGCCGGCGGCTCGACGAGCCAGTCCGGGTTGGCCTGCTTGTCCCACCACTTCCAGGCGGCGACCGCACCGCCGGCCAGGACGCCCAGGACCACGAGGCCCTTGGCGACACGACCGGCGCGGGCCCGGCGGTTGTGCTTGCGGACCAGCCGCTGGATCTCCTTGGGAGAGACCTCGCCGCGCAGTGCGGAGAGCGCCGCGGAACCCCGGGACGCCGCCTCCTCACGAACGGGCTGAGCCGCGGCCATGGCGTGCTCGATCCGCGGCTTCGAGTAGTCGGCGGCCTGCTGAGCTGCCTTGCGGGTCTGCTTGGCGGCCTTACGGGTGCGGAGAGCGGCCTCGTGCGCGGCGTGGTCGACCTTCGGCGGCACATGCGCACGGGCCTGCTCGATGCGCGGGCCGACATGAGCGCCGTACTGCACACGGGCTTGCTCGGCGGCCTGCGACACCTTGGGTGCGAGGCGTGCACGGCTTTCGTGCGCGTAATGGACGGCCTGCTCCTTGGCCGTTCCGGCGTAAGGGGCCACCGCCTCCGCGGCATGCCGCACGCTGTCCCTAGCCGAACCGGTCGCGGCGCGCACGCTGTCGATGCGGGTCACAGGATCCTCCTCCTCGGTGGCTTATAGGTATGTCACCTTTCCACCCTTTCAAGGATCATGCCTTCCGGATGGCTCCGAGGCATGACGCAGCCGGGCATCCGGGTGCGATCATTCTGATCAAATCGGTACAAGGAGAGTGCTTTGCCGACAATGCCACGGATCGTCGCGGCGCGCGCCCACTCGGTGACTACTCGTCGGAATCCGGTCCGTGCGAGGATCGGGACGTCATAGAAGACAACGGAAGGCAGACCGTGGCCGAGCAGCTTTACGCCACCCTGAAGACCAACCGAGGCGACATCGAGGTGCTGCTGCACCCCAACCACACGCCGAAGACGGTCAAGAACTTCGTCGAGCTCGCCCAGGGCGAGCGCGAGTGGGTTCACCCGGAGACCGGAAAGAAGACGACGGACCGGCTCTACGACGGCACGGTCTTCCACCGCGTCATCAGCGGCTTCATGATCCAGGGCGGCGACCCGCTGGGCAACGGCACGGGCGGCCCGGGCTACGAGTTCGAGGACGAGTTCCACCCCGACCTCGCCTTCGACAAGCCCTACCTGCTCGCCATGGCCAACGCGGGCCCGGGCACCAACGGCTCCCAGTTCTTCGTGACGGTTTCCCCGACTGCCTGGCTCACGCGCAAGCACACCATCTTCGGCGAGGTCACGAACCCGGCGAGCCAGAAGGTCGTCGACGAGATCGCCGCCACGCAGACCAACCCGCGCACCGACCGCCCCGTGAACGACGTGGTCATCGAGTCCGTCGTCATCGAGACCCGCACCGCCTGACACCGGCGCACCCCGCGAGGGAACCAAACCGCCCCGCCCATCCGTAAGGAAGGGCGGGGCGGTGCGTTCGCTGCGCGCGCGTAGCTGTGCCTTCGTACGGACATTGAGGGGACCCCATGGACCAGGCACCAGGAAGCCCGCAGGGGCCACAGGACGCAACGAACCTGCCCGGCTGCTACCGGCATCCGGATCGCGAGACCGGCATCAGCTGCACGCGCTGCGAGCGGCCGATCTGCACGGACTGCATGATCAGCGCTTCGGTCGGCTTCCAGTGCCCGGAGTGTGTGCGCGAGGGCTCGGGCACCGGGCACGCACCGGCGGCGAACCAGCCGCGCACCATCGCGGGCGGCTCGATCGCCGCCGACCCGCGTCTGATCACCAAGATCCTGCTCGCGATCAACGTTCTCGTGTTCATCGCGATCAGCGTGAACAAGGAGCTCGTCGGCGAACTCTTCCTGATCGGCGAATGGCCGCCCTACCCGTACGTGCCGACCGAAGGCGTCGCCGAAGGACAGTGGTACCGCCTGGTCACAGCCGTGTTCGCGCACCAGGAGATCTGGCACATCGCGTTCAACATGCTGGGCCTGTGGTGGCTCGGCGGCCCCCTGGAAGCCGCGCTCGGCCGCGCCCGCTATCTCGCGCTGTACCTGCTCTCAGGCCTGGCCGGCAGCGCGCTCACCTATGTCCTCGTCGACGCGAGCGACGCCTCGCTCGGGGCATCCGGAGCGATCTTCGGTCTCCTCGGCGCGACCGCGGTCCTGATGCGGCGCCTGAACTACGACATGCGCCCCGTCATCGCGCTGCTCGCGCTGAACATGCTCTTCACCTTCACCTGGAGCGGCATCGCCTGGCAGGCGCACGTCGGCGGTCTGGTCGCCGGTGTCGCCATCGCGTACGGGATGGTGCACGCGCCCCGCGAGCGGCGGGCGCTCGTGCAGTGGGGGACGTGTGCGGTGGTCCTGGTCGTGGTACTCGCCGCCGTGTTGATCAGGACCGCTCAGCTCGTCTGACGCTCACCCACGGCGACCGATGGCCGAGGTTGTCCACAGCGTGTGCCCACGCTTGTGCATTCTGTGGGGAACAACAGTGCCCCTTGTCGCTGACCTGGGTTTCCCCAGCAAGGACAAGGGGCCTGTGAGGGCTTGCGGGCGATCAGCCAGTCATACCGGCGTCAACGCCACGAGGGTTATCCACAGATCGTCTTTCTTTTCCCCAGACAGGGCCGGGGTGTGGATAGCGTTGTGGATAACTCAGGGCAAGGCTTGCGTTCAGCCCTGCGGGAGGGGCGCTACTTCCACTGCGTGGAGACGCCGAACCCCGCAGCGATGAAGCCGAAGCCGACCACGATGTTCCAGTTGCCCAGCGGGTCGACCGGCAGCTTGCCGTCGGTGACGTAGAAGACGACGATCCAGGCGAGCCCGATGAGGAACAGCGCGAGCATCACCGGAGCCACCCAGCTACGACTGGTCAGCTTGATGTTCGTCGCCTTCTTCGTGGGCGGCGTGTAATCGTCGGCCTTCTTGCGGATCCGTGACTTCGGCACGAGGGTCTCTCCTGTCGATACGGGGAGCTGAGCCCTCCCCCGGGCGTCCGTTAGCGTAGTGCTTCCGCGGCGCTGAAGGAGATAAGGGTACGTTGAGCAATTCCGCCGACTCCCCCGCAGGTCCGGGTCGCCGCCCTCGCTGGCGGCCGGTCCGGTTGCTGACGGCCGCCGTTTTCGCGCTCGCGGGCCTCCTCTTCTTCACCAGCTTCAACACGGCCAAGGGCACGAACATCCGCACCGACGCCTCGCTCCTGAAGCTCTCCGACCTGATCGAGGAGCGCAGCCACAAGAACGGCAAGCTGGACGAGTCCAACGGCACCCTGCGCGACGACGTCGAATCCCTGGCCGAGCGCGACAACGGCGGCACGAAGGCCGACGACGCGCGGCTCAAGGCCCTGGAGAAGAACGCAGGCACCAAGAAACTCAGCGGTGAGGCGGTCTCCGTCACCCTCGCCGACGCCCCGCCGAACGCCACCGCCAAGCTCCCCGGCTACCCCGAGCCCCAGCCCAACGACCTGGTCATCCACCAGCAGGACCTCCAGGCCGTGGTCAACGCGCTCTGGCAGGGCGGCGCCAAAGGCATCAAGGTCATGGACCAGCGGCTCATCTCCACCAGCGCCGTCCGCTGCGTGGGCAACACCCTGATCCTCCAGGGCCGCGTCTACTCGCCCCCGTACAAGGTGACCGCGGTGGGCGACCCGGAGAAGCTCAAGACGGCGCTCGCCGCGTCCCCGGAGATCCAGAACTACATGCTGTACGTGAACGCGTACGGCCTCGGCTGGAAAGTCGACGACGACGGGGCGATGACTCTTCCCGGCTACTCGGGCACAGTGGATCTCCACTACGCGAAGCCCGTGGAATAACCCGTGGAGTAAGCCGCTGGGGGAGCCTGTGTCGGTGCGAGTGCTCGTCAGGACGTTCAGCGAACTGTGCATCACCGTCGGCACGTTGATCGTGCTCTTCGTGGTGTACGTCCTGTTCTGGACCGGCGTGAAGGCCGACAACGCCATGGACAGCCAGATCGACACGCTGCAGGACCAGTGGGCGCAAGGGTCGGTGCCGGCGCACACGGACGACGCGCCCTCGAAGGCGACGTCCCCGAAGAAGCCTGCCCCCTACGAGGACGGCAAGCCCTTCGCCGTCATGTACATCCCGCGGCTTGGTTTCACGTGGAACAAGCCGGTGCTCCAGGGCACCGGGACCGAGACCCTCAAGAAGGGCCTCGGCCACTACGGGGACACCGCGCAGCTCGGCCAGCGGGGCAACTTCTCGGTGGCGGGCCATCGGCGCACGTACGGAGACCCGTTCAAGGACTTCCCGAAGCTGCGGCCGAACGATCCCGTGGTCCTGACCGACGGCACCACGTGGTTCACGTACCGCATCGCCAACAAGCCCTACAAGACGCTGCCCGGCGACACGGGGGTCATCGACGCGGTTCCGCGCAAGTCCGGATACGACGGGCCGGGCCGTTACCTCACCCTTACGACCTGTGAGCCAGAGTGGGGACACAGCCACCGGTTGATCGTCTGGGCACACCTCGATGCCACCCAGCCCGTCGAGGCCGGGAAACCGGAGGCACTACGCCGTTAGTCTGGTGCCGTACGGCTACGGAAGGGACGGCATGTACGGCTGGATCTGGCGGCATCTGCCGGGAAACGCATGGGTAAGGGCGCTGCTTTCGCTGGTGCTCGTCTTCGCTGTGGTCTACGTGCTCTTCCAGTACGTCTTCCCCTGGGCCGAGCCGCTGCTTCCCTTCAACGATGTGACGGTGGACGGCCAGTGAGCATCGACGGGCGGCCGGGCCGCATCCTCGTGGTCGACAACTACGACAGCTTCGTCTTCAACCTCGTCCAGTACCTCTACCAGCTCGGCGCCGAGTGCGAGGTCCTGCGCAACGACGAGGTCGAGCTGCGCCACGCGCAGGACGGCTTCGACGGCGTCCTCCTCTCGCCGGGCCCCGGAACGCCCGAGCAGGCGGGCGTCTGCGTCGACATGGTGCGGCACTGCGCGAGCACCGGTGTGCCCGTGTTCGGCGTCTGCCTCGGCATGCAGTCGATGGCCGTGGCGTACGGCGGAGTGGTGGACCGCGCGCCGGAACTGCTGCACGGCAAGACGTCCGCGGTGGTCCACGAGGGCAAGGGCGTCTTCGCGGGGCTGCCGTCGCCGTTCACCGCGACGCGCTACCACTCGCTCGCCGCCGAGCCGGCCACGGTTCCCGCGGAGCTGGAAGTGACCGCGCGCACGGAGGACGGCATCATCATGGGCCTGCGCCACCGTGAACTTCCGGTCGAGGGCGTGCAGTTCCACCCCGAGTCGGTGCTCACCGAGCACGGCCACCGCATGCTCGCCAACTGGCTGGTGGAGTGCGGGGACGCGGGGGCCATCGGCAGGTCGAGCGGGCTGGCCCCGGTGGTGGGCAGGGCCACGGCGTGACCGCGGTGCGTCCCGAGCACGATTCCTCCGGAGTTCCGTACGACGAGCAGTACGCGTCGTACGGGGAGCCTGGGGCGTTTGAGGAGCCCGGGGCGTTCGAGGCGGCTGTCGACCACCTTGCCGATCCGCTGACCGACCCGTTGCCGGGGCAGCCGGGGCAGCCGGGGCAGCCGGGTCAGCCGGGTCAGCATCCTTCGCCGTGGTTCCGCAGCGGGCCCGCCGAGCCGGCGCCGCAGCCTGCGGCTGCGCCGGAGCAGCCCCAGGAGCAGGAGTGGTACGACCCCGAGGGGTACGCCCGCGACTGGTACGGGGAGCAGCAGGCACCGCCACAGCAGCCGCAGGAACCGACGTACGAGCAGCTGTACGGCGCGTACGCCCCACAGCCCGCACCTCAGCCCTCGCCGCTGCCTCAGGCACCGGTCGACGACGCGACAGTCGGCCTGCGGACGGCGGACACCCGCCGAATAGCCGAGCCCGAGCCCGAGCCGAGACCCGAGCCGGGCCCCCAGACCCCCACGGAAGGCCGCGCCGCCCGCCGCAAGGCCGCCAAGAAGGGCGCCCCCCAGCAGCCCTCCACGGCAGCGTCCGGCGCCCCCCTCTCCCGTGTGGAGGCCCGTCGTGCCGAGCGGGCCCGCAAGCCCTCCGCGGGCGCCGTGGCGAGCCGGGGAATCGGCGAACTGTTCATCACGGTCGGCGTCCTGATGCTGTTGTTCGTGACCTACCAGCTGTGGTGGACGAACATCCGCGCCCACCAGCAGGCCGACGGCGCCGCCAGCGACCTCCAGGAGAAGTGGGCCAACGGCAAGGGCAAGCCCGGCGCCTTCGAGCCCGGACAGGGCTTCGCGCTCCTGCACATCCCGCGCCTGGACGTGGTCGTGCCGATCGCCGAGGGCATCGACAAGTCGAAGGTCCTGGACCGCGGCATGGTCGGCCACTACAACGAGGGCGGCACCAAGACGCCCATGCCGGACGCCAAGACGGGCAACTTCGCGGTCGCCGGGCACCGCAACACCCATGGCGAGCCGTTCCGTTACATCAATCAGCTCGAACCGGGCGATCCCATCATCGTCGAGACGCAGGACAAGTACTTCGTCTACAAGATGGCGAGCATCCTGCCGCAGACACAGCCCAACAACATCTCGGTGATCGGGCCCGTCCCGCCGGGGTCGGGCTTCACCAAACCGGGCCGGTACATCACACTGACCACCTGCACCCCGGAATTCACGAGTAAGTATCGAATGATCGTCTGGGGCAAGATGGTCGAGGAACGGGCGCGCAGCAAGGGCAAACCGAGCGCACTCGTCAACTAGAACGGTGAGAACGGGGCAGATCCAGTGGCAGCCACGACCGACCACGACGAGGAGCAGGCGGAGGAGCAGGCCGAGGCGCCCGCGCCCGCGCGCACACCACGGCCACGGGGACGAGGTCCCATCGCCACGGCGGTCAGCGTATTCGGCGAACTCCTCATCACCGCGGGCCTGGTGCTCGGCCTCTTCGTCGTCTACTCCCTGTGGTGGACGAACGTCGTCGCGGACCGCGAGGCGCACAAGCAGGGCGACAAGGTGCGCGACCGCTGGGCGGGCGGCCCGGGGAACCTGAACACCAAGGACGGCATCGGCTTCCTGCACGTTCCCGCGATGGGCAACGGCGACATCCTGGTCAGGAAGGGCACCAGCAGCAAGGTGCTCAACCACGGCGTCGCGGGCTACTACGAGGACCCGATCAAGTCGGCCCTTCCTCAGGACAAGGAAGGCAACTTCACGCTGGCCGCGCACCGCGACGGCCACGGCGCGAAGTTCCACAAGATCGACAAGATCAAGAAGGGCGACGCGATCGTCTTCGAGTCCCGGGACAAGTGGTACGTGTACAAGGTGTACTCGACCCTCCCCGAGACATCGAAGTACAACGTGAAGGCCCTGAACCCCATCCCGAAGGAATCGGGCGCGAAGAAGCCGGGCCGCTACATCACCCTGACGACGTGCACGCCGGTCTATACGTCGAACTACCGCTACGTGGTATGGGGCGAGCTGGAGCGCATCGAAAAGGTCGACAACAAGCGCACGCCGCCTGCTGAGCTGAACTGAACCGGCCTGAGCCCTCCGGTAGGGCAGTCCGGTACCGGCAATCGAAAGAGCCCCGCACACCGCCTGCTGAGCGGTGTCCGGGGCTCTTTTCGTACTCCTACGGAGAGGGTCAGTCCTCGTCGCTCCGGGAGAAGCCGGCGTTGCCTCCCAGGAAGCCACCGCCGTCCCCGCCGTTGCCGCCTCCGTTGTCGCCGCCGGGGCCGCCTGCCGTGGTCAGGTTGATCGCGGTGTCGGGTGCGACCTGCTGATTGGCGGGCGGATCCGAGAGGACCACGAGGGCTTCGTCGTCCTGCGGGCCCGTGATGGTGCCGACCGTGAGGCCGGCTTCCTCGATGGTCTTGCGGGCGTCCTTGAGCTTCTGGCCGGTGAGGGCCGGAACGGTGGCCTGCTCGGGCTTCTTGGCGACCTTCAGCGTCACGGTCGAACCGGGGTCGGCCTGGGTCTGCGGGGCGAGGCTCTGTGAGATGACCTTGCCGGCCTCTACGGAGTCGCTCTCCTCTTCCTCACACGTACCCACGAGGTCGTTGGTCTTCAGCTGGGCCTTGGCCTCTTCACAGGTCTTGCCGGTGACGTCGGGGACCACGGACTTGGCGGCTTCCTTGGCGACGTCCAGGGTGATGGTGCTGCCCTGTTGCACTTCGGTGCCGGACGTCGGGTCCTGCTCCAGCACCTCACCCGGGGTCTCGGGCGATTCCACCTGCTTGGGCTCGACAGTGAGGTTGTACTTGGAGCTCTCGAGCTTCTTGGTGGCTTCGTCGATGTCCAGGCCGATGACGCTCGGCACCGCCACCTTCGGCGCGCCCGTGGAAACCGTCACGGAGATCGTGTCGCCCTTGTTCACCGTCGCGTTCGCGCCCGGGTCCTGGGAGCAGATCTCGCCCTTCGGGTACTTGTCGCACGGCTTCTTCTCGGAGGCGTCGAGTACGAGATCCACGTTCTTGGCGGACTTCTTGGCCTCCGCCACCGTCTCACCCACGAAGTTCGGAGCCTTGAGCGAGTCGTTGCCGCCACCGCCCCCGGTGAACGCCCACTTGCCGATCAGGATCGCGCCCACCAGGACGAGGAGCCCCGCAAGGACCAGCAGGATCGTCGAGGTGTTGCTCTTCTTCTGGCGGCGGCGCGAGTGGTCGTCGTAGCCGTCGTCAGGGCCGCCGACCGGCGGCATCATCGACGTCTGGCCGCCGCCGTTCTGCGGGCGCAGCATCGCCGTCTGCTGGTCGTCCGGGTGGCCGCCGTAGCCGACCCCGCCCATGGCGGCGGTGGCCTGGACGGGCTGGCCGTCGAGGCAGGCCTCGATGTCGGCGCGCATCTCGTCGGCCGACTGGTAGCGGTAGTCCGGGTCCTTGGTGAGGGCCTTCAGGACGATCGCGTCCATCTCCGGCGTGATCTCGCCGTCGAAGACGCTCGGGGCCTGCGGCTCCTCCCGTACGTGCTGGTAGGCGACCGCCACCGGGGAGTCCCCGACGAAGGGCGGGCGCACCGTGAGGAGCTCGTAGAGCAGACAGCCCGTGGAGTAGAGGTCGGAGCGCGCGTCGACCTGCTCGCCCTTGGCCTGCTCCGGCGAGAGGTACTGCGCGGTGCCGATGACCGCCGCGGTCTGCGTCATCGTCATGCCGGAGTCGCCCATGGCGCGGGCGATGCCGAAGTCCATGACCTTGACCTGGCCGTTGCGCGTCAGCATGACGTTCGCGGGCTTGATGTCACGGTGGACGATGCCGTTGCGGTGGGAGTACTCAAGGGCCTGGAGGATGCCGATGGTCATCTCCATGGCACGCTCGGGCAGCAGCTTGCGCCCGGAGTGCAGCAGCTCACGCAGGGTCGAGCCGTCGACGTACTCCATCACGATGTACGGGATGGAGACCCCGTCCACGTAGTCCTCGCCGGTGTCGTAGACCGCGACGATCGCAGGATGGTTGAGCGAGGCGGCCGACTGGGCCTCGCGGCGGAACCGGGCCTGGAATGACGGGTCGCGCGCGAGGTCAACGCGCAGCGTCTTCACCGCCACGGTGCGTCCGAGGCGGGTGTCGTGCGCGAGGTATACCTCCGCCATCCCGCCTCGGCCGAGCACCTGGCCCAGCTCGTACCGCCCGCCGAGGCGACGCGGCTCTTCCATAGCTAATCCAGCCCTCTCCGTCAGTCCCGACCGCACCCTTGTGTGGTCCGGCGGTGTGCTGTCCGGGCATACCGTACCCGGCTCGCCTTACGTGACCCGGCCACGACCGTCACCCGATACAGGACCGGTACCGCAACGTGCACTGATGTGGAGAGGCCGTGACGGGGGTCACTTCTTGCTGTCGAGCACCGCCTGCATCACGTCCTTGGCGATGGGGGCGGCCAGACCACCACCGGAGATGTCGTCGCGGCTGGCCTTGCTGTCCTCGACGACCACGGCGACGGCCACCGGCGAACCGGAGTCGGTCTTCGCGTAGCTGATGAACCAGGCGTAGGGGTTCTCGCTGTTGTCGACGCCGTGCTGGGCCGTACCGGTCTTGCCGCCGACGGTGACGCCGGGGATCTTGGCGTTCGTGCCGGTGCCCTCGTTGATGACCGTCTCCATCATGTCCTGGAGCTTCTGCGCGTTCTCCTCGGACAGCGGACGGCTCATCTCCTTGGGCGCGTGCTTCTCGATCACGTCCAGGTTCGGGGCCTGCAGCTCGCTGACCATGTACGGCTCCATCAGCTTGCCGTCGTTGGCGATGGCCGAGGCGACCATGGCCATCTGCAGCGGCGTCGCGGCCGTCTCGAACTGGCCGATGGAGGAGAGCGCGGTCTGCGGCCGGTCCATCTTCTTGGGGAAGACGGAGGCGTTCGAACGGACCGGCACGAACTGCTCTTCGTTGAAGCCGAACTTCTCGGCCGTCTCGAGCATCTTGTCCTTGCCGAGGTCCGAACCGATCTTGCCGAAGACGGTGTTGCAGGACACCCGAAGCGCCTCACGCAGCGTGGCGTTCTTGCAGGGGATGTTGCCCTCGTTCTTCAGCGGCGTCTGGGTGTCGGGCATCGTCCACGGCAGCGGCGACTTCGTCGGCGCGTCGATGTCGGTGTAGAGCTCGTGCTCCAGCGCCGCCGCGGCCGTCACCGCCTTGAAGGTGGAGCCCGGCGGATACGTCTCGCGCAGCGCGCGGTTGAGCATCGGCTGGTCTTTGTCCTTGTCCAGCTTCCCGAACGCCTCGGCCTCCTCGTTCGTGTTGCCCGCGAAGGTCGAGGGGTCGTACGAAGGAGCGGAGGCCAGCGCCAGGATCGCGCCGGTCGACGGGTCGAGCGCGGCGACCGCGCCCTTGCCGAGGCCCTTCAGGCCGTTGTACGCGGCCTTCTGGGCGGAGGCGTTGAGCGTCGTGACGGCGTTGCCGCCCTCCTTCTTCTTGCCCGTGATCATGTCCAGGCTGCGGGTGAAGAAGAGCCGGTCGTCGTTGCCGGTGAGGATGCCGTCCTCGATGGACTCGATCTGCGTGGCACCGATGCGCTGTGAGGCGAAGCCGGTGACGGGGGACCACATGGGCCCGTCCTTGTACGTCCTCTTGTACTTGTAGTCACCGCTGCCGGCCTCTTTGGACCCGGTGATGGCCTTGCCGTCGACGATGATGTCGCCGCGCGGCTGGGCGTACCGCTCGATGGAGACGCGGCGGTTCTTGTCGTGCTCGGCCAGCGTGTCGGCCTGTACGTACTGAAGCCAGTTGTCCCTGACGAGCAGGGCGAGGACGAGCAGCCCACAGAAGATCGCGATCCGGCGCAGGGGCTTGTTCACGGTCGGACCACCTGCGTCATTTCGGCGTCGGGGTTGGGGGCGGGAGCCGGCGCCGGGCGGCGCGCGGTGTCACTGATGCGAATGAGGATTCCGATCAGCGCCCAGTTGGCGATCACGGAGGAACCGCCGTTCGCGAGGAACGGCATGGTCATACCGGTCAGCGGGATCAGGCCCATGACGCCGCCGGAGACGACGAACACCTGGATGGCGAAGGCGCCGGACAGGCCGATCGCCAGGAGCTTGCCGAACGGGTCGCGGGCGGCGAGCGCCGTACGCACACCGCGCTCCACGATCAGGCCGTAGATCAGCAGGATCGCCATGACGCCGGCCAGACCGAGCTCCTCGCCGAAGGTGGCGAGGATGAAGTCGGAGTTGGCGGCGAAGCCGATCAGGTCGGAGTGGCCCTGGCCGAGGCCGGTGCCGAGCACGCCACCGGAGCCGAACGCCATCAGGGACTGGGCGATCTGGTCGCTGCCCGTGGAGGCGATGACGGCGTCGGAGAACGGGTTCAGCCAGGCGTCCACACGCTCCTGCACGTGCGGCTCGAACGTGGCCACACCGACGGCGCCGACCGAGGACATCACCAGACCGAACACGATCCAGCTGGTCCGCTCCGTGGCGACGTACAGCATCACGACGAACATGCCGAAGAACAGCAGCGACGTACCGAGGTCGGTCTCGAAGACCAGGATCAGGATGGACATCGCCCAGACCACGATGATCGGACCGAGGTCACGGCCACGCGGCAGGTACAGCCCCATGAAGCGGCGGCTGGCCAGGGCGAGCGCGTCGCGTTTCACCATGAGATAGCCCGCGAAGAAGATCGCGATGACGATTTTCGCGAACTCACCTGGCTGGATGGAGAACCCGCCGACGCTGATCCAGATCCTGGCGCCGAAGACGTTCATGCCCAGACCCGGCACGAGCGGCAGCAGCAGCAGGACGAGCGCGGCGACCATGGAGATGTACGTGTAGCGCTGCAGGACGCGGTGGTCCTTCAGCAGCAGCAGCACGCCCACGAAGAGCGCGATACCGATGGCCGAGTACATCAGCTGCTTGGGCGCGGACGGACTGAAGGAGCCCGTCGCCGCCTTGGCGAGGTTCTGCAGCTTCTCCGACTGGTCCAGACGCCAGATGACCACCAGACCGAGGCCGTTGAGCAGCGTCGCGAGCGGCAGCAGCAGCGGGTCCGCGTAGGGCGCGAACCTGCGCACCACGATGTGGCCGACGGCCGCGAGCAGCCCGATGCCACAGCCGTAGCCGAGCATGCCGGGCGGCAGCTTGCCGTCGAGCGCGAGGCCCACGTTGATGTAGGCGAACAGCGGGATGACGACGGCGAACGCGAGGAGCGCGAGCTCGGTGTTGCGCCTGCTCGGCGCCCCGATCGCGCCGATGGTCGACGTGTGTGTAGTGCTACTGCTCATGGCGTGCAAAGGCCCCCAACGGCTGCTTACTGCTTACCGCACAGTGGGACCAGCTTCTCCTCGTCCTCGGAGAGGCTGGGGCCGGGTGTGGGAGTCGGTGCGGTCTTGGACTTGTTCTTGTCGGTCGAGCTGTTCTTGTCGTTCGTGTCGTTCTTGTCCGCCGGATCCGTCGGATCGTCGGTGGGAGCCTTGGCCGACAGGCCGGTCGTGCCGCCTGCCTCACCCTCACCGGGCTTGGCGTTCTCGCGCTCGGCCTCGCGGCGCTTGGCGTCCTTCTCGCAGGCCGAGGCCTGCATGCTGAGCTCCTCGATCTTGCTCTTGGCGTCGTCGAGATTGCCCTCGGGGATGGTCCCCTCGACCTGCTTGCGCTGGTAAGGCGGCAAGTACTTGAGTTCGATCTTGGGGTAGTTCTCCTCGACCTTCGACAGGCTGACCCACGCCAGATCCTGGTCGATGCCGCGGTACAGGGCGACGTTCTTGTCGTTCGTGCCCACGTAGTACTGAGTCTGGGTCCAGCGGTAGCCGCCGTACAGGCCGCCGCCGATGACCGCCAGAGCGAGCACCGTGTAGAGCGATCTCTTCAGCCACTTGCGGCCACCGCCCGGCTTGACGAAGTCCTCGTCGCTGTACGCCCCGAAGTTCCCCTCGGGCACGTATCCGGTCGTGTCACCGCTCCCGGGCGGCCCGAAGCCGCCTCCGGAGGGCTGTGGCGGCACCGGACGGCCCAGGCCCGACGCGCGGCCCGCAGGCGTCTGCATGGCGCCGTCGTCCTGCGCCTGGAGCTGGTTCTCGGCGACAGCGCCGACGACCACGGGGGTGTCGGAGAGCTGACCGGCGAGGGTGTCACCGCTGTCGATGTCCAGGACATCGGCGACGATCACCGTGATGTTGTCGGGGCCGCCGCCGCGCAGCGCGAGCTGGATGAGCTCCTGCACGGTCTCCTGAGGGCCCTGGTAGCTCGCGAGGGTGTCTTCCATCGTCTGGTGCGAGACGACGCCGGAGAGACCGTCCGAGCAGATCAAGTAGCGGTCGCCGGCGCGGACTTCACGGATGGAGAGGTCCGGCTCGACATGCTCACCACTGCCCAGCGCGCGCATCAGCAGGGAGCGCTGCGGGTGGGTGGTGGCCTCTTCCTCGGTGATCCGGCCCTCGTCGACCAGACGCTGCACCCACGTGTGGTCCTGGGTGATCTGCGTCAGGACACCGTCCCGCAGCAGATAGGCACGCGAGTCGCCCACGTGGACGAGACCGAGGCGCTGACCCGTCCACAGCAGGGCGGTCAGGGTCGTCCCCATGCCCTCGAGCTGGGGGTCCTCCTCGACCATCAGACGCAGCTGGTCGTTGGCGCGCTGCACGGCGGTGCCGAGCGACGTGAGGATGTCCGACCCCGGCACGTCGTCGTCGAGGGTGACGAGCGTCGAGATCACCTCGGAGCTCGCCACCTCACCCGCGGCCTGGCCCCCCATGCCGTCGGCGATCGCGAGGAGCCGCGGACCGGCGTAACCCGAGTCCTCGTTCCCCTCCCTGATCATGCCTTTGTGCGATCCGGCGGCGAAGCGCAAAGACAGACTCATGCGCACCTCGCCCGTCGGCTCCGGGTACATCCGCACGGTGCCCACCCTCCGGTCGGGAGCGCGCTGGCGTCCAGTGTGTGGACCGCGTCGGCTCGCTCGCTCCGCTCGCTCATTTTCGTACTACTTCCGCAGCTCGATGACGGTCTTGCCGATGCGGATCGGCGCGCCCAGCGGAACAGGCGTCGGGGTGGTGAGTCGGGTCCGGTCCAGATACGTGCCGTTGGTGGACCCGAGATCCTCGACGATCCACTGGCCGTCACGGTCCGGGTAGATCCTGGCATGCCTGCTGGACGCGTAGTCGTCGTCCAGCACGATCGTCGAATCGTGCGCCCGGCCCAGCGTGATCGTCTGGCCCTGCAGGGCGACCGTCGTGCCCGCGAGGATCCCTTCGGACACGACCAGCTTGCTGGGGGCGCCACGGCGCTGCCGCCCGCCGCCCTGCTGCTGGCGCTGGGGAGGTGGTGTGGCCGCCTGCTGTTGCTGGCGGGCGGCCTGCTGCGGTCGCGCGTTCTCACGGCGCGAGCCGCGCTGTGTGACGCGTGTTCCGAACAGGTCGCTACGGATGACCTGGACGGCCACGATCACGAACAGCCACAGAACGGCTAGGAAACCCAGCCGCATGACCGTCAGGGTCAGCTCTGACATTGCCCCCGCTTCACCCTTCGGCTTGCCGGTAAACGATGGTGGTTTGGCCCACGACGATCCGCGAGCCGTCGCGGAGCGTAGCGCGGGTGGTGTGCTGCCCGTCTACCACGATGCCGTTGGTAGACCCGAGATCCTGGATCGTCGAGGGCGTTCCGGTCCGGATCTCACAGTGCCGGCGCGATACGCCGGGGTCGTCGATCCGCACATCGGCGTCGGTGCTGCGTCCCAGCACCAGCGTCGGGCGGGAGATCTGATGGCGATTGCCGTTGATCTCGATCCAGCGCCGCACCTGCGCACCCGGAAGGGGTCCGGCGCCGGGTCCCTGAGGACGGTTCGGCACCGGTGCGGGTCCGCCCGGACGGCCACCGGGAGGCGGCGCGGCGGGCATGGGAGGAGCGCCGGAGGGCTGGGCGGGCTGTGGGTAGCCATAGCCACCACCCGCGCCACCCGCAGGGGGCCTGGCGGGGCCGTGACCGGCGCCCGCGGGGCCCGCGGGACCGACCGGGGCGCTGTCGGGGCTCTGGGAGGTGCTGGACGCGAGCGTGCGGCTGCGTACCCGGTACAGGCCCGTGTCGAGATCCTCGGCCTTCTCCAGGTGGACCTTGATGGGACCCATGAAGCTGTACCGCTGCTGCTTGGCGTACTCGCGCACCATCCCGGACAGCTCGTCGCCGAGCTGCCCCGAGTAGGGGCTCAGGCGCTCGAAGTCGGGCGCGCTGAGCTCCACGATGAAGTCATTGGGGACGACGGTCCGCTCGCGGTTCCAGATCGTCGCGTTGTTGTCGCACTCGCGCTGCAGGGCGCCGGCGATCTCGACGGGCTGGACCTCGGACTTGAACACCTTGGCGAAGGTGCCGTTGACGAGACCTTCGAGTCGCTGCTCGAACTTCTTCATGACTCCCATGGGGCACCTCCTCCGTCGTAGTCATCCTGGTACTGCTTACTGATCGTATCCACGCGCCGGGAAATCGGCTGGTTCCCCCTGTCCGCCCAGTCGATGAGTGTCGCCTCTCACAAGGCATGCCCGCACCAGGGTTCCGGGATCCGTACGGGCTCCTCTCAGGCTCCTCTACCAGGGATCGTAGAGGGGGCCTCAAACCAGTGTCCCGCACCCGACTGCGGAGCTTCGCCGGGTACGGCGCAAGTCGGTCGGTCGGACGGTCGGCGTCACCCGGTCCTCTCCGGATCAACAGGGCAGGTGCCCGCGAATAGGGATGTGAATCCACCCCTGCCAGCGTGCTAATCTTCTGGATGTCGGAAGGCGCTCGCACCAAACAGTGTTCGCACACAGTGTTCACACCAGACGGTGAGAGGCCCAGGACAACACCCATGCGCGGGTGGCGGAATAGGCAGACGCGCTGGATTCAGGTTCCAGTGCCCGAAAGGGCGTGGGGGTTCAACTCCCCCCTCGCGCACCATGTGGAGCGGGTCTCCATCAGGATGAAATTCCTGGTGGGGGCCCGCTTTTCGTTGTGCTCCGGGGGTGTGGTCGTTGTACGTACTCGGGGCCGGCACCGCGATCGCCTCCCGGGTGATGATCATGGTGATCTATGTCACCGGGCGCTGGAACGGTGCGCCGAGTTGTCCACAGCTCGCAGGTTGTCCACAGGCTCTGACGCCGTTCGGCACCCGGCGGTACCTTCATGCCAGGTGAGCCCGCGGGGGGCGCCCGATCGGTGGGGGTGAGCATGACGGAGTTCAAGGGTGCGCGACTGCCGTACGTGGAGGGGTTCGCGCGGTGGCCCTCGCAGCGAGGTGGGACGGATGCGGATGCGGCTGCGGCTGCGGATGCTTCGGAGGGTGCCGCCGGGGCGGCGATGTCGCCGAAACGGGAGGGCAAGGCGTTGCGGGCACGCGTCAGCCGTGCCTCGCACGAGTGGTTCGTCGAGGACGACGGCCGCCCCGATCCGGTCGATGCCGTGCAGGAGACCAACCGCAGCAGGCTCCCCGAACTCACACCGATCCGGACGGGCCGGATGGCCGCCTCGCCCTTCGCCTTCCTGCGCGGAGCCGCCGGCCTGATGGCGTACGACCTCGCGCGGACCCCCGTAACGGGCATCGGCGCCCAGATATGCGGCGACGCCCACGCGGCGAACTTCGGCCTGTACGGGGACGCACGCGGCGGGCTCGTCATGGACCTGAACGACTTCGACGAGACGGGACACGGCCCCTGGGAATGGGACGTGAAACGGCTCGCGGCCTCCCTCGTGCTCGCCGGACGTGAGGCCGGGGCGAGCGAGGACGTCTGCAAGGAAGCGGCGTTCGACGCGGTGGGGGCGTACCGGCGCACGATGCGGCTGCTCGCGAAGCTCCCCGCGCTCGACGCGTGGAACGCCATCGCGGACGAGGAGTTGGTCTCCCACACGGACGCGAAAGACCTGCTCGGCACCCTGGAGAGCGTCTCCGAGAAGGCACGGCACAACACGAGCGCCAAGTTCGCGGCCAAGTCGACCGAGCGCACGGAGGACGAGGCCGGCGTCGTGGGCCGCCGCTTCGTCGACGCCCCACCGGTGCTCCGCCGAATACCGGACGCGGAGGCGGCCGAGGTCGCGGCCGCCCTCGCGGACTACGTCGGCACGCTGTCCGAGGACCGGCTGCCGCTCCTCGCGCGGTACGCCGTCCAGGACGTGGCCTTCCGCGTCGTGGGCACGGGCAGCGTGGGCCTGCGGTCGTATGTGGTGCTGCTGCTCGACCACCGGGGCGAGCCGCTGGTGCTCCAGGTCAAGGAGGCACGGCCCTCCGCCCTGCTGCCGCATCTGCCCACGGCGGGCTTCACGGTGCCCGAGGTCGCGCACGAAGGGCACCGGGTGGTGCTCGGGCAGAAGCGGATGCAGGTGGTCAGCGACTTCCTGCTGGGGTGGACGACCGTGGCCGGGCGGCCCTTCCAGGTACGGCAGTTCAGGAACCGCAAGGGCAGCGTGGACCCGGCGGCCTTGGCCGCCGACCAGATCGACGACTACGGCCGGATGACCGGAGCCCTGCTGGCCCGCGCGCACGCCCACAGCGCCGACCCGCGGCTCGTCGCCGGCTACGTCGGCAAGAACGACGAGCTGGACACGGCGGTGGCGAAGTTCGCGGTGGCGTACGCGAACCGGACGGAGGCGGACCACGCGGAACTCGTGCGCGCGGTGAAAGAGGGGCGGGTGGGGGCGGAGGTGGGGGTTTGAGGGGGTGAGGGGTTAGGGGGGTGGGGGAGGGAGGGGAGGGGGGAGGCCCCCCGGATCGCCGGAAGTGTGAGGAGAGGGCTCGGAGGCTCCCGCGCAAGCCCCGGCCGCCGCTCCGCCGGGGTGGGGGCACGGTGGCCTAGGCTGGACGGGTGACGACCCCGGAAACCGAGCCTACGCAGCCTCAGACGCCCGATCCCGATGACGTGACCGCTGGTCGCGGAGGCCCTGACGGGGCAGCGGGGCAGGGTGGCGCTGCGCGGCCGGAGGACCGCCTCGAGAAGGCGGTACGGGCGGCGGAGCAGGCGCTGATCGAGTACGAGATCGCCGTGGAGACGTTCCGGGTCGAGGTGGAGAACTTCTCTCGGCTGCACCACCAGAAGCTTGGCCCGATGTACGCGCGGCTCGACGAGCTGGACGCCGAGATCGCCGAGGCCCGGGCCGCCCGCAGCGGTGACCCCGAGGACCGGCGCAAGGCGGACGAGGCGCGGGCGCGGGTCATGCCGATGCCGGGGGTCGAGGAACTGTTCCACGGGTGGATGGATGGCGAGGGCCTCTACCCGGAGGCCGCCGCGATGCTGACCGATCAGTCGGTGCGGCCGCCGCAGCGGGTGCGGCCCAGTGACGAGGCCCGCAAGCTCTACCGCGAGCTCGTCCGCAAGTCCCACCCCGACCTCGCCCAGGACGACCAGGAGCGCGGGCGCCGCGAGGAGTTCATCACGCGGGTGAACGCCGCGTACGCGCGTGGCGACGTGCCCTTGCTGCGGGAGCTGTCCGAGGAGTGGGCCGCGGGTCCTGTGCGCGAGCAGCAGTGGCCGAGCAAGAGCGAGGAGCTCTACGCCCGTCTTGAGTGGCTCTCCCAGCGCAAGGAGCTGCTCTCAGTGGTCGCGCGGGAGCTGGAGGAGGGGGCGATCGGCGCGATGCTGCGGATGGCGCCGGACGATCCGGATCAGCTCCTCGAGGAGATCGCCGAGCAGTTGCTCGCGCAGGTCACCGAGCGTGAGGCGGAGCTTGCGCGGCTGACGGCCTAGCGGGTCGGGTAGCGTCGGACGCATGGCTTTCGGATCTCATGTGCCCACGGTCGGTGTCGGCGACCTCGCGAGCGGCGACTTTCTCCTGGACGTCCGTGAGGACGAGGAGTGGCAGGCGGGTCATGCCGCGGGTGCGCTGCACATTCCGATGAGCGAGTTCGTCGCCCGGTACGGCGAGTTGACCGAGGCCGCCCCGCAGGACGGCAAGGTCAATGTCATCTGCCGGGTCGGCGGTCGTTCGGCGCAGGTCGCCATGTACCTCGTCCAGCAGGGGATCGACGCGGTGAACGTCGACGGTGGCATGCAGAGCTGGGAGGCCGCGGGCCGGCCCGTCGTCGACGACAAGGGCCAGCCGGGCGTCGTGATCTAGTTCGGCGGCGCTGCGGGTGCCGGGCTTCTGGTTTCGGGCCCGCGGCCTTCAGCCGAGGGGGTGGGCGGCCAGTAGGTCGCCGAGGGTCTCCTCGTGTGCCGCTGCCGGGCCGAGGGACAGCTCCAGTTGCTTGGCCCACGCGTGGTAGCGGTGCAGGGGGTAGTCGGTGTCGGATCCGAAGCCGCCGTGCAGGTGCTGGGCTGTCTGCACCACCCTTCGTACGCCCTCTGATGCCCAGATCTTGGCGACGGCCACGTCTCCCGTGGCGGGCAGGGCGCCGCTCGCGCCGGTGCTGATGCGCCAGGCGGCCTGCCAGAGGGTGACCTCCATCGCGCGCAGGTCGATGTAGCGGTCGGCGGCCTGTACCGCCACGGCCTGGAAAGTGGCGACGGGGAAGCCGAACTGCTCGCGCTTGCCGGTGTATTCGCCGGTCATGCTCAGCACGCTCTCGCCGAGGCCGAGCGCGAGGGCGCAGGTTCCGGTGGCGAGCAGGTCGCGCAGCCAGTCCCAGGCTCCGTCGGTGTCGATGACGTCGGTGCCGTCGATCCGTACGGATGCGAGGTTGATCTCGCCGAGGCGTTCGCCGCTCGTGGACACCTGATCGGCGAGGGTGAGGCCCTCGTGCTCGCGGGGGATCAGGGCGAGGAGGGTGCGGCCGGCGGATGTGTGGGCGGGTACCACGATGAGGTCGGCGTTCTGTGCCCAGGGAACGGCGGTCTGTGTGCCGTCGAGCAGCCAGGCGTCGCCGTCCTGGCGTGCGGTGACGGCCAGTTCGGCGGGGTCGTGTCCGCTGCGGCCGTTCGCCGCGACGGTCAGGACGAGCTCGCCGCGGCCCGCCTTCGCGAGGATGCGCTGCTTCAGTTCCTGGCTGCCGTAGTTCTGTACGACGTACGCGGCGGCGCTGCTCTCCAGGAGCGGTACTCGGGCGAGGTTCTTCGCGGACTCGCGCAGGATCAGGCAGAGGGCGATGGCGTCCAGGCCCGCGCCGCCGTGCTCGGGGGCGAGGAGCAGGCTCAGCAGGTCGGCTTCGGCGAGCTTGGCCCACAGGGGGCGGTCGAAGTCCTCGGCGACGGCGCCTGGTACGAGGGCGGGGCTTGGTACGCCGTCGGGGGCGACGGAGGCGAAGAGCGCCTTCGCCGCCTCGACGGCGGCCTGCTGTTCCTCGGTGAAGGTGAAGTCCACTGCTTGTCCTCCCGCGCACCGGCCCGACGGTTCTGTCCTTGCCACGCCCGCCGTTTCTGACGGGTCGTCAAGATAGAACAGGTTCTACGGGAAGGGAACAGTGAACGTCGCGGTCGCCACAGTCACCACAGTCGCCGCGGTCGCCGCAGCCGAAGGGACGGGGGGAATTCCTCAGCGGTCGAAGTCCAACTCCACTGCGTCCGTGGCCGGGTGGGACTGGCACGCGAGCACGTATCCCGCGTCGGTCTCCTCCGGCTCCAGGGCGAAGTTGCGGTCCATCCGCACCTCGCCCGAGACCCGGAAGGCGCGGCAGGTCCCGCACACCCCGCCCTTGCAGGCGTACGGCGCGTCCGCGCGGTTGCGCAGCACGGTGTCGAGGAGGGATTCCCCGTCCCGCACCGGCCAGGTGCCGGATCGCCCGTCGAGCGTCACCGTCACGGTGCTGTGCGCGGGGGCGGCCGTCGCGGCGGCGGGGCTGGGGGCCGTGAGGCCGCCGTCCACGTGGAAGATCTCCTGGTGGATGCGCTGACGCGTCACGCCGAGGCCGCGCAGTGTCTTCTCCGCGCCCTGCACGAGGCCGAGTGGGCCGCACAGGAACCAGCCCGCGATCTCCTGGACGGGCAGCAGCGCCGGCAGCAGCCTGCCGAGCCGCTCCTCGTCGAGCCGCCCGGAGTCGAGCCCCGACTGCTGCTCCTCCCGGGAGAGCACGGTGACCAGCTGGAACCGGTCAGGCCAGCGGTCCTTGAGGTCGGCGACCTCCTCCAGGAACATCGTCGACGCGGCCGTGCGATCACTGCGTATCAGGCAGAACGTGGCGTCTGGTTCGCGTTCGAGGAGGGTCGTGACGATGGAGAGCACCGGGGTGATGCCGCTGCCGCCGACGACGGCCGCATAGCGGCCGGGTGCCGGGTCCAGCGTGAAGCGCCCGGCCGGGGTCATCACTTCGAGGAGGTCGCCGACGGCGATTTCCTTCAGGGCGTACGTCGAGAAGGCGCCGCCTTCGACGAAGCGCACCCCGACCCGCAGGGTCCGCGGCTCCGAGGGGCTTTCGGGGTGGGGCGCGGGTGCGCAGATCGAGTACGTGCGCCGGATCTCGGTGCCATCGGCGAAGCGGCGCAGGGCGAGATGCTGGCCCGGCACGAAGCGGTACTCCTCGCGCAGGGCGGGGGGCACCTCGAAGGTCAGGGTCACGGAGTCGTCGGTGAGCCGCTCGACCGCCGCTACCCGGAGCTGGTGGAAGCGGGCCATCACAACTCCTTGAAGTGGTCGAAGGGTTCACGGCAGGAGACGCACCGGCGCAGGGCCTTGCAGGCCGTCGACGAGAAGCGGCTGAGCAGTTCGGTGTCGGTCGAGCCGCAGTGCGGGCAGCGGACCGAGAGGGTGAGGGGTATCGGGCCGCCGGCGCTGTGCGGGCGCGGGGGTGCGATGCCGAACTCGGCGAGTTTGCGGCGGCCCTCGGCGCTGATGTCGTCCGTCGACCAGGCGGGGGAGAGCACGGTGCGCACGGAGATCTCCGCCATGCCGCGCTCGCGCAGGACCTGCTCGATGTCGGCGGTCATGGTCTCTATGGCCGGGCAGCCGGTGTACGTGGGGGTCAGCTCGACGTCGACCTTGCCGATGCCGCGTACGTGCACGCCGCGCAGCACCCCGAGCTCGGCCAGCGTGATGACCGGCAGCTCCGGGTCGGGCACGGAGCCCGCCAGGGCGAGGAGCTCCTCTTCGAGGGCGGTGGTCACCATGACGCCCCCGGGTGGCTGCGGTGCAGGTGCTGCATCTCGGCGAGCATCCGTCCGAAGGATTCGGTGTGCAGGCCCTGGCGGCCCGCGCCGGCCGCCCAGGCCCCTTCCTGCGGGCCGGTGGGCACGGTCAGGGTGGCCTTCTCGATGACGGCGGTCACCGAGGCGGTCCAGCTCGTGCGCAGCGCCGGCCAGTCGACGCCTGCCGAGGCATTCGTCGTGCCGTCGAGGCCTTCGACCGGTTGGAACATCTCGCCGGTGAAACGCCAGAGTGCGTCGAGCCCGCGCTGCATGCGCTCGTGGCTCTCCGCGGTGCCGTCGCCGAGCCGCAGTGTCCACTGCTCCGCGTGGTCCTGGTGATAGGCGACTTCCTTGACCGCCTTCGCCGCCAGCGGGGCGAACGTGCTGTCGCCGCTCGCCAACGCGCCGTACAGCAGCGTTTGGTACGTGGAGAAGTAGAGCTGGCGGGCGATGGTGTGGGCGAAGTCGCCGTTCGGCTGCTCGACCAGCTGGAGGTTACGGAAGGCGCGTTCCTCGCGGAGGTAGGCCAGTTCGTCCTCGTCCCCGGCCAGGGAGAGCAGGACGCGTGCCTGGCCGAGCAGGTCGAGGGCGATGTTCGCCAGGGCGACCTCTTCTTCGAGGACGGGCGCGTGGCCCGCCCACTCCCCCAGCCGGTGCGAGAGCACCAGGGCGTCGTCGCCCAGGGCGAGGGCGGTGGCGGTGGCCGTCGGGGCCAGGGGTGCGGTCACAGGTGCTTCACCCCGTCCGGGATGTCGTAGAACGTCGGGTGGCGGTAGGGCTTGTCGCCCGCCGGTTCGAAGAAGGAGTCCTTCTCGTCGGGCGATGAGGCGGTGATCTGGGTGGACGGCACGACCCAGATCGAGACGCCTTCGCTCCGGCGGGTGTAGAGGTCGCGGGCGTTGCGCAGGGCCATTTCCGCGTCCGGCGCGTGCAGGCTGCCGGCGTGGGTGTGGGAGAGCCCGCGGCGGGAGCGCACGAACACCTCCCACAGCGGCCAGTCGGTCGAGCTGCTCATGCCTTCGCCTCCCCGTGCTTGGCGGCGAACGCCGCTGCTGCCTCGCGCACCCACGCGCCTTCTTCGTGCGCGCTCCTGCGCTGCGTGATCCGCTGTTCGTTGCACGGGCCGTTGCCCTTGAGGACCGCCCAGAACTCCGTCCAGTCGATCGGGCCGAAGTCGTGATGTCCCCGCTCTTCGTTCCACGCGAGGTCCGGGTCGGGGAGCGTGAGCCCGAGGGACTCGGCCTGGGGGACGCAGATGTCCACGAAGCGCTGGCGCAGCTCGTCGTTCGAGTGACGCTTGATCTTCCAGGTCATCGACTGTTCCGAGTGCGACGACTCGTCGTCGGGCGGGCCGAACATCATCAGGGACGGCCACCACCAGCGGTTCACCGCGTCCTGTGCCATGGCGTGCTGGGCCTCGGTGCCCTGGCTGAGGGCGAGCAGGGATTCGTATCCCTGGCGCTGGTGGAACGACTCCTCCTTGCAGACGCGGACCATCGCGCGGGCATAGGGGCCGTACGAACAGCGGCAGAGCGGGACTTGGTTCGTGATCGCGGCGCCGTCCACCAGCCAGCCGATCGCGCCGACGTCGGCCCAGGTCAGCGTGGGGTAGTTGAAGATCGACGAGTACTTCTGGCGGCCCGAGTGCAGTTTGTCGAGCAGTTCGTCGCGGCTGGTGCCCAGGGTTTCGGCCGCGCTGTAGAGATACAGGCCGTGGCCGGCTTCGTCCTGGACCTTGGCCATGAGGATCGCCTTGCGCCGCAGGGACGGGGCGCGGGTGATCCAGTTGGCCTCTGGCTGCATGCCGATGATCTCGGAGTGGGCGTGCTGGGCGATCTGCCTGACCAGTGAGGCGCGATAGGCGTCGGGCATCCAGTCCCGGGGCTCGATGCGCTCGTCGGCCGCGACCGCGGCGTCGAATGCCGCTTCGTGTGCCGCCGTGCGTGCGGCGTCGGCCGCTGCCTGGTCCGGTCCGGACCGGGCCGTCTGATGCTCGGCTGCTGTCGCCATCGCGGTCCCCCTCGACCTTTAGCTAGCTACCGACCGATCGTTCGGTTCGTGGAATTCAATGGTGCGGCTCAGCGCCATAAGGTGTCAACCCTGTGGATAACTTCACGGACGCTGTGCCTGGCGCGCAGGCATGAGTACCGTTCCGCTGCGACGGGCGGTCGAGAGCCGTGTGACGGGCGGCCGACGGGTGCATCACCGTGCGGGATCGGAAACGGGGCCAAATGGACGCGAACGACAACAACGCGCACGAGTCGCCGCCCCCACCCATCGACGCCGCCTCCTCGCCCATCGACGCCGCTTCCTCGCCCGCCGAGGGCGCCCCCGCCGCCCCGTCGTCGGAAGCCGCCCCGGGAGCCGCGGCCCACACCCTGGTGACAGCCACCCCGCCCGAGCCGCGTACCGGCATCGCCGCCCTCTCCCCGCGCTACCAGGCGGTGGCCGCGCTCGCCCTCGCGCTCATCGCCGTCACGGCCTGCGTCCACGTGGGGATGCTCTTCCTGCATGTCGCCCCCGCGAACACCATGACCAAGCAGCACGGGGAGGCCGTCGACGACTGGATCTACCCCGAGTTCGAGCAGAACTGGAAGCTCTTCGCGCCCAACCCGATGCAGCAGAACATCGCGGTGCAGGCCCGCGCCGAGATCCGTACGGCCGACGGCTCGACCCGGACGACCGGCTGGTACGACCTGTCGGCGCGCGACGGAGCCGCCATCGACGGCAATCTGCTGCCCAGCCACACGCAGCAGAACGAGCTGCGAAGGGCCTGGGACTTCTACGTGGGCGCGCACGACGCGCAGAATCGTCCCCGCGGCCTGCGCGGTCAGCTCTCGGAGCGCTACATCCGCCGCATCGTGATGATGCGCGTCGAGCGTGAGGAACCCCTGGACCGGGGCGCCGGCATCGAGCGCGTCCAGGTCCGCTCGAAGACCACGAACGTGCCGCCCCCGGAGTGGAGCGACGAGAAGGTCTCGACGAAACCGGTGATCCGCCAGCTGCCGTGGTGGTCCGTGACACCCGACGACATGCCCCTGGGCAAGGCCCGGGAAGCTGAGGTGGAAGCCCGATGAACCGCTTCGGCTCCCTGCTCGGGCGCGGCATCGAGCACGTCACCGCGTCCGCTCTCGGCCCCTATCAGACCGCCGTGATCCGCATCGGGTTCGCCGCCACCTGGCTGCTCTTCCTGTTGCGTGAACTCCCCCACCGCCGGGAGCTCTACGGCCCCGACGGCCCGTGGAGCTGGGACATGGCCCAGCAGCTCATCGCGGAGAACGACGCCTTCACGGCCCTGATGTGGTCCGACGGGCACGTCTGGTTCGAGGTCGTCTACGCACTCGCCGTCCTTAGCAGCGCCCTGCTGATGCTCGGCTGGCGCACGCGCACGATGTCCGTGCTCTTCATGATCGGCGTGCTCTCGCTGCAGAACCGCTCCATCTTCATGGGCGACGGCGGCGACAACGTCATCCACCTCATGGCCACCTATCTGGTGTTCACGCGCTGCGGCCAGGTCTGGTCGCTCGACGCCCGCCGAGCGGCACGCGCGCGTGCCGCCTCCGTCGGTGACGGGAAGGCGCCGGTCGACCTGTTGGGAACGGCGCAGCCCGCCGACAAGGTGGGGCCCGTGCTGTGGTGGATGCTCGGGCTCGGTCTCTCCGTGGTGACGTTCATGGGAGAGCTCAGCGGGGGCTGGCTGCTGGTCTTCTGGGGGCTGTGGTGCGCGCACGCCCTGTGGTGGGCGGTCGGACGGCGCGCGCCCGACGGTGAGGCGCGCAAGCTGCTCGACGTCATCGTCAGGCTCGCGCACAACGCCGCACTCCTTGTGATCATGGTCGAGGCGTGTCTGATCTACGCGACGGCCGGCTGGTACAAGATCCAGGGCAGCCGCTGGCAGGACGGCACGGCCGTTTACTACCCGTTGCGTCTCGACTACTTCTCCCCCTGGCCCGCACTCTCCGACCTGCTCGTCTCGCACGGCCTGATGGTGATGCTGGTGACGTACGGGACGGTCGCCGTGCAGGTCGCCTTCCCCTTCACCCTCTTCAACAGGCGGGTCAAGAACGTCCTGCTGGCCGCCATGATCTTCGAGCACGCGGTCATCGCGGTCCTCCTCGGCCTGCCGTTCTTCTCGCTCGCGATGATCGCGGCCGACGCGGTGTTCCTGCCGACGTCGTTCCTGCGCCGCGTCGGGGGATGGACGGCACGCGCGCGTGGAGCGCTGTTCTCGCGCTTGCCGCGCCCCGGCGCGGTGCCGGGGCAGCGCGGCACGGACGAGGAACCGGCCCCGGAATCCCCCGAGCACGCGCGCGTAGGCTTTCCCTCATGAACGGGACGTACGGGGGATGAGCGGGACGCACCAGAGTGGACCGGACGGTGCTGTGCGGGCCTGGCGGGAGATCTCCGAGACCTCCGTGCTCCTCGACGGCTTCCACGCCATCAAGCACGCGCTGCGTTTCGCGGCGCACGTCCCCTCGGCGCTGACCAGCGACAGGGCCGCCGTGCTCGCCCTAGCCGACGAGCTCGCGCCGGACGTGAAGGACGCCCTCGACGCGCTTCTCGTGCAGGTTCCGGACAGCACCCTGCGCGCCCTCGTGCCGCGTCTGCATCCCACGGGGGTGGCGGCCCTGGCGGCACGCCCCTCCCGCACGGCCAACCTCGACACGCTGGCCCGCATGCCGAGGAGCGCGCCGGTCGTGGTCCTCGACGATCCGCGCAATCTGGGCAACGCCGGGGCCGTGATCCGGCTCGCGGCGGGCTTCGGGGCGACGGGAGTCGTCACCACCGGCACGCTCGACCCCTGGCATCCCACGGTCGTACGCGGTGGCGCGGGCCTGCACTTCGCCACGGCCGTCGAGCGGATGGACGTCGCCGCGCTGCCGCCGGGGCCGGTGTTCGCGCTCGACGCGGAGGGCGAGGACATCCGCGGTCTCAAGCTGCCGGACGACGCCGTGCTGGCCTTCGGGTCCGAGCGCAGCGGTCTGTCGGCGCCGCTGCGGGAGCGCGCCGATCACTTGGTGTCCCTGCCGATGCGGCCCCAGGTCTCCAGCTACAACCTGGCCACCAGCGTCGGCATGACGCTCTTCCACTGGTCGGCGGGCAGGCCTCCGGGCACGGAGGCCTGAACCCGCCGCCGGGCGTCAGGCGTCCCTGCGGATCTCCACCACACGGAAGCGGTTGGCGACGAAGGCGCCGTCGCACAGGGCTGCGTTCGCGGCGGGGTTGCCGCCCGAGCCGTGGAAGTCCGAGAAGGCCGCCGTCTGGTTCACATAGACGCCGCCCGTGAGGTTCAAGGAGAGCTGGGCGCACTCCTCCAGGCAGGTCTCCTCCACGGCGCCGGACACCTCGTCCGACGTCGTGTACGCGCCGACCGTCATCGCGCCCTTGTCGCGCACCGTGCGGCGCAGCAGGTCCACGGCGTCCGCGGCCGAGTCGACCGCGACGGCGAAGGAGACGGGGCCGAAGCACTCCTCGAGATACACCGCCTCGGCGTCCGGCTTGGCGCCGTCCAGCTTGACGATGACGGGGGTGCGGACCACGGCGTCAGGGAACTCGGGGTTGCTGATCTCCCGTGAGGGGAGGGCCACTTCGCCGAGGCCGGCCGCCGCCTCCAGGCGTGCCTTCACGTCCGGGTTCACCAGGGCGCCGAGGATGCCGTTCGCCCGGGCGTCGTCGCCGAGCAGGCCGTTCACCGACGCGGCCAGGTCGGACACCACCTCGTCGTACGACTTCGCGCCCGCGTCCGTCGTGATGCCGTCCCGGGGGATCAGGAGGTTCTGCGGGGTCGTGCACATCTGGCCGCTGTAGAGGGACAGGGAGAAGGCCAGGTTCGACAGCATCCCCTTGTAGTTGTCCGTCGAGTCCACGACGACCGTGTTCACGCCGGCCTTTTCCGTGTAGACCTGTGCCTGGCGGGCGTTGGCCTCCAGCCAGTCGCCGAAGGCGGTCGACCCCGTGTAGTCGATGATCTTGATCTCGGGGCGGACGGCGAGGGTCTTGGCGATGCCCTCGCCCGGTCGCTCGGCGGCCAGGCACACCAGGTTCGGGTCGAAGCCCGCGTCGGCGAGGGTCTCGCGCGCGATGCGCACCGTCAGCGCGAGTGGGAGCACCGCGCGCGGGTGGGGCTTGACCAGGACGGGGTTGCCGGTGGCCAGGGAGGCGAACAGGCCCGGATAGCCGTTCCACGTCGGGAAGGTGTTGCAGCCGATCAGGAGCGCGATGCCGCGGGCCACGGGCGTGAAGCGCTTGTCCAGGCCGATCGGGTCCCGCTTGCCCTGGGGCTTGGACCACTCCGCGTTGTCGGGGGTGCGGGCCTGCTCGACGTACGCGTACGCCACCGCTTCGAGGCCTCGGTCCTGGGCGTGCGGGCCGCCCGCCTGGAAGGCCATCATGAAGGCCTGGCCGCTGGTGTGCATGACCGCGTGCGCCATCTCGTGCGTGCGGGCGCTGATGCGCGACAGGATCTCCAGACAGACCATCGCGCGCACTTCCGCGCCCGCCTCGCGCCACGCGCGCATCCCGGTGCGCATGGCGGGCAGCAGCGTGTCGATGTCCGGGTGGGGGTACGTGATGCCCAGCTCGGGCCCGTACGGAGAGACCTCCGCGCCTGTCCAGTCGTCCGTGCCCGGTTGGTCGAGCTCGAAGCGGCTGCCCAGGAGGGCGTCGAAGGCGGCCTTGCCGTCGGGCAGGCTCAGGCTGCCGTTCTCCCCGTAGGCCTTGGGGTGTTCGGGGTGCGGCGACCAGTACGCGCGCGTGCGGATCGTCTCCAGCGCCTGGTCGAGTGTGGGCCGGTGCGTGGCGATCAGCTGGTGCGCAGTGAGTTCGGCGGCCATATCGGACCAACTCCTCGTCGAGCCGGCTCTTCGTCGAGCCGGCGAGCTGGGCAGGGCAGTGCGGGAACGCACGGACAGAGCTAGAGTAACCGAACGATCGGTCGGGACAAGGGGGTCCGGCCAACCTGTGGACAACTTCTCGCCGGGCACCCCCGCACCCTCCGGCGGACACCTCGTGCGGGAGGATCGCGAGCATGACAGCACTCGAGCTCAGCAGCCCCGTTGCCGTCGTCGGCACCGGAACCATGGGCCAGGGCATCGCCCAGGTCGCCCTGCTGGCGGGCCACCCCGTGCGGCTGTACGACGCCATGGAGGGGCAGGCGAAGACCGCGGCCGCCGCCATCGCCGCACGCCTCGACCGCCTCGTCGCCAAGGGCAGGCTCACGGCGGAGGACCGGTCCGCCGCGGGGGACCGGCTCGCACCGGTCGCCGGTCTCGCCGAGCTCACCGGGTGCGGACTCGTCATCGAGGCGGTCCTGGAGCAACTTCCGGTCAAACAGCGCCTCTTCGAAGAGCTGGAAGAGATCGTCGACGAGAACTGCCTCCTCGCCACGAACACCTCCTCCCTCTCCGTCACCGCCATCGCGGGCACGCTCAAGAAGCCAGGCCGCTTCGTCGGCCTGCACTTCTTCAACCCCGCACCGCTGCTCCCCCTCGTCGAGGTCGTCAGCGGCTCCGCGACCGACGAAACGGCCGCCACGCGCGCGTACGAGACGGCGCGCGCCTGGGGCAAGACACCGGTGCGCAGCGCGGACACCCCCGGCTTCATCGTCAACCGCGTCGCCCGCCCCTTCTACGCCGAGGCGCTGCGCCTGCACGAGGAGCGGGCCGCCGACCCGGCCACCATTGACGCCGTCCTGCGCGAATGCGGCGGCTTCAAGATGGGCCCCTTCGAGCTGACCGACCTCATCGGCCAGGACGTGAACGAGGCCGTCACCCGCTCCGTGTGGGAGTCCTTCTTCCAGGACCCCAAGTTCACGCCGTCACTCGCCCAGCGCCGCCTCGTCGAATCACGCCGCCTGGGCCGCAAGTCGGGACAGGGCTGGTACGCCTACGGGGACGACGCCCCGCGCGCGGAGCCGCACACCGCGGCCCCCGCACCGGCCCCGGCGTCCGTCGCGGTGCACGGGAGGCTCTTCCAGGCGCACGCCCTCATCGAGCTGATCGTCGGCGCGGGGATCGACGTCGCGTACGAGGAGCCCATCGACCCCGAGCACCCCGGCTGGATCGAACTGCCCGCCGGAGGGAAGCTCTTCCTCGCCGACGGCTGTGCCGCGGACGACGCCGACGCACCGGTCATCCACTTCGATCTAGCGCTGGACTACAGGGCGGCGACCAGGATGGCCCTGGCGCCCGCCGCGAAGGTGAGCGACGACCAGCTCCGTGAGGCCGTGGGTCTCTTCCAGGCGCTGGGCAAGCAGGTCAGTGTCGTCGCCGACGTCCCGGGGCTGATCGTGGCCCGTACCGTCGCCATGCTCGTCGACTTCGCCCAGGACGCCGTCGCACGCGGTGTCGCCGACAAGGAGGACGTCGACACGGCGATGCGCCTCGGCGTCAACTACCCGCGCGGACCGCTCGCGTGGGGCGAGGAACTCGGCGCGGGCTGGGTCCGCGAAACGCTGGAGAGACTGCACCTGGAGTACCCCACCGGCCGCTACGCGCCCTCCCAGGCGCTGCGCCGCGCGGCAGCGCGAGAGGACCACCGCTCATGACCACCACCAGGCGCGACACGTACACCCCGGAGACCCTCCTGACGGTGGCGGTCCGGGTCTTCAACGAGCGCGGTTACGACGGCACGTCCATGGAGCACCTCTCCAAGGCCGCCGGTATCTCCAAGTCCTCGATCTACCACCACGTCTCCGGCAAGGAAGAGCTGCTGCGCCGCGCGGTGAGCCGGGCGCTCGACGGGCTCTTCGGGATCCTCACCGAGGACCACGCGCGCGTGGGCACCGCCGTGCAGCGCCTGGAGCACGTCACGCGGCGCACCGTCGAGGTGCTGATCGCGGAACTGCCCTACGTGACGCTGCTGCTGCGCGTGCGCGGCAACACGGACACCGAGCGGTGGGCCATGGAGCGGCGCAGGGAGTTCGACCAGCAGGTCGCCGACCTGCTCAAGGAGGCCGTGGCCGACGGCGACCTGCGCTCGGACGTCGAGCTGCGCCTCGCCACCCGGCTGCTCTTCGGGATGATCAACTCGATCGTGGAGTGGTACCGCCCGGACGCCCGTGGTGCCTCGTCGGGCGAGCAGGTCGCCGATGCCGTCGTCCAGCTCGCCTTCGCGGGGCTCCGCAGCAGCGGCTGACGGGACAGCTCTCCGGCTCGGTCAGCCAGGCCCGCCCGGTCAGTTCTCCGGCTCCAGGTCGTCCTCCTCGAAGACCAGCAACGTACGCGTGCTGAGCACCTCGGGGATGGACTGAAGCCGGGTCAGGACCAGCTCGCGCAGCGCTCGGTTGTCCGGCGTGTGCACCAGGAGCAGCACGTCGAAGTCGCCGCTGACCAGCGCGATGTGCGAGGCGCCCGGCAGCGTGCGCAGATGTTCGCGGACCGTGCGCCAGGTGTTCTGGACGATCTTGAGCGTGATGTACGCGGACGCGCCCTGGCCCGCCCGCTCGTGGTTGATCCGGGCGCCGAAGCCCCGGATGACCCCGTCGTCGATGAGCCGGTTGATGCGCGCGTACGCGTTCGCCCGTGACACATGGACGCGCTCGGCCACGGCCCGTATCGACGCGCGACCGTCCGTGTGCAGGATCTGCAGGATGTCGCGGTCGATCGAGTCCAGCGGGCGCGGCAGGGGTTCCTGGCGGTCCCCGGCCGGGTCCCTCGGGCGGGGCAGGCCCTCCTGGCGGTCCCCGGGCCGGCCTTCCGGACGATCACCGTCGCGTCCGTCGGCCATTCGTTCAGATGCCATGTCCCCCCGCCTCCCTACCATGGACGTACTGCATCCATCCCAGGCTGTGCAGAACCGTTTGTCCACAGCCTGGAGGTGCCTGTAGCCAAAATGTGCCGACGACCGAACAATCGGTAGGTGAGGCGCCTCACATTGCCGCGCCTCTTTGCCGCTCCCACGAGGAGACCGCTTCCACCTGGAGGTGCCGACATGACGGTCATGGAGCAGCGGGGCGTCTACCGGCCCACCCCGCCACCCGCATGGCAGCTCAGGACCGATCCCGCGCCGCTGCTGCCCGACGCCGAGCCGTATCGCGTCCTGGGCACGGAGGCCGCCGGCAAGGCCGACGAGGAACTCCTGGCCCGGTTGTACGCCCAGCTCGTGCGCGGACGGCGGTACAACACGCAGGCGACCGCCCTGACGAAGCAGGGCCGACTCGCCGTCTACCCCTCCAGCACCGGTCAGGAGGCGTGCGAGGTGGCCGCCGCGCTGGTCCTCGAGGAGCGGGACTGGCTCTTCCCGAGCTACCGGGACACGCTCGCCGCGGTCGCCCGCGGCCTCGACCCCGTCCAGGCGCTGACCCTGCTGCGCGGCGACTGGCACACCGGGTACGACCCGCGCGAGCACCGCATAGCGCCCCTGTGCACCCCCCTCGCGACCCAGCTCCCGCATGCCGTGGGGCTCGCGCACGCCGCACGCCTCAAGGGCGACGACGTGGTCGCGCTCGCCATGGTCGGCGACGGCGGCACCAGCGAGGGCGACTTCCACGAGGCGCTGAACTTCGCGGCTGTCTGGCAGGCACCCGTCGTCTTCCTGGTGCAGAACAACGGCTTCGCGATCTCCGTGCCGCTCGACAAGCAGACGGCGGCCCCGTCCCTGGCCCACAAGGCCGTCGGGTACGGAATGCCGGGACGCCTGGTGGACGGCAACGACGCGGCGGCGATGCACGAGGTGCTGAGCGAAGCGGTCTCCCGCGCGCGGGAAGGCGGCGGGCCCACGCTCGTCGAGGCCGTGACCTACCGCATGGACGCCCACACGAACGCCGACGACGCCACGCGCTACCGCGGGGACGCCGAGGTCGAGGCCTGGCGGGCGCACGACCCGATCTTGCTCCTGGAGCGGGAGTTGACCGAGCGGGGCCTCCTCGACGAGGACCGGGTGCGGGCGGCCCGCGACGACGCCGAGGCCATGGCAGCCGATCTGCGAGAACGCATGAACCAGGACCCCGAGCTCGACCCCATGGACCTGTTCGGCCATGTGTACGCCGAGCAGACCTCGCAACTGCGCGAACAGGCAGCCCAGTTGCGGGCTGAACTCGAGGCATCGGAAGACGGCACGGACGGCACGGACGGCGAGGAGAACGCGCGATGAGTACGGTCGCGGCCGAACGGGCCACCAAGAAGGCAGCCAAACCGGCCACCATGGCGCAGGCGCTCGGGCGCGCCCTGCGCGACTCCCTGGCCGAAGACCCGGCCGTGCACGTCCTCGGGGAGGACGTCGGGGCGCTCGGCGGGGTCTTCCGGGTCACCGACGGACTCACCAAGGAGTTCGGCGAGGACCGCTGCACGGACACTCCGCTCGCCGAGGCGGGCATCCTGGGAACGGCCGTCGGCATGGCGATGTACGGGCTGCGGCCCGTCGTCGAGATGCAGTTCGACGCGTTCGCCTACCCCGCCTTCGAACAGCTCCTCTCCCATGTGGCGAAGATGCGCAACCGCACCCGGGGCGCGATGCCGCTGCCCATCACGGTCCGCGTGCCCTACGGCGGTGGCATCGGCGGAGTCGAGCACCACAGCGACTCCTCCGAGGCGTACTACATGGCGACACCGGGGCTGCATGTCGTCACGCCCGCCACGGTCGCCGACGCCTACGGCCTGCTGCGGGCCTCCATCGCCTCCGACGATCCGGTCGTCTTCCTGGAGCCCAAGCGCCTCTACTGGTCCAAGGCCGACTGGAACCCGGACGCGCCGCAGGCCGTTGAACCCATAGGCAAAGCCGTGGTGCGACGCCCCGGGCGCAGCGCCACGCTCCTCACGTACGGGCCCTCCGTCCCCGTCTGCCTTGAAGCGGCCGAGGCTGCGGTGGCCGAGGGGTGGGACCTCGAAGTGGTCGACCTGCGCTCCCTCGTCCCCTTCGACGACGAGACGGTGGCCGCCTCCGTGCGCCGGACCGGTCGCGCTGTCGTCGTGCACGAGTCGAGCGGATTCGGCGGACCGGGCGGAGAGATCGCCGCTCGCGTCACCGAGCGGTGCTTCCACCACCTGGAGGCGCCGGTCCTGCGCGTCGCCGGATTCGACATCCCGTATCCGCCGCCGATGCTGGAGCGGCATCACCTGCCGGGCGTGGACCGAATCCTGGACGCGGTCGCGCGGTTGCAGTGGGAGGCGGACAGCTGATGGCGCCCGGTCTGAACGTGAACAGCCTTGAGTTCAAGCTGCCGGATCTCGGCGAGGGGCTCACGGAGGCGGAGATCGTCCGCTGGCTCGTGCAGGTCGGCGACTTCGTCGCCGTGGACCAGCCCGTCGTCGAGGTCGAGACGGCGAAGGCGATGGTCGAGGTGCCCTGCCCGTACGAGGGCGTGGTGACGGCCCGCTTCGGCGAGGAGGGGGTGGAACTGCCGGTGGGGGCGCCCTTGTTGACGGTCGCCGTCGGCGCCGCGGCCGGAGCTTCGGACACGTCCGCCGCCCCCCAGGAGCCCGCGGAGCGGGCCCTTCAGGCGGCTGTCGCCGAGGAGTCGTCCGGCAACGTCCTGGTGGGGTACGGCACGGCGGCGGCGCCCGCGCGACGCAGGCGGGTGCGATCGGTGGGGTTCGGCACGAAGACCGCGCCGAAGCCTGCCGCGCGGCCTGCGCCGCGGACCGCCCCGCCGGAGGAGCCGTTCACGGTCCCGGGCGCCCTTCCGCGCCCCGACGGTCCGATACCGGTGATCTCACCGCTCGTACGCAAGCTGGCCCGTGAGAACGGCGTGGAGCTGCGGGAGCTGACGGGCACCGGCCCGGACGGGCTGATCATGCGGGCCGACGTGGAGAGCGCCATCGCGGCGGAGCGTACGGCCGCGGACACGGCCCCGATCACGGGTACGCCGGTGGGGCCGTCGAGCGAGGAGACGCATGGCGCGCAGGCGGGGGCGCAGGAGCGCTATCCGCTGACCGGCATCCGCGGCCTCGTCGCGGACAAGATGTCCCGCAGCAGGCGCGAGATACCGGAAGCCACCTGCTGGGTCGACGCCGACGCGACCGAACTGCTCGCGGCGCGCGCCGCGATGAACGCAGCCGTCAAGTCGGGCGCCGCGAAGGAGGGCGCAGGCCAGAAGATCTCGCTGCTCGCGCTGTTCGCCCGCATCAGCGTGGCCGCGCTGGCCCGGTATCCGATGCTCAACTCCACCGTGGACATGGAAGCGCGCGAGGTCGTCCGGCTCTCCGATGTCCACCTCGGTTTCGCCGCGCAGACCGACCGCGGTCTGGTCGTCCCGGTGGTGCGCGACGCGCACACGAGGACCACCGAATCGGTCAACGCCGAGCTGATCCGTCTGACGGAGTCGGCGAGGGACGGAAAGCTGACGCCCGGGGAACTGACGGGCGGCACGTTCACGTTGAACAACTACGGGGTGTTCGGGGTCGACGGCTCCACGCCGATCATCAATCACCCCGAGGCGGCCATGCTCGGCGTGGGCCGGATCGTGCCCAAGCCGTGGGTGCACCAAGGGGAGTTGGCGGTGCGGCACGTCGTGCAGCTCTCGCTCACCTTCGACCACCGCGTTTGCGACGGCGGCACTGCGGGCGGCTTCCTGAGGTTCGTGGCGGACTGCGTGGAGCAGCCCGCGATGCTGCTGCGGTCGGTGTGAAGAGGGGCGGGACGGCGGTGCGGGCGGCGGCGCCGTGATGTGAGTCTGCGTACAGAGGTGATGTCAGACCCCGTATGAGGGGTGGCATTGATCCTTCGTGCGCCCATACTCGGGGCATGACCGCGCAGAGGGCTCCGGGCGGCGCCGATTCCGCCGCCTCGGACGCCGCCCCGAACGATCTTCGGCATGCCGACCCGCCCGATCCTCGGCATGCCGCCCCGACCGATGCCGCGTACGCCTCACAGAATGCCTCCCCGAGAGCCGTTCCGTACGACGCCGTGGTGCTCGCGGGCGGTGGCGCGAGGCGGCTCGGCGGTGTGGACAAGCCGGGCCTGCGGGTAGGTGGCCGCGCGCTGCTCGCCCGGGTGCTCGGCGCGTGTTCCGGCGCGGGGACGACCGTGGTCGTTGCCGCGCCCCGCCCGACCGCCCGCCCCGTGGAGTGGGCGCGCGAGGAACCCGCCGGGGCGGGGCCGCTCGCCGCGCTCGACGCGGGGCTGCGGTGTACGCGGGCGGAGCACGTGGTGGTGCTCTCCGCCGATCTGCCGTTCCTGGAGGAGCGGACGGTGGGCAGTCTCCTCGCCGAGCTGCGTGAGAGCGGCGCGGACGGCGCGGTCCTGAGAGATCCCGGCGGCCGGGACCAGCCGCTGGTCGCCGCCTATCGCAGTGCCGCGCTGAGACGCGAGATCGCGCGGCTCGCCGCCGAGCACGACGGTCTGACGGGACTTCCGCTGCGGTCACTCACCGCGCGGCTCGAACTCACCCGGGTCACCGACGCGGTGGCGTCCTTCGACTGCGACACCTGGGACGACATCGCGGCCGCTCGGGCCCGCATCAGGGAGCATGGGCACGTGTTGGATGAATGGATTTCCGCAGTCAAGGACGAACTGGGCATCGAGCTCGACGTCGACACCAGCTTGCTGCTCGACCTCGCGCGCGACGCCGCACACGGCGTGGCCAGGCCTGCGGCTCCGCTGACCACCTTCCTGGTGGGGTACGCGGCGGCGCGGGCCGCGCAGGGCGGCGGACCCGAAGCCGTGGCCGACGCGGCCCGCAAGGCGGCGGCGCTGGCCACGCGATGGGCCCAGGAGGCCGACGCCGACGCGGGGCCTGCCGGTGCGCCTGCCGTGGCCCCGGAAGCGGTCCCCGGCGGAAAGCCGACCGCCACGCCCGACGCCACCCAGCAGGGCGCCCGCCCCGACACCACCCATCCCGGCGCCACCCAGCAGGGCGCCCGCCCCGGCGTCACTCACCAGGGCACCCACCCCGACGCCAAGCCCCAGGGCGCCCGCCCCGACCCGGGGCAGGGTGCCAGGGGCGACATGCGGCCGGATGCCGGATGAGTGGGCAGCCCGCGCCGGACGCCGAGCTCGACGAGGCTCTCGCCCTGGTGAACGACGACCATGACCGCAGGACCAGCAGGCGCGCCGACGCCGGTCCCGCAGGCGGCGACCCCCGAAACGCGCGAGACACCTCGGGCGGCCCCGGACACGCCACCGTGCCCCAGCCCCCCGCCGCCCCCGCGCCCACCCCCGCCGCGTCCGACCTCCGCGGCGACACCGACCCCACCGCCCAACCTCAGCACCGCGACATCACCCCCTGGCCGGCCGCCCGCACCGCTGCCGGCCGTGCCCCACGGCCGGCGTCCTCCGCGCCCGTCACCGTCCCCCTGGGGCAAGCGCTCGGCCTCGTTCTGGCCGCGCCGCTCGTCGCCCTCACCGATCTGCCCTCCTTCGACACCTCGGCGATGGACGGCTGGGTCGTCGCGGGGCCCGGTCCCTGGGATGTCCGGGCCGACGGGATTCTTGCCGGGCACGGGCGGCCCGAGCCGCTCTCCGACGGGGAAGCCGTGCGGATCGCGACCGGCGCGCGGGTCCCGCAGGAGGCCACCGCCGTCATCCGCAGCGAGCACGGCCTCACCGACGACAAGGGGCGGCTGCACCCCCGGCGCGATGTCACCCAAGGGCAGGACATCCGGCCCCGCGGCCAGGAATGCCGCTCCGGTGACCAACTCCTGCCGAGCGGCTCCCTGGTGACCCCGGCGGTGCTCGGCCTCGCTGCAGCCGCCGGGTACGACGAACTGCCCGTGGTCCCCCGGCCCAGCGCCGAAGTGCTGATCCTGGGGGACGAGTTGCTGACCCAGGGGCTCCCCCACGAGGGGCTCATCCGTGACGCGCTCGGGCCGCTGCTGCCGCCCTGGCTGCGCTCGCTGGGCGCCGACGTCATCGCCGTACGCAGGCTCGGTGATGATGCCGAGGCGCTCCACCAGGCCCTCACCACCTCCGCGGCCGACCTCATCGTCACCACCGGCGGTACCGCCTCCGGTCCGGTCGACCACGTCCACCCCATCCTGCGCCGCATCGGCGCCGAGCTCCTCGTGGACGGCGTCGCCGTCCGCCCGGGGCACCCGATGCTGCTCGCCCGCATCCGCCCCGATCAGCACCTCGTCGGCCTGCCCGGCAACCCGCTGGCCGCGGTCTCCGGCCTGCTGACCCTGGCCGAGCCCCTGCTGCGTACGCTCTCCGGGCGCCCCGCGCCGTCGCCGTACACCGCCGTGCTGCGCGAGGACGTGCATGGGCACCCGCACGACACCCGGCTCGTCCCTGTCACCCTCCGCGCCGATCACGCCGTGCCCCTGCACTACAACGGCCCGGCGATGCTGCGCGGGATCGCGGTGGCCGACGGGCTCGCGGTCGTCCCACCGGGCGGCGCGCGGCGCGGCCAGGAGCTGGAGGTCCTCGACCTCCCGTGGGCCGGTCCGGATCTGCACACCGACACGGCCGGGGAGTGTTTCACGTGAAACTGCCCGGCCATGACGCCATCGCCCGCAACCCCGACGAGCACCTCGTCACCCACCGCATCAAGCTGCCGCGCCAGATCGTCGAGCGGCCTCTGCGGCAGGTCGCCAAGCGTCTCCTCATGGCGCTCGCGGTGCTCGCCCTGACGACCTTCATCGTCTGGATCGACCGCGACGGCTACCACGACAACTCGGACAACCGGCTCGACTTCCTCGACGCCGCCTACTACTCGACCGTGACGCTCTCGACCACCGGGTACGGCGACATCGTCCCGTACAGCGACAGCGCGCGGCTCTGCAACATTCTCCTGATCACGCCCCTGCGCGTGCTCTTCCTGATCATCCTGGTCGGCACCACTCTCGAAGTGCTCACGGAACGTACGCGCGAGGAATGGCGTCTGAACCGCTGGAGGTCCAACTTGCGTGAACACACCGTCGTCGTCGGCTTCGGCACGAAGGGTCGCTCGGCGATCCAGACCGTCTGCGCGACCGGTCTGAAGCCCGAACAGATCGTGGTCGTCGACCCGAGCGCGAAGGTCGTCGACGCCGCCACAGCGGAGGGGTACGCGGGCGTCATCGGCGACGCCACGCGCAGCGATGTGCTGCTGCGTGCCGAGGTGCAGCGCGCCCGGCAGATCATCATCGCGACCCAGCGGGACGACACCGCCGTCCTGGTCACGCTCACCGCCCGGCAGATGAACCGCGGGGCGAAGATCGTGGCCGCGGTGCGCGAGGAGGAGAACGCGCCGCTGCTGCGCCAGTCCGGCGCCGACGCCGTGATCACCAGCGCCAGCGCGGCGGGACGGCTGCTCGGCCTCTCCGTGCTCAGCCCCAGCGCGGGCATGGTCATGGAGGACCTGATCCAGCAGGGCAGCGGACTCGATCTCGTCGAGCGGCCGGTGATAAAGGCCGAGGTAGGGATGGGAGTCCGCGAGACGGACGACCTCGTCGTGAGTGTCGTACGCGGACATCGGGTGCTCGGTTACGACGATCCCGCCGTCGGCAAGCTGCAGTTGATGGACCGTCTGATCACTATCGTGCGGGCGACACCGACCTCACCGATGGCGCCCGACGCCAAGTCGAATCCGCCGCGCGGAGGTCTGCGCACGTAATCGGACCGTCGGGAAAGCGCAGAGAGTAGCCTCGCCCGCATGCATGCGATCACGATCCCCGAAGCCGGCGGACCCGAAGCGCTCGTGTGGGCCGAGGTCCCCGATCCCGTACCCGGCGAGGGCGAGGTGCTGGTCGACGTCGTGGCCAGCGCCGTGAACCGCGCCGACCTGCTCCAGCGCCAGGGCTTCTACAACCCGCCACCCGGATCGTCGCCCTATCCGGGGCTCGAGTGCGCGGGCCGTGTCACCGACATCGGCCCGGGCGTCTCCGGGTGGAAGATCGGCGACGAGGTCTGCGCGCTGCTCGCCGGTGGCGGCTACGCCGAGCAGGTCGTCGTCCCCGCCGGGCAGTTGCTGCCCGTGCCCGACGGCGTCGACCTCGTCACGGCGGCCGCGCTGCCCGAGGTGACCTCGACCGTCTGGTCCAACGTCTTCATGATTTCCCACCTGCGGCCGGGCGAGACGTTCCTCGTGCACGGCGGTTCCAGCGGTATCGGCACCATGGCGATCCAGCTGGCGAAGGCCGTCGGCGCCAAGGTGGCGGTCACGGCGGGCACCAAGGAGAAGCTCGACTTCTGCGCGGAGCTGGGCGCGGACATTCTCATCAACTACCGCGAGCAGGACTTCGTCGAGGAGATCAAGAAGGCCACGGACGGCGCGGGCGCGGACGTCATCCTCGACAACATGGGCGCCAAGTACCTGGACCGGAACGTGCAGGCGCTGGCCACCAACGGCCGCCTCGCGATCATCGGCATGCAGGGCGGCGTCAAGGGCGAGCTGAACATCGCCGCACTCCTCAACAAGCGCGCTGCCGTCACCGCGACGTCGCTGCGGGGCCGCCCCGCAGAGGAGAAGGCGACCATCGTCGCCGCCGTACGCGAGCATGTGTGGCCGCTGATCGCCACCGGTCACGTACGCCCGATCGTCGACCAGACCGTGCCGATGAGTGACGCGGCGACCGCCCACCGCGTCCTGGAGGAGAGCAACCACATCGGGAAGGTGCTGCTCGTGCGCTGAGCGCGCCGCTGGACGGCCGGGATGACCGGTGAGCACTCGAGATGCCGGACAAGCGTCACCATGTGACGCTTGCTCCAGCTTCAGTGATCTCTCCGACCCGGAAACGGGAGGGAGCCGGCGCGGTGACTCCATGGCTTCGCCCCTTGATGATCCTGACGGTGCTGATGGCCGTCTCCCCTGTCTCCCTCTCGTACGCGGTCGAGCCCTCTCCCGGCGGGACCCGGGCCGGCAGCGTCTCCGGTGAGGGCCGTGCCAGGCCCGGCCGGGACGAACCCCCGCCGTCGGCGGCGGCGTCCGAGCCGCCCCGCAGGCCACCGCCACGGATTCCCACGCCCGCCGCCACCCCGGCCCCCGAGGTGTGGCCCCAGGGCCGGGCGACCACCGCGTCCGACGTCACCCGCCGGACGGCCGCCGAACCCGTCGTACCCACCCTTCGCGTCCTGCCGCTCGGCAGCGGCCTGGTCCTCATCGGCCTCGGTCTCGGGTTCTTCGCCGTACGGCTGCGCCGCGGCTGACACGGGCGGGCTGACACAGATGGGCTGACACGTACGGACCCTTCGTACACGGTGGATCAGTGGCAAATGGGGGCACCACCGATGTGTGATGTACGGGTGCGAGAGAATGGCGGCATGGAGATGCCGAGGAACGAAAGGTCGCCCGAGAGCCCGCAGGTCCTGGTCGTGGGCCAGGACGGAATGGCACTCGGCGGCGGCGGAGACGACGAATCCCGCGAGGTCCCGGTGACGGACATGGTCGAACAGCCGGCGAAGGTCATGCGCATCGGCAGCATGATCAAGCAGTTGCTCGAGGAGGTGCGGGCGGCACCTCTCGACGAGGCGAGCCGAGTGCGCCTCAAGGAGATCCACGCCAGTTCGGTCAAGGAGCTCGAGGACGGTCTCGCCCCCGAGCTCGTCGAGGAACTGGAGCGGCTCTCCCTCCCCTTCACCGACGACGGAGTACCCAGCGACGCCGAACTGCGCATCGCGCAGGCCCAGCTGGTGGGCTGGCTCGAGGGGCTCTTCCACGGGATCCAGACGGCCCTCTTCGCGCAGCAGATGGCGGCGCGGGCGCAGCTCGAATCGATGCGGCGCGCGTTGCCGCCCGGTGTGGGCGGCGGCGAGGAGGAAGAGGACGGCGGCATCGCGGGACGGACCGGAGGGCCCTACCTCTAGGCGGTGGCAGGACAGGACTACGTGAAGGGCCCGGTCACGAGGTGACCGGGCCCTTCACGTTCAAGTGCGCCAAAGATCAGGCCGGGTTGCCCGTGGAGATGGTGAACTCGATGTTCACGTCGTCCGGGTCGACGTCGGAGCCTTCCTTGGGGGACTGCATCATGACCGTGTCCTCCCCATAGGTGTTCTCGTCGATCGTGCGCTTGTCGAACTGCCAGCCGGCCGCCTGCAGGCACTTCTGCACCGAGCGCCAGTCCCTGAACGTGAAGTCAGGGACCTTGATCTTGTTCTCGTCGTTGTACGCCGTGTCGGGTTCCGTGCACTCTTCGGTCTCGATTGTCTTCGACCGGTCAGGACCCCGGTGACCCGCGACGGGCGCGGCCGACTCCTTGCCCTTGTCGCCCTTGCCGTCGTCGTCGCCCCCGCTCATCGACATCGCCGTGATCAGACCGCCGATGGCGAGCAGCGCGACGACGATCGAGCCGACGATCACCGGCATGTTCCGCTTGCCGCCGCCCGAGCCCGAGCCGGAGCCCTGCACCGAGGTCTGCGACTGCTGCGGCGAGAGCGTGTACGGGGGCGGGGTCTGCGCGCCCTGCGGGGCGTACGCGTTGGTGGGCGCCGGGGTCGGGTAGCCGCCCTGCTGCGGGTAGCCGTAGCCCGGGGTGACGGGGCCGGGGGCCGGGGTGGGCGAGCCGTACGGACCCGACTGGGGACCCGTTTGGTACGGCGTCTGGACGCCGCCCTGCTGCGGGAGCGAGGAGTCGACCGGCGGGAAGACCGCGGCGCCGACGCCCGCGCCGCTCGCGGTCTGGGCGCCCGGCACGATGCTCGGCGCGGCCGCCTGCAGGGACTGGGCGACGCGCAGGCACTCGTCGCGCATCGCCTCGGCCGTGGGGAAGCGCTCGTTCGGGTTCTTCTTCAGCGCGCGGGCGACGATCGCGTCCACCGCGGGCGGCAGCGAGCGGTTGATCGAGGACGGAGCGACGGGCTCCTCCTGGACGTGCGCATACGCTATGGCCAGCGGCGAGTCCGCCTCGAAGGGCAGCCGTCCGGTGGTCAGCTGGAACAGCATGATGCCGACGGAGTAGAGGTCGGACCGGGCGTCCACGCCGCGGCCGAGCGCCTGCTCCGGGGAGAGGTACTGGGGGGTGCCGACGACCATGCCGGTCTGCGTCATGGAGGTGACGCCGGACTGCATGGCGCGGGCGATGCCGAAGTCCATGACCTTGACGACGTTGCGCTTCGTCATCATCACGTTGCCGGGCTTGATGTCGCGGTGGACCAGGCCCATCTCGTGGCTGATCTCGAGGGCGGCGAGCACATCGGCGGTGATCTTCAGCGCCTGGTCGGTCGGCATCGCGCCGAACTGGGTGACGGACGCGTCGAGCACGGAGCCGAGCGGCTTGCCCTCCACGTACTCCATGACGATGTACGGCATCGTCGCGCCGTCCAGCTCGTCCTCGCCGGTGTCGAAGACCGAGACGATGTTCGTGTGCGTGAGCTTGGCCACCGACTGGGCCTCGCGGCGGAAGCGCTCGCGGAAGGACTGTTCGCGGCCGAGCTCGGTGTGAAGCGTCTTGATCGCGACTTGACGGTCGAGCACGGAGTCGTACGCCAGGTGAACGGAGGCCATGCCGCCTTCACCGAGAAGATCGCGCAGCTGGTACCGGCCGCCGGCCAGCGAGCGCCCCGCATACCGTCCCTGTGCGCCGTCCTGGCTGCTCATGTCGTGCGTCCCCCATCGGCGCGGTGTGCCGGACGGCTCCGCGATCGGTGATCGATTCCCGCTATTCCTGGCCAAGTCTGCCCGAGGGCACCGACACGTCAAGCTCGATGCCCGTTCCGTGACCGTACGCGCAAGAAGCGTCTCGGAAGCGTTACAAGTTTGCGCGCGGGGGCACTCGGCGGGTTTGATGTCCGGTCCACCTCGAACCGCCGTGCCGCCCGAAGGCTGTAGCGTGGCCCGGCGGGGTTCCCCCGGTACCACCGAGCACCACGACCAGAAACGACGGCGAGGACTGATGGCACAGACGCAGCGCGCTCAGGGCCCGTCCGACCCCGAGGCGACTGGCGGCGGTATGTCAGATGCGCCGGAGTTGTGGGGCAACGGCGGGCTTGTAGGGGATGGCCGGTATCGGCTCACCCACAGACTCGGCCGGGGCGGCATGGCCGAGGTCTTCGCGGCCGAGGACGTACGGCTCGGTCGTACGGTGGCCGTCAAGCTGCTCCGCTCCGACCTCGCCGAGGACCCGGTCTCCAAGGCCCGCTTCACGCGCGAGGCCCAGTCGGTGGCGGGGCTCAACCACCACGCCGTGGTGGCGGTCTACGACTCCGGTGAGGACGTCGTCGGGCCGAGCGTCGTCCCGTACATCGTCATGGAGATCGTCGAGGGCCGGACGATCCGCGATCTGCTGCTCAACGCGGAGGCGCCGGGTCCCGAGCAGGCCCTGATCATCGTCTCCGGGGTGCTCGAGGCGCTCGCGTACTCGCACCAGCACGGCATCGTGCACCGTGACATCAAGCCCGCGAACGTGATCATCACCAACACCGGCGCGGTCAAGGTGATGGACTTCGGCATCGCCCGTGCGCTGCACGGCGCCCAGTCGACGATGACCCAGACCGGCATGGTCATGGGCACGCCCCAGTACCTCTCCCCTGAGCAGGCGCTCGGCAAGGCCGTCGACCACCGTTCCGACCTGTACGCGACCGGCTGTCTGCTCTACGAACTCCTCGCGCTGCGGCCCCCGTTCACCGGTGAGACGCCGCTCTCCGTCGTGTACCAGCACGTCCAGGACATCCCGGTCCCGCCGTCCGAGACCTCGGACGCCGCGCCGCCGGAGCTCGACGGCCTCGTGATGCGTTCGCTCGCCAAGGACCCGGACGACCGGTTCCAGACGGCCGAGGAGATGCGTGGCCTGGTCCAGTACGGGCTGCAGATGCTGCACGAGCAGGGCAGCCACACCGGGACCTGGAACACCGGCCCGGTCGATGTCGCGGGCATGCACGAGGGCGGCAGCACCCCGGCGATGGGCGTCGCGGGCGCCGCCGCGATGCAGCACCCGGGCGACTCCGGCACCGCGCAGATCCCGGGCGCCATGCTGCGTCCGCCGGGCGGCGACGACGGCGGCTTCGAGGGCGGTCACCGCGACGGCAAGGGCGGCGGCCGGGGCAAGGTGTGGATCCTCGTCGTGCTCGCGATCATCGCGATCGCCGTGGGTGTCGCGTTCGCGCTGTCGGCGGCCGACAACAAGACGAAGGACAAGGAGACGCCGACCAAGGCGCCGACGAAGCAGTCGGAGTCCAAGAAGCCGAGCAAGAGCGCGGACGAGGAGACCTCGGACGAGACCGCGACGCCCGGCGACGGGTCGGGCGGTCAGGGCGACTGGACGCCCGAGCAGCCGAACACCACCGGCCCGACGGCTCCCACTACGCCCACCGAGAGCCAGCCGACGGACGAGCCGACGGAGCCGACGGACGAGCCCACCGAGCCGACGGACGACCCGACGACGCCGACCGGGGAGCCCAGCGATCCGGACACCGAGGACCCGCCGGTGACGAACGGCGGCACCGGCGAGGTCGCCGGCGGCAACGAGGGCGACGGCTGAACCGGGCCGCACGGCCCGTAGACGAGACGCACGCGCGCGTGGAGCCCCGAAAGGGCACCACGCGCGCGTGCTCGTTTTCTGCCCGCTCTACCTGGCGGGTGCGCTCGTCGAGAAGCTGCGCCGGGGCTCCTGCCGCCGGCCGCCGTGCAGGGTGTGCACCGTGGCCACCTGCGGCTCTATGCGCATGTAGACCGGGTCGTAGAGCTCACCGTCCACGTAATGCGGGCCGGGGCCGAAGAGTTCCAGTTCGGCGGTGGTCGGCTCGATGGCCTCGCACAGGCCGACGAACTGCACGGTCCACTGACCCGTGCGCGCGGTCTCGGCGCTGAGGTTGTCCGCCCCGTAGGCGATGACGCTGCCGATGCAGGCCTCGTGGTAGCCGTATCCCTTGTGCATCCGCAGCAGAATCCGCCCGTCCGCGACGACGTGGCGGGCCGCGGCGAGGAAGGGGAGCGCGCGCATGCTGGTCGCGACCCGGCCGTAGTCGGTGCGGCCGAGCAGTTCGAAGGCGAGCCGTTCGTCCTGTTCATGGGCGTCGGAGGGCATGCGTCCACCCTCTGGCACCGGCGGGGGGCCGGGGAAGGGGATCCCGGCCCTGTGCGACGGGGACGTAAGTCCCGTTTCCGGTCACGAATTGTCACGCATCGTGACGGAAAGCGTCAGTGCCGCTGTTCCGCCCGCATTCAGTGCTGCTGTTCCGCCTGCATTCGGGCCACGTACGCGGCTGCCTGGGAGCGGCGCTCCATGCCGAGCTTCGAGAGCAGACTGGAGACGTAATTCTTGATCGTCTTTTCGGCGAGGTGCAGCCGTTCGCCGATCACCCGGTTGGTCAGACCCTCGCCGATCAGGTCCAGGATCTTCCGCTCCTGGTCCGTGAGGTTCGACAGACGATCGTCGCCCTTGGGAGTGTTTCCGTCACGCAGCCGTTCCAGTACGCGGGCCGTGGCGACAGGGTCGAGCAGGGACTTTCCGGCTGCCACATCACGTACGGCGGAGAGGAGTTCATTGCCGCGAATGGCCTTCAGGACATAGCCGGAAGCACCCGCCATGATCGCGTCGAAGAGGGCCTCGTCGTCCGCGAACGAGGTGAGCATCAGGCATTTGATGTCCTCGTTCCGGGAACGGATCTCGCGGCATACCTCCACGCCGCTGCCGTCCGGAAGGCGCACGTCGAGAACGGCCACGTCCGGGCGTGTCGCCGGGATCCTGACCAGGGCGTCCGCCGCTGTTCCGGCCTCTCCGACGACCTCGATGTCGGACTCCACGGAGAGCAGCTCATGGACTCCCCGCCGCACCACTTCATGGTCGTCGAGGAGAAATACCGTAATTTTTCCGTCATCGCGCACGGAGTCAGTCTCACACACGATCTCTCCCGCTGCCTGGGCTGAACCCTTCCCGTGCGCGGGGTGGCCGGGATAACGTGCCGGTGTTCCGGCCCCCTGCCAGGCTGTGATCAGTGCTGTGACCAGGAACTGTTCCCGACTTTCTGGATTTACTCGGTAATCCAAGCAGTCAGATACTTGGAAATCCAAGCAAATTCGCAGGTCAGATGGGGTTTCACAGAAATGGGAAGCACTGGGTAACGTGCATTGTGCAGGGCGCTCGCCGGGGCACCTGTCACGCCTGTTCCCGGCCGAGTCGCACCCACCCCGTGCGCGGGCACGGATCAGGCGAGCCGCACTGGCTTACCCGGTAATCCCGGGGGCCGGACCGACGGAGGAGCACACGTGACCGTGGAGAGCACCGCCGCGCGCACACCGCGCCGCAGCACGACCAGCGGCGGGAAGCGCGCCAGCGCCAAGAAGGCCGCGCCGAAGAAAAGCACGGCCGGCACGGGGAGCACGGAACCCCAGCTCATTCAGCTGCTGACCCCTGAAGGCAAGCGGGTCAAGAATTCCGAGTACGACGCCTACGTCGCGGACATCACCGCCGACGAGCTGCGCGCCCTGTACCGCGACATGGTCCTCACCCGCCGCTTCGACGCCGAGGCCACCTCCCTGCAGCGTCAGGGCGAGCTGGGCCTGTGGGCGTCGCTGCTCGGCCAGGAGGCCGCCCAGATCGGCTCCGGCCGGGCCACCCGCGACGACGACTACGTCTTCCCCACCTACCGCGAGCATGGTGTCGCGTGGTGCCGCGGGGTGGACCCGACGAACCTGCTCGGCATGTTCCGCGGCGTCAACAACGGCGGCTGGGACCCGAACAGCAACAACTTCCACCTCTACACGATCGTCATCGGCTCGCAGACCCTGCACGCCACCGGCTACGCGATGGGCGTGGCCAAGGACGGCGCGGACTCGGCCGTGATCGCGTACTTCGGGGACGGTGCCTCCAGCCAGGGCGACGTCGCCGAGGCGTTCACCTTCTCCGCGGTCTACAACGCTCCCGTCGTGTTCTTCTGCCAGAACAACCAGTGGGCGATCTCCGAGCCCACCGAGAAGCAGACCCGGGTGCCGCTCTACCAGCGCGCGCAGGGCTTCGGCTTCCCGGGTGTGCGGGTCGACGGCAACGACGTCCTCGCCGTGCTCGCCGTCACCAAGTGGGCCCTGGAGAGGGCGCGTACGGGTGAGGGGCCCGCGCTCATCGAGGCGTTCACCTACCGCATGGGCGCGCACACCACGTCCGACGACCCGACCAAGTACCGCAACGACGACGAGCGCGAGGCCTGGGAGGCCAAGGACCCGATCCTGCGCCTGCGGACCTATCTCGAGTCCGAAGGTCACGCTGATGAGGGATTTTTCGCGGAACTCGAGGCGGAGAGCGAAGCGTTGGGAAAGCGAGTGCGAGAGGTGGTGCGGGCGATGCCGGATCCGGATCTGATGGCGATCTTCGAGAACGCGTATGCGGACGGGCATGCGCTGGTCGACGAGGAGCGCGCGCAGTTCGCCGCGTACCAGGCGTCCTTCGCTGAAGAAGGCGGTAAGTGACCATGGGCGTACAGAAACTTCCCCTCGCCAAGGCGATCAACGAATCGCTGCGTACGGCGCTCGACACCGACCCCAAGGTCCTCATCATGGGTGAGGACGTCGGCAAGCTCGGCGGCGTCTTCCGGGTGACGGACGGGCTGCAGAAGGACTTCGGCGAGGACCGTGTCATCGACACCCCGCTCGCCGAGTCGGGCATCGTCGGCACGGCCATCGGCCTGGCCCTGCGGGGCTACCGCCCGGTGGTGGAGATCCAGTTCGACGGCTTCGTCTTCCCGGCGTACGACCAGATCGTCACGCAGCTCGCGAAGATGCACGCCCGCGCGCTCGGCAAGATCAAGATGCCGGTCGTCATCCGCATTCCGTACGGCGGCGGCATCGGCGCCGTCGAGCACCACAGTGAGTCGCCCGAGGCGCTGTTCGCGCACGTGGCGGGGCTCAAGGTCGTCTCGCCGTCGAACTCGTCCGACGCCTACTGGATGATGCAGCAGGCCATCCAGAGCGACGACCCGGTGATCTTCTTCGAGCCGAAGCGGCGTTACTGGGACAAGGGCGAGGTCGACACCGAGGCCATTCCCGCGCCGCTGCACAAGGCCCGGGTCGCCCGCGAGGGCACGGACCTGACGCTCGTCGCGTACGGCCCGATGGTGAAGGTCTGTCTGGAGGCCGCGGCGGCGGCCGCCGAAGAGGGCAAGTCCCTTGAGGTCGTGGACCTGCGCTCCATGTCGCCGATGGACTTCGACGCGGTGCAGGCCTCGGTCGAGAAGACCCGGCGGCTCGTCGTGGTCCATGAGGCCCCCGTCTTCCTGGGTGCGGGCGCGGAGATCGCGGCGCGCATCACCGAGCGGTGCTTCTACCACCTCGAAGCTCCCGTGCTGAGGGTCGGCGGTTTCCACGCGCCGTATCCGCCGGCGCGGTTGGAAGAGGAGTACCTGCCGGGCCTCGACCGGGTGCTCGACACTGTCGACCGCTCGCTGGCGTACTGAGGGAGAGGGTCGTGACGACGATGACAAGTGCCGCGCTCGCCGAGTTCAAGATGCCCGACGTGGGCGAGGGGCTCACCGAGGCAGAGATCCTCAAGTGGTTCGTGGCGCCGGGTGACACGGTCACCGACGGGCAGGTGGTGTGCGAGGTCGAGACGGCCAAGGCCGCCGTCGAGCTGCCCATCCCGTTCAACGGTGTCGTGAGCGAACTGCGCTTTCCCGAGGGCACCACGGTCGATGTCGGCCAGGTGATCATCGCGGTGGACGTGTCCGGCGGAGGCGCCGGAAGCGCGACCGCCGCGCCTGCTGAGGCCGCCGCGCCTGCTGAGGCCGCCGAAGCCGCAGCTCCGGCGCAGGAAGCTCCCGCCACGGCTGCTCCCGCCGCGGAAGCTCCTGCCGAGGAGGCCGCTCCCGAGGGTCGGCAGCCCGTGCTCGTGGGCTACGGGGTCGCCGAGTCCTCGACGAAGCGGCGCGCGCGCAAGGCCGCTTCGGAGCAGGCGGAGGCCGCCGGGACGTACTACGCGGCAGCGGTCCAGGCCGAGCTGAACGGCTCCGGCTCGGCAGCCGCCGCCGCGCCCGCCGCCCCCGTGGGCAGCCGGCCGCTGGCCAAGCCGCCGGTGCGCAAGCTCGCCAAGGACCTGGGAGTTGACCTCGCGGCCATCGTCCCGTCCGGCCCGGACGGGATCATCACGCGCGAGGACGTGCACGCGGCGGTCGCCCCGGCCCCCGCCTCCGCTGCCGCCCCCGCCACCGCCCCGGCCCCGGCGTCCGCGCCGGAGCAGGTGCCGACCGAGGCCTCCGCTCCCGCCGGAGCAGCCGCAGCCACAGCCGCCACGGCGGTCGGCGCGGGCGCCCGCGAGACACGTATCCCCGTCAAGGGCGTGCGCAAGGCCATCGCGCAGGCGATGGTCGGCTCGGCCTTCACGGCACCGCATGTCACGGAGTTCGTGACGGTGGACGTGACACGGACGATGAAGCTGGTCGAGGAGCTGAAGCAGGACAAGGCGTTCGCCGGTCTGCGCGTGAACCCGCTCCTGCTCATCTCCAAGGCGCTGCTCGTGGCGATCCGGCGCAACCCGGACGTCAACGCGGCCTGGGACGAGGCGAACCAGGAGATCGTCCAGAAGCACTACGTGAACCTGGGCATCGCCGCCGCGACCCCGCGCGGCCTGATCGTGCCGAACATCAAGGACGCGCAGGCCAAGACGCTGCCGGAACTGGCCGAGTCCCTCGGCGAGTTGGTGTCCACGGCCCGCGAGGGCAAGACGTCGCCGGCCGCGATGCAGGGCGGCACGGTGACGATCACGAACGTCGGCGTCTTCGGCGTCGACACCGGCACGCCGATCCTGAACCCCGGCGAGTCCGCGATCCTCGCGGTGGGCTCGATCAAGCTCCAGCCCTGGGTCCACAAGGGCAAGGTCAAGCCGCGTCAGGTGACGACGCTCGCGCTCTCCTTCGACCACCGGCTGGTCGACGGCGAGCTCGGCTCCAAGGTGCTGGCCGATGTGGCGGCGATCCTGGAGCAGCCCAAGCGGCTCATGACCTGGGCGTAGAACCGGAGATCACGTGAAAGGGGGCCCGCCGCGTGCAGCGCGGCGGGCCCCCTTTGGCGTATCCGGTGAAGGATTGTCCGCCTACTTCTTGAAGCCGTAGTCCATCAGCTTCTTCGCGTCCTTGGTGCGGTTCGTCGACGAGGTCGAGGTGAGGACCGTGCCGATGACCGTCTTGCCGTCGCGCGTCGCGGCGAAGACCAGGCAGTACTTGGCCTGCGGGCCGGAGCCGGTCTTCACGCCGATCGCGCCGCTGTAGCTGCCGAGCAGGGTGTTCGTGTTCGTCCACGACATGTAGCGGTAGCCGCCGCTCTTCGTGGTGACCTTCTGCTTCGTCGACTTCGTCTTCACGACCGTACGGAACGTGGAGCTCTTCATCGCGCTGCTGGCGAGCTTCGTCAGGTCGCGGGGCGTGGAGTAGTTGCTTCCGTTGCCGATGCCGTCGAACGAGTCGAAGTGCGTGTTCGTCATGCCGAGGCTCCTGGCCTGCGCGTTCATCTTGCCGATGAACGACTTCACGCGGGCCGAGCGGGTGGAGCCCTTGCCGAACTTGTCCGCGAGCGCGTACGCCGCGTCGCAGCCGGACGGCAGCATCAGGCCGTACAGGAGCTGGCGGACGGTGACCTTGTCGCCGACGATCAGCCGGGCGGACGAGGCGGTGTTCCTGACGATGTAGTCGCTGTAGGCCTTTTCGATCTTGACCTTGGAGTTGAGGTTCAGGTTCGACTGCGACAGCACCACCTTCGCCGTCATGATCTTGGTGGTCGAGCCCGTCGAACGGCGGGTGTCCGCGGCCTTGGTGAAGAGCGTCTTGCCCGTGCCGTTGTTCATGACGTAGCCGCCCTTGGCGGCGATCGACGGCTTGGGCAGTGCGGCCGCATGGGCCGGGGTCGTGAGGGCTCCGCCCGCGATTACCGCACCCGCGGTGACGATTACGGCCGATGCGCGGCGAATGCCCTTAATGGGGGTGTTCAAGATGAATGCTCCAAATGCCCCTGGAATGCGGCCACATGAGGGTGCCGCTCGATAGTGAGACACACGAGAGGGGCAAATGGATGCGCCTGAACACCGTCAATTAAGGGTGATGTGGGTGATGTCCGGATCGTGGAATGGACGACCTCATGGGTACGTGTTGTATCTATGCTGTGCGCATGCCTGTCGCACCCGCCTCTTCCCCCTCCCGGGCCCCTGCTCGAACCTTGAAGCAGCCACCCGCCGCCGAGCGCGTGTACGCGCACGTCAAGCAGGGCGTGCTCGACCGCCGGTACGAGGGCGGCACGCTGCTCACCGAGGGTGAGCTGGCGGAGGCCGTCGGGGTGTCCCGCACCCCGGTGCGCGAGGCCCTCCTGAAGCTGGAGGTGGAGGGGCTCCTGCGGCTCTACCCGAAGAAGGGCGCGCTGGTCCTGCCGGTGTCCGTGCAGGAGATCGCCGATGTCGTCGAGACGCGGCTCCTGGTGGAGACGCACTCGGTGCGCAAGGCGGTGCCCGCGCCTCCGGCGTTGATCGCCCGCCTCGAGGAGCTGCTGCGGCAGCAGCGGGAGCAGGCCGCCGCCGGGGATCTTTCCGCTGCCGCCGTCACCGACCGGTGCTTTCATGCCGAGATCGTGCGGAGCGGGGGGAACGAGATCCTCGCCCGGCTGTACGACCAGCTTCGTGACCGGCAGTTGCGGATGGGGGTTGCGGTGATGCATTCCCATCCCGACCGGATCGCCAAGACGCTCGCCGAGCACGAGGAGATTCTTGAGGCGTTGCGGGCCGGGGACGCGGAGGGTGCGGTTGCCGTGGTCACCCGGCACGTGGGGTGGTTCCGGGATCTTGCTCGGGGTGAGGTCCGGTGAGGTTGCTCTTTGACCGGTCTCCGTCCGCCGGTGGTGGGATTTCTTTTGCCGCTTCGCGGCATGTTTCCCACCCGCCCACCCGAAACCCCGCAGCACACCACCCCCGTAGGAGCCCCTGGGGCACCCGGAGGTTCTCGCGATGAGTTCTGCCTCCGCCCCCGTCTCCCTCCCCGGCGATCCCCCCGGCGGCAAGAAAGCCATGCTCGTCTGGGGGATCGGTGTCGCCGTCTACTTCGTCGCCGTCATCTTCCGGACCTCGCTCGGCGTCGCCGGGCTCGACGCCGCCGACCGGTTCCACGTCAACGCGTCCGCGCTCTCGACCTTCTCGATCCTTCAGCTGCTCGTCTACGCGGGCATGCAGATACCCGTCGGCCTGATGGTCGACCGGCTCGGCACCAAGCGCGTGCTGACGATCGGAGTCGTGCTCTTCACGCTGGGACAGCTCGGCTTCGCCTTCTCCCCCTCGTACGCAATGGCGCTCGCGTCCCGCGCGCTGCTCGGCTGCGGTGACGCGCTGACCTTCATCAGCGTCCTGCGCCTGGGCACCCGCTGGTTCCCGGCCCGGCGCGGCCCGCTGGTCGCCCAGCTCGCCGGCCTGGTCGGCATGGCGGGCAACCTCGTCTCCACCCTCGTCCTCGCCCGGCTGCTGCACTCCGTCGGCTGGACCGCGGCCTTCGCGGGCAGCGCGCTGTGCGGAGTCGTCGTCCTCGTCCTGATGACGCTGTTCCTCAAGGATCACCCCGAGGGGCACGAGCCGGAGCCCGTGCGGCACACCGGCGGGGCCTTCGTGCGCAAGCAGATCGCCCTGAGCTGGCGCGAGCCCGGCACCCGGCTCGGACTGTGGGTGCACTTCACCACGCAGTTCCCCGCGATGGTCTTCCTGCTCCTGTGGGGCCTGCCGTTCCTCGTCGAGGCGCAGGGGCTCACGCGCGGGACGGCCGGGGCGCTGCTCACCCTCGTCGTGCTGTCCAACATGGTGGTGGGCCTGGTCTACGGCCAGATCGTCGCCCGGCACCACGCGGCCCGCACACCCCTGGCCATCGGCACCGTCGCCATGACGGCCGTGATGTGGGCGGTCACCATCCACTACCCCGGCGACCACGCCCCGATGGGACTGCTCATCGCGCTGTGCGTCGTGCTCGGCGCCTGCGGCCCCGCGTCCATGATCGGCTTCGACTTCGCGCGGCCCGCGAACCCGCCGGAGCGCCAGGGCACCGCGTCCGGCATCGTCAACATGGGCGGCTTCGTCGCCTCCATGACGACGCTGCTCGCCATCGGCGTGCTCCTGGACGCGACCGGCGACAACTACCGGATCGCCTTCTCCGCCGTCTTCGTCCTGGAGGCGGTGGGCCTCAGCCAGATCCTGCGGCTGCGCACGCGCGCGGTGCGCAGGGAGAAGGAGCGCCTGGTCGCCAGCCGCGTCGAGGCAGTCCACGTACCTGTCTGACCCACTCAGGACCAGGGCTACGGCGTGACCGCGAACTCCCGCAGGATCGCCTCGCCCAGGCCGTGATCGCCCTCGATCTTGATCCGGTCGGCCACCGCAGCGTGCGTGACGCGGCCGCACGCCAGGCGGAAGTACGTCTCCCAGTCCAGGCTCAGCGTGGCGAGCGGGCCGAGCGAGGGGGCGCTGTCGACCGTGGCGTGGCCGTCGGCGTCGACACGGACCGTGCGCAGGAACTCGACGGGCCCGCTCACGTCGAAGACGACCGCCGAGTTCGCCGGGGCCGCGGCCTTCTTGGCGACGACCTTGGGCAGCCCCTGCAGCAGGAGGTCCCGCGCCACCAACGCGCCCTGGGAGTCCAGGTTTCCGGGCTTCTTCAGCGTCGTGCGCAGGTCCTGCTCGTGCACCCAGACGTCGAACGCCCGCATGCGCATGGCCAGTTCGAGGGTCTGCTCGGTGCCGAGCGGGCCACGGATCTTGTGGGAGGGGTCACGCGACTCGTTCCGCAGCTGCCGTGAGCGGCGGATGATCGTGTACTCCAGCTCGGAGGTCATCTCGGGCGCGGTGTGGTGGCGCCGGACGTCGACCTGCACCTCCATGTACCGCTGGCCCTCGGTCTTCACGTGGTACAGGTCGCGGGGCAGGGTGTGGATGGGACGCGGGTCGCCCAGCATCTCGCAGTCCAGGCCTATGACGTGGGAGACGACATCCCGCACCGACCAGCCGGGGCAGGGCGTGGCCCAGTTCCACTCTCCCTCGGCGAGCGGTGACACCAGCTCGGATATGGCTGATACGGATTGGGTCCAGGCGTCGGCGTAGGTTTGCAGGCTGGGATGGAGACTCACGGGACCCCTCGACGGTCGTACGCGGGCGGTGGGTGTCTGGGACGCTAAGTTACGCTGCCCGCAGGCACCCCGGCAGTGCTTTCGTGTGACGATCGTAGGCCTGCATTGACGGCTCGAATGCCAGGACGGTGGTAGTGTGCGCGCCTCCCTCATCCAGATCGCCGTAGACGAGGGCGAATCGGTCAATTCCCGCCGCTCGCGGGTCTCTTCACTGGTGCGTGAGACAGCCGCGCGAGAGCGGCCGGATCTCGTCGTTCTTCCCGAACTGTGGACCACGGGCGCTTTCGCGTACGAGTCGTTCGCGGGCGAGGCGGAGCCGCTTGAGGGGCCTACGTACGAGGCGATGGCCAAGGCCGCGACCGACGCGGGCGTCTGGCTGCACGCGGGGTCCATTCCGGAGCGGGACGCCTCGGGGGACCTCTACAACACCTCGCTCGTCTTCTCGCCCGAGGGTGAACTCGCCGCCTCGTACCGGAAGATCCACCGGTTCGGCTTCGACAAGGGCGAGGCCGTCCTGATGGGCGCGGGGGGCGAACTGGTCACCGTGCGCACGCCGGAGACGACGATCGGGCTCGCCACCTGTTACGACCTGCGCTTCCCCGAGCTCTTCCGGGGGCTCGTCGACGCGGGCGCCGAGATGTTCGTCGTCCCCGCGGGCTGGCCCGCGCGGCGGCGTGAGCACTGGACGCTGCTCGCCCGGGCGCGGGCGGTCGAGGACCAGGTGTTCGTCCTCGCGTGCGGAACGGGCGGTGCGCACGCCGGGGTTCCCCAGGCCGGGCACAGCGTCGTCGTCGACCCGTGGGGCGAGGTGCTGGCCGAGGCGGGGGACGGCGAGGAGGTCCTCACCGTCGAGCTCGACCCGGCGAAGGTCGCGGCCACGCGCGAGCAGTTCCCGGCGCTGAAGGACCGGCTCCTCGGAATGGACGCACCACAGCGCTGACGCCGGGACAGGCCCGCCCGGACGCCGTGTCCGGCCCGCTCAGTCGTCGTCGCCCCTCTCCTTCTCGGCCAGGCGGATCACGCAGACCGCGACGGCCAGGAGGAGGGACGCGTCGGCGTCGTCCCGCACGATCTGCAGGCCGTACGTGTCGCGGACCCGGAACCAGCGGCGGGAGATGTCGGCCAGGAGTTCGCCGTCGTACTCGATGGCGAACTCGCGGTCCAGGATCTTGCCGCTCACGTCGAGCTCGGTGCCGTCGACCAGGTCCACGCGGTAGTGGTTGCGCAGGAGCGAGAGGCGCTTGCGCTTGACCGTGGCCAGCTCCCCGCCGTCCCGTTCGATCACCATGGTGTCGCGCAGCGACAGCATCTTGGCGCGGATGTCGATGAGGACGCGGCCCTCCATGTCCTTCAGCTCGAAGGTCTCGCGCAGGCGCATCGCCTTGCCGTCGACGAGGAAGACCTTCTGGCCCCGGTCGTCCTCGATCCAGTAGTCGTCACCGATGCCGAGCAGCCGGTCGCGTACGAGAAGTTTCATGCGGCGATGCCTACCCCGTGGCGCGCATGACACAGCCGGCCCGTGCCACTCGGGGGAAAGTGGGACACAGACCGGCTGTGGATCTGGGGAGGACGCGAAGGCGTCGCGCCAGGCCGTCGTCCTTACGACATGGCGTCCTCAAGGTTGTTCTGCCAGTACGTGACGTGCGAGCCCGCGTCGAGCAGCAGGCCCGCCGCGCCGGGGGAGTTCACCGTGACGTGGCCGTCCGTGGCCTTGCCGCCCTTGGTGACGAGCGTGACGCCGAGCTTCTTGGCGCGGTGGGTCCTGTCGGCGTCGATGCTCGCGAGGCTGATCGCGGCGTAGGCGGACCGGTCCGGTGCGAGGCGGACGACCGACCGGGGGCGGGTGTCCTTGGCCACGGGGAGGTTCTTGCCCGCCGTCGGGTCGCTGACGACGGGGGCGCCGAGGACCGCGCAGGCCTTGCCGCCGTTGTTGGTGATCTTGAGCAGGACGAGCGGCGCGGTGCCGCCGGTGTCCTCCATGCTGATCTGCGCGGTGCGCGGCGTGCAGTCGCCGTCGGCGGCCGGAGCGGGTGATTCCGATTCAGGGCCGCCGGACGCGGTGGCCGACGCCTTGCCGGTGCCGGAGGCCTCGCCCCCGGAGCCCCCGCTCCCGCTTCCGGCCGTGCTCGCTCTCCCGTCGTTGCTCCCGTCACCGCTCCCGCTGTCGCCGTGGCACGACGTGAGCGAGAGGGAGAGCGCGGCGAGCGCCGCGACGGCGAGCGCGGCACGCGTGCTGCGAGCGGTGGTGCGCATGGCGGTGACTCCCCCGTCAGTGGTGGTCGCTCGGGCTTGTTCCACTGAGCCTGCCGCCCGCCACTGGCGTTCCGCTAACACCTGGCTAATGCCGCCGCAGCTCCTCGGGACGGGGCCTGCGGAACGTCGTGGTCGCCGATCCGTCCAGGCCGCGGGCGAAGAGCCGCACCAGATCGGGCAGGACGTAGCGCCCCGCGCCCTCCTCCTGGATCAGGTGCGCAGCGGCCAGGCGGTCGAGCCCCTCGCGGGTGGCGGACAGGCTCGCCCCCGCGAGGTCGGCGGCGCGGTGCGCGTCCACGTCCGGGGTGGAGGCGCGGGCCAGTGCGGCGAGCAACCAGGAGTCACTGCCCGGCAGTTGGCCCACCGAGGTGCGCAGCGCGGCGGCGACCCCGGTGTCCTCGGCGGAGAGCAGGGCCAGCCGCTGCTCCTCGTCGGCGAGTTCGGCGGCCAGGCTGGCCACGGACCGCTGCGGGCGCCCGATGAGCCGGGCGGCGGCGGTGCGCAGGGCGAGCGGGAGCCCGTCGCAGAGGCGGGCGATCCGGCGTACGTCATCGGAGTCGGCGTCCAGGCCCGCGCTCTGCCCCAGGGCGCGCAGGAACAGCTCGGCGCCGTCGCGCTCGCTGAGCGCGCCGACCGGCACGGGGCGCGCGCAGTCCGACGCGACGAGGCCGTCGAGGCGGTTGCGGCTGGTGATCAGGGTGGTGCAGTGGGGCGCGCCGGGCAGGAGCGGGCGGACCTGGGCGGAGTCGTGGGCGTTGTCGAGTACGACGACGATGCGCCGTTCGGCGAGGAGCGAGCGGTAGAGGGCCGCCGCCGGTTCGATGCCGGCCGGCACGTCCTGCTGCCGTACGCCCAGGGCGAGGAGGAACTCCCGCAGGACGCGTTCGGGGTGGGCGGGGTCGCCGCCGCTGAAGCCGCGGAGGTCGGCGAAGAGGTGGCCCTCCGCCTGCGGGTCCGCGTGGTGGTGCGCCCACTGCAGGACGAGGGCGGTCTTGCCCACGCCCGCGGGGCCGGTGAGCAGGACGATCGGCGCCTCCGTCTCCTCGGCGAGCACGGTCTCCAGGGCGGCGAGCTGCTCCTCGCGGGCGGCGAAGGCGCGGGGCGCCCGGGGCAGCAGGCGGGGGATCGCGTTGCCCGGCGGGGGCGCGTCCGCCGGGGTGTCGGGGGTGGCGGCAGCGGAGGGCGTGACGGGTGTGGCGGGAGTGACGGGTGCGGCGGCGGGGCTCGCGCCCTGGGCATCGGTACCGGTACCGGTACCGGCACCGGCACCCGCGCCGGCACCCGCGCCGGGCACCGCGGGCTGCGTCCGCCCTGCAACCGTGGGCCCCCGGCCCTGCTCGACCGGAGGCGGGTCTGCCTGCCGCACGCCCCGGCCGGCCTCCCCGCGAGCGGGAGCCCCGGCGGCTGCGGCGACCCCGGCAGGGCCCGCGGACGCGGCGGACGAAGCACCGCCACCCCCGAACCCCATGTCGTACCGCCCCCGCGGGCGCGGCGGAGGAGCGCCCAGCATCGGGTGGGCCCCGGTGTCGGGCTCGCCGTTGAGGATCTCCTCGTACGCCCGGCGCAGCTTCTTGCCGGGGTCGACCCCCAGCTCCTCGGCGAGGAGTTCGCGCGTCCGGTGGTAGAACTCCAGCGCCTCGGACTGCCTGCCGCACCGCTGGAGGGCCCGCATCAGGGCCGCCACCAGCGCCTCCCGCAGCGGGTGCTGTACCGACTCCGCGCGCAGCAGCCCCACGGCCTGGCCGTGCGAGCCGAGCTTTCCGTACGCCTCGGCGAGCTGCTCTACGGTGACCAGGCGGCTCTCCTCAAGGCCCCGCGCGGCGGCCAGCATCGGCTCGGTGGCGACGGTGCCGGTCAGCGCGGGCCCGTTCCACAGCGCGAGCGCCTCCCGCAGCATCAGCGCCGTGTCCGAGGGCTCGCGCTGCCGTCCGGCCAGTTTGACGAGGTCCTCGAAGCGGCTGACGTCGAGCAGGGTCTCCGGGAACTGGAGGGCGTACGCGCCGCCCTGCGTGGCGAGTTCCACGCCGTACGCGTCCAGGCCCGCCTCGACGAGCAGGGCGCGCAGCCGGGAGATGTGGCCCTGGATGACGGTGCGCGCGTGCAGCGGCGGTTCGCCGTCCCACAGGGTCTCGGTCAGGGCGTCCACCGAGACCGGCGTGCCCGCCCGCAGCAGCAGCGCCGCGAGCAGGCTGCGGCGCTTGGCCGGGCCGAGGGGGACGGGTCCGCTGCCTCCGGCGACGCTCACCGGTCCGAGCAGCTGGAACTCCACCTGGCCTCAACTCCTTCGCCGCGCAGGCGCTTCGCGCCCGCGCCTCGCGCCTCGAATCATGTTTCGAACAAGGCCCAAGAGTATCGCCGGGGCCCGGGGGGGCCCCGGGGGGGGCCCCGGCCCCGCCCGGCGGGGGGCGGGGGAACGGGGGCGGGCGGGGGGGCGCCGCGGGCGAGGGGGGGGGGGGGTGAA
>NZ_JBSGUA010000025.1:9214-28244 GCF_053607685.1 Streptomyces sp. NPDC055099 | reverse complement strand
TTTATATCTCCCCCCCCGCGCCTTTTTATTTTTTTAACACCCCTGCCCTTTCTTTCGCGGGGGCGGGGGGGGGGGGGGGGGGCCCACCGGGCCCGGCGACGAGGAGCGGCTGAAAACGTCGGCCCGCGAGCGGGGCCGGCCGTCAGTAGCGGTGGTGGTGGTCGTTGTCCGTCTCGACCACGGTCGCGCCCGGGGGCACGACTGTCTTGCGGCGAGCGTTGGTGAACGCGGCGACGCCGATCACGCCCACAGCCATCATGATCAGACCGGTGACGGTGAGGTTGATGCCTTCCATCTCCCAGTCGGTGGCGAACGCGAGGATGGCGCCCACGGCGATCAGAATGATGCATCCGCCCAGGCCCATGAGGACCGCCTCCCTAAGTCGTGGCAGGGCACCCGGGTACCCGGACCCGGCACGACCACACGAAGAAGCGGAAATCGGCCTTCAGTTCAGCGACTTCAGCCTTCGGCCACGCGACTTCAGCCTTCGAGGAAGGCCACGAGCGCGTTGGCGAGAAGGTGCGGGTCGTCGGCCCCGCACAGCTCGCGCACGCTGTGCATGGAGAGGATCGCGACGCCGATGTCGACGGTCTTGATGCCGTGCCGGGCCGCGGTGATCGGCCCGATGGTCGTGCCGCAGGGCATCGCGTTGTTCGAGACGAAGCTCTGGAAGGGCACGCCGGCCTTCTCGCACGCGGCGGCGAACACGGCACGGCCCGCACCGTCCGTGGCGTACCGGTTGTTGACGTTGACCTTGAGGATCGGGCCGCCGTTGGCGCGCGGGTGGTGCGTCGGGTCGTGCCGCTCCGCGTAGTTGGGGTGCACGGCGTGGCCCGTGTCGGAGGAGAGGCAGACCGTGCCGGCGAAGGCGCGGGCCCTGTCCTCGTACGTGCCGCCGCGGGCGAACACGGACCGCTCCAGGACGCTTCCGAGGAGCGGGCCGTCCGCGCCCGTGTCGGACTGGGAGCCGTTCTCCTCGTGGTCGAAGGCGGCGAACACGGGGATGTACGGCAGGGAGTCGGCGCCGTCCGCCGTGGCGACGGCGGCCAGCGCCGCCGTACAGGCGTGCACGGACAGGAGGTTGTCCATGCGCGGGCCCGCGATGAGGTCGCGGTCGCGGCCGAGGTAGGCGGGTGCCTCGATGGGGTGCGTCATCAGGTCCCAGCCGGTGACGTCGCCGGGGGCGAGCCCCGCCTCCTCCTCCAGGAAGCCGATGAGGTCGCCCTCGTGGACGTCGTCGCCGAGGCCCCAGATGGGCTGCATGTGCTTCTGCTTGTCGAGCTTGAGGCCGTCGGCGACGACGCCGCGGTCCATGTGGATGGCGAGCTGCGGCACTCTCAGGAGCGGCCGGTCGATGTTCACCAGGCGCGTCGAGCCGTCCCGCAGGGAGAGCCTGCCCGCGAGGCCGAGGTCGCGGTCGAGCCAGGAGTTGAGCAGCGGACCGCCGTAGATCTCGACGGCGACCTGCCGCCAGCCGTGCGCGCCGGCGTCGGGCTTCGGCTTCACGCGGAGGTTCGGCGAGTCGGTGTGGGCGCCGACAATGCGGTACGGGGTGTGCGCCGCTGCCCCTTCGGGCACGAACCAGGCCACGATCGCGCCGCCGCGCTGCACGTACTTCCCGCCGGTCGACCCGTCCCAGGCGTCGGTCTCCTCGACCTGCCGGAAGCCGGCCTTCTCCAGCCGCTCCGCGGCGGACGCCACGGCGTGGTACGGCGAGGGGCTCGCCGCGAGGAAGGTCAGCAGGTCGTCGGAGTGGCCGCGGTCGAAGGCAAGAGGGGCGCGCGAAGCGCTCTTCGCGGGGGCGGCGGCGGGAGACGGGCGGGCAGGTGTGCTCATGACTTCCAGCCTAGCTAGCGGTTTCCCCCTGGCGCGGGGGCCCGTTTCCGGGAGTTTCTGTACCGGATCTGCCCGTATCCGGGGGGCCTGTACCGCCGCGGAACGACGGCGGCCCGCCCCCGGAATCCGGGAGCGGGCCGCCCGTGGAACGTCGCGGAGGCTAGAACGCCGCCTCGTCCAGCTCCATGAGGTCCAGCTCGACGCCTTCGGCCAGCTTTCGCTCGTATCCGACGCCCGGCAGGACGTTCGCGGCGAAGAACTTGGCCGCGGCGATCTTGCCTTCGTAGAAGGGCTTGTCCTTGGCGGAGGCCGTGGCCAGCTTCTCGGCGGCGACAGCGGCGCCCCGCAGCAGCAGGTAGCCGACGACGACGTCGCCCGAGACCATCAGGAGGCGGGTCGTGTTGAGGCCCACCTTGTAGATGGACTTCACGTCCGACTCGGTGGCCGCGAGGTCCGTCAGCATGACGCCGACGATGGCCTCCAGCTCGACGGCGGCCTTGGCCAGCTCCTCGCGGGCCCCGGCCAGCGTGTCACCGCCCGTGCCGACCGCGAGGAACTTCTTGATCTCCTCGGCGAGGCCGTTCAGCGCGGCACCCTGGTTGCGGACGATCTTCCGGAAGAAGTAGTCCTGGCCCTGGATGGCCGTCGTGCCCTCGTAGAGGGTGTCGATCTTGGCGTCACGGATGTACTGCTCGATGGGGTACTCCTGGAGGTACCCCGAGCCGCCGAACGTCTGGAGCGACTGCGCCAGCTGCTCGTACGACTTCTCCGAGCCGTAGCCCTTGACGATGGGCAGCAGGAGGTCGTTGAGCGCGATCAGCGCCGACGCGTCCTCGCCCGCCGCCTCCTTGACCTGGATCTCGTCCTGGACGGCCGCGGTGTGCAGGACCAGGGCGCGCATGCCCTCCGCGTACGCCTTCTGCGTCATGAGGGAGCGGCGTACGTCCGGGTGGTGCGTGATGGTGACCTTCGGCGCCGTCTTGTCCATGAACTGGGCGAGGTCCGGGCCCTGCACGCGCTCCTTGGCGTACTCCAGGGCGTTCAGGTAACCCGTCGAGAGCGTCGCGATGGCCTTCGTGCCGACCATCATGCGGGCGAACTCGATGATCATGAACATCTGGCGGATGCCGTCGTGCTTGTCGCCGATCAGCCAGCCCTTGGCGGGGTGCTGGTCGCCGAAGGTCATCTCGCACGTGTTGGACGCCTTGAGGCCCATCTTGTGCTCGACGTTCGTCGCATACACGCCGTTGCGCTCGCCCAGCTCGCCGGTCTCCCAGTCGAACTCGTACTTCGGGACGAGGAAGAGCGAGAGGCCCTTCGTGCCGGGGCCGTGGCCCTCGGGGCGGGCGAGGACGTAGTGGAGGATGTTCTCCGACATGTCGTGCTCACCGGACGTGATGAAGCGCTTCACGCCCTCGATGTGCCAGGAGCCGTCCTCCTGCAGCGTCGCCTTCGTGCGGCCCGCGCCGACGTCCGAACCGGCGTCCGGCTCGGTCAGGACCATCGTCGAGCCCCACTGCTTCTCGACGGCGATCGCGGCGATCTTCTTCTGCGCCTCGTTGCCCTCGTCGTGCAGGATGCCCGCGAACGCCGGACCGGAGGAGTACATCCACACGGCCGGGTTGGCGCCGAGCAGCAGCTCCGCGTAGCTCCAGATCAGGGAGCGGGGCGCGGTCGTGCCGCCGATGCCCTCGGGCAGGCCCAGGCGCCAGTACTCGGAGTCCATGAAGGCCTGGTAGCTCTTCTTGAAGGACGCCGGGACCGGCGCGGTGTTGGTGGCCGGGTCGAAGACCGGCGGGTTGCGGTCGGCGTCCTCGAAGGACTCCGCCAGCTCGTTCTCGGCGAGGCGGCGCAGCTCCTCGAGGATGCTCTTGGCGGTGTCGACGTCCATCTCGGCGAACGGGCCGGTGCCGTACAGCTTGTCGCGGCCGAGCACCTCGAAGAGGTTGAACTCGATGTCGCGGAGATTCGACTTGTAGTGCCCCATGGCGACGGCTCCGTAAGCAGAAAGGGATCAACAGGATCTGTACCAGCAAGTAGCTACGATGATGCTACCCGCCAGTAATAAGAAGCAACCCCTAATAGGGCATCTGTGACTCAGTCCTCGTGCGGGCTCAGTACTCTTGCGGGCATGTACGGCTACGACCAGAGCCCAGGCGCCCAGCAGCAGTACGCCCCGCCCGGGGCCCAGCCGCCGCCGCAGCAGATGCCGGGCGGCGCGCAAGGGTACGCACAGCAGCCTCCGCTCTACCCCGAGCCGTCGCCCCCGTCCCTCGCGGACGCGGTGCGCGCCTTCACCACGGGCTCGATGTCCGCCGAGGACTTCCAGCAGGCCTTCGCCACCTCGAAGGTCTACTGCCCGCGTGGCGACAACCCCGGTTTCCTCGCCCTGCACAACACCCAGCAGCCGGTCATCCCGATGTTCACCTCCCTCAAGGAGCTGCGCCGGTACGCGGGCAAGGAGTCCAAGTACTTCGTGATCACGGGCGCGGAGGTCATCGACCTCCTCCCCACCGGTTACGGCTTCGTCCTGGACATGGAGGGCGAGCACCGCATGGTCTTCGACGCGAAAGCCGTCGAGCAGATGGTCGACTTCGCGATGCGGAGGATGTACGGCTGACGTCTGAGCGGTTTTCGCTGCTCGGCCTTCGGCCTCGCCCCCCGGTTCGTCTTCGCCTGCGGGGCTGTCGTGGCTGGTCGCGCAGTTCCCCGCGCCCCTTTGGGGCGCTCCTGGAGCCCGGAGGGAATTACCTTCGGGCTCTTCGCGTTCCCGGTGGCAAGAAGTTCTACGTTCAACTAAAGTGAGCGTACGAAGAAGGAGGCACCGACATGCCCGCTGTGACCGTCGAGAACCCGCTGACCCTGCCCCGTGTGGCCGCGTCCGGCGACGCCGTGGCCCGCCCCGTGCTCGCCGTGACGACCGCGCCCAGCGGCTTCGAGGGCGAGGGTTTCCCGGTACGCCGGGCGTTCGCCGGGATCAACTACAAGTACCTCGACCCGTTCATCATGATGGACCAGATGGGTGAGGTGGACTACGGAGCCGGTGAGCCGAAGGGCACGCCCTGGCACCCCCACCGCGGCTTCGAGACCGTCACGTACCTGATCGACGGCACCTTCGTGCACCAGGACTCGAACGGTGGCGGCGGCACCATCCAGAACGGCGACACGCAGTGGATGACCGCCGGCAGCGGCCTCCTGCACATCGAGGCGCCCCCGGAGTCCCTCGTCCAGTCCGGCGGCCTCTTCCACGGCCTCCAGCTCTGGGTGAACCTGCCCGCGCGGGACAAGATGATGGACCCCCGCTACCAGGACATCCGCGGCGGTCAGGTGCAGCTCCTCACCTCCCCCGACGGCGGCGCGCTCCTGCGCGTCATCGCCGGTGAGCTCGACGGACACCAGGGCCCCGGCATCACGCACACGCCGATCACGATGATCCACGCGACGGTCCGCCCCGGCGCCGAGGTCACCCTGCCCTGGCGCGAGGACTTCAACGGCCTCGCGTACGTCCTGGCCGGACGCGGCACGGTCGGTGCCGAGCGCCGCCCGGTCCACATGGGCCAGACGGCGGTCTTCGGCTCCGGTTCGTCGCTTACCGTCCGCGCCGACGAGAAGCAGGACGGGAACACCCCCGACCTGGAGGTCGTGCTCCTCGGCGGGCAGCCGATCCGCGAGCCCATGGCGCACTACGGCCCGTTCGTGATGAACAGTCAGGCCGAGCTCAAGCAGGCGTTCGAGGACTTCCAGAAGGGCCTGCTCGGCACGGTCCCGGCCGTGCACGGCATGTAGCCACCGGCTGTTCGGCGTACACGACATGCGGGGCCACGCGGCCCATGCTCGGGTAGGAGGGTGAGCACCCTTCTGCCCGAGCCCGTACGCCGTACCGCCGCCTGGTGCGTGGTCCTCCTGCTCGTCACGGGCGTGGCCGCCGTGGCGATCTGGCTCTTCGTCACCTTCAAGACGGCCGCGACCCCGGTGCTGCTCGCCCTCCTCGGCACGGCGCTCCTGGGGCCCGTCTACCGCTGGCTCCTGAAGATGAAGGTGCAGCGGTCGCTGGCCGCCGGGCTCACCTGCGCGGCCGTCGTCGCGGTCGTGGGCGGCGCCATGTACATCGTGGTCAAGGCCCTGATCGACACCGGCGACCAGATCGTCGCCTCCCTGAAGCAGGCCGCCACCGACCTCTCGAAGCACTTCGGCGCCGCGGGGACCTCCCTGGACGACATGGCGTCCAACGCCAAGGAGCTGTTCGGCAAGTTCGGCGGGTCCGCCGCGTCCGGAGTGATCAGCGGGCTCAGCGTCGTCGGCGAGATGATCGCCATGGCCGTCCTCGCCCTGCTGCTCGTCTTCTTCTTCCTGCGCGACTCCGACCAGGCCCTCGGGTCCATGCGCTCGCTCGCGCCGCGCGGCACCGCCGACACCGTCGAGGCCATGGGGCGGCGCGCCTTCGAGGCCGTCGAGGGCTTCATGCGCGGGACCACGTTCATCGCCCTGATCGACGCCCTCTGCATCACCGTGGGGCTCCTGATCCTGCGGGTGCCCGGGGCGTGGGGGCTCGGCGCGCTCGTGTTCATCGGCGCCTACATCCCATATCTGGGCGCCTTCATCTCCGGCGCCGTCGCCGTCCTGGTCGCGCTCGCCGACCGGGGCTTCGTCATCGCGCTGTGGGCGCTGGGTGTCGTGCTCGCCGTCCAGGTCCTGGAGGGGCACGTGCTCCAGCCGGTGATCCAGTCACGGACCGTGCAGATGCACCCCGCGATCGTCATGCTGGCCATCGCCGCGGGGGCGTCCGTGGCGGGAATCCTGGGGATGCTGCTCGCCGTGCCGGTGACGGCGGCGGTGTTCGGCGTGATCGCCGAGCTGCGGGAACGTCATGACGCGGAGGGATCAAGCCTGTCCGGCGTCTGAGGACGAACTCGGCGGAGCCGGTGACGGGCGGTGCCCGGGGCTTCGGGGTGCCTGGGTCACTCGCCCGCGGTGCCCTCGTACAGCTCGAACCAGATGCTCTTGCCCTCGCCCCGCGGCTCCACCCCCCACTCGTCGGCGAGCAGTTCCATCAGGACCAACCCCCGCCCGGACGAGGCCAGTTCGCCGGGATGGCGCTTGTGCGGCAGGTCGTCGCTGCCGTCCGAGACCTCGGCCCGCAGCCGCCGTGAGCCCGGCTCCCCGATGACCTCGGCGACGAGCAGCGCGTCGCCGTCCGTGTGCACCAGTACGTTCGTGATCATCTCGGAGACCATCAGGACCGCCGAGTCGACCTGGTCGGGGACCGCCCAGTCGTGCAGCAGCTCCCGCACATGGCGCCGCGCCCCCGCGATCCGCTCCGGCTCGGCCTGCGCGACCGTCAGGACGGTGCGCCGGGCGGGCGTGCGGTGGGCGGGGTGCCCGGCCCTGCGAAGCAGCAGGACCGCGATGTCGTCCTCGCGCCGGTCCACCAGGGGACCCGTGGTGTGGTGCGAGGAAGGCCCATGCACGGCCTGTACGAGGGTGTCGGCGAGCTCTTCGAGGCCGTCGTCCTCACCGTCGCCCCCGTGCTCCTCCAGGATCTTGCGGATTCTCGTCCAGCCGCTGTCCAGGTCGTGGCCGCCGGTCTCGATGAGGCCGTCGGTGCAGATCAGCATCGTCTCGCCGGCCTCCAGGACGAGCCGGGTCGTGGGGTAGTCCGCGTCCGGGTCGATGCCGAGCGGCAGGCCGCCGGCCGTGGGGCGCAGCAGAACCGTTCCGTCGCTCATCCGTATCGCCGGCTCCGGGTGGCCCGCGCGGGCGATCTCCAGGACGCCGGTGACGGGGTCGGCCTCCACGTAGAGGCAGGTCGCGAAGCGCGGGTCGGCGGGGTCGCCGCCCGCGTCGCCGTCCGACCCGATCGTGATGCCGTCCGTGATCCCGGAGAGGAAGCGGGTCGCCCGGGAGAGCACGGCGTCCGGACGGTGCCCCTCGGAGGCGTACGCGCGCAGGGCGATCCGCAGCTGGCCCATGAGCCCGGCCGCGCGCACGTCATGCCCCTGTACGTCGCCGATGACGAAGGCGATGCGGCCGCTGGGCAGCGGGATCATGTCGTACCAGTCGCCGCCCACCTGGAGCCCGCCCCCGGTGGGCACATACCGCGCGGCCACCGTCATCCCCGGGATGCGCGGCCCGAGCAGCGGCAGCATCGAGCGCTGCAGCCCCTCCGTGAGCTCCCGCTCCGACTCGGCGACCCCGGCCCGCGACAGGGCCTGGGCCAGCATCCGGGCCACCGTCGTCAGGACGGAGCGCTCGTCCGGCGTGAAGGACACGGGGTAGGCGAAGGCCGCCAGCCAGGCGCCCATCGTGCGGCCCGCGACGGTCAGCGGCAGGAACGCCCACGACTGCCGGTCGAAGGGGCGGGCAAGGGGCCATGTGGCGGGATAGCGGCGGTGGTACTCCTCGGGGGAGGAGAGATAGACCGCGCGGCCCGTGCGGACCACCTCGGCGGCCGGATAGTCCGTGTCCAGGGGCATCGCCGAGAAGGGCAGGTCGTCCCCCGGCTGATGCCCGTAGTGCCCGATGATCTTCAGCCGGTCGCCCTCGACCCCGAAGACCCCGAGCCCGTCCGGCGAGAACCCCGGCATGGAGAGCCCGCTGGCGACCCGCAGCACCTCCTCCGTGGACCGCGCCTCGGCGAGCGCGCGTCCCGCGTCGAGCAGGAACGCCTCACGGGAGCGCCGCCAGTCGCCGGTGACGGGGGTGCGGGCGGCGGCGCCCGGCGGGGGCTCGGTGACCTCCTGGAGGGTGCCGATCAGCTCGTACGAATGCGTGACCTCGTCCACGACCGGCTTGGAGCGGCTGCGCACGATGCGGATCACCCGCCCCTGGTCGTCCATGATCCGCAGGCGCGCCTCGGCGAGGGTGCCCTCGGCGACGGCGAGCTGGACGATGCCGTCGATCTCGTTCCAGTCGACGGGATGGAAGCGGGAGCGTACGCCCGCCTCGGTGAGGGCCTGGGGGTGCGGCGGAAGGCCGAGAAGCCGGGCGGCCTCGGCGTCGAGCGTCACGGTGCCCGCCGAGTTGTCCCAGCGCCACAGACCGGTGGCGATCGCGGCAAGGACGTCCCGGACGGGAGGCAGGGGTTCGTCCCCGGCCTGTCCCGCCTGCTGCATGGGATCGTCGGTGCGCATTGACCCACTTTAGGAAGATCGATGGACAAGCCGCCACCGCCGAAGAGGGAGGGGAGGCCTTCACGGGTGATCCTGCACGGGTGATCGCGGGAGTAATCCGGAAAGCGATCTCCGCCCGGACGGTAGCCTTAAGGCTTGTCTGCTCTCTCCCCTATTCGCGAAGACTGGATGAACGAAGATGCATCGGTACAGGTCCCACACCTGCGGCGAGCTCCGCGCCTCTGACGTCGGCTCCGACGTCCGGCTGAGCGGCTGGCTGCACAATCGCCGAGACCTGGGTGGCATCCTCTTCATCGATCTGCGCGACCACTACGGCATCACGCAGCTGGTGGCCCGCCCCGGCACGGCCGCCGCCGAGACGCTCGACAAGCTCTCCAAGGAGACGGTCGTCCGCGTCGACGGCAAGGTCGTCTCGCGCGGCGCGGAGAACGTGAACCCGGAGCTGCCCACCGGCGAGATCGAGATCGAGGCCGCCGAGGTCGAGGTGCTCGGCGCCGCCCAGCAGATCCCCTTCACGATCAACGCGGACGACGGCGTGAACGAGGAGCGGCGCCTGGAGTACCGCTTCCTGGACCTCCGCCGCGAGCGCATGCACCGCAACATCATGCTGCGCTCGTCCGTGATCGCCTCCATCCGCTCGAAGATGGTGGCCCTCGGCTTCAACGAGATGGCGACGCCGATCCTCGCCGCGACGTCCCCCGAGGGCGCCCGCGACTTCGTTGTCCCCTCCCGCCTGAACCCGGGCAAGTTCTACGCCCTGCCCCAGGCCCCGCAGCAGTTCAAGCAGCTCCTGATGATCTCGGGCTTCGACCGCTACTTCCAGATCGCGCCGTGCTTCCGCGACGAGGACGCGCGAGCGGACCGCTCGCCGGGCGAGTTCTACCAGCTCGACATCGAGATGTCCTTCGTCGAGCAGGAGGACGTCTTCCGTCCCATTGAGCAGCTCATGACGGAGATCTTCACGGAGTACGGCGGCGGCCGCGAGGTCACCTCCCCCTTCCCGCGCATCCCGTTCCGCGAGTCGATGCTGAAGTACGGCAACGACAAGCCGGACCTGCGCGCGAAGCTGGAACTGCACGACATCACGGACATCTTCGAGGGCTCGGAGTTCAAGGCGTTCGCGGGCAAGCACGTGCGCGCCCTCCCGGTCCCGGACACGGCGTCGCAGTCCCGCAAGTTCTTCGACGGCCTCGGTGACTACGCGGTCGAGCAGGGCGCGAAGGGCCTCGCCTGGGTGCGCGTCGCCGAGGACGGCTCGCTGACGGGCCCGATCGCGAAGTTCCTGACGGAGGCGAACGTAGAGGAGCTCACGAAGCGCCTCTCCCTTTCGCCCGGCCACGCGGTGTTCTTCGGGGCGGGCGAGTTCGACGAGGTCTCGAAGATCATGTCCGCCGTGCGCGTCGAGGCGGCCAAGCGCGCGGGCCACTTCGAGGAGGGCGTCTTCCGCTTCTGCTGGATCGTCGACTTCCCGATGTACGAGAAGGACGAGGAGACGGGTCGCATCGACTTCTCCCACAACCCCTTCTCGATGCCCCAGGGCGGCATGAAGGACCTGGAGGAGAAGGACCCCCTCGACATCCTCGCCTGGCAGTACGACATCGTCTGCAACGGCATCGAGCTCTCCTCCGGCGCGATCCGTAACCACGAGCCCGAGGTCATGCTGAAGGCCTTCGCGATCGCTGGCTACGAAGCGGAGACGGTGGAGCGGGAGTTCGCGGGCATGCTCCGCGCCTTCCGCCTCGGCGCCCCGCCGCACGGCGGCATCGCCCCCGGCGTCGACCGCATCGTGATGCTCCTCGCGGACGAGCCGAACATCCGCGAGACGATCGCCTTCCCGCTCAACGGCAACGCCCAGGACCTGATGATGGGCGCCCCCTCGGAACTGGAGGAGTCCCGCCTCCGCGAACTGAACATCCAACTCCGCAAGCCGGTCGCTTCCGGCAAGGGCGACGCGGACAAGTAGCCCTGACCGCAGGCAGGCTGAGGGCCCGGAACCAATGTGGTTCCGGGCCCTTTCCCATGTGTTACTCGCCCTGATCCGAGGTTTCGGCGAACAGTCCGTCGGCATCGGTGACCGTGACGGCACGGACGAGCCAGCGGTCGAGGATCTCCAGGTCGGTACAGGCGTTGATCCGGTCGAGGGCACTGTCCGGTACCGGGATACCGCGCACTTCCAGGAAGAGCAGGAGCGCCTCGGCTTTGCCCTCGGCTTCGCCTTCGGCCTTGCCCTCGAGGTACTTCTCCTCGGCGAGGGTCCCGTGACCCGGAAAGTAGATCGTCACGCCCATCACGTCCCTCCATGTTGCTCTGGCCGGGGTGTCTCCCAGACCGACGTCGAGCAGTTGCCAGTAGTAATCGATGGACTCGTCGTCGGCCGTTCTCAGCGCAGTGGCCAGTGCGTCCAGTATGGCGGTGCAGTCGGGGCTGCGCCCGTGCATCAACGCGGCGAAGGCGGCGAAGGCGAGGTTCTGTGCGACCTCGTCCGGGTCCGTGATCATCGGCACGTTGTCGGGGCCGACAACCATCGGATGCACGCTGATGGCGGTCCAGCTGTCAAGGCCGATCCGAAAGGGCCCCATGGCCCAGACGGAAGTGGCCTTGTCCTGGCACACGACGAGCAGCAGTGCGGGAATGTTGTACTTCGAGTAGAGATACGAGAGGTAGTACCCCCAGCTCGCCGCCTTCTCCGGGTCGCGGCGTCCCTGAGCCTCGATGGCCAGCAGGAAGGCGCTGCCGTTCGGTGCGCTGATGCGGAGCACGGTGTCGATCCGGCGTTCAAGAGGGCGGATCTCGGTGACGTCCGGCGAGAGCACCTCGACGGATGGCCGGTCAGGAAGCGGCACGCCGAGGATCCGGAAGACCGGCATCAGCAGCTCCGGCCGCTCCTGGAAGATCCTGTGTGAGGCCTCGTGTTGAGAGGTGACCATGGGGGGAACCTAGGTGGATCAAGGGCCGGGTGTTCCGGGCGGCGGGCTGCGATCACTCATTCGAGTGCGGGCGAAACGTTCACGCCGCTGCGGTGAGCTCGCCGATTCTCTTTCCCGCCGAGAACGGACTCGCCGCGCTCATACGTGGGGTCAAATACGGGGCGTATGGGCTGAAGTAGGCCCCCGAAGGGGTCTGGGGTTACCCCGACGATGCATGGGCCTGGTGTCCGTACGAGGGCCCGCTGGAGCAGGTCGCCTCCCGCTCGGGCCTGGCCGCCGTCGATGGAGTAGTGGATCTTGGGGGCGCAGGCTGGACGTGTCCGGGGGTTCCGGAGCGACCAGCAGGTTTTCCAAGGGAGTTCACCCATGTCCGACCGTCCTCAGAAGCTCGCGCGAGTTCACACGACGGCCACGTCGCCCTCCAGGCCCCGCCGGGCGCTCGCCGCGGTGGCCGTGGCGGCCGCCGCGCTGGCCGTGGCCGGCACGTTGCCCGCGTCCGCCGCGCAGTCCCCCGAATCTCGCGACGACATACGCAAGGGCATGGAGCGCCTCGTCACCGACGACAAGTTCCCTGCCGTCTTGGCCGCCACCGTCGACCGCGACGGCCGGGCCCGCAACTACACCGCCGGTGTGGGGGACTTGAAGACCGGGGCGAAGGTGCCGGTGGACGGGCAGGTGCGGGCGGGCAGCAACACCAAGACGTTCACCGCCACCGTCGTCCTCCAACTGGTCGGCGAGGGCAAGGTCGAACTCGACGCCCCCGTCGACGACTACCTGCCCGGACTGCTGCGCGGCGAGGGCATCGACGGCCGGGACATCAAGGTCCGCCAACTGCTCCAGCACACCAGCGGGCTGCCCAACTACACCGACCACATGCTGGAGGACGTCTTCGGCAAGGGCCGCCACACCTACTACCAGCCCCGGGACCTGATCGACAGAGCGCTGGAGCACAAGGCGCAGTTCGCCCCCGGGGAACGTTGGGCGTACAGCAACACCAACTACATCGTGGCCGGCCTGCTCATCGAGAAGGTCACGGGACGGCCGCTGGCCGAGCAGATCACCGAGCGTGTCATCGACCGCATCGGACTGCGCCGCACCTACTTCCCCGACGTCGGCGAGGAGGGCATCCGCGGGGCCCACCCCCAGGGTTACCACGCCGAGAAGCCCGGAGCGCCGCTGAAGAACCGCACGGAGCTCGACCCCTCCTGGGGCTGGGCCTCCGGGCAGCTGATCTCCACCCCCAGCGACCTGAACCGCTTCTTCTCCGCCCTGATCGGCGGCAAGCTGCTGGGGCCGGCCCAGCTCGCGCAGATGCGCAAGACGGTCGAGATCCCCGACAGCCCCGTCGCGGGGGCCGGTTACGGCCTTGGCCTCAGCAGCACTCCTCTGAGCTGCGGCGGAGTGGCGTGGGGGCACGGCGGTGACATCCCCGGTTACCACTCGCTCCCCGGCGTCACCGATGACGGCCGCGCCGCCACGATCGTCGTCACCGCCGACTGGGCACCCACCGCGAAGGGCTTCACGAACGCCGACGCCCTCGTCGACGCCGCCCTCTGCAAGAAGTGACGCGCCCGGCACGGCTCAGCTCAGCGGCTCCGCAGCAGTTCCACGATGCTGGAGAAGCTGTCCTTTGCGTGGCCCGCTTCCATTCCCCGGCGGAACAAGTCCGCCACCGCTGACGGCAGCGCGGCGTCCACGCCCGCGTCGGTGTGGGTGTCCACGACGTGTTCCATGCTCGCGAGGCCCATGGCCAGGCGGTCCACGTCGCCGTCGTGGTTGCCCGCGTCGATGCGCGACGAGTAGAAGGACAGGAACTCCGGCATCCCGGTCATGTTCTGCGAGGCGTACGGGAGGATGTCCGCCGCCGAGAGGCCGTTGGCCTTGGCGAGGGCGACCGCGTACCAGTAGCTGGAGATGCTCGTCCAGAAGATGACCATGTTGAGCTGGTACATCAGGGCCGCGAGGCCTGGGTCCTCGCCCCGGTAGTCCGTCTCGCCCGTCAGCACCTCAAGGGTCGTGCGGTGCTTGTCGTACGCCTCGCGCGGGCCGCTGTAGAAGGTGGAGGCGTCGGGGGTCCCGATGCCGGAGGGCGGGACGAGTACGCCGCCCGTGAGGTGGGTCGCCCCGTGGCCGGCGGCCCAGCTCGCCGCCTCGCGGGCCTTCTTCGGGGTGTCCGAGCTGAGGTTGACGATCACCCGGCCGGAGAGCACGTCCGTCGCCGGTTCGAGTACGGAGTACACCGCGTCGTAGTCCGTGAGGCTAAGGATCACCAACTCGTTGGCGGCGACCGCCTCCTCGGGGGTGGCGGCGAGGACCGCCCCGCGCTTCACCAGGTCGTCCGCGCGGGACGCCGTGCGGTTCCAGAGGGTGACCTGGTGGCCCTTGTCGAGCAGGGCTGATGCCATCGCGTGGCCCATGGGGCCGAGGCCGATGAGGGTGAGAGAAGTGGCGGGGGTGGCGGGGGTGGTGGGGGTGGCAGGGGTGGCGGTGGCGTTCATTACTACCTCCAGGGCTCAAGGCCACGACTAGAACGAGCGCTCTATCTAGAGCGCTGGCACAACGTAGCACGTCTCTGGAACGAACGCTCTAATTAGGCGCGAGGTAGAGTGACCCCATGGCCAAGACCAGCGCAGCCGCGACCCCCGGCACCCGCGAACGCATCGTCGTCGCCGCCGCACGCCTCCTCCAGCGCCAGGGGTACGTCGGCACCGGCATCAAGCAGATCGCGAAGGACGCGGAGGCCACGCTCGGCTCCGTCTACCACTTCTTTCCCGGCGGCAAGGAAGCCGTCGCGGTGGCCGCGATCACCCACAGCGGCGAGGAGTTCGCCGACATGCTGCGCGCCGCGCTCGCCACGGCCGACGAACCGGGCGCCGCGATCGAGTCCTGCGCCGCGGAACTCGCCGTCGGGCTGCGGGAGTCGGGCTGGGTCGACGGCTGCCCCGTCACCGCCGCCGCCCTGGAGACGCTGGGCACGGACTCGGAGATCCAGCGGGTGTGCGCGGCCGCGCTGGCGAGTTGGGAGCGCCTGGTCGAGGAGAAGCTGCTCGGCTCGGGCTTCGCCGCGCCGGACGCGCGGGACCTCGCGACCACCGTGATCAGCGCCCTGGAGGGCGCGGAGGTGACGGCCCAGGTGAACCGCAGCGAGGAGCCGCTACGGGCGGCAGGGCGCCAACTGGCGCGGCTCGTGGGGTCGTACGGGGTGCAGGGAGGAAGTGTGGGGGTCGTGGGGCGTTAGCCCGCGCGGTGGGTGGGAGATACGCCCTGTCGGCCCTGCTGCCGCTGTTGGCCCCGCTGCTGCTGTTGCCCCCGCTGCCCCTGGTTCGCTGTTGTTGGAACGCGTCGGCAGTGGCTCATGAACGCCTGCTCAGTTGTTGAATCGCGTCGTGGCCGGAGCGCGCAGTCAGCTCAGACAGCCGGTGAGTGCGAGGCCGCCGAGGCTGTCGCCTCGGCCCACTCCGCCACAAGCTTCTCGTACTCAAGGTGTTGTTCGGGGCGAAGATATCCGCCCGTCCGCAGCCAGAGCGCGCGTATCTCCTCGTTCACCTCGGCCGCGGGGCGCGGCCGGTCGGGGGTGTCGGGAGTCGTGGTCATACAGTGAAGCGTACGTACGAAGATGTGAAGACGGCGTGAGTTCTGGTCGAATGTGATCGGAATCGCTATTGGACCCGCATGAATCAGCCAAGTTGGGCAAGAAGCAGGGGCCCGTGACGTGAATCACGAGCCCCTACGGGTCAGTTCAGCTCCGGCGGTCATAGCCGGACAGTTCAGCCGATCACGACTGCTGACGTCTACTGACGACTGCTCACAACTGCTGACGCCTGCTTACGACTGCTTCGGCTCCTCCAGGCGCGGGAAAAGCACCGCGCCCTTCGTGACCGTCGCGCCCACCGGCAGCTGGCCCCATGTGCCCGCGTCCTGGACCCGCTGTTCGGCGAGTGCGCCGAGCGAGGTCTCGGCGCCGAGCGAGTCCCACAGCTTCTGCGAGGTCTCGGGCATGACGGAGTTGAGGAGGACGGCCACCGCGCGCAGCGACTCCGCCGCCGTGTAGAGGATCGTCGCCAGGCGGGCCTTGCCCTCCGGGGACTCGTCCTTGGCCACCTTCCACGGCTCCTGCTCCGTGATGTAGCCGTTGACCTGCTTGACGAAGGCGAAGACCGCCAGGATGCCGGCCTGGAAGTCCAGCTCCTCGCCGATCTTCAGGTCAGCGGCCGACACTGCCTTGGCCAGACCCTCCTGGACCGCCTGCTCGGCCGCGCCGACCGCCGTCGCCTCGGGAAGCGCGCCGCCGAAGTACTTGCCGACCATGGCCGCCACGCGCGAGGCGAGGTTTCCGTAGTCGTTCGCGAGCTCGCTCGTGTAGCGGGCGGTGAAGTCCTCCCACGAGAACGAGCCGTCCTGGCCGAACGAGATGGCGCGCAGGAAGTACCAGCGGTACGCGTCGACGCCGAAGTGCGAGGTGAGGTCCTGCGGCTTGATGCCCGTCAGGTTCGACTTCGACATCTTCTCGCCGCCGACCATCAGCCAGCCGTTCGCCGCGATGCGGCCCGGCAGCGGGAGGCCCTGCGCCATGAGCATCGCGGGCCAGATGACCGCGTGGAAGCGGAGGATGTCCTTGCCGACCAGGTGCACGTCGGCGGGGAACGTTGACTTGAACTTTTCCTCGTCCGCGCCGTAGCCGACGGCCGTGGCGTAGTTGAGGAGGGCGTCGACCCAGACGTAGATGACGTGCTTGTCGTCCCACGGGACCTTGACGCCCCAGTCGAACGTCGAGCGCGAGATGGAGAGGTCCTGAAGGCCCTGCTTGACGAAGTTCACCACTTCGTTGCGGGCCGACTCGGGCTGGATGAAGTCCGGGTTCGCCTCATAGTGGGCGAGGAGCCTCGGGCCGTACTCGCTCAGCTTGAAGAAGTAGTTCTCCTCCTTGAGGAGCTCCACCGGCTTCTTGTGGATCGGGCAGAGCTTCTGGCCCGCGAACTCGCCGTCGTCGGCGCCGTCGATCAGGTCGCCGGGGAGCTTGTACTCCTCGCAGCCCACGCAGTACGGGCCTTCGTAGCCGCCCTTGTAGATCTCGCCCTTCTCGTAGAGATCCTGGACGAACTCCTGGACGCGGTCCGTGTGGCGCTTCTCCGTCGTACGGATGAAGTCGTCGTTCGCGATGTTCAGGTGCTCCCAGAGAGGCCGCCAGGCCTCGTCCACGAGCTTGTCGCACCACTCCTGGGGCGTGACGTCGTTCGCCTCGGCAGTGCGCATGATCTTCTGACCGTGCTCGTCCGTGCCGGTGAGGTACCACACCTTCTCGCCGCGCTGACGGTGCCAGCGCGTGAGCACGTCCCCTGCAACGGTCGTGTAGGCGTGGCCCAGGTGAGGAGCGTCGTTTACGTAGTAGATGGGGGTCGAGACGTAGAACGCCTTCGCGTTCTCGCCCGCTCCCTGCTTCTCGGATCCAGTGGCCGCCATGGTCGAAATCCTAACGGCCCCGGAGGGGGCGATTCACCTCGATTCCAGGGGGTGGACCCCGGACCCCGCGGGGTCCACCCCTTGGGTTTCCCTTTGGGTTACGGGCGCCAGGCCGCCAGCAGGCCCTCGTACAGCTCCGCGTCCGTGAGCTCGCGGGGGGTGGGGCCCGCGTGGAAGAACGCGGCGTTCTCCGCCTTCAGCTTGCGGAGGTAGTCGAAGCCCTTCGCCTCGTGCTCGCCGAACGCGACGAACTGGAAGAAGAGGGGGTGCTTGGCCGCGTCCGCGAGGGCCTGGTTGGCGGGGCCCTTCGCGTCCGGGGGGCCGTCCGTCTGGAAGACGACGAGGGCGGGGCTGCCCTTGTGCTTCGACTTCTCGTAGTGGGACACGACCTCTTCGATCGCGGCGTGGTAGCTGGTGCGGCCCATGCGGCCCGCTGCCGCGTGCATCTCGTCGATACGGCCCTCGTGTTCGGGGAGGGTGAGGGTGCCGGTGCCGTCGATCTCGGTCGAGAAGAAGACGACGTGCACGGTGGCTTCCGGGTCCGTGTGGGCCGCCAGGGCGAGGACCTGCTCGCCCAGGCTCTGGGCGGAGCCGTCCTTGTAGTACGAGCGCATGGAGCCGGAGCGGTCGAGGATGAGGTACACGGGGGCGCGGACGCCGGTGAGGTTTCGCTTTTGCAGCGCGGCACCGGCTGCCTTGTACGCGGCGGCGAGGGCTGGCTGCGCCAGGGCTGCGGCGGTCTCTTCCTCACCCGAAGCTTCGGGCTCCGCCGCTGCTTCGGGCTCCGCGGGGGCTTCGGGGGTCGGCGGTTCCTCCGCCACGGGGGTTTCCGGCTCAGCCGGGGCTTCGGGTGCCGCGGGCTCCTCTGCGAGGGGGGCTTCGGGCTGCGCCGGGGCTTCGGGTGCCGTCGTCTCCTCTGCGAGGGGGGCTTCCGGCTCCGCCGAGGTCACGTGTACTTGCGCCGCTTCATCGGCACCCGGCGTCGAGGGCTGTGCCCACCCTTCCCCAAGCTCTCGGCTCCGCTCGAGCAGGGGAGGCCCCAATCGCCCAGCGGGACGATTGCCCACAGCGGCAGCGGCGGCGTTGACCTCGCTCGCCCCGGCCTCGGGCGCGGCAGCGGCGGTGGCGTCGGCATCCTCGGCCCCGGCTTCGGGCGCGGGCGCGGCAGCGGCGGTGGCATCTTTCGCCCCGGCCTCAGTCTCGGCACCGGCAGCGGCGTCGGCATCCTCCGCCCCGGCTTCGGGCGCGGCAGCGGCGGCGGCAGTCTTGGCGTTCTCCGCCTCCGTCTCGGCCTCGGTGCCGTCGGGGGTCGCCTGTTGTGGGCATTCGTCCCGCTGGGCGGGACGGGTGGGCACAACTGACGGTTCCGGTTCAGCGGCGTCAGCGACAACCGCCTCGGGGGCGACAACCGCGGGGGTCACGATCTCCGCTTCCGGGGCGTCGGCCTCGGGCTCGGGGGTGACCTCCGCCTCCGGGGCGGAGTCGGGCTCGGCGGCAGCTGCGGGGGCGGCAAGCTCCGCCTCCGGCTCCACCGCCTCGGGGGCGACCGCTTCGGGGGTCACGATCTCCGCTTCCGGGGCCTCGGCCTCGGGCTCGGGGGTGACCTCCGCCTCCGGGGCGGAGTCGGGCTCGGCGGCAGCTGCGGGGGCGGCAAGCTCCGCCTCCGGCTCCACCGCC
>NZ_JBSGUA010000025.1:0-9116 GCF_053607685.1 Streptomyces sp. NPDC055099 | reverse complement strand
CCTCGGGGGCGACCGCTTCGGGGGTCACGATCTCGGCTTCCGGGGCGTCAGCCTCGGGCTCGGCGGCGACCTCTGCCTCCGGGGTGGAGTCGGGCTCGGCGGCAGCTGCGGGGGCAGCAACCTCCCCCTCCGGGGCAGCAACCTCCGCCTCGGGGGAGGCAGGCTCCGGCTCAGCGGCAGGCTCGGGGGAGGCAGGCTCCGGCTCAGCGGCAGGCTCGGGGGAGGCAGGCTCCGGCTCAGCGGCAGGCTCGGGGGAGGCAGGCTCCGGCTCAGCCGCAGCCGCAGGCGCGGCCGGCTCCGGATCAGCGGCAGCGTCCGGTGCCGGTGAAGGTGACGGGACCGAGACCCGGTCCCGGTCGAACGCCGCCGCGACGAGATCATCCACCGCCGAAGGCGAAGGCTCGGTCGAAGGCGACGGAACCGTCGCCTTCGGCTCGGACGCCGGAGGCACCCGCTCGGACGAGGGCGCCGGCACCGTGGCGGAACCGGAACCGGAACCGGAACCGGAAGAGGAAGAGGGAGAGGGAGCGGTAGCCGCCGGGCCTTCGGCGGACTCCGAAGCCTCTGAGGCCTTCGAAGCCTCCGGAGTCGCCGCCTCAGGCTCCGGAGCCTGATCCCCCTTGCGTGAAGACCGTCCGAACGCGTTCCGCAGGACACTCAGAATGCCCATGGGTGCACCCCTTCGCGTGAGTTGATTCCCGATAACCCCTGGCCAGGGCGGACACGTAAGGTTAGCCGTCGCGGCAGGCGATCTTGGTGAGGGTCGCCCAAGCGTCACCCGCACCCCGGATCAGCCCCAAGCGCACCCCGCACCCGCAGCTCAACTGCCCTCTGTGCGCTCTCGGTTCACCTCGCGTTCACCCTCAGGCCGTCGCCCTGCCGACCTCCGCGCCTAGCGTCACGGCGGAATCAAGCCACGCCAGGCGCATGCCAGGCACACGCCACACAACGGAGGAACCCGTGCGCAAGCTGCTGCCGATCATCACCTCGCACCAGGGGAGCGGCAACCGGTCCGCCCTGACCTGCCGGTTCCGTTGTGGTGACGCCTGCTTCCACGAGGTGCCCAACACCAGCGACAACGAGTACGTCGGCGACGTCATAGCGGGCGCGCTCAGCCGCCGCTCGATGATGCGCGCCGCCGCGGTCGTGACCGTGGCGACCGCCGCGGGCAGCGCCGTCGTCGCGGGCCCAGCCGCCCCCGAGGCGGCCGCCGCGCCCCAGAAACCGGCGTCGCACAAAAGCAAAAAGGGGGCGCGCGGTCTCCGCTTCACGCCCGTCGCGCCCAACAAGACCGACTCCGTGACGATCCCGGACGGCTACGCCCAGAACATCGTCATCCGCTGGGGCGAGCCCATCCTCCGTGGCGCCCCGGCCTTCGACCCGGACAAGCAGACCGCCAAGGCGCAGGCAGGACAGTTCGGCTACAACAACGACTTCCTGAGCCTCCTGCCGCTGCGCCGCGAGCGCGGGCGCCAGGTCCTCGTCGCCAATCACGAGTACACCGACGAGATCCTGATGTTCAAGGGATACGACGCCGCCAACCCAACACGCGAGCAGGTTGAGATCGCCTGGGCCGCCCACGGCCTCTCCGTGGTGGTCGTCGAGGAGGAGCGCAGGAGCGGCAAGCTGACCGCCGTCAGCCGTCACCAGCTCAACCGCCGCCTCACCGCCACCAGCGAGTTCCGCCTCACCGGCCCCGCCGCGGGCAGCGAGTACGTCCGTACGAAGGCCGATCCGCGCGGCACCAAGGTCCTCGGCACGCTCAACAACTGCGCGGGCGGCACCACCCCGTGGGGCACGACCCTGCACGGCGAGGAGAACTTCAACCAGTACTTCGCCAACGCCGAGAAGGTCACCGAGCCCACCGCCGCCGCGCGGCTCAAGCGGTACGGCGTCATCGGCGCCGCCTCCGAGCGCAAGTGGGAGCGCTTCGACGACCGCTTCGACCTCGCCAAGGAGCCCAACGAGGCCAACCGCTTCGGCTGGGTCGTCGAACTCGACCCGTACGACCCGGACTCGACCCCGCGCAAGCGCACCGCGCTCGGCCGCTTCAAGCACGAGGCCGCGCAGCCGCGCCTCACGCACGACGGCCGCCCCGTGGTCTACATGGGCGACGACGAGAAGTTCGACTACTTCTACAAGTTCGTCAGCAGCAAGCGCGTCGCCAAGGGCACCTCCCGCGCCGCGCACGAGCACAACCTCACGCTTCTCGACGAGGGCACGCTGTACGTCGCCAAGCTGACCGGCGACTCCCCGGCCGCCGACATCGACGGCACCGGCAAGCTGCCCGCCGACGGTGAGTTCGACGGCAGCGGCGTCTGGATACCGCTCGCCACCGCGGGCCCCAAGGGCCACGCCGTCTCGCACGTCGAGGGCATGACCGCCGAGGAGGTGTACGTCTTCACGCGTCAGGCCGGTGACAAGGTCGGCGCCACGAAGATGGACCGCCCCGAGGACGTCGAGCCGTCGCCCCACACCGGCAAGGTCTATGTCGCACTCACGAACAACTCCGACCGCGGCAAGGCGGGCAAGGCCGGTGCCGACGAGGCCAACCCGCGCAACCTGAACAAGCACGGGCAGGTCCTCGAACTGACCGAGCGCCGCAACCGGGCCGATTCGACCACCTTCGCCTGGTCGCTCTTCCTCGTCGCGGGCGACCCCGAGGACCCGGCCACGTACTTCGCGGGCTTCCCGAAGGACAAGGTCAGCCCGATCTCCTGCCCGGACAACGTCGCCTTCGACCCGCACGGCAACCTGTGGATCTCGACGGACGGCAACCAACTCGGCTCGCACGACGGCCTGTTCGGGGTCGCGACCAAGGGGGAGCGGCGCGGTGAGCTCAAGCAGTTCCTGACCATGCCGAACGGCGCGGAGACCTGCGGTCCGATCATCCAGGACAACCGCGTGCTCGTCTCGGTGCAGCACCCGGGCGAGATCGACGGCGCGTCCGTCGAGAAGCCCGCGAGCGCGTGGCCCGACGGCCCGGGGAAGATCGTCCGGCCGTCGGTCGTCTCCGTGTGGCGCAAGGACGGCTGCGACATCGGCGTCTGAGCGGCGCTTCCACCGGGTGGGACGTACGTGATGAGGGGGGCATCCCGCGCCTGCGGGGTGCCCCCTCTGTCATGGGCCTCTGTCATGGGCCCCTGTCATGCCCCCTGCCGTGCCCCCGCCGTCAGGCCGCCGTTGCCCTGCCTTCGAGCCACTCCCCGTAAGCGGGCGACTGGCGTGCCGCCTCCCAGTACGAGGCCTCGAGATCCCCGTACACCGCGTCCAGCGCCTGCACCGTACGGGCCGCCACCAGCAGCCGTACGCCGAGCGGGTCGCCGTACAGCGGTCGGACCGCCATGTCGGGTCGGTCGTGCGAGGTCGGCTGGCAGACCGTGACGACCTCGCCGGTGGCGACGAGCGAGGACGCGGTGAGGTAGTCGCCGTGCAGGACACGGGGGTTGATCCCGGCGGCCCGCAGCACCCGGAGCAGTCCGTCCCACTCGCCGTCCACCGTCGGGTCGACCATCCACCGGTCGGCGGCGAGGTCGGAGAGGTGGACGACGGGCTGCGCCGCCGCCGGATGGTCGGCCGGCAGGAAGACGAACTGCGGCTCGCGCTCGACCAGCACGCGCCACCGCAAGCCCTCCGGCATCCGCAGCGGGCTCCCCTCCACCTCGTGCACGAAGGCCACGTCGAGCTGCCCGCCCGCGACCATGCGCAGCAGCGCGTTGGCGGAGACGTCCATCTGGAGCGAGGTCTCGGTGGCGGGCAGCCGCACCCGGAGCCGCCGCAGCCAGCCCGGTATGGCACGGCTCGCGGTGGACCCGATGCGCAGCTGCGGCCCCTCGGTGGCGCGCGCGGCGGCCGCCTTCGTCTCGCTGACCAGCGCCCGCATCTCGCTGACGAGGGGACGGGCCCGGCTGAGGGCGACGCGGCCGAGCGGGGTCGGCCGGCAGCCGGTGCGCTCGCGGGCGAAGAGCTGGCCGCCGATCTCCTGCTCGATGCGGCGCAGCTGCGTCGTCAACGAGGGCTGGCTCATGCCGAGTTGGCGCGCGGCCTTGTGCAGGCTGCCGGTGTCGGCGATGGCGCACAGCGCGCGGAGGTGCCTCACCTCTAGCTCCATGGCCGTGAGCGTAGAGCGGTAAGGGGCGCCGCACCAGACTCACAAACCCCACGGGAACCACCTGAGTTGGGCACGCGTTGGCCCCCGGGGAAGGTTGGCGGACGGCGGGCGATAGCCCCGCGCTATCACCACTTGCCATCATCCGCTCGGGCCCCTGGCTCCCTGACACTCCCGGTACCGAACCGTTCACCTTTCACCGAACGAGTAGGGAGCCCCCCACATGAACAAGCGTTACCTGTCCGTCGCGGCCGTCATCGGCCTCGCGGCAGCCGGTCTCGGCTCGACGTCCGCGACGGCAGCGACCCCCACCGCGCCGTCCGCCACCTCCGCGTACGCCAACTACGCGGGCTCCGGTGAGGAAGCCGCGGCCAACAAGGCGTTCTTCGACGCCGTCCTCAAGTCGGTCGCCGAGAAGCGCGCGGCCAACCCGGGCGCGAAGCAGGTCACCGTGGTGTACGACGCCTCCGGTGCCCCGACCTTCGCGCAGCAGATAGCCAGCAGCACCTCCATCTGGAACGGCGCGGTGTCCAACGTGAAGCTCCAGGAGGGGAGTGGCGGTGCGAGCTTCGAGTACCGCGAGGGCAATGACCCGCGCGGTTCGTACGCGAGCACGGACGGCCACGGCCAGGGCTACATCTTCCTGGACTACGCGCAGAACCAGCAGTACGACTCGACCCGTGTGACCGCGCACGAGACGGGTCACGTCCTCGGCCTGCCGGACCACTACGAAGGTCCGTGCAGCGAGCTGATGTCCGGCGGCGGACCGGGCACCTCGTGCACCAACGCGCAGCCGGACGCGAACGAGCGGGCCAAGGTCGACCAGTTGTGGGCCAACGGTCTCGCGAAGGCGCTGGACAAGCTGGACAGACTGGAGAAGGTCGGCTGAGGTGAGCGCACCTCCTGTCTGACCTGCTGCTGAACAACCCACTGTGCCCACCGGCGCGCTCGACGCCGGTGGGCACAGTGCGTCACATGGCTCGCGTGGGTCACGTGCGCTGCGAGCGAGCCGTCATTCGCGCGTGTAGTAGCGGTAGAACGTCGCGGCGAACACGCCGCCCGTCACCGCGAGCGCCATGAACACGGACCGCAGGATCGTCGCGTCCGTCAGGCTGTAGATGTAGCCGAAGGAGATTCCGGCGAAGGCGGCCCAGGCCGCCGCGCGCAGTTCGCGCGGCAGGCGGGGCGCGGCCTTCCACAGGCCCATGAAGACCACGGCGAAGACGATCCCGGCCACGACGCCGAGCATGACGTTGCCGGTGGTGATGGGACCGGCGTCCCGCGCGATCTGCGCGGTCCAGAGGCCGTAGACCAGGCCGAGGACCGCGGCGACCGGCGCGATACCGGTGACGTGGGAGCCCCCGCGGACGCGGGGTACGGATGGCGTGGATGCCACGTGAGCCATGACGGTTCCTCCAGACTCCTCCGCCCCCGGTAGCCCCCGGTCCCGCCTTTCACGCCCGCCCCACCATCCAGGGCACACCCGCCGGCGCCGCCCGGCAACTCGGCGGCCTCAGTGGTCGCGGTTGTAGCCGCCCTCGCAGGTGTCCCAGCAGGGCTTGTACTCCTGGCACGGGTCCGCGGTGGCGCAGCTCGGCACGTGCTTCCCGCCGGTGTCGACGTACGCGGCGCTCGCCCAGCCCCGCACCCCGCCCAGCCAGTACCAGTACGAGTTGCCCCAGACGCTCGAACCCCGCGTCTGGCACTCCACGCGGTCCTGGCTCTCGCCCGGAAGCTTCGCGACGACCGAGGCGCCGGTGGAGGGCGCGTCCCGGATCTTCAGGTCCTTGGGGGCGATGATGGTCCCCCAGACCACGTCGTGGTCGTTGTGCGTGGGTGGCGCGGTGGCGGATGCTGGTGCGGCACCTCCGAGGGACAGTGCTCCCGCGGTCAGGAGCGCGGTGACGAGAGTTCCCAGGACGGCCGGAGTGGTTCTCAGGGCCGGAGTGGTCCGCATGATCGACCTCCTCTTTCCGGAATTACCCCGATCCCCCCATCCCCGCCCTTTTGTCCCCTCTCCAGCAAACACCCGTTCGGGCTAAGGCTCCACCGGGCGATGAGTTTGCGCCGCGCGGACGGTCTGACCTCGTGACGGAACGACACGTACTGCACGTGCTGACGTGAGAGGGCGTACGACATGAACAGCGTGGCCATCGAGACCGCGGGCCTGGTGAAGACCTTCGGTGACAACCGCGCCGTCGACGGCGTGGACCTCACCATCCCGGCCGGCACGGTCTACGGTCTGCTCGGCCCGAACGGCGCGGGCAAGACCACCACCGTGAAGATGCTCGCCACCCTGCTGCGCCCGGACGGCGGCGACGCCCACGTCTTCGGCCACGACGTCGTGCGCGAGGCCGACGCCGTACGCAGCAGGGTCAGCCTCACCGGGCAGTACGCCTCGGTCGACGAGGACCTGACCGGCACCGAGAACCTGGTGCTCCTGGCCCGCCTCACCGGCCACGGCAAGAAGGCGGCGTACGCCAGGGCCGCGCAGCTCCTCGAAGCCTTCGGTCTGACCGACGCGGCCACCCGGCAGGTGAAGAACTACTCCGGCGGCATGCGCCGCCGCATCGACATCGCGGCGTCCATCCTCAACACCCCCGACCTGCTCTTCCTCGACGAGCCCACGACGGGCCTCGACCCCCGCAGCCGCAACCAGGTCTGGGACATCGTCAGGGCGGTCGTCGCGCACGGCACGACGGTCCTGCTCACCACGCAGTATCTGGACGAGGCCGACCACCTCGCGTCCCGCATCGCCGTCATCGACGACGGCAAGGTCATCGCCGAGGGCACCAAGGGCGAGCTGAAGGCGTCGGTCGGCGCGGGCTCGGTGCACGTACGGCTCCGGGACGCGGACCAGCGCGAGGAGGCGGCGCGGGCGCTGCGCGCCGCACTCGACGCCGAGGTCCAGCTCGAACCCGACCCGGTGGCCCTCACCGCCCGCGTCGGCAGCGGCGGGGCGAACGGCAGGGGCGCCGCCGAGAAGGCGTCCCGCGCCCTCGCCGAACTGGCCAGGGCGGGCATCACCGTGGACAACTTCTCCCTCGGCCAGCCCAGCCTGGACGAGGTGTTCCTGGCCCTCACCGGCACCCCCCACCACGCGACGGACATGGCGGAGAAAGAGAAAGAGGCACAGGCATGAGCACCGCGACCACCACATCCGAGGCCCAGGACCTGGCGCCCGTCAGCACCGAGTCCCTCGCCGAGCTGCTCGTCTCCGGTGACCGGCCGCAACGCCCCAGCGCGCTCTCCGCGTCCCTCACGTTCGGCTGGCGGGCGATGCTGAAGATCAAGCATGTGCCGGAGCAGCTCTTCGACGTGACGGCGTTCCCGATCATGATGGTGCTGATGTACACGTACCTCTTCGGGGGCGCACTCGCCGGTTCGCCGACCGAGTACATCCAGTACCTGCTGCCCGGCATCCTCGTGATGTCCGTCGTCATGATCACGATGTATACGGGCGTCTCGGTCAACACCGACATCGAGAAAGGCGTCTTCGACCGCTTCCGCACGCTGCCGATCTGGCGCCCGTCGGTGATGGTCGGCTATCTCCTGGGCGACGCCCTGCGCTACGCGATCGCGTCCGTGGTCATGCTGACCGTCGGCATCATCCTGGGTTTCCGCCCGGACGGCGGCGTCCTCGGTGTGGTGGGCGGCGTACTGCTCCTGCTCGTCTTCTCGTTCGCCTTCTCGTGGGTGTGGACGATGTTCGGTCTCCTGCTGCGCACCGAGAAGTCCGTGATGGGCGTCAGCATGATGGTGATCTTCCCGCTGACGTTCCTGAGCGACATCTTCGTGAAGCCGGAGACCATGCCGGGCTGGCTGCAGGCCTTCGTCAACAACAACCCCATCACGCACCTCGCGTCGGCGGTCCGCGACCTGATGGCGGGCACGGCCCCGGGCTCGTCGCTCGCGTGGGCGCTGGGCTGGGTGGTGCTGCTCGTGGCGGTGTTCGGCCCGGTGACGATGCGGCTCTACAACCGCAAGTAGGAAGTTCTCGAACCGCAAGTAGGAAGTTCTTGCCCCGTATGCGGGTGTCCCGGTCGCGCCCCGCGTGACCGGGACTTCTCCTTGGGTGCGTGTTCAGACGCCCGCTGTCCGCCGTCCTCCTGGTCCTCGCGGTCCTCCTCGTCCCCCTCGGCGCGCTCTCCACCTGGGCGAAGTACGAGATCGAGGACGCCGACGCGTACGTCGCCACGATGGCGCCGCTCGCCTCCGACCCCGACGTACGCGACGCGGTGGCCGCGGCGGTCACGGACTCGGTGACGCGGCAGATCGACGTGGGCCCGCTGCAGGGCACCGTCGAGTCGTTCCTCGGGGACGCGGTGCGGTCCTTCACCGGTACGAAGGCCTTCAGGACGGCCTGGGACGCGGCGAACCGTGCCGCGCACGACGCGGTGCAGCGGGCGCTCAGCGACAGGTCGGACGGCGGCGCCGTCACCATCGACCTGGCGCCGATCACCGAGCAGGTCAAGCGCCAACTGGCCGCGGACGGCGTGCCGTTCGCCGACAGCATCCCCGTCACGCACACCGAGGTGACGCTCATGGAGTCCTCGGACCTCGGCCCCTTCGGGAAGGGATTCCACATGCTCCAGATGGCGGGCCTCTGGCTCCCGGTCGCGGCGGTGCTGCTCGCCGTGGCCGGCATCTACCTGGCGGTCCACCGCCGCCGCGCGGTCGTCCGTACGGCGCTGGGCGCCGCGCTGGCCGGGGCGTTGCTCGCCGTGGCGGTCATGGTGGGCCGCGGGCTGACCCTGGACGACCTCCCGAAAGACGTCTCCCGCCCGGCCGCGGAGGCGGTGTACGACGCGCTGACGCACTCACTGAGCGTGGCGGGGTGGGTGATCCTGGGGGCGGGGCTGTGCGTTGCGCTTGCCGCGTGGCTGCTTCGGCGCCGTCAATCACCGGTTCCGCCGAGATCGTCCTCAATCGCCGGCCGGGCTGGGAATTCCAGCCCGGCCGGCGGTTGAGGCCATCTTGTCGGGGGGTGAGGGGGGCGGGCCCCCTG
>NZ_JBSGUA010000024.1:58350-101873 GCF_053607685.1 Streptomyces sp. NPDC055099 | reverse complement strand
GCCCCCGCCCCCCCCCCGGGGGGGGGGGGGGGGGGGGGGGGGGGGCCCCCCCCCCCCCCCGGGGGGGGCCCCCCCCCCCCCCCCCCGCGCGGCCGATCTCGCCGCCGAGCACGACGCAGCCGGGGTCGAGGATCGCGGCCATGGCGGCGGCGCCCACGGCGACACGGTCGGCGGCGGCGTCGAGGAAGGCCTCGGGGCCGGACTCCACGGCGCGGCGCACCATGTCCGCGGCGTCGCCCCCGGCCGCCATGCCGTGTTTCTCGCCGAGTTCGCGCAGGGCGGCGGCGCAGGCCAGCGAGTGGAAGCCGCCTTCGCAGGCGGTGGCGGAGGGCAGTACGTGTGTGCCGGGCACCGGCAGGAAGCCGATCTCCCCGGTGCCGCCGGACGCCCCGCGGCGCAGGGTCCCGTCGAGCACGACGGCGGCGCCGACGCCTTCGCCGAGCCACAGGAGGACGAACGTGTCGCGGTCGTGGGCGGCGCCGTCTCGCTGTTCGGCGCGGGCGGCGAGGTTGGTCTCGTTCTCCACGAGCACGCGGGCCGGGAGCCGTTCCTGGAGGGCTCCGGCGAGGCGGCGGTGCCAGGCGGGCAGCGAGGTGGTGTCGCGCAGTTCGCCGGTGGCGGGGTCGATGAGGCCGGGGGCGCCGATGGCCACGGTGTGCAGCCGCTGGACCCCGCCGTCGCGCGCGGTGCGCTCCACGAGGGCGGCTGCGCGCTCGACGGCGGGCCCGGTGCCGGTGTCGCCGCCGATGGGCGCGGAGGCCTCGGCGAGCACCGCGCCGAGCAGATCGGTGACCACGACGGAGAGGCCGTCGGTGCGTACGTCGAGGGCCGCGAGGTGCGCCCGGTCGGCGACGATCCCGTACAGCCGGGCGTTGGGCCCCCGGCGCCGGGCACCCGCCTCCCCCACGACCGCGATCAGGCCGGAGCCCTGGAGGCGCTCGACCAGGTCGGCGACCGAGGGCCGGGAGAGGCCGGTGAGCTGCTTCAACTGGTTGGCCGTCAGCGGTCCTTCGCGCTGCAGGAGCCCCAGGGCGAGCCGGTCGTTGATGGCCCGGGCGGTGCTCGGTGATGCGGGCATGCCGGGGATCCTTCCATAAAGCTGCTATTTATCAGGCAGGGTTCCTGATAGTTTACGTCGCCGTAGCGGGCGGCATCTCGGGAGGGGCAGAGCATCGATGAGTGAAGTGACCTACGACGTAGGGCAGTTGAAGCGCGCGCGGTACGCCGTGGCCGCCGTCTTCTGTGTGCACGGTGCCGTCACCGGCTCCTTCGCCACCCGCGTGCCCTGGATCCAGGACCACGCGGGCCTCAGCGCCGGACTCCTCGGGCTCGCCCTCGCCTTCCCCGCGATCGGCGCCTCCGTGGCGATGCCGCTCGCGGGCTGGGTCAGCCATCGCTTCGGCGCGCGGACCGCGCTGCGCGGCCTGCTCGCCCTGTGGACGCTCTCGCTGATCCTGCCCTCGCTCGCACCGAACCTGCTCACGCTCTGCCTGGCCCTGTTCGTGTACGGCGCGACGGCGGGCATGTCGGACGTGGCGATGAACGCCCTCGGCGTCGAGGTCGAGGCCCGCATGAAGAAGTCGATCATGTCGGGGCTGCACGGCATGTGGAGCGTCGGCGCCCTCATCGGCTCCGCGGCCGGCACGGTCGCCGCCCACCTGGGCTCGGACGCCCGGCTGCACCACGCGCTGGCCGCCGCGGCGCTCACCGCGATCGGTCTCGTCGCCTGCCAGGGCGTGCTCGACCTGCAGGCGGAGCCCGAGGACGAGGCACCGCCGCGCTTCTCGCTGCCGCCCAAGTCGGCGCTGCTGATCGGCGCGGTCGGCTTCTGCGCGGTCTTCGCGGAGGGCGCGAGCCTGGACTGGTCGGCGGTCTATCTGCGGGACGTCCTGGACAGCTCGGCGGGTGTCGCGGCGGCGTGCACCACCGGGTTCACGCTCACCATGGCCATCGCGCGGCTCGCGGGCGACGCGGTGGTGGACCGCTTCGGGGCGGTCCGCACGGTGCGCGTGGGCGGCGTGGTCGCGGCGCTCGGCGGTCTTCTCGTGGTGGTGGCGCCGCACCCGGCGGTCGCCATGTCCGGGTTCGCGCTGCTCGGGCTCGGCATCGCGGTCGTCGTCCCGCTCGCGTTCGCCGCCGCCGGACGCAGCGGCCCCAACCCGAGCCAGGCCATCGCGGGCGTCGCCACCATCACCTACACCTCGGGCCTGATCGCCCCGTCCGCGATCGGCACGCTCGCCGACGCGACGAGCCTGGTCGTCTCCTTCGGCCTGGTGACCGTGCTCGCCTGCGGGCTCGCGGTGTTCGCGGGGGTGCTGCGCACGGACGGCCGCGAGACCACTGTGGTGGCTCCGGCGGACGCGCCCGCCGGGAAACCGTGAACCTTACGCCGGATTAACATTGCGCTGACTCATTCGGGTCTTGACAAAGTCGGGCGCACAGAAGGCGGAACTGAACCATGGATCTCGGCGTGCGCTGGAGACTGCACGGCGACGGGCGCACCCCCGCGCCCGGAGCAGTCGTCCGTCCCGACGAGCGGCTCTCGTGGCCGCGCACCTTCGGGCTCGGCGCCCAGCACGTGGTCGCCATGTTCGGCGCGTCCTTCGTGGCGCCCGTCCTGATGGGCCTCGACCCGAACCTCGCGATCATGATGTCGGGCGTCGCGACGGTCATCTTCCTGCTGGCCACGCGGGGCCGGGTGCCCAGCTACCTGGGCTGCTCGCTCTCCTTCGTGGGCGTGGCCGCCGTCATCCGCGCACAGGGCGGCTCCTCCGCGACCGTGACCGGCGCGGTCTTCGTGGTCGGCGCGGCACTGTTCCTGGTGGGCCTGGCCGTCCAGAGGTTCGGGGCGCGGATCATCCACGCCGCGATGCCGCCGATCGTCACCGGCGCCGTCGTCATGCTGATCGGCTTCAACCTGGCGCCGGTCACGGCGTCCACGTACTGGCCGCAGGACCAGTGGACGGCGCTCCTGGTGATGCTGTTCACCGGTTTGGCCGTGGTGTGCCTGCGCGGATTCTGGTCGCGCGTCGCGATCTTCCTGGGGCTGATCTTCGGGTACGTCCTGTCCTGGGTCCTCGACCTGGTCTTCGGCAAGATCCACTCGGCGGACGGCTCGGGCAAGGTCGTCGACCACTGGCGCCTGGACCTCTCCGCCGTCGGCAACGCCGACTGGATCGGCCTGCCGACCTTCCACGCGCCGAGCTTCGAGTGGTCGGCGATCCTCGTCGCGCTGCCCGTCGTCATCGCCCTGGTCGCCGAGAACGCCGGGCACGTCAAGGCGGTCGGCGAGATGACCGGCGACTCCCTGGACGACAAGCTCGGCACCGCCATCTCCGCCGACGGCGCCGCCTCCATGCTCTCCACGGCGGTCGGCGGCCCGCCCAACACGACGTACTCCGAGAACATCGGCGTGATGGCCGCGACCCGCGTCTACTCCACCGCCGCCTACTGGGCCGCCGCGTGCTTCGCCCTGCTCTTCGGCCTGTGCCCCAAGTTCGGCGCGGTCGTCGCGGCCATCCCGGGCGGCGTCCTCGGCGGCATCACCGTCATCCTGTACGGCATGATCGGCCTGCTCGGCGCCCAGATCTGGATCAACGCCGGGGTGGATCTGCGCAATCCGCTGAACCTCGTCCCGGCCGCCGCGGGCATCATCATCGGCGTCGGCGGCGTCTCGCTGAAGATCACCGACAACTTCGAGCTGAGCGGCATCGCGCTCGGCACCATCGTCGTGATCACCGGCTACCACGTCCTGCGCGCCTTCGCCCCGCCGCACCTCAAGTCTCAGGAGCCGCTGCTCGATTCGGGCACGTCGACGTACGACACCGCCGACGGGGACGAGGGCGACGACGGCTCTCAGCCGCCCGCCAAGTCGTAGGCGTAGCCGGGCGTGAACGTCCCGGGCGCGCCCTTGCAGCCGTCGGACTCGCCCGGCAGTTTGACCCACAGATAGGCGTCGATGCGGGCCTGGCCGGTACGCAGGGTCGGGTTCGGCCCGAGTCCGCGGCCGTCCGGGTCGCACCACTCGCCGTCCGCCGGGGCGCCGTTTCCGTTGCGGCTCGTGTCGATGACGGCGCCGAGGCCCGCCGGACCGCCGAGCGCGGACAGGACCTGGCGGGCGTACGCGGCCTCGGCGTCGGTGCGGTGGAAGTTCGAGACGTTGGTGAAGACGCCGTCGGACGACGCGGGGGACGCCGCGCCCGCCGCGCGCAGCCGTCCGGCCTGCTTGGCCGCCGCGTTCCAGCCGGAGTGCCCGGCGTCGTAATAGACCCTGGCCCTGGGGTTGGCGGCCTTCAGGGTGCGGCCCGCGCGGGCGAGCGAGGCATAGCGGGCGGTGCGCTCCTTGGCCGTGAGGCACTCGGAGAGCGCGATCGCGTCCGGTTCGAGGATGACGATGACCTCGCCGGAGCCGAGGCCCGCGGCGAACTTCCCGATCCACGCGTCGTACGCCGCGAGGTCCGGCGCACCGCCCTGCGACGCGCCCCCGCAGTCGCGGTCCGGTATCGCGTACGGCACGACGACGGGCACCCGGCTCCCGGCGTTCGACGTCACCGCGCGCACGCGTGAGGTGATGGTCCCCGGCGCGTACTCCGCGAACCACACGGCGGCGGGATGGGCGGCGATCCGTGACTCGATGAGGGGTCTGCGCGGGTCGCTCCGGTTGGCCCTGACCCAGTCCAGGACCTGCGAATCGCCGTGCCGGTAGAGCGAACCGGCCGGGGCGGCGGCGCTGCTCGGCTTCTTCGGACGCTGCGTCGAAGGCTTCGGTCTCGGCTTCGGGGACGCGGCGGACTTGGTGGACGACGGCTTCGCCGAGGTCTTCGAGGGGGACGGCGTCGGCACCGCGGGCAGCGGTTCGAGCGTCGGCGACTTCGTCACCTTCGGGCGCGCCTGGTCCTTGCCGCCGCCTTCGTCCAGGGCGGACACCATTCCGGTGACGGTGCCGACGGCGGCCACGACCGAGGCCGCGGCGACCATGACGCCACGGCGGGCGGCGCCCCTGCGCTCGGCCCGCCGCTCGGCCCTCGGTTCGGCGCGATGTCGTGCGCGGTTGCCTGTCACGGTGCTGTCCCTCCCCCTCACCCGTGTCCCCCTGACACGGCGTGCCGGCTCCCCTCCCCAGGGGCACACACGGCCGCCGTTCCCTCGTTCTGGGGAAGCGGCCGGTGCGGTGGCACTCGGGCCAGCCTACGGCTGGGACCCTGCCACCATGGCGCAGTCGGAGCGGTTCGCGGAGTTCACAGGCTCGGCACACGGGGTTGACGGCGTGGTGACGCGGATGCGCGCGCTGGGCGCCGGATTCCCCTCGGGCGACGGGGTCGGGGTGTTCAACCGGGTCTATCTGTCGGTGACCGAAGAGGTGGGGCGCCATCTCGGCACCGGTCGCTTTCCGGACACCGGAGCGGCGGTCACGCTGGACGTGCTCTTCGCCGAGCGCTATCTGCGGGCGGTCGACGTGGTGGCCGCCGACCGCAGGCCGCCCGCCTGCTGGCGCCCGCTGTTCCAGCTCCGGCGCCATCCCGGCGTACGTCCGCTGCAGTTCGCGCTCGCGGGCATCAACGCGCACATCGGCCACGACCTACCGCTGGCCGTCCTGGACACCTGTCGTACGCTCGGCTGCGAACCGGCGGACCTGGAGGACGAGTTCGACCGCGTGGGCGACATCCTCGTCTCGCTGGAGGAGAGCATCCGCGAAGACCTGATGCCGGGCCCCGACCTCTTCCAGATCGCCGACCCGCTCACCCACCTGCTGGGTTCCTGGAGCCTGGAGCGGGCCAGGGACAGCGCCTGGGCGACGGCACTGACGATGCGGGCACTGGACGAACTGCCCGGCGTCGCCGAGGAGTTCCTGGAGCGTCTGGACGGAGCGGTCGGCCTGGTGGGCCGGATGCTGCTCACTCCCCTGCCGGACTGACCCGGCCACCGTGCGCCCACCGCCGAGGAACTCCCCGACAGTAGCTGTACGTTGAAGGAAGTGACCCCGGATGCGAAGGAGCACCAGCATGGCCACACGACTCGGTCTCAGCCTCCCGCAGGGCAAGCAGTACAGCATCGGACGGGACGTCCCGGCCGTCGCCCGCGCCGCGGAGGAGATCGGGTACGAGAGCTTGTGGGTCTACGAACGCGTCCTGTTCCCCGAACCCGCGACCCAGGGTCTGTACGGCATCGAGGGACTGCCCTGGCCCGACACCTACCGCTCGGTGCCCGATCCGCTGATCACGCTGACCCTGGCCGCCGCCGCCACCGAGCGGGCCCGCCTGGGCACCAGCGTCCTGGTCGCCCCGCTGCACGTGCCGTTCCAACTGGCGCGCTCGCTGGCCACGTTGGACGCGGCGAGCGGCGGCCGGGTCGTCGCGGGGTTCGGCACGGGCTGGTCCCATGACGAGTACGCGGCTTCGGGGGTGGCCCCCTTCGAGAAGCGCGGCAAGGTCCTGGACGAGCTGATCGACGTCTGCCGCGCGGTGTGGGGCCCGGACCCGGTGTCGTACGAGGGTGAGCTGACCACGATCGCCCCCTCGGAGGTCGGCCCCAAGCCCGCGCGCCCCATCCCCGTCCTGCTGCCCGCCAACAGCCCGCGCGCCCTGCGCAGGCTCGTCGACCGCGCCGACGGCTGGATGCCGGTGGGCGTGGGCGCCGAGAAGCTGGCCGAACAGGCCCAGGCACTGAAGGAACTGGCCGCCGAGCGGGGGCGCACCGAACCGGTCCAGAGCGTCATGCGGGCCAACGCGCGGTACACGGCGAAGCCGTACGAGGGCGAGAAGCGCGCCCCCTTCCGGGGCAACGTCGCCCAGATCGTCGAGGACCTGGAGGCTCACGCCTCGACGGGCGCGGTGGAGGAGATCCTCATCGAGCTCCAGGGCAGCACGAGGGACGCGGAGGAACTGAAGGATCTGGCGGCGCAAGTTTACGAAGCAGCAAGGGCGGCAGGGGTATAAGACAGCCGCCCCGAAGGGGCGCTCGTCTTAGGGGCGCGGGGAACTGCGCGACCAGCCACAACCGGCCGGCAGACTCCCACGCGCCCAGGAAGAACGGCGCTCTCAGTCCTCAGGCAGTTCGACGGGAGCAATCTCGTCGTACACATCTCCAGGACCGGGGTTGGTCGCATCCGTGGCCCCGCCAAAGTGATGCATGACCCCCCAGACCGCGTTCAGCGCAGTCTGCACCGCACCCTCGGCCCATCCCGCCGTCCAGGAGATGTCGTCCCCGGCAAGGAAGATCCCCCGCTTGTCCTCGGGCAGCGACTCCTGCATGAAGTGCGTGAACAGACGCCGCTGGTAGCGGTAGTGCCCCGGCAGGTTCGCCTTGAAGGCGCCCATGAAGTACGGCTCGTTCTCCCACGACACCGTCACCGGGTTGCCGATGATGTGCTTGCGGATGTCGACCTTGGGATAGATCTCGCCGAGCGACTTGAGCATGACCTCCATGCGCTCGTTCGCCGACAGCGGCAGCCACTTCAGGCTGTCGTCGCACCAGGTGTACGAGAGGCAGATGACGGCGGGCTTGTCCGGGCCGTCGTCCAGCAGGTAGGTGCCGCGCGTCATCCGGTCGGTGAGCGTCATCGACATGACGTCACGCCCGGTCTCCTCGTCCTTGTCCAGCCAGAACGGCCGGTCGACCGGGACGAAGAGCTTGGAGGACTCCATGTAGTGGGTCCGCTCCATCGCCGTCCAGTGGTCGATGGGGAAGAGCGAGTCGTCGCAGGCGATCTTGCTCAGCAGCAGCCAGGACTGGGCGGTGAAGATCGCCGCCTGGTAGGTGCGGATGTCGCCCGAGGAGTCCGTGACGGTGACGCGGTTGCCCGCGGTGCGGTCCAGACGGGTCACGGCGGGCTTCGGCACGCCGCCCTCGTGCAGCGAGCTCAGGGAGGTGCCGGGCGCCCAGTGCACGATCTTCTGCGGCTCGCGGTCCCACATGCGCAGGGGCAGCTGCTGGCTGCCGCCGACGATGCCGCGGTGGTGGTCGTCGGCCTCGGTGTAGACGACGCGCAGGATCTCCAGGATGGAGTTGGGGAAGTCGGTGTCCCAGCCGCCCGTGCCGAAGCCGACCTGGCCGAAGATCTCACGGTGCCGGAAGGACTTGAAGGCCTCGGACTCGCAGAGGAAGCCGTAGAAGGTCTGGTTGTCGAGCTTCTCGACGAGCTTGGACCAGATCTCGCGGATCTTCCGCACGTCGCGCTCGCGCAGGGCGCGGTTCATGTCGGAGAAGTCGGCGCCCTCCTCCAGGCAGTCGTTCCACGCCTTCGCCACGTCGCGATAGACCTGCGGCAGGTCGGCGACGGTCTCGGCGTAGTGCGACTCGCCCTTGAGGTCGACGACCGTGGAGGGCGTCGACTCGGCGAGCGGGTTGGGGAACGGCTGGGTCTTGAGGCCCACCAGGTCGATGTAGTGCTGGAGCGCCGTCGAGGACGGCGGGAAGCGCATCGCGCCCATCTCGGCGGTGAGGTCGCCGTCACAGCCCTCGAAGCCGACGGTGCGCAGCCGGCCGCCGATCTGGTCGGCCTCGTAGACGACGGGCTTGAGGCCCATCTTCATCAGCTCGTACGCCGCCACGATGCCGGACAGGCCGCCGCCGATGACCGCGACCTCCGTGCCGTGCTCGGTCGCGGGTATCTGGCCGAGGCCCGCCGGGTGGGCGAGGAAATCGTCGTACGCGTAAGGGAAGTCCGGACCGAACATGGTGATCGGCGGCTGGGCGTCGGTGTGCTGGACGGCGGTGGGCACCGTGGACGTCATGGGGTACGGACTCCTTGCGGGAACGGCAGAACAGAAGACAGGGGGCTCGGGAGGGGTCAGACCAGGGAGGCGTACAGACACGGGCGGCGGTCGCGCAGGTAGGGGTTGGCCTCGCGCGACGCGGCGAGGAAGTCCGGGTCCGCGTCGGCGAACACCAGCTGCTCGTCCCGTCCGGCGCGGGTGCGTGCGACGCCGTCGGGTCCTGCCAGCGTGGAGAGTCCGACGAACTCGAACTCCCCTTCCTTGCCGACCCGGTTGACGTACGCGACGTACATCTGGTTCTCGAAGGCCCGCACCGGCACGACCGACTCGGCGACGAACTGGAAGGGGTGCATCTGGGCCGTGGGCACGAGCAGCAGATCGGTGCCCGCGAGGGCGTGCGCGCGGACGTTCTCCGGGAACTCCACGTCGTAGCAGATCATCAGGCCGATCCGCAGACCGCCCAACTCCGCCTGGACGACGTCCTGTTCACCGGGGGTGAAGTGATCCCGCTCGAAGCAGCCGAAGAGGTGGGTCTTGCGGTAGTTCGCGAGGCGCGAGCCGTCGGCGCCGATCAGCTGGACGGAATTGAAGACCTGGTCCGCCTCCCGCTCCGGGTAGCCGTAGGCGATCGCGACGCCGTGGCGTACGGCGGTCTCGGCGATCGCGGCGGCCGACGCCCCGTCGGCGGCCTCGGCGAGTCGCGGCACGTCGTCGCCGATCGCGTACCCGGTGAGGTACAGCTCGGGCGCGACCAGCAGCCCCGCTCCCGCCGCCGCGGCGCGGCCCGCGGCGTCGTCGAGCGCCTTGAGGTTCTCGGCGACGGAGCCGAGCCGCCCGGAACTCTGGAGCAGGGCGGTGCGCAGCGCAGGCATGGCGGATCCTCGGGGCGTACGAAGGGGCAGGTGGGGTCCGTTAGACGGTACGGTCGGCGGCCCTGTCCGGACAAGGCGCGAGCGTTGCGGGCAGATGCGTGATCTGTTGCGCGTGCGGGGCCCTTGGCGGCGATTCGTTGCGCGGCGGTGTGGGACCGGAGCCGTAGCCGTGTCCACCGGCGGGCGCAGGGCGGGCGGGGGTGTTCCCCGCCGCATGGCGGAGGCGGATTGCCGCCCGTGGCCGGACGTGCCGGCACCCCCTGCCGCGAGACCGTGATCTCGCCCGGAAGGACCGGGCGAACGGCACTTCGGACGGAGGCTCCCCATGAGCCGCAACGCAAGCACCCGGATCACCGACGGCCGCCCGACCCGCACACGCAACCGCGCGATCGCCGTCGGGACCGCCCTGCTGCTGTCCATGGGGGCGGTGGGAGCCGCCGTCGCGTCGGACGACGGCGGGGCGCCCAGGGCCGCCTCGGACTCCCGGGCCCGCGAGGCCGCCGCGCTCACCGGCAGCGCGAAGCTGGACCGCAAGACCACCGAGGACGTGACGTTCACCTTCGACGCCCACCTGGCACAGCGCGACAACATGCGCCCGGACAAGGCGACCGGCACCTTCAAGTTCGTGCACCTGGACAAGCCGGGCGGCGAGGGCGGCTGGGCGAAGGGCCGCATCGACTGCCTGATCACGGGCGGCAAGGTCGCCACGGCCACCGGCGTCATCACCGACACCAACCTCGAGGGCATCAAGGGCGGCCGGGTCGGCTTCACGGTCCACGACCAGGGCAAGCGCGACCGCGTGGGCTACAGCTGGGCCGCCGTGGGCCACCCCGACGGTACGAAGAAGCTGACCAAGTGCACCAGCTCCGCCCCCTTCGAGAAGGTCGAGAAGGGCACCGGCGACTTCGACGTCACGCCCTGGCACCCCACGTACCCGACGGACTGACTAGGCAGGCGCCCCGGAGGAGAAGCGCCGCATCAGGGGCGATAGGACGAGCACGGACTTCGTCCGCTCCACGAACGGCTCCCCCGCGATCCGTTCAAGGACCCGCTCGAAGTGCCGCATGTCGGCGGCGAAGACCTGGACGACCGCGTCCGCGTCACCGGTGACGGTGGACGCGGACGCGATCTCCGGATACCTCTCCAGACCTCGCCGGATCGCCTCCGGCGAGGTGTTGCGACGGCAGTAGATCTCGATGAACCCCTCGGTCTCCCAGCCGAGCGCGGCCGGGTCGACCCGCACGGTGAAGCCCGTGATCGCCCCGGTCTCCCGCAGCCGGTCGACGCGCCGTTTCACGGCCGGCGCGGAGAGCCCGACCAGCTGGCCGATGTCGGCGTAGGAGCGGCGGGCGTCCTCGGCGAGGGCGTGCACGATGCGTTCGTCGAGATCGTTCAGTCGCACTGGGGGTGGATCACTTCTCTGCGGAGGCCAATCGGGAGCGGCTCATGCCGTACAGGAAGTAGAACACGAGGCCGACGGCCATCCAGACACCGAAGACGACCCAGGTGACGGTGTCGAGACTGAACATGTTGTACGCGCAGAAGGCGAAGCCGAGGACCGGGAAGAGCCAGCCGAGCGGCACGCGGAAGGTGCGCGGCATGTCCGGGCGGGTCCGGCGCAGCACGATGACGGCGATGTTGACCAGGCCGAAGGCGAAGAGCGTGCCGATGCTGGTGGCGTCGACGAGCTTGCCGAGCGGGATGACCGAGGCGAGCGCGGCGCAGAACAGCGACACGATGACGGTGTTCACGCGGGGCGTGCCGGTCTTCTTGCTGACCTTGCCGAACGCCTTGGGGACCAGGCCGTCGCGGGACATGGCGAACAGGACGCGGGTCTGGCCGTAGAGGACGGTCAGGACGACGGACGCGATGGAGATGACGGCGCCGGCGGCGAGCAGCGTGCCCCAGAAGCTCTGGCCGCTGACGTCGTTCATGATCGCGGCGAGCGCGGCCTCGGAGCCCTCGAAGTCCTTCCAGTTCCAGGCGCCGACGGCGACGGCGGCGACCAGGACGTAGAGGGCCGTGACGATGATCAGCGACAGCATGATCGCGCGGGGCAGGTCGCGCTGCGGGTTCTTGGCTTCCTCACCGGCGGTGGAGGCGGCGTCGAAGCCGATGTACGAGAAGAAGAGGCTCGCGGCGGCCGCGCTGACACCGGCCGTGCCGAGCGGCATGAAGTCCGAGTAGTTGCCGGACTTGAAGCCCATGAAGCCGATGGTGCAGAAGAGCACGAGCGCGGCGATCTTCACGATGACCATGATCGTGTTGGCCCGCGCCGACTCCTTGGCGCCGCCGAGCAGGAAGACCATGGCGAGCAGCACGACGATCAGGCCGGGCAGGTTGATGATGGCCCCGTCGACCTCGCCGGGCGCCGCCGAGAGGGCGTCCGGGATGGTGACGCCGATGGTGCCGTCGAGCAGTTCGTTGAGGTATTCGCCCCAGCCGACGGCCACGGCGGCCACGGACACGCCGTACTCCAGGACCAGGCACCAGCCGCAGACCCAGGCGACGAGTTCGCCCATGGTTGCGTACGCGTACGAGTAGGAGGAGCCCGCCACCGGTATGGAGCCGGCCAGCTCGGCGTACGAGAGCGCGGAGAAGAGGGCGGTGAGTCCGGCGATCACGAAGGAGATGGTGACGGCGGGCCCGGCCTTGGGGACGCTCTCGCCGAGGACGACGAAAATGCCGGTGCCGAGGGTGGCGCCGATGCTGATCATGGTCAGCTGCCACATGCCGAGTGAGCGCCGCAGTGTGCCGCCCTCACCCTGGCCGCCCTCCGCGACCAGGAGTTCCACCGGCTTGCGCCGCATCAGGCGACTGCCGAACCCGGCGGACGCCGGGGGACTCGGTCGGTTCTGCGGGGGTGCGCCTTGGTCGAGCACGCATGGCTCCTTCATCGCTGCCGGTCAGGCGGTCAGGGCGGGCAGGACCGGCGGCAGCTCCCATGCATGGATGGGGACCGCCGAGCAGGCGGTCCCCGCCACACCACGTACAGCGGACGACTCTATGAGGCGAGCTTCACGTACGTAATGCAGCAACCTTGCGCAGACCCGCATGATCGTTGCGTACTTCCCCTTCCCGCGGGTCTTCGTTGCGCGGTCCGTTTCGTCCGTTGCGTGCCGGGGCGCCGGGGAAGTCATTGACACTTCGTCAGATCTCCCCCATCGTGCACCCCGGTCGAGAGGGAGGCAGCAGGCGATGGACCTCGATGTGCTGTACGAGATCGACGTACCGAAGCCCTGGAGCGGACCCCATCCGCATGGCCAGCGCACCGCCGAGCAGCGCGCCTACCGCGAGGCCGTCGAACAGATCCGGCTCGCGGACCGGGTCGGTTTCCGCACGGTGTGGGCGGTGGAGCACCACTTCCGCGAGGGCCGCTCGCACTGCCCCGCGCCCGAAGTCCTGCTCGGGCATCTCGCGGCGCTCACCGAGCGGATACACCTCGGCTTCGGCGTCACGCTCACCCCCTTCGGCTTCACTCCCCCGCAGCGGATCGCGGAGAAGGTGGCGGCCGTGGACGTGCTGTCGGACGGCCGTGTGGAGTGGGGCACGGGACGCTCAACCCCCATGGAACAAACGGCCTTTGGCGTCGACAGGGAGCAGTCGCGGTCCGACTGGCGCGAGGCGATCGAGATCGTGACAGGCATGTGGCGCGAGGAGTACTTCGCCTACGAGTCGGAGCGCTTCACCTTCCCCCGGCGGATGGTCACCCCGAAGCCGGTCCAGGACCCGCACCCACCGTGCTGGATGGCGGCGACGTCCCCCGGCTCGGCGGAGGTGGCGGGCGCGGCGGGCCTGGGTCTGCTCTCCTTCTCGATCATGCAGCCGCTCGACGCGATGGCCCGCCAGGTCGCCGCCTACCGCGCGGCGGCCCGCACCCCGTCCCCGATCACGGACGTCACCACGGACCGCGTCAGCGCGTACACGCTGGTGCACGTGGCGGACCGCCCCTCGCGGCGGGTCTGGGACTCCGTGGCCTGGTGGTACCGCAACCTCGCCCAGTTCACGCTCGACTGGGAGCTGCCGCATCTGACGCCCGACGAGCGCGAGCGGACGTTCCCCTTCCTCACCCCGATCATCGAAGGCAACGTTCCCGTCGACGAGTTCAACGACGGCGACATGATCCTCATCGGCGACGCGGAGACGATCGTCCGCAAGGCCAAGCGTTACGCCGACCTCGGCATCGACCAGCTCATCTGCTACGTCCAGTGGGGCTATCTGGAGCACCAGGAGATCCTGCGCACGATCGAGATCCTGGGCAAGGAAGTCATCCCGGAACTGGCGTCCTACCGGCCCCGGCGGGCGACACCGTGAGCGAGCCGCTCGACACCTCCCCCGTCCCCGACTACGCCTCCCTGCACCGCCTGGACGACCGCGCCTTCGTCGTCCTCGGCGCGGGCAACGGCATCGGCCGCCAGACCGCGCACGCACTCACGGCGGCGGGCGCGCGGGTCCTGTGCGTGGACCTCGACAAGGGCCGCGCGGAGTCGGTCGCCGCCGAGACAGGCGGCGTCCCGTACGTCGCGGACGTGACGCGGCGCGAGGAGATGCGGACCTTATTCGCCCACGCACGGCGGGAGTTGGGGCCGCTCGGGGGTGTCGTCGACATCGTCGGCATGGCCCGCTACACGCCTCTGGACGAGCTTGACGACGCCTCCTGGGACTGGCACTTCTCCCTCGTCCTGCGGCACGCCTGGCTGGCGGTCCAGTACGGCGGTGAGGCACTCGCCGACGCGGGTGGCGGCTCGCTCGTCTTCGTCGCGTCCGTGTCGGGCCTGACGGCGGCGCCCTTGCACGCCGCGTACGGGGCGGCCAAGGCCGGCCTGATCTCCCTGGTCCGCTCGGCGGCGGTGGAGTACGGCCCGCGCGGGGTGCGGGTGAACGCGGTGGCGCCCGGAGTGGTGTGGACGCCGCGCGTGGCGGGCCTGATCGGCGAGGAGGGCCGCGGACGCAACGCTCGCAACGCCCCGCTCGACCGCGTGGCCGAGACCTCGGACATCGCCTCGGCCCTGCTCTTCTTCGCCTCGCCGCTCTCCTCGTACGTCACCGGGCAGACGCTCGTCGTGGACGGCGGGGTCGGCGTGAAGTTCCCGTATCCGACCATCGGAGGCGCACGATGAGGGAGTTCGTGCGGGGTGCGGCCTGGTGGACCGAGGACGGCCGGGTGGTGCGTGCCGATCCCGCCGATCGCGCCCGGCTGCCCGGGGACACGTGGGAGCGGGCGGGTCTCCCGGCCGGGGTGCGGCTGGAGTTCACGGCGCGCGGAGTGAGCGCCGTGGACGTCGCGTACACCGCGTCGCTTCCCTCGGAGACGGACGCCTACCGCGCCGCGCCCGCGGTGTTCACGCTCCTCGCGGGCGAGGACGCCGTCGACACGCCCGCGTCACCGGGCGAGCACCGGGTCTTGATCCCGCTCCCCTCCCCCGACGGCACGTTCACCCTGCACCTGCCGGAGGCGCTGCGGCCCGCCCTGCACGACGTACGCCCGGTGAGCGGCACCCTCACGCCCATCGCCCGGCAGCCGCGCTGGCTCGTCTACGGGGACTCCATCGCGGAGGGCTGGTCGGTCTCACGGCCCCCTCTGGCGTGGCCCGCCCTCGCTGGGCACGCCCTGGGGGTGGAGATGGTGAACCTCGGGTACGCGGGCGCCGCACGCGGGGAGCTGGCCTCCGCCGAGCAACTCGCTTCCCTGGACGCCGACTTGATCACCCTGGCCTTCGGCACGAACTGCTGGTCGCGTACGCCGCATTCGGCGCGGCTGCTGTACGAGACGGCGCGGGCGTTCCTGGATCTGGTGCGCCGGGGCCACCCGGACGCTCCCCTCCTGGTCGTGTCCCCCGTGCTGCGCCCGGACGCCGAGACGGTGCCGAACGTGCTCGGCGCCTCGCTGCGGGACCTGCGCACCGCCCTGGAGCGGGCGGCTCTGGACGCGGGGGTCGACCTGCTACCGGGCGGCGGCCTCCTCGACGCCAAGCACCTGGTGGACGGAGTGCATCCGGGGGACGAGGGCCACCGGATCCTCGCGGAGGCGGTGACGGAGGCGCTCCGCAGGTGAGCGCCCCGCCAGGGGCGCGGGGAACTGCGCGACCAGCCAGTACGGCCCGCGGCGGCAAGACGGCAGCTCCCCGCGAAACGCCTAGCTCCAGCTGGCGTGCAGCGGCTTGCCCTCCGCGTAGCCCGCGGCACTCTGCACGCCCACGGTGGCGCGCTCGGCGAACTCCTCCAGGGAGCCCGCACCGGCGTACGTGCAGGACGAGCGGACGCCCGCGATGATCGAGTCGATCAGGTCCTCGACGCCGGGACGCTCCGGGTCCAGGAACATCCGCGAGGTCGAGATGCCCTCCTCGAACAGCGCCTTGCGGGCACGGTCGTAGGCCGACTCCTCGCTGGTGCGGTTCTTGACCGCACGCGCCGACGCCATGCCGAACGACTCCTTGTAAAGGCGGCCGTTGGCGTCCTGCTGCAGGTCGCCCGGGGACTCGTACGTCCCGGCGAACCACGAGCCGATCATGACGTTCGACGCACCGGCGGCCAGCGCCATGGCGACGTCACGGGGGTGCCGGACGCCACCGTCGGCCCACACGTGCTTGCCGAACTTCGCTGCCTCGGCGGCGCATTCGAGCACCGCGGAGAACTGCGGCCGGCCGACGCCGGTCATCATGCGCGTGGTGCACATGGCGCCGGGGCCCACGCCGACCTTGATGATGTCGGCACCGGCCTCGATCAGGTCCCGTACGCCCTCAGCGGCGACGATGTTGCCCGCGACGATCGGCACCTGCGGGTCGAGCGCGCGCACGGCCTTGACCGCGGCGATCATCGACTCCTGGTGGCCGTGCGCGGTGTCCACGACGAGAGTGTCGGCGCCCGCGTCGAGGAGCTGCTTGGCCTTGGCCGCGACATCGCCGTTGATGCCGACGGCGGCGGCGATGCGCAGCTTGCCGTCGGCGTCAAGGGCGGGCGTGTAGAGGGTCGCGCGCAGGGCGCCCGTGCGGGTGAGGATGCCGGCGAGGCGGCCGTCCTTGCCCACCGCGGGGGCGTAGCGGCGGTTGGCGGCGTCCAGCTTGTTGAAGGCGTCGCGCGGGTCGATGTCCGCGTCGAGCAGCACGAGGTCCTTGGACATGACCTCGGAGAGCTGGGTGAAGCGGTCGACGCCGTTCAGGTCCGTGTCGGTGACGACGCCGACCGGCTTCTGGTCGGCGTCCACGACGACGCCCGCGTTGTGCGCGCGCTTGGAAAGCAGCGCGAGCGCGTCGGCGACGGTCTGCGTGGGGGCCAGGACGATCGGGGTGTCAAGGACGTGGTGGCGCGTCTTGACCCAGGAGATGACCTCGGTGACGACCTCGATCGGAATGTCCTGCGGGATCACGACGAGGCCGCCGCGGCGGGCGACGGTCTCGGCCATCCGGCGTCCGGCGATCGCGGTCATGTTCGCGACGACCAGCGGGATCGTGGTGCCGGTGCCGTCCGGCGAGGAGAGGTCCACGCCCTGACGCGATCCGACGGCGGAACGCCGCGGCACCATGAAGACGTCGTCGTACGTCAGGTCGTACGCAGGCTGGATGTCATTGAGGAAACGCACGTGCTGCTCATCCCAGTCGATCAGAGGTGGCCCCCGGACAGTTAGGCCGAGGGAAAAGCACGTACTTCAGTGTCCCATGTCCCGGGTGATGCGCCGCCTGGGACGATCACCCAGCCGGGCCGCTGGAGCCCTGGTCGGATCCTCCAAGCAGCCACCCGGACGGTCACGCTCCGCTCAGGCGCGCGTGCCGAGCGCGAGAACGATCTCCAGGCCGGTCCCGCGCTCCCTGGCGTACTCCACCGCGTCGGTGAAGACCTCCTGGGCGACGATCCACTCCTGGGGCGCGGCCTCGGCGTACTCCTGCCAGCCGGTGACGACGAGCAGCCGTCCGGGTGCACGCCCCTGGTCGGTGAGACAGTCGGCGAGGGCATCCCAGTTCCGGCCGAACCAGTCGGGCAGGTCGAGCGCACGGGCGCAGCGGTCCATGAAGGCCGACTTGTCGCGCGCCCCGCTCAGGTCGAGCGAGACGGTGCCGAGCCCGGCGGCCCGTACGGCCTCCAGGACGGCTGCCAGCGGTTCGGGCGTCATCTCAGTACCGCCTTGAAGGACGCGTAGTGATCGTCCGTGTAGTAGGTCTCGTCGCCGCTCCCGGTGACGATCCGCCGTGCGCCCCGGTCGCGTTCGCCGGGGGTGCGCACGGTGTACTCGCGATAGTGGCCGCGCCGCTGCTTCGGCAGCTCGCCCTCGAAGTTGCCGAAGACCGACCCGTCCTTGGCGTACGGGAAGGGCCCGCCGTCATCGATGAGCCGCAACGTCCGCCGCGCCTCGGCAGGCAGCCGGTCGGCCCGTACGGTGGCCATGCCCTGCGGCGCCCACGCGGGGGCGGAGGCGGAGGCTTCCGCTGTGCTGCCGTCGCCCGAGGAACACCCGGTGACGAGCACGGCCAGGCAGACAAGGGCCGCACCAAGGACCCGAGGGACAAACCGGAGCACCATGGGCCAGATGCTCCCATGACCGATCCCGAGCCGCAGCGCGCCCGCGGGCGGTCAGCTGCCGTCCGGATCCGCCCGGTCCAGCGCGGGATGCGGCGTGTGCCCCATGACCATCAGCTGATCCGCGGCGGCGGTGTCCGTCACCAGGCTGGTGACGAGCCCGGACCGAAGCACCGCGTCGATGGCAGCGGCCTTGCGCTGTCCGCCCGCGATGGCGACGACCTCGGGAATCCGCCGAAGCCGGTCCGCCTCGACCGTGATGCACCGCTCCCCCAGGTCGCGCCCGACCCGACGCCCTTCGGCGTCGAAGAGGTGCGCGGACATCTCGGCGGCGACGCCCAGCGAGGCGTAGTGCGCACGCTCCTCGTCGCTGAGCATGTCGTGGACGGTGGAGATGCCGGGCTCCCAGGAGCCGATGGACACCGCGGCCACGGTCACCTTGTCGAAGTACTCGAAGGCCCGCGCGATGCCCGTCTGGTTGCGCAGGGCCGCGGCGGTGGCCGGGTCCGGCAGGAGCATCGGCGCGTAGATGGGGTGGGCCTCGCCGCCGGAGACCTGCGCGGCACGCCGCACGGCCTCGACGGAGCCGCGCTCGGCGGTCCCGGCGTCGTACACACCCGTCAGCTGCACCACCGTGCACGGCGGCAACTGGTCGAGGGCGGCCGCCATGTGAATGGTCGAGCGCCCCCACGCGAGGCCGAGGACATCGCCCTCGGTGACCAGCTCGCCCAGCAGGTCGGCCGCGACCTCGCCGAGGTTCTCGGGGTCGGGCGACTCGTCGATCTCGTCGGCCGGGGCCGGCGACTCGACGACGACCGCGTGCCGCAGGCCGTAGCGGGCGCGCAGCGCGTCCGAGCGCTCCGCGTCCAGCTCGGCGGGCACACGGATCTCGATCCGTACGAGGTCACGCTCCAGGGCCGTCTCCAGGACCCGGGCCACCTTGAAGCGGCTGACGCCGAACTCCTCGGCGATCTGGATCTTGGACTTGCCCTCGAGATAGAAGCGGCGGGCCATGGCCGCCGCCTGCACCAGCTCCGCGGGTCCCATCCGCATGGCTGACCGGCCGCCCGTCGACACGACGGTCTCCTCACTGTCATTTCAAGACTGTCATTTCAAGCAACTGCCGTGCACGCGTTCGCACGCATACGCATTCACGCGCATTGGTGCGGCTTCGCGCACATTGCCACGGCTTCTCGCGCATTGCCGCAGCGCAACCAGGGTTCGCCGTTCATCCTTGCAGATCCGGCGTACTTGATCAGCCCCGAAGGGCTGCGTTCACGTATCCGTGGCTCAGTGGTCGCATGCCCACGCCGCCGAGGACGTCGCCCCGGCCGCCTGGGTGCGCAGTGCACGTACCGCCGCCGCCGGGTCGTCGGCCCCGTAGACCGCGGAGCCCGCGACGAAGACGTCGGCGCCGGCCTCGGCGCAGCGCTCGATGGTCGCCGCGGAGACGCCGCCGTCGACCTGGAGCCAGAGTTCGAGGCCGTGCTTGCTGATCAACTCGCGGGTGCGGCGGATCTTCGGGAGCATGATGTCAAGGAAGGCCTGGCCGCCGAAGCCGGGCTCGACGGTCATGATCAGCAGCATGTCGAGCTCGGGGAGCAGGTCCTCGTACGGCTCGATGGGCGTCGCGGGCTTCAGCGCCATGGAGGCGCGGGCGCCCTTGGCGCGGATCTCGCGGGCCAGGCGGACGGGAGCCGCGGCCGCCTCCGCGTGGAAGGTGACCGATCCGGCGCCCGCTTCGACGTACTGCGGCGCCCAGCGATCGGCGTCCTCGATCATCAGATGGCAGTCCAGCGGCGTGTCCGTCGCTCGGGCGAGAGACTCTACGACCGGCACCCCAAGGGTGAGGTTGGGGACGAAGTGGTTGTCCATGACGTCTACATGGAGCCAGTCGGCACCTTCGACCGCCCTTGCCTCCTCGGCAAGACGGGCGAAATCCGCGGACAGGATGCTGGGGTTGATCTGCACGGCCATGCCCCAAGACTGCCATGCCCCGCGCTCGTTGCCTTCCGCGGTCCGTAGCGTGAGCCAACCGGCTCCTTTGACCATGGACCCCATGCCATGCTGGGCGGTCCACCGGCACCACGTGGGGCAGCGGGGGTAGCCATGCCAGACGAACGGTCGGACGTTCGGTCGGACGGACAGCGCACGGCGGGCCGAGGAGTGGCCTGGCTGGTGTGCGGGCGGCGCACCAAGTGGCTCGTGGTGCTGTTCTGGCTGGTGGTGACCGTCGCCGCGGCACCGCTCGCCCAAAAGCTCACCGACGCCCAGGACAACCAGGCCTCGTCCTGGCTGCCCGGCTCCGCGGAATCCACCCAAGTCCTGGAGATATCCGAGGAGTTCAGGCCCGAGCAGATCCCCGCGATCATCGTGTACGCCCGTGACGGCGGGCTGACCGCCGAGGACCGGGCGCGGATCTCCGAGGACGTCGACGAGCTCAAGGAGCTGAGCGCCCACGGCGTGCGCGGCGCCGAGACCCGTGGCCCCGTCTTCGACACGAAGAACACCTCGGGCGCCGACGCGGCCGAGGCGGCCCAGATCTTCGTGCCCATCACCATGGACGAGAAGGGCTGGGAGCGGATCACCCCGGCAGTGGACTCCATGCGCGAGGTCGTGGGCGAGGGCTCGGGCGGTCTTTCGGTGCACGTCACCGGGCCCGGCGGTACGTCGGCGGACTTCTCCGAGGCGTTCGAGGGCATCGACTCGACGCTGCTCCTGTCGGCGGCCGCCGTCGTCGTCGTGATCCTCCTGATCACCTACCGCAGTCCGGTCCTCCTGATCGTCCCGCTGCTCGCGGCGGTCGTCTCCCTCTTCACGGCGCAGGCGCTGATCTACCTCCTGGCGGAGCACGCCGGCCTGACGGTCAACGGCCAGAGCGCGGGCATCCTGACGGTGCTCGTCTTCGGCGCGGGGACGGACTATGCCCTGCTCCTGGTCGCCCGCTACCGGGAAGAGCTGCGCCGCCACGAGGACCGGCACGAGGCCATGCAGCTCGCCCTGCACCGGGCGGGTCCCGCGGTCATCGCGTCGGGCGCCACGGTCGTCGTCAGCATGCTGGTGCTGCTCACCGCCGACATGAACTCCACGCGGGGCCTCGGCCCCGTGGCGGCCATCGGTGTCGCGGTCGCCCTGCTCGCGATGCTGTCGCTGTTCCCCGCGCTCCTGGTGGTCTGCGGCCGGTGGCTCTTCTGGCCGCTGATCCCGCACAACGGCTCCGAGGAGCCCACCGAGCGCGGCATCTGGGCCCGCATGGGCCGCCGTATCGCCCACCGTCCGCGCCTGACCTGGAGCGTCACCGCGGTGGCGCTCGCGGCCCTGGCTCTCGGCCTGACGCAGCTGCGTGCCGAAGGGCTCAGCAACGCCGACTCGTTCACGGACAAGCCGGACTCGATCGTGGGTCAGGAGGTGCAGGGGAAGTACTTCCCCGCGGGCAGCGGCGACCCGCTGGTGATCGTGGCGAACGCGGACCAGGCCGACGAGGTCCGCGACGCGGTCGCGGGGACGCGTGGCGTGGAACCGGCGAGCATCGGCGTACCGCCGGGGACGAAGGCGGAGGCCGGGGGCCAGGTCCTGTTCGAGGCGACGCCGACCGACCCCTCCGACAGCGACGCGGCCAAGCAGACCGTGGAGCGGGTGCGCGACGCGGTGCACGCGGTGCCCGACGCGGACGCGCAGGTGGGCGGCGGCACGGCGGCCCTCCTGGACATGGACCGCGCGACGACCCACGACAACAAGCTGGTGATCCCGCTCGTCCTGGTGGTCGTCCTGCTGATCCTCGCCGTGCTGCTGCGCGCCGTGGTCGCACCGCTGCTCCTGATCGCGACCGTGGTGCTCTCCTTCTCCGCCGCGCTCGGCATCAGCGCGCTCGCCTTCCGCCACCTCTTCGACTACGCGGGCGAGTCCACGGACTTCCCGCTCTTCGTCTTCGTGTTCCTGGTGGCGCTCGGCATCGACTACAACATTTTCCTGTCGACCCGCATCCGTGAGGAGGCGGGCCGCCAGGGCACCCGTGCGGGCGTGGTGACGGGCCTCGCCGCGACCGGCGCGGTCATCACCTCGGCGGGCCTGGTCCTCGCCGGCACCTTCGCCGCGCTCGGCACGCTGCCGATGGTGGCGTTCGCCGAGATCGGCTTCGCGGTCGCGCTCGGCGTCCTGCTCGACACCTTCGTCGTACGGTCTGTCCTGGTCACCGCCCTGTTCTTGGACGTGGGACCGAAGGTGTGGTGGCCGCACGCCCTGAGCAAGGACCCGGCGGTCCCCCGCACACCGGAGCCGGCGAAGGTCTCCTCAGGCGGTCCGCCGGATCAGCGCTAGGTACATCGCGTCCGTGCCGTGCAGATGCGGCCACAGCTGGACGTCGGGGCCGTCACCGAGCGCGGGGACGCCCGGCATCAGCGGCCGCGCGTCGATGAGCTCGGCCCCCTCGTGCTGCTTGAGCACGTCGTCGACGACGGCACGCGTCTCCGCGAGGTGCGGTGAACAGGTGGCGTATCCGACGACGCCCCCGACGCGCACGGACTCCAACGCGGTGCGCAGCAGCCCCCGTTGGAGCGGCGCGAAGCCGTCCAGGTCCTCCGGGCGGCGGCGCCAGCGGGCCTCGGGGCGGCGGCGCAGGGCGCCGAGCCCCGTGCAGGGCACGTCCATCAGAACGCGGTCGAAGCTGCCGGGCTGCCACGGCGGCCGGGTGCCGTCGGCGGCGATGACCTCGTAGGGGCCCGGGTTGCCCCGCAGGGCCTGCGCGACGAGGCGGGCCCGGTGCGGCTGCTTCTCGGCGGCGAGGAGGGCGGCGCCCCGCCCGGCCGCGAGACCCGCGAGCATGGCGGCCTTGCCGCCCGGCCCGGCGCATCCGTCGAGCCACTTCTCGTCGCGCCCCTCGACCGGGGCGTTCGCGAGTGCGATCGCGACGAGCTGGCTGCCCTCGTCCTGAACCCCGGCACGCCCCTCGCGCACGGCCTCGATGGACCCGGGCTCGCCGCCTTCGCTGAGCCGCACGGCGTACGGAGACCAGCGCCCCGGCAGCGCGGACTCCTCGCCCACCACGTCGAGGAGTTCATCGGCGGTGGTCCGTCCGGGCCGTGCCACGAGCGTCACCTCGGGCCGTTCGTTGTCGGCCTCCAGGAGGTCTTCGATGCCCGCACGGCCGCCGCCGAGCGCGTCCCACAGCGCGGAGACGACCCAGCGGGGATGCGAGTGGACGACGGCGAGATGGTCCTCGGCGTCCTCGTCGTAGGGCGGCGCGACCTTCTCCACCCAGCCGTCGAGATCGTCGGCGGCGACCTTGCGCAGCACCGCGTTCACGAACTTGGCCCGCCCGTCACCGAGCACCACGCGCGCCAGCTCCACGGAGGCGGAGACGGCGGCGTGCGTGGGGATGCGCGTGCCGAGCAACTGGTGCACGCCCATGTTCAGGACGTCGAGGACCGGCGGGTCGACCTCGCGCAGCGGCCGGTCGATGCAGGCGGCCACGATCGCGTCGTACGTCCCCTGCCGGCGCAGCGTCCCGTAGACCAGCTCGGTGGCGAGCGCGGCGTCACGCGCGTCGAACTTGTCGGCGCCCTCCTTCTCGCGGGCCTTGCGCAGGAGTGGCGGCAGGACGAGGTTCGCGTAGGCGTCCCGCTCGTCCACGGCCCGCAGCGCCTCGAAGGCGAGGAAACGGACGGGGTCCTTCTTGGGACGGCGGTGGGGCTTGCCGGGCTTTCCCTGCTTCTGGGGACGCCGGCTCGGCTGGTCGCTCAAAGGTGCTCCGCTATTGGATGGGGGCTGAACCTATTCAGCGTACGTCGGTGTCGCCGAGCCGCTCGCCCGGGGCGATCCGCACCCCGCGCGCCCAGTCGGCGCCGCGCATCGGCTTCTTGCCCTGCGGCTGGACCCAGAGCAGCTCCACGGCGTGCGAGCCGGTGCCGACGTACACGTTGTTCTTGGCGGCGCCGAGTTCACCGGGCGCGAGGTCGGTACGGTCGGCGACGAGCGCGGACTGGATGATCTTCAGCCGCTCCCCGCGGAACACGGACCAGGCACCGGGCGCCGGGGTGCAGCCACGCACGACCCGGTCGACGCGGAGGGCCGGAGCGGCCCAGTCCACCTGGGCGTCCTCGACGGTGATCTTCGGGGCGAGGGTGATGCCGTCGGCGGGCTGCGGTACGGCCTTCAGGGAGCCGTCCTCGATGCCGTCCATGGTGGCGGCGAGCAGCCCCGAGCCCGCGAAGGCGAGGCGGGTGAGCAGGTCACCGCTGGTGTCGGTGGGCCTGACGACCTCGGTGACGGTCCCGTACACCGGCCCGGAGTCGAGCCCCTGCTCGATCAGGAACGTCGAGGCACCGGTGATCTCGTCCCCCGCCATCACGGCGTGCTGCACGGGCGCGGCGCCGCGCCAGGCGGGCAGCAGCGAGAAGTGCAGGTTGACCCAGCCGTGGGCCGGGATGTCCAGGGCGGCCTTGGGCAGCAGCGCGCCATAGGCGACGACCGGGCAGCAGTCGGGCGCGATCTCGCGCAGCCGCGCAAGGAAGTCCTCGTCGCGCGGCTTCGCGGGCTTGAGCACCTCGATGCCGGCCTCCTCCGCACGCTGGGCGACGGGGCTCGCGACGAGTCTGCGGCCGCGGCCCGCGGGGGCGTCGGGCCGGGTGACAACTGCGGCCACCTCGTGCCGGTCGGAGGCGATCAGGGCGTCCAGGGCGGGGACGGCGACCTCGGGGGTGCCTGCGAAGACGAGCTTCATCGGTGGCTGTCGGCCTCTCGGGGCGGGAACGTACGGGGAAGGTGCGGGAAGGTACGGAAAGGTGCAGGAAGCACACCAGTCTATGAGCCGCACCACCGGGCCGCTCTCCGCGGGGCGGTGGCGGTCCGCCCTCCCGTCCCGGCGCCGCTCCCCTCACGCCGCCCGCTTCCGTCACGCACGCCGCATGACGGCCCGCACGGGGGCGTACGCGCGGCCGTGCGCCCTGTGCATATGCGCACACGCCCCCGCACCGTGACCCCACACGAACTAGCGCGTTGGTCAAGAAAGAGTTGACCACAACGGGCCGCGACAGCGGCCCGATCCTTTTCAACGCCGGTTCGAGAGGCTTGTTCATGGCCGACCACGCAACCCACGACGCCCAGGCACGGGCGAGCCTGCACCTTCTGGTTCGGGACATCGAGCGGGTCCGCCGGCAGGTGGACGCACTGCGTACGCTCACCGCCCAGCTCGGCAACGTCTACCGCCCGCGCCGCTCCAGCCCCTCCGCGGGCTTCGTCGTGTACGGGCGTGCCCCCGCCCCGACCGTCCGCCTCGCCCAGGAACTGCGGGACAGCGTCGAGACGCTGGTGACCGCCGCGGTGGACTTCGACCGTTCGCTGGGCTTCTCGTGGGACGCGGTGGGTTCCGCCCTCGGGGTCACCAAGCAGGCGGTGCACCGCCGTTACGGAGCCCGCAGGGCCACGACCCAGGCCGCGGCTGAGGCGGAGCGCGCCACGGAGACGGTCCCCGCAGCCACGGCCGCCCGGCCCCCGGTCCCGGTCGGCGCCCCGCTCCCCTCGGTGCCCGCGGCCCGCGCGATGCCGACCCAGCCCACGGCGGGCAGCCCCGCCCTCCGCGAGGACCCCCGCCCCAACATCTTCCCGGGCCCACGCAACGGCTGACACGGCAAAGCGGCGGCTGTCTCCACCGGTTTCCCCCGGCGAGGACAGCCGCCGCCGTCGTTCCCCACTACGACCAGGCGAGACCGCCCCGCCCTCGTTGTGGGCAGGCGTCACCGCCCCTCCGCCGTTGTGGGCAGGCGTTCCGCAGGGCGATTGGGGTCTCCCCTGGTCGAGCGAAGCCGAGAGCTTGGGGAAGGGTGGGCACAACAGCGAAGCCGCCGTGCACCGAGAAACGAGACGGCAAGAACAACCCGGGCAGCCCCGCGCAGCGGGAGTCCTCTGCCCAGGCAGGGAGCCCCCCGGCGGGAAGCCGGGAGAGAGCCCTAGCCAATGTCCAGCGGGTCCACCCGGATCCGCACCAACTCCCCACCCCCGGCGCCCCGCGCCATCCGCGCGGCCTGAGCCGCCTTCAGCGAAGCGGCAAGCGCGGCCCCGCTCCCCGGCGGCACCCGGATCAGCACCCGCTCCCACCGCTCCCCGGCCGGCGCCGCCCCGGCCCGTCGCGCGGGCCCGGGCCCCGCGTCCGGTACGGGCACAGGCCCCAACACCGCCGCGTCCGAAGGGAGTTCGGCCGCCGCTAGGAAGCCGGAGAGCGCCTCCGGGGTCCCCGCGACCGACGCCATCCGCGACACGGGCGGAAACCCCAGCTCGGCCCGCTCGGAAAGCTCCCGTACCGCGTGCCCCACGGGATCCCACCGCACCAGGGCCTGCACCGGCCGCAGCGTCGGCTCGGCGACGACCACCACGGTCCCGCCGACTCCCTGGGGCCGCACCAGCGCGGACGCCGCGATCCAGCGCCGCAGCGCGTCCTCCCCGGCCCGCAGATCAGGGCGGCCCAGCATGGCCCAGCCGTCGAGCAGCAACGCGGCGGCGTAACCGCCCTCGGCCACCGGCTCGGCCCCCGGCGTACTCACCACCAGCGCGGGTGTCCCCGCCACGGTGTCGAGGACCTGCTCACGCCCCGACGTCCGCACCGGCACCGCGGGAAAGGCCCGCCCCAACTCCTCTGCCGTACGCCGCGCACCGACCACCTGCGCCCGCAGCCGGAAGCCCCCGCACTCCCCGCAGTGCCAGGCGCCTTCCTCCACCCCGCACCAGCCGCACCACAGCCCGCCGCCGTCCCGCGCCTCCAGCGGCCCCGCACAGTGCCTGCACCGCGCGGGCTCCCGGCACCGCTCGCACGCGAGCCGGGGCACATAGCCTCGACGGGGCACCTGGACCAGCACAGGCCCGTGCTTGAGTCCTTCCCGTACGACATTCCAGGCCAGCGACGGAAGCCGCGCGGCCCGGGCCGCCTCGTCGCGGGCGAGGTCGCCGTCCCCCACGGTTCGTACGAGCGGCGCTGCCCCCCGCACCTGCTCCCGGTCAGCGACCAGCGGCGCCGCCCACCCGCTCTCCACGAGCTGCGCGGCCTCCACCGTGCAGCTCCAACTGCCCAGCAGGAAGCCGCACTTGTCCCGCGTGGCCCGCAGTTCGAGCACCTCCCGCACATGCGGGAAGGGGGCGTTGTCGTCGCTGTGACCGGCGTCGCCGTCGTCCCAGATCACGACGAGCCCAAGATTGCGCACCGGGGCGAACATGGCCGCACGCGTGCCCACCACGGCCCGCACGACGCCACGCCGCACGGAGAGCCACTCCCGATACCGCCGCTCCTGCCCGGCGTCAGCGGTGAGCAGAGCGTGCTGCCCCTCCCCCATCAGCCGGGTCAGCGCCGCGTCGACCCTGGCCGCGGGCCGCCCGGCGGGCACTACGACCAGGGCCCCCCGCCCCGAGGCGAGAGTCGCCTGCACGGCACGCGCGATCTCCTCGGCCCACTCCGGCCCGGGAAGAGCGGTCCACACGGCCCGAGGCGCACCCCCGGAGGCCAGCGCCCCCAGTAACTCCGCCCCATGCCCGTACCGCCGCCAGGTCCCCGCATCAGGCGCGGGAGGAGCTGGTGGAGCCTCCCCCATCTCCCGCGCCTCGGCCTTCGCGTGCCGGGGCGGGACCGCCAGCTGCAACACGTCGGCAAGGCTGCCCGCATACCGGTCGGCCACGGCGCGCGCCAACCCGAGCAACTCACCGTCCAGCACAGGCTCGGGCGACACGACCTGTGCCAGCGCGGCCAGCGGCCCGGAGTAGTCGGTCTCGGCGACCCGCTCGACGAGAAACCCGTCGATCAAGCCCCCGCCCTCACGCCGTCCACCGCGCACGTTCCGCGCCCCGGCCCCGAACCGCACCCGGACCCGCACCCCGGGCTGAGCCTGCTCGTCCAGCTCCTCGGGCACCGCGTAGTCGAAGTACCGGTCAAGATGCAGCACGCCCTTGTCGACCAGTACCCGAGCCACCGGCAACGACTTGGCCAACGCGGCCCCCCGCCACGTCCGCGGCTTGGCCCGGGGCACCTCGGCCTTGCGCACCGCTTCCCGAATGAGCGCAAGCTGCTCCGGAGGCTCGGCCCCGCCGCCCCCCTCAGACTTCCGATTCTCGCTGCTCACAGCAGCATTCCTACCAGACCCCACTGACACGGCCCCGAGCCCGATGGGCACCACGGCACGACGAAGCCCGGCACCCCCACCAGGGGCGCCGGGCTTCGTCGGAACTGGTCGGGCCAGGGAGTCCTAGAGCCCCGCGGCCTTCCGCAGCGCGTCCACGCGGTCCGTGCGCTCCCACGTGAAGTCGGGGATCGCGCGGCCGAAGTGGCCGTACGCGGCGGTCTGCGCGTAGATCGGGCGCAGCAGGTCCAGGTCGCGGATGATCGCGGCCGGACGCAGGTCGAAGACCTCGGAGATGGCGGCCTCGATCTTGTCGGTGTCGACCGTGGCCGTGCCGAAGGTCTCCACGAACAGGCCCACCGGCTCGGCCTTGCCGATCGCGTACGCGACCTGGACCTCGCAGCGGGCGGCGAGGCCGGCCGCGACGACGTTCTTGGCGACCCAGCGCATCGCGTAGGCGGCCGAGCGGTCGACCTTGGACGGGTCCTTGCCGGAGAAGGCGCCGCCGCCGTGGCGGGCCATGCCGCCGTACGTGTCGATGATGATCTTGCGGCCGGTGAGGCCGGCGTCGCCCATCGGGCCGCCGATCTCGAAGCGTCCCGTCGGGTTGACCAGGAGGCGGTAGCCGTCGGTGTCCAGCTTGATGCCGTCGTCGAGGAGGGCCTTCAGCTCGGCCTCGACCACGAACTCACGGATGTCGGGGGCCAGGAGCGAGTCCAGGTCGATGTCCGACGCGTGCTGGGAGGAGACCACGACGGTGTCGAGACGGACGGCCTTGTCGCCGTCGTACTCGATGGTGACCTGGGTCTTGCCGTCGGGGCGCAGGTACGGGATGGTCCCGTTCTTGCGGACCTCGGACAGGCGGCGCGAGAGACGGTGCGCGAGGTGGATCGGGAGCGGCATCAGCTCCGGCGTCTCGTCGCAGGCGTAGCCGAACATCAGGCCCTGGTCGCCGGCGCCCTGCTTGTCGAGCTCGTCCTCGTCGCCTTCGACACGCTTCTCGTACGCCGTGTCGACGCCCTGCGCGATGTCGGGGGACTGCGAGCCGATGGACACCGAGACACCACAGGAGGCGCCGTCGAAGCCCTTCTTCGAGGAGTCGTAACCGATCTCGAGGATCTTGTCGCGCACCAGCTGCGCGATCGGCGCGTACGCCTTGGTCGTCACCTCGCCGGCCACGTGCACCAGGCCGGTGGTGATCAACGTCTCCACGGCGACCCGGGATTTCGGGTCCTCACGCAGAAGGGCGTCGAGAATGGTGTCGCTGATCTGGTCAGCGATCTTGTCGGGGTGACCCTCGGTCACAGACTCCGAGGTGAAGAGACGGCGGGACACATCGCTCCCTGTGGTTGCAGCGGCTGCTGGCTGATCATTGGTGGACGGCCGGGAGCTGCGCCCGGCGTCGTCCGAGACCAGTTTATCGGTCGCACTCGGCCGCCGGACCACGTGTCTCGCCACTTGGGAGCGCTGTGACCTGCGGCACTGCATTGTGCGGTAAGACGATCCTTCTCCACCAGAGGGCCTCACGCCCGAATTTCCCGGGTTTGAGGCGCCCAGTGGGGCGATTGTGACATTCGAGGCCCGGATTCCGCCCCTGTTCTGCCGTGGTTTTCGACAGGGGTTTCTTCTGGGGGTCACCCCTATTTTTTCGGGAATTCCTCGACGGGCGGCGCCAGACGTTCCACGACGAGATCCCAGACCGTGTCCGCGAGCGCTTCCTTGGGGCCGTACGGGACCGGCGTCTCGCTGCCGTCCGCGCCGAGCACGACCGCCTCGTTCTCCTCGGAACCGAAGGTCTTGCGCTCGCCCACCTCGTTGACGACGAGCAGGTCGCAGCCCTTGCGCTCCAGCTTGGCGCGGCCGTTGGCGAGCACGTCGTCCGTCTCGGCGGCGAACCCGACGACGATCTGGCCGGGGCGCGGCCGCCGGCCCGCGATCTCGGCGAGGATGTCGGGGTTGCGGACCAGGGCGATCGGGGGCTGCTCCTGACCGTCCCTCTTCTTGATCTTTCCGGTCGCGTACGTCTCGGGCCGGAAATCGGCCACGGCCGCCGCCATCACCACGGCGTCGGCGTCCGCCGATGCCTTCAGCACGGCCTCGCGGAGCTGGATCGCGGTGCCCACGGGCACGAGGTCGACGCCCGCCGGCTCGGGCAGCGCCGGGTTCGCCGACACGAGCGTGACGCGGGCGCCCCGCGCAGCGGCGCTGCGGGCCAGGGCGTAGCCCTGCTTGCCGGAGGAACGGTTACCCAGGAAGCGGACCGGGTCGAGCGGCTCGCGGGTGCCGCCCGCGCTGACGACGACGTGCCGCCCCGTGAGGTCCTGCCCGAGATCGCCGCGCGCCAGGACACGGCGTACGACCTCGAAGAGCTCCACCGGGTCGGGGAAGCGGCCCTTGCCCGTGTCCACGCCGGTGAGGCGGCCGACGGCGGGCTCGATGACGAGGGCGCCGCGGCGGCGCAGCGTGGCGACGTTCTCCTGCGTGGCCGGGTGCTCCCACATCTCCGTGTGCATGGCGGGCGCGAAGATCACCGGACAGCGGGCGGTGAGGAGCGTGTTCGTCAGGAGGTCGTCGGCGAGGCCGTGGGCGGCCTTGGCCATCATGTCGGCCGTGGCGGGGGCGACGATCACGACGTCGGCGGACTGGCCGATCCGTACGTGCGGCACGTCGTGGACGGAGTCCCACACCTCGGTCGAGACCGGGTTGCCGGACAGCGCCGACCAGGTGGCCGCGCCGACGAAGTGCAGCGCCGCGTCGGTCGGCACGACACGTACGTCATGGCCCGACTCGGTCAGCCGCCGCAGCAGCTCACAGGCCTTGTACGCGGCGATTCCGCCGCTGACCCCCAGAACGACCTTGGGCTTGCCCACGGTGACGGTGCCTCCCCGCACTTGTGATCCCCGCATCCGGGGACGTACGACTCCATGACACACCACAGGCCCGGCAGTCGCGCTGCCGGGCCTGTGGTGAAGAACTGCAGGAAAAGAACGGCGCCTACTGGGCCGGGCCCTCGATGGCCTCGGACGTCAGCAGGCCCGCGTTGATCTCGCGGAGCGCGATGGAGAGCGGCTTCTCGTGGACGTGCGTGTCCACCAGCGGGCCGACGTACTCCAGCAGGCCCTCACCGAGCTGCGAGTAGTACGCGTTGATCTGGCGCGCGCGCTTGGCGGCGTAGATCACGAGGCTGTACTTCGAGTCGGTCGCTTCGAGGAGCTCATCAATCGGCGGGTTGATGATGCCCTCGGGCGCAGTGATGGAAGAGGACACTCTCTGCCTTCCGATGGGGATTGACCTTCGAACGGAAATTGAGGGTCAGTCCGGGTTACTGAGGATGAAGAAGATCAAACAACTTTCATCAAGGCTAGCAGCTCACGGGCCACGTCCTCGACGGAGGTATTGACCAGGGTCGTGTCGAACTCGGCCTCCGCGGCGAGTTCGATCTTCGCCGCGCCGAGCCTGCGCTCGATCACCTCGGGCGCCTCGGTCCCCCGGCCGGTGAGCCTGCGGACCAGTTCTTCCCAGCTCGGCGGGGCGAGGAAGACCAGTTGCGCCTCGGACATCGACTCGCGGACCAGACGCGCGCCCTGCAGATCGATCTCCAGGAGGACGGGCTCACCCGCTTCGAGGCGCTGGAGAACAGCACCCCGCGGCGTGCCGTAGCGGTTGCCCGCGAACTCGGCCCACTCAAGGAGCTCGCCGTTGGCGATCAGCTTGTCCATCTCGTCGTCGGAGACGAAGAAATAGTGGACGCCGTCCTTCTCGCCTGGGCGCGGCTTCCTGGTGGTGGCCGAGACCGAGAGCCAGACCTCGGGGTGTTCCTTGCGCATATGAGCGACGACCGTGCTCTTGCCGACCCCTGAGGGGCCGGAGAGCACGGTCAGCCGCGGACGTACGTCCGGGGGCACGGGGGTCGTCCCCCGGGATGTTGCAGCCATGCAGCGATTATCCAGGTTCTCAGGAGTGCCTGAGAACGTCAGGCAGCGCCACCGCCGAACTCACGCTCCAAGGAGGCGATCTGGTTGGAGCCGAGACCGCGCACACGGCGGCTCTCGGAGATGCCAAGACGCTCCATGATCTGCTTCGCGCGGACCTTGCCGACGCCGGGCAGGGACTCCAGGAGAGCGGAGACCTTCATCTTGCCGATGACATCGTTCTCCTGACCCTGCTTGATGACCTCATGAAGAGAGGCGCCGGAGTGCTTGAGTCGATTCTTGACCTCGGCCCGCTCCCGGCGAGCCGCGGCGGCCTTTTCGAGCGCGGCTGCGCGCTGTTCAGGGGTAAGGGGCGGAAGAGCCACGCCTACGTCACCTCGGATGTCGAACTGTCGGATACGGACCGGTGAGGAACCTAGTCGCCCCACACCTGGTGAGCAACGTGCAACGCGCTTGCCCGTTCGCTCTCGTCGGAGACTAGCGGGCATGGCCGCCGGAGTCAGCGAGAACAGACGAAAAGTCCTGGTCAGCCTCTGTCGAGGTGTGCATTTCGGGCATTTCACCCCTGATTTCGCTCCGTGAGTCATCAGCGAAACGTGGGGACGTGGCCGGACACGACCTTCGAAGACGGAAAAACACCCTCAGCGGGCCTCCGAAAACCTCAGACCGAGGCGACGGCCTCACGGATCTCGTCCGCGAAACGGGTCGCGGCGACGCGCAGACCCGCCACGTCGGGACCGTGACGCAGGACACCCCGGCTCACGCTCGGCACGACGTTGCGCACGGCGTCCCCGAAGACCCCCGGCAGATCCGCCGGAGTGGCGCCCTGCGCCCCGATGCCGGGGGCGAGCAGCGGGCCGTTGATCGCGAGGTCGTACGAGGACAGGTCCCCGAGCGTGGCCCCGACGACGGCGCCGAAGGACCCCAGGGGCTCCGCCCCGGCGTTCTCCGCCGCCAGGTGCCCGAGCATCGTCGCGCCGATCGTGCGGCCGTCCTCGCGCACCGCGTGCTGCACCTCGGCGCCCTCGGGGTTGGAGGTGAGGGCGAGCACGAAGAGCCCGGTGCCGTTCTCGCGCGCGAGGTCGACGGCCGGCTTCAGCGAGCCGTATCCGAGGTAGGGCGAGACCGTGAGGGCGTCGCTGAAGAGCGGCGAGTCCTTGTGCAGGAAGGTCTCGGCGTACGCGGCCATCGTCGAGCCGATGTCGCCGCGCTTGGCGTCCATGACCACCAGGGCGCCTGCCGCGCGCAGCTCCTGGACCGCCTTCTCCAGTACGGCGATGCCGCGCGATCCGAAGCGCTCGAAGAACGCGCTCTGCGGCTTGAAGACCGCCACCGTGCCGGCCAGCGCCTCCACGACGGTCCCGGTGAACCGCTCCAGGCCCGCCACGTCGTCGTTCAGGCCCCAGGCGGACAGCAGGGAGGCGTGCGGGTCGATGCCGACGCAGAGCGGTCCGCGCTCGTCCATGGCGTGGCGAAGGCGGCTGCCGAAGGATTCGAGGGCACTCATGCGGGCTTCCTTACGTCGGCGCCGACAGCCTCGGCGAGGGTGGCGTAGGAGCTCGCGCGAAGACGTGCGGCGAGCCCCTTGTGGATGGCGCGGCCCCAGAAGGGCCCTTCGTAGATGAACGCGCTGTAGCCCTGCACCAGGGTGGCGCCCGCGAGGATGCGCTGCCAGGCGTCCTCGGCGTTCTCGATGCCGCCGACGCCCACGAGCGTGATGCGGTCGCCCACGCGCGCGTAGAGGCGGCGCAGGACCTCCAGGGAGCGCTCCTTGAGGGGCGCGCCCGACAGACCGCCGGTCTCGCCGTAGAGCGAAGGTTCGGATCGCAAACCGAGGCCCTCGCGCGCGATGGTCGTGTTCGTGGCGATGATGCCGTCCAGGCCGAGTTCCACGGCCAGGTCGGCGACTGCGTCGACGTCCTCGTCCGCCAGGTCGGGGGCGATCTTCACGAGGAGCGGGACGCGGCGCCCGGTCACGCTGCGGTCGGCCGCCTCGCGTACGGCGGTGAGCAGCGGCCTCAGCGACTCCGTGGCCTGGAGGTTGCGCAGGCCGGGGGTGTTCGGGGACGACACGTTGACCACGAGGTAGTCGGCGTGGGCGGCGAGGCGCTCGGTCGACTTCACGTAGTCGGCAGCGGCCTCCTCCTCGGGGACGACCTTGGTCTTGCCGATGTTGACGCCCACGACCGTCCTGAAGACGGCCTTGCGGGCGGCCAGGCGCTCGGCCACGGCCGCCGATCCCTCGTTGTTGAAGCCCATGCGGTTGATCAGCGCACGGTCCTGCACGAGACGGAACAGCCGCTTCTTGGGGTTGCCGGGCTGCGGCTCGCCCGTGACGGTGCCGATCTCGATGTGGTCGAAGCCCAGCATCGACATGCCGTCGATCGCGACGGCGTTCTTGTCGAAGCCCGCGGCGAGACCGAAGGGTCCGTGCATCCGCAGGCCCAGGGCCTCGGTGCGCAGCTCCTTGTGGCGCGGCGCGAGCACGGCGGCGATGAACGTGCGCAGCACGGGGATACGGGCCGCGAGCCGGATCCAGCGGAAGGCCAGGTAGTGGGCCTGCTCCGGGTCCATGCGCTTGAAGACGAGGTCGAAGAAGAATTTGTACATGTGGGTGTCCTCAGGGGTCCTCAGGTGTGCTCACCAGAAGGGGGACACCGGATCGGTGTCCCCCTGGTGGGCTGCTAGTCGCGGGCCGCGGTCAGATGCTCCGCGTGTTCCTGGAGTGAACGGACGCCCACGTCCCCGCCGTTGAGCGCGTCGATGCCCTGGACGGCGGCGGCGAGCGCCTGGACCGTCGTCAGGCACGGCACGGAGCGGGAGACGGCCGCCGTACGGATGTCGTAGCCGTCGAGGCGGCCACCGGTGCCGTACGGGGTGTTGACGATGAGGTCGACCGCGCCGTCGTGGATGAGCTGGACGATCGTCTTCTCGCCGTTCGGGCCCTCGCCCTCGCTCTGCTTGCGCACGACCGTGGCGTTGATGCCGTTGCGCTTGAGCACCTCGGCGGTGCCGGACGTGGCGAGCAGCTCGAAGCCGTGCGCGACCAGTTCACGCGCCGGGAAGATCATCGAGCGCTTGTCGCGGTTGGCCACCGAGATGAAGGCGCGGCCCTTGGTCGGCAGCGGACCGTACGCGCCGGCCTGCGACTTGGCGTACGCCGTGCCGAACACCGTGTCGATGCCCATGACCTCACCGGTGGAGCGCATCTCCGGACCGAGGACCGTGTCGACGCCGCGCCCGTGGATGTCGCGGAAGCGGCTCCACGGCATGACGGCTTCCTTCACCGAGATCGGCGCGTCCATCGGCAGCGTGCCGCCGTCACCGGTCGCCGGGAGCATGCCCTCGGCGCGCAGCTCGGCGACGGTGGCGCCGAGCGAGATGCGCGCGGCGGCCTTGGCCAGCGGCACCGCGGTCGCCTTCGAGGTGAAGGGGACGGTGCGCGAGGCGCGCGGGTTGGCCTCCAGGACGTAGAGGATGTCCCCGGCCATCGCGAACTGGATGTTGATCAGGCCGCGGACGCCGACGCCCTTGGCGATGCCCTCCGTGGAGGCCCTCAGGCGCTTGATGTCGTGGCCGCCGAGGGTGATCGGGGGCAGCGCGCACGCCGAGTCGCCGGAGTGGATGCCGGCCTCCTCGATGTGCTCCATGACGCCGCCGAGGTAGAGCTCCTCGCCGTCGTAGAGCGCGTCCACGTCGATCTCGATCGCGTCGTCGAGGAAGCGGTCGACGAGCACCGGCCGCGAGGGGCTGATCTCGGTCGACTCCTCGATGTACGCGGAGAGGCGGGTCTCGTCGTAGACGATCTCCATGCCGCGGCCGCCGAGCACGTACGACGGGCGTACGAGGACGGGGTAGCCGATCTCGTCGGCGATGGCCTTGGCCTCGGCGAACGTGGTGGCGGTGCCGTGCTTGGGCGCGGGGAGACCGGCCTCCGCGAGGACGCGGCCGAAGGCGCCGCGGTCCTCGGCGGCGTGGATGGCCTCGGGCGAGGTGCCCACGACCGGCACGCCGTTGTCCTTGAGCGCCTGCGCCAGGCCCAGCGGGGTCTGGCCGCCGAGCTGGACGATGACGCCCGCGATCGGACCCGCCTGCGCCTCGGCGTTGACGATCTCAAGCACGTCCTCGAGCGTGAGCGGCTCGAAGTAGAGGCGGTCGGAGGTGTCGTAGTCCGTGGAGACGGTCTCGGGGTTGCAGTTGACCATCACGGTCTCGTAGCCCGCGTCGCTCAGCGCGAAGGAGGCGTGGACGCAGGAGTAGTCGAACTCGATGCCCTGGCCGATGCGGTTGGGGCCCGAGCCCAGGATGATGACCGCGGGCTTCTCGCGCTCGGCGACCTCGCTCTCCTCGTCGTACGAGGAGTAGAAGTACGGCGTCTTCGCGGCGAACTCGGCGGCGCAGGTGTCGACCGTCTTGTAGACCGGGCGGACACCGAGCGCGTGGCGCACCTCGCGGACGACGTCCTCGCGCAGGCCGCGGATCTCCGCGATCTGGTGGTCGGAGAAGCCGTGGCGCTTGGCCTCGGCGAGCAGGCCGGCGTCCAGGCGCTCGGCGGCGGCGAGCTCGTCCGCGATCTCCTTGATCAGGAAGAGCTGGTCGACGAACCACGGGTCGATCTTCGTGGACTCGAAGACCTCCTCGGGCGTCGCGCCCGCGCGGATGGCCTGCATGACGGAGTTGATGCGGCCGTCGGTCGGCCGGACCGCCTCTTCGAGGAGCTCGGCCTTGTCGCCGGGCTCGCCCACGAAGGTGAACTGCGAGCCCTTCTTCTCCAGGGACCGCAGCGCCTTCTGGAGCGCCTCGGTGAAGTTGCGGCCGATGGCCATGGCCTCGCCGACCGACTTCATGGTGGTCGTCAGGGTCGAGTCCGCCGAAGGGAACTTCTCGAAGGCGAAACGCGGGGCCTTGACCACCACGTAGTCGAGGGTCGGCTCGAAGGACGCCGGGGTCTTCTCGGTGATGTCGTTCGGGATCTCGTCCAGCGTGTAGCCGACGGCCAGCTTCGCCGCGATCTTCGCGATCGGGAATCCGGTGGCCTTCGACGCGAGCGCCGAGGACCGCGAGACACGCGGGTTCATCTCGATGACGATGACCCGGCCGTCCGTCGGGTCGATGGCGAACTGGATGTTGCAGCCGCCGGTGTCGACGCCGACCTCGCGGATGATCGCGATGCCGACGTCACGCAGGGTCTGGTACTCGCGGTCGGTCAGCGTCATCGCCGGGGCGACCGTGATCGAGTCGCCGGTGTGTACGCCCATCGGGTCGAAGTTCTCGATGGAGCAGACGACCACGACGTTGTCGTTCTTGTCGCGCATCAGCTCCAGCTCGTACTCCTTCCAGCCGAGGATGGACTCCTCCAGGAGCACCTCGGTGGTCGGCGAGAGCGTGAGGCCCTGTCCGGCGATGCGGCGCAGCTCCTCCTCGTCGTGCGCGAAGCCGGAACCGGCGCCGCCCATGGTGAAGGAGGGGCGGACGACCACGGGGTAGCCGCCGAGCTCGTCGACGCCCTTGAGGACGTCGTCCATGGAGTGGCAGATGTACGAGCGGGCGGACTCGCCGTGCCCGATCTTCTTGTTGACCTCTTCGACGACGCCCTTGAAGAGGTCGCGGTCCTCGCCCTTGTTGATGGCCTCGACGTTGGCGCCGATGAGCTCGACGCCGTACTTCTCCAGGACGCCCTGCTCGTGCATGGAGATCGCGGTGTTGAGCGCGGTCTGGCCGCCGAGGGTGGGCAGGAGCGCGTCGGGGCGCTCCTTGGCGATGATCTTCTCGACGAACTCGGGGGTGATCGGCTCGACGTAGGTCGCGTCGGCGATCTCCGGGTCGGTCATGATCGTCGCCGGGTTCGAGTTCACCAGGATGACGCGCAGGCCCTCGGCCTTGAGTACGCGGCAGGCCTGGGTGCCGGAGTAGTCGAACTCCGCTGCCTGGCCGATGACGATCGGGCCGGAGCCGATGACCAGGACGGACTGGATATCGGTGCGCTTAGGCACGCTGGCCCTCCATCAGGGTTACGAAGCGGTCGAAGAGGTACGCGGCGTCGTGCGGGCCGGCAGCCGCTTCGGGGTGGTACTGGACGCTGAACGCGGGCTGGTCGAGGAGCTGGAGCCCCTCCACCACCTGGTCGTTCAGGCACACGTGGGAGACCTCGGCACGGCCGTAGGGCGTGTCGGAGACCTTGTCGAGCGGCGCGTCGACGGCGAAGCCGTGGTTGTGCGCGGTGACCTCGACCTTGCCGGTCGTGCGGTCCTGCACGGGCTGGTTGATGCCTCGGTGGCCGTACTTCAGCTTGTACGTGCCGAAGCCGAGCGCGCGGCCGAGGATCTGGTTGCCGAAGCAGATGCCGAAGAGCGGCGTCTTGCGCTCCAGGACGCCCTTGACCACGGTCAGGTCGACGGTGGAGGGGTCACCGGGGCCGTTCGACAGGAAGAAGCCGTCCGGATTGACCGCGTACACGTCCTCCAGCGTCGCGGTGGCGGGGAGCACGTGCACCTCGATGCCGCGCTCGGCCATGCGGTGCGGGGTCATGCCCTTGATGCCGAGGTCCAGGGCGGCGACGGTGAACTTCTTCTCGCCGATGGCCGGGACGACGTACGCCTCGGTGGTGGCGACCTCGCTGGAGAGGTCGGCGCCCACCATCTGGGGGGCCTCCTTGACGCGGGCGAGCAGGGCCGCGTCGTCCGCGACCGCCTCGCCGGAGAAGATGCCGACGCGCATGGCGCCGCTCTCGCGCAGGTGGCGGGTGAGGGCACGGGTGTCGATGCCGGAGATGCCGACGACGCCCTGGGCGGTGAGCTGCTCGTCCAGGGTGCGCTTGGAGCGCCAGTTGGAGGGCACGCGCGCGGGGTCGCGCACGACGTAGCCGGAGACCCAGATGCGGGCGGACTCGTCGTCCTCGTCGTTCACGCCCGTGTTGCCGACGTGCGGGGCCGTCATGACGACGACCTGGCGGTGGTACGAGGGGTCGGTGAGGGTCTCCTGGTACCCGGTCATGCCGGTGGAGAACACCGCTTCGCCGAAGGTCTCCCCCACGGCCCCGTAGGCGCGGCCGCGGAAGATGCGGCCGTCCTCCAGGACGAGTACGGCGGGAGACGCCTTTTGCCTAACGGCGGATCCCCTTGTGGAGGTCGTCATCGTGCGGTGCCTTCCGTAGTGCTGGTCTTGTTGATCATGTTGTTGATGGCCTCGACCCATTCCGCCTGCTCGGCCGCGTGGTCCGAGCGGAAGCCCGAGTCGATCAGCTTCTCGCCGTGCTCCCAGGTGACGATCAGCAGACCGCCCTCCGCGAGGACCTTTCCGGCGATGCCCTTGTCGAGGCGGGCCTCGCGCAGCTGCGCGGCCGGGACGAAGAAGTCGGCCGCGCCGGGGCGTACGACGTCCAGGCCCGCGTCCGTGAGCGTGAGCTCGACGCGGCTGCGGGTGCCCAGACCATGCGCCACGATGCGGTCGAGCCACTGCCCTGCCGTGGTCGAGCCGTGGTAGCGGCCGCTCAGCTCAAGTCTGGCCGGACCCGGCTCGGACGGCGCGGCGGGAAGCTCCGGCAGGTCGCCCTGGAGCGTGCCGCGCCACTTCCACCCCTCGCGCATCAGCCAGTAGACGAGCGCGATGAAGAGCAGCAGTCCGACGACCCAGCCCGCGCGGGCGGCCCAGTCGGTCACCTCCGCCGATTCCTTCTCGGCGGCCAGTTCCAGAAGAGATGTCACGCGAGCTTCCCGTCGACGACCGTGGCGCGGCCCCGCAGCCACGTGTGCGTCACGCGACCGGGCAGCTCACGGCCCTCGTAAGGGGTGTTGCCGCTGCGCGAGCTGAAGCCCGCCGGGTCCACGACACCACGGTAAGCCGGATCGAGAAGCGTGAGGTTCGCGGGCTCACCTGCCGAGACGGGGCGTCCGTGGCCCTTGGCCCGTCCGATCTCGGCGGGCTTGACGGACATCCGGTCGGCGACCCCGGCCCAGGTGAGCAGGCCCGTCTCGACCATCGTCTGCTGGACCACGGAGAGCGCGGTCTCCAGGCCCACCATGCCCATGGCGGCCGCGGCCCACTCGCAGTCCTTGTCCTCGTGCGGGTGCGGGGCGTGGTCGGTGGCGACGATGTCGATCGTGCCGTCGGCCAGGGCCTCGCGCAGCGCCATGACGTCGCGCTCGGTGCGCAGCGGCGGGTTGACCTTGTAGACCGGGTTGTACGAGCGGACCATCTCGTCGGTCAGGAGCAGGTGGTGCGGGGTGACCTCGGCGGTCACGTCGATGCCGCGCGACTTCGCCCAGCGGACGATCTCGACCGAGCCGGCGGTCGACAGGTGGCAGATGTGCACCCGCGAGCCCACGTGCTCGGCGAGCAGCACGTCACGCGCGATGATCGACTCCTCGGCGACGGCGGGCCAGCCGCCGAGGCCAAGCTCGGCGGAGACGACGCCCTCGTTCATCTGGGCGCCCTCGGTGAGCCGCGGCTCCTGCGCGTGCTGCGCGACGACGCCGCCGAAGGCCTTCACGTACTCCAGGGCGCGGCGCATGATCACGGCGTCGTCGACGCACTTGCCGTCGTCGGAGAAGACGGTGACGCCGGCCGCGGACTCGTGCATGGCGCCGAGCTCGGCGAGCTTCTTGCCCTCGAGGCCGACGGTGACGGCCCCGATCGGCTGGACGTCGGCGTACCCGCCCTCCTGGCCGAGGCGGTAGACCTGCTCGACGACGCCGGCGGTGTCGGCGACGGGGAAGGTGTTGGCCATGGCGAACACGGCGGTGTAGCCACCGGAGGCGGCGGCCTGCGTGCCGGTCAGGACGGTCTCGGAGTCCTCGCGGCCGGGCTCGCGCAGGTGAGTGTGCAGGTCGACGAGGCCGGGCAGCAGGATCTGGCCCTCGGCCTCGACGACGGTCGCGCCGGTCGCGTCGAGGCCGGTGCCGACCTCGACGATCGTCCCGCCGTCGATCAGGACGTCCTGGGGCTCGCCGCCGAGCACCTTCGCACCACGGATCAGGGTCTTGCTCATGTCTTACTTCTCCTCTGAGGCGGTGGGGCGCGTGTGGGTGACAGCGGGTTCGTTCCCGCCCAGGAGCAGATACAGGACGGCCATCCGGGTGTGCACACCGTTGGCGACCTGCTCGATGACCGTGCAGCGGTCGGAGTCGGCGACCTCGGCCGTGATCTCCATGCCGCGGACCATCGGGCCGGGGTGCATCACGATGGCGTGCTCGGGCATCTTCGCCATGCGCTGGCCGTCCAGGCCGTAGCAACGCGAGTACTCGCGCTCGGTCGGGAAGAACGCGGCGTTCATGCGCTCGCGCTGCACGCGCAGCATCATCACGGCGTCGGACTTCGGCAGCACCCGGTCCAGGTCGTACGACACGTCGCAGGGCCAGTTGTCCACGCCGACCGGGACGAGCGTGGGCGGGGCGACCAGGGTCACCTCGGCGCCCAGGGTGTGCAGCAGGTCGACGTTCGAGCGCGCGACCCGGCTGTGCAGGACGTCGCCGACGAGCGTGATGCGCTTGCCGGTCAGGTCCTTGCCCAGGCCCGCGTCGCGGCCGACGAGGCGGCGCCGCATGGTGAAGGCGTCGAGCAGCGCCTGGGTGGGGTGCTGGTGGGTGCCGTCGCCCGCGTTGATCACCGGGGCGTCGATCCAGCCGGAGGTGGCGAGGCGGTAGGGGGCGCCGGACGCGCCGTGCCGGATGACGACGGCGTCGACGCCCATCGCCTCCAGGGTCTGCGCGGTGTCCTTGAGCGACTCGCCCTTGGAGACGCTGGAGCCCTTGGCGGCGAAGTTGATGACGTCGGCGGAGAGGCGCTTCTCGGCGGCCTCGAAGGAGATCCGGGTCCGGGTCGAGTCCTCGAAGAACAGGTTGCAGATCGTGCGGCCGCGCAGGGCGGGAAGCTTCTTGATCGGCCGGTCGGCGACCCGGGCCATCTCCTCGGCGGTGTCGAGGATGAGAACGGCGTCGTCGCGGGTGAGGTCGGCGGCCGAGATGAGGTGTCGCATCATCTGGGTGTACTCCGTCATGTGGAGGTGTGCGGGCATGCGGGCGCGCAGGGGTGTGCCCCGGGTCCCGCAGGAAAGCCGGTCCTACGCGGAAGCGGGCTTGGCACCGAGCAGCACGGCGTCGCGGCCGTCCTCCTCGGCGAGCTGGACCTTGACCGTCTCCCGCAACGACGTGGGGAGGTTCTTGCCGACGTAATCGGCACGGATCGGCAGTTCGCGGTGGCCGCGGTCGACGAGGACGGCGAGCTGCACCGCGCGCGGGCGCCCGATGTCGTTCAGACCGTCGAGGGCGGCGCGGATGGTGCGACCGGAGAAGAGCACGTCGTCGACGAGGACGACGAGGCGGCCGTCGATGCCGTCACCCGGGATCTCGGTGCGGGCCAGGGCGCGCGGCGGATGCATGCGCAGATCGTCGCGGTACATCGTGATGTCGAGTGAGCCAACCGGGATCGTGCGTCCGGTGATTTCTTCGAGCTTCTCGGCGAGGCGCCGGGCGAGGAAGACGCCGCGGGTGGGAATGCCGAGCAGCACCACGTCTTCCGCGCCTTTGGCGCGCTCGACGATCTCGTGCGCGATACGGGTCAACACCCGTGCGATGTCCGGGCCTTCGAGCACGGGCCGGGCGACATCGGGTTCGTTCGTGTCGTGCGAGTCCATATGAAACGGACCTCCTTCTCCGCCTCACGGGACGGACCTTAAAGGACGTCGAAATTGCGCCATCCACGGTACCAGCACCGGAAACGTCCCCGGTCACGACCCCCCTCGGAAGTGCCGGTACGGACCATTCGGCTTGACGCACCCAAGTAACGCTGCGTAACCTCACAGTGAGTTACCGTTCTTCGTCCGGGGAGCTATATGTCCAGCGAATACGCCAAACAGCTCGGGGCCAAGCTCCGCGCCATCCGTACCCAGCAGGGCCTTTCCCTCCACGGCGTCGAGGAAAAGTCCCAGGGACGCTGGAAGGCGGTCGTGGTCGGTTCGTACGAACGCGGCGATCGCGCCGTGACCGTACAGCGCCTTGCCGAGCTGGCGGACTTCTACGGCGTCCCGGTCCAGGAGCTGCTGCCCGGCACCGCTCCCGGCGGCGCGGCCGAGCCGCCGCCGAAGCTCGTGCTCGACCTCGAGCGCCTCGCGCACGTGCCGCAGGAGAAGGCGGGCCCCCTTCAGCGGTATGCCGCCACGATCCAGTCGCAGCGCGGTGACTACAACGGCAAGGTGCTCTCGATCCGCCAGGACGACCTGCGCACCCTCGCCGTGATCTATGACCAGTCGCCCTCGGTTCTCACCGAGCAGCTGATCAGCTGGGGCGTCCTGGACGCGGACGCGCGCCGCGCCGTCGCTCACGACGACGTCTGATCCCTCAAGGGACACTTGAGCAGAAACGTACCGCCGGGGGGGGGGGGGCCCCACGGGGGGCGGGCCCCCCC
>NZ_JBSGUA010000024.1:0-58341 GCF_053607685.1 Streptomyces sp. NPDC055099 | reverse complement strand
CTGGGGGGGCTCCGGGGCCGCGGCGGCCCCCGCCCCCGCCCACCCCCCCTCCTATTAACCCCCCCCGCAACATTCCTCCACAACCCCCCGGGGGGGGGGCCCGAACCCGCCGGGGTCCCGCCCACCCCGGCGTTTTACGTGGGCTTCCGGGCCCTCAGGGGCTCACGGCGGCCCCAGGAGCCCCAGGACATGCCAGAGGGCCCGCAGCGGCTGCTGCGGGCCCTCTGAGCGGCGTCCGACCTGCCGACTACGCCTCGTCGCGGCGCAGGCTCGGCTTCAGGTCCTTGAAGCGGCCGAGCAGGCCGTTCACGAAGGACGGCGAATCGTCCGTGGAGAACTCCTTGGCGAGCTGCACGGCCTCGTCGAGCACCACGGCGTCCGGCGTCGCGTCGACCCAGATCAGCTCGTAGGCACCGAGCCGCAGGATGTTGCGGTCCACGACCGGCATCCTGTCCAGGGTCCACCCGACGGCGTACTGCGAGATCAGCTCGTCGATGTGGCGCGCGTGCTCCGCGTACCCCTCGACCAGTTCCATCGTGAACTCGCTGACGGGCGGCTGCCGTGTGTCGGCCCGCGAGTGGCGCACCCAGTCCGCGAGGACCGTCACAACATCCGCGCCACGCTGGTCGGCCTCGAAGAGGATCTGGAAGGCGCGCTTGCGGGCCGTATTACGAGCAGCCACGGTTAGCTGTTCACCCGGCCGAGGTAGCCGCTGTCACGGGTGTCGACCTTGATCTTCTCACCGGTGGTGATGAAGAGCGGCACCTGGATCTGGTGGCCGGTCTCCAGCGTCGCGGGCTTGGTGCCACCGGTGGAGCGGTCGCCCTGGACACCGGGCTCGGTCTCCTGGATGACGAGCTCGACGGCGGCGGGCAGCTCGACGTAGAGAACTTCGCCCTCGTGCTGCGCGACGGAGGCCGTGAAGCCCTCGATCAGGAAGTTGGCGGCGTCGCCGACGGCCTTGCGGTCGACGTGCAGCTGGTCGTACGTCTCCATGTCCATGAAGACGAAGTAGTCGCCGTCCATGTAGGAGAACTGCATGTCGCGCTTGTCGATCGTCGCCGTGTCGACCTTCACGCCGGCGTTGAAGGTCTTGTCGACGACCTTGCCGGACATCACGTTCTTGAGCTTGGTGCGCACGAAGGCGGGGCCCTTGCCGGGCTTGACGTGCTGGAACTCGACGACGGACCAGAGCTGGCCCCCGTCGAGCTTGAGCACCAGGCCGTTCTTGAGGTCGTTCGTGGAAGCCACGGTTGCGGAATCTCCTGGACTGACGTGGACGACCCCGGCGCACGCGCACAGCTCGAAAAGCTAGAGCGCGAGCAGCTCCTTGGTCGTGATGGTGAGTAGCTCGGGTCCGCCGTCCGCCTCGGGGCGCACGACGAGCGTGTCATCGATCCGGACACCTCCCCGTCCCGGGAGGTGAACCCCCGGTTCGACGGTGACCGGCACGCAGGCGTCCAGTTTACCCATGGCCGCGGGCGCCAACTGCGGGTCCTCGTCGATTTCGAGCCCCAGCCCGTGTCCCATCAGCGGAGCGAGGCCATCCGCATACCCGGCGGAGTCCAGTACATGGCGTGCGGCGCGGTCGATGTCGCGGTAGGCGGCGCCCGGTACGAGAGCCTCCCTGCCCGCCCGCTGAGCGGCGAAGACGAGGTCGTACAACTCGATCTGCCAGTCCGCGGGAGACGTACCGATGACGAACGTACGCCCGATCTCACAACGATAGCCGCGATAGCTTGCGCCCAGGCACACGGAGAGGAAATCCCCCTCCTCCACCCGCCGGTCCGACGGCCGGTGACCGCCGCGGCCGGCGTTCGGCCCGGTGGCGACGGAGGTCGGGAAAGCGGGCCCGTCGGCACCGTGATCGACGAGGCGGCGCTCCAGCTCCAGCGCGAGATGGCGTTCCGTACGCCCCACGAGAATCGATTCGAGCAGCTCACCCAGCGCCTGATCGGCGATCTCGGAGCCGATGCGCAGGCAGGAGATCTCCTCCTCGTCCTTGACGAGGCGCAACTGCTCGACCGCTCCCCCGAGATCCGTCAGGCGCAGCCGCGGCGCGACGGAACCCAGTGCGCGATGCCGGGCGACCGTGAGGTCGTGCTCCTCGACGGCGAGCGAGTCGGCGCCCTGCCCGGCCGCGAGGTCGGCCCCCGCGACGGCACAGTCGCCACCGGTCGCGTCGAGCAGCTGGACGCGCAGCGCCTCGTCGGGCCGCCCCTCGCCCTGTTCGTCGCCGGGCGGCCCCGAACACAGCAGCACATCCTCGCCGACGCCCAGCAGGAGCGCGGCACCCTGTGGCGCCGCGCCCGCGAGATACCGCACGTTGGCGGGACGGGACACCAGCGCCGACGCGCTGCCGCCCGCGGCACAACGCTCCCTCAGCCGCTCACGGCGGGCCGCGTACACCTCAGACATGGGACGAGCCTATGAGCGGTGGCGCGGGTCGGCCGGTCGAGCGCGTCCGACCGAGCGGCTACCACTGCGGCGGGCTCGCGATGGAGCGGGCGAGGACGTCGTCGAGGACCCGGGCCGTGGCGGGCACGTCCAGCTGGGAGTTGTCGATGATGGGCAGGCCCGAGCCGTACCAGCCGGCCATGCGGCCGTGGATGCGGGCCACTTCCTCGTCCGTCAGACGGCGGTTGCCGCTGCGCTCGGCGTTGCGCTCCAGGACGATGTCCAGGCCCGGCAGCAGGACCACCGGGAGCAGTCCGGGGCCCACGTGGCGCTTCCAGCCGCCGAGGCCGACGACCGGGCGGTCGGGGAAGACCGCGTCGTCCAGGATGCAGGAGATGCCGTTGGCCAGGAAGTTCCGTGCGGCGAAACCGCAGGTGCGGCGGGCCAGGCGGTACTGCGCCTCGGAGTGGTCGTTCCACCCCGACTGGGGGTCCGCGAAGCCCGAGCGCACCCATTCGCGTACGTCGTCCAGGCTGATGTGGGCGGTCGGCACCCGGCGGTGCTCCGCCCAGTACTTGGCGACGCTCGTCTTGCCCGCGCCCGCGGGCCCGATCAGGAGGACGGCCAGCGTGGTGCCGCCGGTGTCCGCCTGGGCCGTGCCGGGCGGCGGGCTCGGCATGGCGACGGGGCCGCCCGGCGGGAGCTGGATGTGGCCCGTGGTGTCCGGCGTCGGGGGCACGGGGGCGCCCGGGACGTGGTGGTGCTGCGGGGCGCCGGGCGCCACGTGCTGCGGCGCCGGGGCGTGCGGGTGCGGGGCCGGTCCCTGTGGATGGGGGGCCGTGCCCTGCGGGTGCGGTGCGCCGGCGAATCCCGGCGCGGGAGGCGGTGGGCCGCCCGGCGCGGCACCCGGCGGCGGCGGACCACTCGGGTGATGTGCGGCCGGGGACCAGCCGGTGGCCGGTCCGTGCCCCGGCTGATGGGGCGGCGGCAGCGGAGACCCCACTGCGTGCTGCATCCGGTGCCACTCCGTCTCGTGCGACTGACGCTGGTCGGGCGGCGGCCGGGGCCACCCGTTACCGAACGGTACCGTCCCCGGCCGACGTTGTGTGAACGGCCGGGGAGGCCGCAGGGTGCCCGTGGCTTGTTCCGGCGGGCCGATTCAGCGCTTCTCGGGCGCTAGTTCGCCACTTCGCCGTACGCGGCGAGCAGCACCGCGGGGTCGGGTCCCTCCAGGACGGCCGGCTTGCCGAGGCCGTCCAGGACGATGAACCGCAGCAGGTCACCGCGGGACTTCTTGTCGACCTTCATGGTCTCCAGGAGCTTGGGCCACTGGTCGTAGCGGTAGCTCAGGGGCAGTCCGACCGACCCCAGGACGGCGCGGTGCCGGTCGGCGGTCGCGTCGTCGAGGCGTCCCGCGAGGCGGCCGAGTTCGGCCGCGAAGGCCATACCCACGGAGACGGCCGCACCGTGCCGCCACTTGTAGCGCTCGTTCTTCTCGATGGCGTGGGCGAGGGTGTGGCCGTAGTTGAGGATCTCGCGCAGGCCCGACTCCTTGAGGTCGCCGGAGACCACCTCGGCCTTGACCTTGATGGAGCGCTCGATCAGCTCGGCGGTGTGCCGCCCCTGCGGGCTGCGCGCCGCCTCGGGGTCCTCCTCGATGAGTTCGAGGATCTCCGGGTCGGCGATGAAACCGGCCTTGATGATCTCCGCGAGGCCCGAGACGAAGTCGTTGACCGGCAGCGAGTCGAGCGCGGCCAGGTCGCACAGCACACCCGCCGGCGGGTGGAAGGAGCCGACCAGGTTCTTGCCCTCGGCGGTGTTGATGCCGGTCTTGCCGCCGACCGCGGCATCGACCATGCCGAGCACGGTGGTCGGCACGGCGATCCAGCGGACCCCGCGCAGCCAGGTCGCGGCCACGAATCCGGCGAGGTCCGTGGTGGCTCCGCCGCCGACACCGATGATGAGGTCGCTGCGGGTGAAGCCGGACTGTCCAAGAGCCTTCCAGCAGTACGCGGCGACCTCGGCGGTCTTGGCCTCCTCGGCGTTCGGCACCTGGATGGCGACGACCTCGAAGCCCTGCCCCGCCAGGTCCTCGCGCAGCGCGTCGCCGGTCTCGGCGAGCGCCTCCGGGTGGATGATCGCGACGCGCTTGGTCCGCTCGCCGATCAGGCCGGGCAGCTCGCCGAGGAGCTGCCGTCCGACGAGCACCTCGTACGGCTCGGTGCCCGCGGTGCCGCCGACCTGGATACGGGTGGGCGTCTGCCCCGACGTCTCGGTCATCTCCGTCATGCTTCCTTCAACTCCAGTGCGTCGAGGACCGCTTGGGCTACCTCTTCGGGGGTGCGGTCGTCGGTGGCGACGACGGCGCGGGCGACTTCGGCGTACAAGTGGCGGCGGGCGTCCATCAGTTCGCGCCACTGCTTGCGCGGATTGACCGCGAGCAGCGGGCGCGCGACGTTCAGGCCGGTCCGCTTGACCGCCTCCTCGACGTCCATCGACAGATAGACGACGGGGAGCGGCGCGACGAGGAGCGCGCGGGTCGACTCGTCGAGGATCGCGCCCCCGCCGAGCGCGAGGACGCCCTCGTGCTCGGCAAGCGCGGTACGCACCGCCTGGCGCTCCAGCTCGCGGAAGTGCGGCTCCCCCTCGTCCACGAAGATCTCCGCGATCTCCCGGCCCTGTGCGGCGACGATGTCGGCGTCGGTGTCGCGGTAGACGGTGCCGAGCCGCTCGGCGAGCAGGGCGCCCACCGTCGACTTGCCCACGCCCATCGGTCCGACCAGAACGATCTGCGGGCCGGTCACCGGATCTGGAGGTTGTCGAGGTACGACCGAACGTTGCGTCGGGTCTCGGGCACGCTGTCGCCGCCGAACTTCTCGGCGACGGCGTCGGCCAGGGTCAGCGCGACCATCGCCTCGGCGACGATGCCCGCGGCCGGGACCGCGCACACGTCGGAGCGCTGGTGGTGCGCCTTGGTGGCCTCGCCGGTGGCGACGTCGACGGTGGCGAGCGCGCGCGGCACGGTCGCGATGGGCTTCATGGCGGCGCGCACGCGCAGCAGTTCACCGGTGGTCAGGCCGCCCTCGGTGCCGCCGGAGCGCCCCGAGGTGCGCTTGATGCCGTCCTCGGTGCTCACGATCTCGTCGTGCGCCTTGGAGCCCGGCACCCGCGCGAGGTCGAAGCCGTCGCCGACCTCGACGCCCTTGATGGCCTGGATGCCCATGAGCGCGGCGGCGAGACGGGCGTCGAGCCGCCGGTCCCAGTGCACGTGCGAGCCGAGCCCGACCGGCACGCCGTACGCGAGGACCTCCACCACACCACCGAGGGTGTCGCCGTCCTTGTGGGCCTGGTCGATCTCCGCGACCATCGCCTTGCTCGCGTCCGCGTCGAGGCAGCGCACCGGGTCGGCGTCGAGCTTCTCGACGTCGGCGGGGGTGGGGTAGACGCCGTAGGGAGCCTTGGCCGCGGCCAGCTCGGTCACATGGCTGACGATCTCGATCCCGGCCGTCTCCTTGAGGTACGAGCGGGCGACCGCGCCGAGCGCGACGCGGGCCGCGGTCTCGCGGGCGGAGGCGCGCTCCAGGATCGGACGGGCCTCGTCGAAGCCGTACTTCTGCATGCCCGCGAGGTCGGCGTGGCCGGGCCTCGGCCGGGTCAGCGGGGCGTTGCGGGCCAGGTCGGCGAGGATCTCGGGGTCGACCGGGTCGGCCGCCATGACCTGTTCCCACTTGGGCCACTCGGTGTTGCCCACCATGATCGCGACGGGCGAGCCCATGGTCAGGCCGTGCCGGACGCCGCCCAGGAAGGTGACCTCGTCGCGCTCAAATTTCATGCGCGCACCGCGCCCATAGCCGAGGCGCCGCCGGGCCAGGTGGTCCGCCACCATCTCCGTGGTGATCGGCACGCCGGCGGGAAGACCCTCCAGCGTCGCGACAAGTGCGGGTCCGTGGGACTCTCCCGCGGTCAGCCAACGCAACCTGCTCAACGGTGCTCCTCATGCTCGCGCCTGGAACTGCGTGGCGCGACCGGGTGCGCGGCCCTGTCCCGCCACCCCCGATCCTCCCACGTCGGGACGGCGACCCCGGCCCCTGGTCCACCAGCCGGACGGCTCAGCTCAGCCCTCGGCCCCGGCGACGGCCGCCCCGCGAGCGGCGCCCGCCCTCCTGCGCCTGAATACCCACAGGGTGATGGCGGTGGTCAGGACGAGGCCGAGGAGCGTCAACTGCAGCCACCCCGGCAGGAACCGGAGCAGCAGGAACCGGACCAGCAGCTCGAACAGGTCCCCCTTGCCCGAGGCCAAGGTCACCCCGCTCACCGCTGCGGACGCGACACTCTCCATGGACGACACACTCCCCCCCCGATCCGTGCGGAACGGAGTGGATCTTAACGTCCTTCGAGCGCGTGTTCCCCTGCCTTGCGCATCGCGGCAAGCGGCGCGGGCGAGCGCCCGGTCATCTGCTCGACCTGCAGCACCGCCTGGTGCACGAGCAGGTCGAGCCCGCTGACCACGGCCCCGCCGTACATCGACCAGCGGGCCGCGAGCGCGGTGGGCCACGGGTCGTACAGGACGTCGAAGAGGGTCGCGGGCCGCTCGGGCACGGCGGCCGACAACGCGTCGGTCGCGCCCGCCGGGGTCGTGGCGATCACCAGCGGAGCGTCCAGCGCCCGCTCGGCGTCCGCCCAGTCCGCCGTCCGCACCTCTACCTCCAGGCGCTCGCCCCACTGCCGCATCTCGGCGGCGCGCGCCTCACTGCGTACGTACGCGACGACCTCTCCGGTGCAGATCCGCGCGAGCGCGGCGAGCGCGGACGACGCGGTGGCGCCCGCTCCGAGGATCGCAGCCGACTCCACCTGCTCGATGCCGTGTTCCCGCAGGGCGGCGACCATGCCGGGGATGTCGGTGTTGTCGCCGACGCGGCGACCGTCCTCCGTGAAGACGACGGTGTTGACCGCGTCGATGGAGGCGGCGGTATCGCTGATCTCGTCGAGCAGCGGGACCACCGCGCGCTTGAGCGGCATCGTCAGGGACAGCCCGGCCCACTCAGGGCCGAGGTCCTTCATGAACCCGGGCAGGGCCGCCTCGTCGACGTCGAACAGGTCATACTTCCAGTCGGCCAGGCCCAGCTCCCCGTATGCGGCGCGGTGCAGCACCGGGGAGAGGGAATGGGCGATAGGGGAGCCGAGAACTGCGGCTCGGCGGCCGCGCTCAGTCGCCATTCTTCTGCCGCTCATTGAATTTCCGGACCAGCTTTTCGTGCTCGGACAGTGTCTTGGTGAACTGGGTCTTCTTGCCGTCAACGGAAATGAAGAACATCCAGCCGCCCCCGTCCGGTGTCAGAGTGGCCTTCAGCGCTTCGTCGCCCGGGTTCCCGATCGGCCCAGGCGGAAGACCCTTGTGGAAGTACGTGTTGTACGGGTCAGGATCGCTCCGGATCTTGGCGATCGGGATATTGATCTCGCTCTGGCCCTTGAGGTAGTTGTACGTCGAGTCGAACTCAAGCTTCTGGTTGGTGACGGTGTTGGACACCTTGAGGCGGTTGTAGACGACAGCCGCCATCTTCTTGAAGTCGTCGTGCGTCATGCCCTCGGCCTGGACGAGGCTGGCCACAGTGAGGACCTGGAGTGGGTCCTTCAACTGCAGCTTGTCAGCCTGCGACTTCAGACCCAACTCGTCGTACTTCTCCGTGGCGTGGGCCACCATCTTCTTCAGGACGGCCTCGGGCTTCTGCCCCTTGGCGACGGGGTAGCTGGAGGGGTAGAGGAACCCTTCCAGCGGGTCCTTGATGTCCTTGCTCGTGTTCGCCCAGGCAGGAAGACCGAGACTCTTCCATTCCTTCTTGGCGACGCTTGCCGTTGTCCCCTTGTCGAGTTCCAGGCGGGTGTCGATCTGAGAGTAGACCCACGAGTTCCGCTTGCCCTCGGGAATGATGAGGTTATTGCGGCTCTTCGGGCTGAGCATCAGTTCGACGGCGCTTTGGGCCGACATTTTCTTCTTGAGGACGTAGACGCCCTCCTGAATGGTTTCACCCTTGGGATTCTGCGCCTGCGCGGAGACAAAAGCGTCCACGCTCTTGACGACCCCGGCGTCCTTCAGCTTCTGGCCGATCACATAGCCGCCGGCCCCCTTCGGGATGTCGACGGTCGCGAGGCCCGATCCCTCGCCCGCGTAGTCCGGCGACGTGCCGAATCGGTCCTGGTAGAACTGGTAACCGAAATAGCCGACCCCGCCGAGACCACCGGCGAAGACCAGCGTCACGACCAGGCAGGCACAGCCGTTGCGGCGCTTCTTCGGTTTCTTGCCGCCCCGGCCGCCCTTGCGGTCCCTGCGGCCGCCCCGGCGCCCCGGCTCGTCGTCGTACTCGTCCTCGTCGTCATCGTCGCCCGAGAAGAAGGCGTGCTCGCCCTGGTCCGGACCCGGGTCCCAGTCCTGCTGCGGCTCGGGCTCGCCGCGGCGGCGGGACGGCGGCTCCGGCGGGGGGTAGGCGTCGGGGGTGCCGTAGGAGTCGGGGCTCTCCGCGCCGTAGCCGCCGGACTGGTGGCCGTAGGGGTCCGAAGGATCGGCGGTGTACGCGGCCTGGCCCTGCTGCCCGGTGTCCCAGCCGCCGTTGTACTGCTGCTCAGGGCCACCGTTGTACTGCTGCTGGCCGGCGGGCCCGCCGTACTGCTGCTGGCCGTAGCCCTGCTGCTGGCCCGTGCTCCAGTCGTCGTACTGCGCCTGGTGGGGTTGCTGCGGCTGCTGCGCATGCTGCTGAGGGTTCTGGGCATGCTGCTGAGGGTGGTACTGCCCCTGGCCGCCGTAGGTGGACTGGCCGCCCGAAGGCTGCTGTCCTCCCCATCCGCTGTCCCCGTACAACGGGTCCTCGGGATGCCACGGTTCGGAGCCTGGACCCCGGCCATACTCAGTCATCGATCCCCTACAAGCCGCGAGGCGGGGCCGCCGTCCGAGTATTCGGGCAACCGTTCCGCCTCTTGATGCTGTGCGGCAGCTGTTCGAACACCGCCGCATCGCGCGGAACGTTACCGTATCGCGATCAGATGACCACTTCGACGCCCTCGCCCGGAGCTTTACCTGACGCCCGTTCGGACTCCAGTGCCTGCTGAAGGATGATGACGGCGGCCGCCTGATCGATGACAGACCTGCCCTTTTTGGACTTCACGCCCGAGGCGCGCAGCCCCTGACTGGCCGTCACTGTGGTCATCCTCTCGTCCACGAGCCTCACCGAAAGGGGGGCGACCAAGCGGGCGAGGTCCTGGGTGAAGGCACGGACCTTGACGGCCGCCGGGCCCTCGCCCCCCTTGAGGGAGCGAGGGAGACCGACGACGATCTCGATCGGTTCGTACTCGTCGACGAGCTGCTTCAACCGGCGCTGGGCGGCCGGGACATCGCGTCCCGGCACCGTCTCCACCGGAGTGGCGAGAATCCCGTCGGGGTCGCACGACGCGACCCCGATCCGGGCGTCACCGACGTCGATGGCCAGCCGCCGCCCCCTGCGCATGCCCCCGCCTGAAGAATCAGACATCAGGCCGTCTCGGCCACGAGGCGCTCGACGGCCGCCATGGCGTCCCCGATCGCCGCGGCGTTCTGGCCGCCACCCTGGGCGACGTCCGGCTTGCCGCCGCCACCGCCGCCGAGGGTCTTGGCGGCCGTACGGACGAGGTCACCGGCCTTGAGGCCGCGCTCGCGGGCGGCTTCGTTCGTGGCGATGACCGTCAGCGGGCGGCCGTTGGCCGTCGTGAAGAGGGCCACCACGGCCGGGCGGTCGCCCTGGATGCGGCCGCGTACGTCGAGGACGAGCCTGCGCAGGTCGTCGGCGCCCGTGCCGTCCGGCACCTGTCCGGTGACGAGGGCGACGCCTCGTACGTCCTTGGCGCTGTCGACGAGACCGGCGGCGGCCGCGAGGACCTTCTCCGCGCGGAACTTGTCGATCTCCTTCTCCGCGTCCTTGAGCTTGCCGAGCATGGCGGCGACCTTCTCGGGCAGCTCCTCGGAGCGGCCCTTGATCAGCTCCTGGAGCTGGGCGACGACCGTGTGCTCCTTGGCGAGGAAGTTGTACGCGTCGACGCCGACCAGGGCCTCGATGCGGCGCACGCCCGAACCGATGGACGACTCGCCGAGCAGCTTCACCAGGCCCAGCTGGGAGGTGTTGTGGACGTGCGTGCCGCCGCACAGCTCCTTGGAGAAGTCGCCGATGGTGACCACGCGGACCCGCTCGCCGTACTTCTCGCCGAACTCGGCGATGGCGCCCTGCTTCTTGGCCTCGTCGATCGACATGACCTCGGCCTGTACGTCGAGCTCATGGGCGAGGACTTCGTTGATCTTCTGCTCGACGTCCGTCATGACGGCCGTGGGCACGGCCGAGGGGGAGCCGAAGTCGAAGCGGAAGCGGCCGGGCTGGTTCTCGGAGCCCGCCTGGGCGGCCGTCGGGCCGAGCGCGTCACGCAGCGCCTGGTGCGTGAGGTGCGTGGCGGAGTGGGCGCGGGCGATGGCCGTACGGCGGCGCGCGTCGATCGAGGCCCAGACGGGTGCGCCGACGGTGATCTCGCCGACCTGGACGACACCCTTGTGGACGTGCACGCCGGGGACCGGCTTCTGCACGTCGCGGATCTCGACGACCGCGCCGTTGTCGAGGCGGATGCGGCCGGTGTCGCCGATCTGGCCGCCGCCCTCGGCGTAGAAGGGGGTGCGGTCGAGGACGACCTCGACCTCGTCGCCCTCGCGGGCGGCGGGTGACGAGACGCCGTTGACCAGGAGGCCGACGATCGAGGCCTCGTTCTCGGTGAGGGTGTAGCCGGTGAAGTCCGTGGCGCCGGCGTTGTCGGCGATCTCGCGATAGGCGTGCAGATCGGCGTGGCCGGTCTTCTTGGCCTGGGCGTCGGCCTTGGCGCGCTCCCGCTGCTCCTTCATCAGGCGCCGGAAGCCGTCCTCGTCCACGGAGAGGCCCTGTTCGGCGGCCATCTCCAGGGTGAGGTCGATCGGGAAGCCCCACGTGTCGTGCAGCAGGAACGCCTTGTCGCCGGAGAGGACCTTGCCGCCGGCGGCCTTGGTCTCGGTGACGGCGGTGTCGAGGATGTTCGTGCCGCCCTTGAGGGCCTTGAGGAAGGCGGCCTCTTCGGCGAGGGCGACGGTCTCGATGCGCTTGCGGTCGGTCTGGAGCTCGGGGTACTGCTCGCCCATCGACTTGATGACCGTGTCCACGAGCTCGTGGACGACCGGGCCGGTGGCGCCCATCAGACGCATGTTGCGGATGGCGCGGCGCATGATGCGGCGCAGGACGTAGCCACGGCCCTCGTTGCCCGGCGTGACACCGTCGCCGATGAGCATCACGGACGTACGCATGTGGTCGGCGACCACGCGCAGGGAGACGTCCGAGCCCTGCTCGGCGCCATAGCGCACGCCGGTCAGTTCGGTGGCCTTGTCCATGACCACGCGCAGGGTGTCGGTCTCGTACATGTTCTGCACGCCCTGCAGGATCATCGCGAGGCGCTCGAGGCCGAGGCCGGTGTCGATGTTCTTGCTGGGCAGCTCGCCGAGGATCTCGAAGTCCTCCTTCGAGGTGCCCTCGCCGCGCTCGTACTGCATGAAGACCAGGTTCCAGATCTCCACGTACCGCTCGTCGTTGACGGCGGGGCCGCCCTCGACGCCGAACTCGGGGCCGCGGTCGTAGTTGATCTCGGAGCAGGGGCCGCAGGGTCCGGGGACGCCCATGGACCAGTAGTTGTCCTTCTTGCCCAGGCGCTGGATGCGCTCGGCGGGGACGCCCACCTTCTCGCGCCAGATGGTCTCGGCCTCGTCGTCGTCGAGGTAGACCGTCACCCACAGGCGCTCGGGGTCGAGGCCGTAGCCACCGTCCGCCACGGAGCTGGTGAGCAGCTCCCAGGCGTACTTGATGGCGCCTTCCTTGAAGTAGTCGCCGAAGGAGAAGTTGCCGCACATCTGGAAGAACGTGCCGTGCCGCGTGGTCTTGCCGACCTCTTCGATGTCGGGCGTACGCACGCACTTCTGTACGCTCGTGGCGCGCGAGAACTGCGGCTTGACCTCACCCAGGAAGTACGGCTTGAAGGGCACCATGCCCGCGGGGACGAGGAGCAGAGTCGGGTCGTCCGCGATGAGCGACGCCGAAGGGACGACGGTGTGCCCGCGCTCCTCGAAGAAGCTCAGCCAGCGGCGGCGAATCTCGGCCGACTCCATCAGTGGTCCTCATTCCGGTTGTACGAGTACTTCGACTTCGAGAGGTACTTGCCCTGCGTGTTCTTGTCGGTCTTGCTGGTCTTGCCGTTCTCGATGGCCACGACCACCCGGCGCTGTCCGGGCAGTTCGGGGTCGACCGGGGCCTGAAGGCCGAGGGCCTCGCCCAGTTCGGCCTCGCGCTGGGCCATGCCGTCGCGGACGTCGAGAGCGAAGTCCTTGAGCTTGTGACCCGCCTCGATCGCCTTGTCCGCGGCCTGCGCCGCGAGGCTTTCGGGGGTCAGTTGCTTGATCTTGCGGTTGACCTTGGTGGTGGCCCACACACCGGCAGCGGCGCCCGCGGTGAACCAGAACGTACGGCGGAACATCGCTGCGTCAGTCCTTCTTCCGCTTGCCCCGCCGCCGCGCGGAGGGCACGGTGCGCCCCACGATCACGGTACGTCGGGCGGGCGCCGGGGGCACATGGTTGGTTTCGGGTCCTGCCTTGCGGCCCAGGGCCCTGCGCACCCCGTAGCCGAAGGCCGCGACCTTGACGAGGGGCCCGCCGAAGGTGGAGGCCACCGTCGTGGAGAGCGCCGACGCGTTCGACGTGACTTCCTGGACGTCCGACGCGATGGCGTCGACCCGGTCGATCTGTGTCTGCGCGGAGCGCACCGCCTCGGAGGCGTCCGCGAGGAGCGGGACGGCCTGCTCGGTCACTTCCGCGACCAGCTTGGTGGTCGCCCTGAGCGTCTGCGCCAGCCTCACCAGCGCCACGGCCAGGAAGGAGACCAGGATCGCCCAGAAGACGGCCACCAGGATCCCGGCCACCTCTCCACCGGACACTGTGCACCGCTCCCTGATCATCGGCCCTGAACATCGAAAAGTCGTCCCCCGACCCTATCGCGCCGACGCCGAGGCTCCGCACCGCATTACCGTGTAAGGGCAAGGGAGTTACCTGAAGTGATTGTACGGAGTGCTTACGCATCGGTACGCTCCGTATCTCATGCGACGCGATCAGCGCACGGACGACCACCGGCACGGCTCCCCCACACCGCCTCCGGGACCGGGCAACCTCCCCCTGGAACTCAACGCCTTCGTCGGACGCACCGCCGAACTCGCCGCGCTCACCACCGCGTTGGAGTCGGCACGGCTGGTCACCGTGACCGGTGTCGGCGGCGTCGGCAAGTCGCGCCTGGCAGTCCGGGCCGCCTCCGGCGCCGAGCCGCGGGACGGCGTCTGGCTGGTGGAGCTCGCCGGGGTCAGGGACCCAGATCTGGTCGAACACGCGGTCGCCGACGCGCTGAACCTGACCGATCACACCCGTCGTACGCCGCGCAAGTCGCTGCTCGACCACCTCGCGGAGCGGGAAGTCCTCCTCGTCGTCGACGGGTTCGAACACCTGGTGGAGGCGTGCGCCTCGCTGGTCGGGGACCTGCTGCACCACTCCCCCGGGCTCCGTGTCCTCGCGGTGGGACGCCGGCCGCTGGACACCGGGGGCGAGCGGATCTTCCCCCTCGCGCCGCTGCCCGCCCAGGACGCCGCCGCACTGTTCGCCGACCGGGCGGCGTCGGGACTCCCCGGCTTCGCCCTGGACGAGGAGAACGAAGCCGACGTGACGGAGCTGTGCCGCCGCCTCGACGGGATTCCGCTGGCGGTGGAGCTGGCGGCGGGGCGGCTGCGGGCGCTCTCGCCCGCGCAGCTGCTCTCCCGGCTCGACGACCGCTTCGCGCTGCTGACCGGGACCCGGCGCGATGTGCCGCCACGGCACCAGACCCTGCGTACGGCCATCGGCTGGAGCCATGAGCTGTGCACGGCGGGCGAGCGTCTGCTGTGGGCGCGGCTCTCGGTGTTCTGCGGTCCCTTCGACCTGGAGGCCGCCGAGTACATCTGCAGCGGTGACGGCCTGCACGCGGACGACGTCCTCGACGTGCTGGGCGAGCTGCTCGCGCAGTCCGTCGTGACCCGCGAGGAGGGCCCGGCGGGCGTCCGCTACCGCATGCTCGACACGGTCCGGGCGTACGGCGCGGACTGGCTGGAGGCGACCGGCGACGCCGCGCGCATGCGGCGCCGGCACCGCGACTGGTACATGGGGCTCGCCACCTGGTGCGAGCTGGACTGGTTCTCGCCACGCCAGGCGCGGGTCGCCGAGCTCGTCGACTGCGAACTGCCCAATCTGCGGGGCGCCCTGGAGTACTGCCTGACCGAGCCGGACGAGACGCATCTGGGCCAGTACCTGGCGGGCAGCCTGTGGTTCTACTGGGTGGGCTGCGGGCGGCTCGCGGAGGGGCGGCACTGGCTCGACCGCGCACTGGAGCTGGACGGCGGCCACGACGACTCCCGCCTGAAGGCGCTGTGGGTGCTCGGCTACGTCGCGGTGCTGCAGGGCGACACGGTCGCGGCGCTCGCGGCGCTGCAGGAGTGCAAGGACGAGGCGGAACGTACCGGCAGCGCCATCGCGGCGGCGTACGCGGTGCACCGCATCGGCTGCCTGGCGCTCCTCAACGACGACATGCCGCGCGCCGAGACCCTGCTGCGCTCGGCCCTGGAGCAGTACCGCGAGATCGGCGAGCTCAACAGCAACGTCCTGATGGGCCAGGTCGAGCTGGCGATGGCCCTCGCCTTCCGCGGTCAGCTGGCCGACGCGGTGGAGCTCTGCGAGGACGTCCGTCAGGTCTGCGAGGACCACGGAGAGCGATGGACTCTCGCGTACGCCCTCTATGTCCTCGGATTCGCGGCGTGGACGCGCGGTGAGGCGGCGACGGCCCGCGACCTGGTCATGCGGTGCCTGGCCCTTGACCACGCCTTCCACGATCTGCTCGGCACGGTCCTGGCGATCGAGCTGCTCGCCCTGTTCACCCTGGTGGAGGGCGACCCGGCCGAGGCCGCGGTGCTGCAGGGCGCCGCGTCCGGCATCTGGCCCTCGGTGGGCCTCCCGCTCTTCGGCTCCGGGAACTTCGGCGGTCCGCACGCGCTGTGCGAGGCGCAGGCCCGCGAGCAGCTGGGCGACGGGCGGTACGAGGAGTGCGTGGCCGTCGGGTCCGGTCTCACCCCGGACGCGGCCGTGTCCCGTGCCCTGGGCGCGGGCTCGGGGAGCAACGCAAAAACCCGCCGCCTGCCCCACCACGAAGGGAGGGCGGGCGACGGGCTGAAGCAGGGAGAGCTACGTCCGGGTCAGCGGGCGTAGTACTCGACGACGAGCTGCTCGTCGCAGATCACGGGGATCTCCTTGCGGTTCGGGTCACGGTCCAGACGGAAGGCCAGGGCCTTCAGGTTGACCTGGAGGTAACGCGGGATCTCGCCGTCGGGGGCGAAGCCGCCCTCACGGGAGACCTGGAACAGCGGCTTCTCGCGGCTGCGCTCGCGGACCATCACGACGTCGTCGGGACGGACGCGGAACGACGGCTTGTCGACCTTGCCGCCGTTGACCTCGATGTGGCCGTGGCTGACCATCTGACGGGCCTGGTAGATCGTGCGGGCGATGCCCGAACGCAGGATCAGGGCGTCGAGACGGCGCTCGAGCTCGATGACCAGGGCCTCGCCGGTCTTGCCTTCGGCCTTCTTGGCGCGGTCGTAGGCACGGGCCATCTGCTTCTCGCTGATGTCGTACTGCGCGCGCAGACGCTGCTTCTCGAGCAGACGGACCTTGTAGTCCGAGTTCTGCTTGCGCCCACGGCCGTGCTCGCCCGGCGGGTAGGGGCGGGCCTCGAAGTACTTGACGGCCTTCGGGGTCAGCGCGATGCCGAGGGCACGCGACTTCTTGACCTTGGGGCGGGACTGGTTCGGCATGAACCAACCTCTCTGTTCATTGTGAAATCGGCTTCACCAGGGTTAGGGGAGGTCGCATCCGCAGCCTGGGAAACCCATCGGATCCGGTGGTTCTGGATCCGGCGGGCAGCCGCTCCCTGGTCTGGGCACTATGTGCAGCACGCGAGTGGCCCACCGACCGCTTCCCGGAGTACGAGATGGTGGTGGGCTGCCCGCGACACCTTCGACGGTGCGCGACGCTCCTGGAGATCCCTGGACGGTGAGGTCCGGGGCTCCGGCTGGATGTCCCGTTCTGGTGGTGCCGGTACGAGACCGGACACGGGACGCAGCACTTCGGGCAAGTGTACCGGGTGGCGGGGGGTGCCTCAGCCGCAGGTCGCGGCTGCCCGGCGATGTGGTGCGGCTACTCGCCCTTGAGGCGCTCGCGCACCCGCTCGACCACGTCCGCGTACCGAGCCTCGGCTCCATAGCGCGTGGGTTGGTAGTAGCGCTTGGCGGCGACCGCGTCCGGCGCGTACTGCTGGGCGGCGATCGCGCCCGGCACGTCGTGCGGGTACACATACCCCTGGGCGTGGCCGAGCTTGGCCGCTCCCTTGTAGTGCCCGTCGCGCAGGTGGGGCGGGACGGGGCCGGCGAGGCCCGCGCGGACGTCGGCCTGGGCGGACTGGATGGCGATCGTCGCGGCGTTCGACTTCGGGGCCAGGGCGAGGGCGATCGTGGCGTGGCTGAGGGTGAGCGCGGCCTCCGGGAAGCCGATCATCGCGACGGCCTGGGCGGCGGCGACCGCCGTGGGCAGTGCCGTGGGGTCGGCGAGGCCGATGTCCTCGCTCGCGGAGATCATCAGGCGCCGCGCGATGAAGCGGGGGTCCTCGCCCGCCTCGATCATCCGGGCCAGGTAGTGCAGGGCCGCGTCCACGTCCGAACCGCGGATGGACTTGATCAGGGCGCTCGCGACGTCGTAGTGCTGGTCGCCGTCACGGTCGTACTTCACGGCCGCGCGGTCGACGGACTCCTCCAGGGTCTGGAGGGTGATCTCCTTCTCCCCCTTGGCGATGGCCGAGCCGGCGCCCGCCTCCAGGGCGGTGAGCGCGCGCCGGGCGTCGCCCCCGGAGATCCGCAGGAGATGCTCCTCGGTGTCCTCGGGCAGCTCCACCGCGCCGCCCAGGCCCCGCTCCTCGGTGAGCGCCCGGCGCAGCAGGCCGCGCAGGTCGTCGTCCGTGAGGGGTTCGAGCGTGAGGAGCAGGGAGCGGGACAGGAGCGGGGAGATGATCGAGAAGTACGGGTTCTCCGTCGTCGCCGCGATCAGCGTCACCCAGCGGTTCTCGACGGCGGGCAGCAGGGAGTCCTGCTGCGCCTTGCTGAAGCGGTGGATCTCGTCCAGGAAGAGGACGGTCTCCTTGCCGTGGCCGCCCATGGCCCGGCGGGCGCCCTCGATGACCGCGCGGACCTCCTTCACGCCCGCGGTGATCGCGGAGAGCTCCACGAAGCGCTTGTTGGTGGCCTTGGAGACCACGTACGCCAGGGTCGTCTTGCCGATGCCGGGCGGGCCCCACAGGAACACCGACGACGGTCCCGCCGGTCCTCCCCCGCCCTCGCCGACCAGCCTGCGCAGGGGCGAGCCCTGCTTCAGCAGATGCTGCTGACCGACGACTTCTTCGAGGGTGCGCGGGCGCATCCGGACGGCCAGGGGACTTGTCGAAGGGTCCTTCTCCTGGCGGTCCTCGGCGGCTGCGGTGAACAGGTCGGGCTCCACGGTTCGAACCCTACGTCAGCCCACTGACAACGCCGTCGGCGCTGCCTGTCGGCCGGTTCCTGTCAGCTGGTCCAGAACTCCCACCAGCGCGTGAGGATCAGCATGCCGATGACGCCGACGTGCAGCACCGGGAGCACCCAGGTGAACTCGCCGAAGAACGTGCGCAGCCAGGAGGGCGCGGGCAGGAAGCCGTTGCGGACGTTGAACGACGTGACGTACCAGAACATGACGATCGTGGCGACCCAGGCCAGGCAGCACCACAGGCACAGCGAGTTGATCTCGTACAGCGACTGGTACTGCAGCCAGGTGCAGAAGGCGACGCCGAAGAGCGTGCCCGCGTTCAGCGTCAGGTAGTACCAGCGCGGGAAGCGCGCGCGGCCGAGCAGGCTCATGCCGACGCAGATCACGACGGAGTACGCGGCGATGCCCAGCATCGGGTTCGGGAACCCGAAGACCGACGCCTGGTCGCTCGTCATGATGTTGCCGCAGGAGACCACCGGGTTGAGGCTGCAGCCCGGCGTGAAGTCCGGGTCTTCGAGCAGCTTGAACTTGTCCAGCGTGATGACCCAGGCCGCGAGCAGCCCCGCGGCACCCGTGATCACCAGGAGCAGCGCGAACGCACGGCTCCCGCCGACACCGCGTGGCGCGTCCGCGTCCCTTCCCCCGTGGTCGTGATCCTGCTGGGAGGGGCGGCTTCCGCTTGCCGGGGTCGTCTTGCTCATCACGCCGTTCCGTCGCTTGGGGGGCCTGGGGGCAGGGACATTGTGCCGCACGCGTGCGGGTGTCCACCGTTCGATGGACATAAGGAGGTACGCACGGAGGTCCCGGAGCGTTCGGTTCGCCACGACGCTCGACGGCATGACGACATACGACGGCACGACCGCGGCCACGGGCGAACTCGCGGTGCACGTGCGGGGACTGCGCAAGCGCTACGGCGAGGTGGCCGCCTTGGACGGCGTCGACCTGGCCGTCCGGCACGGGGAGGTCTTCGGCATCCTCGGCCCCAACGGCGCGGGCAAGAGCACCACGGTGGAGATCCTGCAGGGCCATCGTGCGCGGGACGGCGGCGATGTCGCCGTGCTCGGCGTCGACCCCGCGTCCGCCGGACGCGCCTGGCGCTCGCGCGTCGGGGTGGTCTGGCAGGACGAGTCGGCGCCCGTCGAGCTGACGGTGCGCGAGACCGTACGTCAGTTCGCCCGCTACTACCCGAAGCCGCGTGACCCGGAGGACGTCATCGCGCTCGTCGGCCTGGAGGAGAAGGCCGCGAGCCGCGTCAAGAGCCTCTCCGGAGGCCAGCGCCGCCGCCTGGACGTGGCGCTCGGCGTCATCGGCGACCCCGCGCTCCTGCTCCTCGACGAGCCGACCACGGGCTTCGACCCGGCCGCGCGGCGTCAGTTCTGGAGCCTGATCCGCGGCCTCGCCGACGAGGGCACGACCATCCTGCTCACCACGCACTACCTCGAAGAAGCGGAGGCGCTCGCGCACCGTCTCGCGGTGATCGCCGACGGCCGCGTGGTGGCCGAGGGCGAGCCCGCGGCCCTGCGCGGGCAGCACGGCACCGAGGCCGTCGTCGAGTGGACCGACCCGGACGGGACACCGCGCGTGGAGCGCACCCGGACCCCGACGCGCACCGTCGCCCAGCTCATGACCCGCTTCGACGGCGAGATCCCGGGGCTGCGCATCGGCCGCCCCTCCCTGGAGGACGTCTACCTGCGACTCACCGGCCAGGAGGCCACGCGATGACATCGACCGCGCCCGCCACCGACGTACGCCGCTCCGAGCAGGCCGCCCGGCCGCGCCTGCCCTCCGCCTGGGGGCTCGGGCTCCACCACGGCGCGATGGAACTGCGGCAGTTCTTCCGGCTGCGCGAGCAGGTGATCTTCACCTTCGCCTTTCCCGTCGTCTTCCTCTTCCTCTTCGCGTCGATCTTCAGCGACGACGTGGAGGGCGCGGGCATCACGGCGTCGCAGCTCTACGTGGCCGCGATGATCGCCGCGGGCATCATGTCCACCAGCTTCCAGTCGCTCGGCATCTCCATCGCGATCGAGCGCGACGAGAAGATCCTGCGGCGCCTGCGCGGGACCCCGATGCCACCGGCCGCGTACTTCCTCGGCAAGATCTGGCTCGTCCTGGTCACCGGGCTCCTGGAGACCGTGGCCCTGCTGGTCGTCGGCGTGACGCTCTTCGACGTCGACCTGCCGACGACCGCGGGCAAGTGGCTCACCTTCGGCTGGATCTTCGTCCTCGGCCTCACCGGCTGCGCGCTCCTCGGCATCGCGATCAGCAGCGTCCCGAAGTCAGGGCGCAGCGCCACGTCGGTCGTCGTGCTGCCCTTCCTTGTGTTGCAGTTCATCTCGGGCGTCTACATCGCCATCGACACCATCCCCGACTGGATGCTGAACATCAGCGCGCTCTTCCCGCTGAAGTGGATGTGCCAGGGCTTCCGCGGGGTGTTCCTGCCCGAATCGGCGAACGTCCTGGAACAGGCCGGCAGTTGGGAGTACGGACGCATCGCTCTGGTGCTCGGCGCCTGGTGCGTCGGAGGATTGGTGCTGTGTCTGCTGACCTTCCGCTGGAAGAACCGGCGCGACGGATGAGCGAGCCGGCCGGGCCGCGCGACGCGAACATCTGGCAGCGCACCTTCCGGATCTGGGACACGTACTTCGCGGTGGTGTGGCTGGCCACCCTGGTCTTCGTGCTCGGCACGGCGGAACCGGGGTGGCCCGTCCGGCTCACCACGGCGGGGCTGCTGCTGCTCCTCGTCCCTTGGTACGTGTGGTTCGGGCGCTGCGTCCTGGTCGAGGAAGGCGCCGACGAACGGCGGGCGCTCGGCTTCATGACGGGCACGATCGTGCTGTTCCTGGCGCCGGGGGTGCTGGTCGGCCAGACGCGTCTGATGTCCTTCGCGATCATCCCGATGTGCTTCATCTGCCTGCGGATGCGCCGGGCGCTCGTGGCGGTCACGGTCGTCAACATCGCGCCCGTGGCAGGCTGGGCCGTGCTCTGGCGACCCTCTTCACAGGACGTCTTCTACAACTCGGTCTTCGCCGTGGTGACACTGGTCTTCTCGGTGGCGATGGGCAGCTGGACCGTCCGCATCATCGAGCAGAGCGTCGAACGGGCCGATCTCATCGCCGAGTTGGAGGCGAGCCGCGAGGAGGTGGCCCGCCTCTCCGCCGAGCGCGGCGCCCTCACCGAGCGCGAGCGCATGTCGCGCGAGATCCACGACACCCTGGCGCAGGGCTTCACCAGCGTCCTCATGCTCGTCCAGGCCGTCGACGCGGAGCTGGAGCGTGACGTGTCCGCCGCGCGCCGCCACCTGGCGCTGATGGAGTCGACGGCCCGGCAGAATCTCGCGGAGGCGCGGGCCCTGGTCGCGGGCGGTGCGCCCGCCGACCTGAACGGCGGTTCGCTGCCGGACGCCCTGCGGCGCCTGGCCGCACGGCACGAGGCCGAGGTGCGCGTGCGGGGTGACGTACGCCCGCTGCCGCCCGGCATCGAAGTGGTGGCCCTGCGCGCCTGCCAGGAGGCTCTCACCAACGTACGCAGGCACGCGGGGCCCGACGCGTCGGCGAGCGTCGCACTGGACTACACGCGGGGCTCGCTCGCCCTGGCGGTGCGGGACACGGGCTGCGGCTTCGAGCCCGGACTGCCGCATCCCGGGTACGGCCTGCGCGGGCTGCGCGCGCGGGCCGCCGAGGTCAGCGGCACCGCCGAGGTGGCCAGCGGCCCCGGCGACGGCACGACCGTCACCGTCCTGCTTCCGATCCCCGAGCTTCCGGCACCCGAGCTTCCGGCCCCCGAGAGGACCCATTCGTGATCCGGATCGTGCTGGCGGACGACCATCCCGTCGTACGCGAAGGGCTGCGAGCCATGCTGAACGCCGAGCCGGACCTGGACGTCGTCGGGGAGGCGTCCAGCGGGCCACGGGCGGAGGCGCTCGCCGCCGAACTGCGGCCGGACATCGTCCTGATGGACCTGCGGATGCCGGGTGGCGGCGGAGCCGACTCGATCGAACGGATGGCCGCGGCGGGGCTCTCCTGCCGGGTCATCGTGCTCACCACGTACGAGACGGACCGCGACATCCTGCGGGCCGTGGAAGCGGGCGCCGCGGGTTACCTGCTCAAGGACCTGGCGCGGGGTGAACTGGCCGAAGCGGTGCGGGCCGCTGCTCGCGGAGAGACCGTGCTGGCGCCCTCGGTGGCAGCCCGCCTGGTGGACCAGCTGCGGGTCCGCCCGGAGCGGCCCCGGCTCACCGGGCGGGAGACGGCGGTGCTGCGGCTGGTCGCCGACGGGTGCACGAACGCGGAGATCGGGCGGCGGCTGCATGTCGCCGAGTCGACGGTGAAGACGCATCTGCTGCGGGTCTTCGGGAAGCTGGGTGTCGACGACCGCACGGCGGCGGTCACCTGTGCGATGCGGTTCGGGTTGCTGGAGTGAGGCCGCCGGAGGGGCTGGAATTTCCAGCCCCTCCGGCCCACCACACTTGCGTCAGGCCAGCTTCGCCTTCAGGACCGCCACGATCTCGTCCACCGCGACAGCGGCCTGCTCGCCGGACTCCATGTCCTTCAGCTGCACGACGCCCTCGGCGAGATCCCGCTCACCGGCGACCACGGTGAACCGAGCGCCGGAACGGTTCGCGTTCTTCATGGCTCCCTTGAGCCCCTTGCCGCCGTACGAGAAGTCCGCCGCGACGCCCGCCTTGCGCAGCTCCGTCACCTTGGAGAACAGCACCCGACGCGCCTCGTCGCCCAGCGGCACCGCGAACACGCTGGTCGCCGAGGGCAGTTCGAGCTCCACGCCCTCCGCCTCCAGGGCCAGGACCGTGCGGTCCACGCCGAGCGCCCAGCCGACCGACGGCAGCGAGGGGCCGCCGATCATCTCGGACAGGCCGTCGTAGCGACCGCCGCCGCCGACCGCGGACTGCGAGCCGAGGCCGTCGTGGACGAACTCGAAGGTCGTGCGGGTGTAGTAGTCAAGGCCGCGGACCAGCTTCTCGTCGTCCTCGAAGGCGACGCCCGCCGCCGTGATCAGCTCGCGGACCTGCTCGTGGTACGCCTTGCACGCGTCGCACAGGTAGTCGCGCAGCATCGGGGCGCCGACCAGCTGCTTCTGGACGTCGGCACGCTTGTCGTCGAGGACCCGCAGCGGGTTGATGTCGATACGTCGACGTGTCTCCTCGTCCAGGTCGAGCCCGCGCAGGAAGTCCTGCAGCGCGGCGCGGTAGACGGGGCGGCACTCCTTGTCGCCGAGCGAGTTCAGCAGGATGCGGAACTGCTGCAGGCCGAGCGCGCGGTACGCCTGGTCCGCGAGGATGATCAACTCGGCGTCCAGAGCCGGGTCCTCGGCGCCGATCGCCTCGGCACCGACCTGCGAGAAGTGGCGGTAGCGGCCCTTCTGCGGACGCTCGTAGCGGTAGTACGAGCCGGAGTACCAGAGCTTGACCGGGAGGTTGCCCGCCTTGTGCAGGTTGGCCTCCAGGGCCGCGCGCAGCACGGAAGCGGTGCCCTCGGGGCGCAGGGCGAGCTGGTCGCCGCCCTTGGTCTCGAAGGCGTACATCTCCTTGGAGACGATGTCGGTGGACTCGCCGACGCCGCGCGAGAACAGCTCGACGTTCTCGAAGCCGGGCGTCTCGACGTAGCCGTAGCCGGAGTTCTTCAGGGGCGCGGAGATGGCCTCGCGCACCGCCAGATACTTCGCCGAGTCCGGGGGCAGGAGGTCGTACGTGCCCTTGGGGGCCTTGAAGGTGCTCACGGGTTTTCTCTCGTCACATTCCTCGTCGGGGAGCGTCGGCTCCCAGGCCGGCGGCCACCTGGCGCAGATACGGGTTGGTGGCGCGCTCACGGCCGATGGTCGTGTGCTCGTTGTGACCGGGCAGGACCACGGTCGAGTCGTCGAGCGGCAGGCACACACGCGCCAGCGATTCGAGCATCTCGTCGTGCGATCCGCCGGGCAGGTCGGTGCGGCCGATGGAGCCGGCGAAGAGCAGGTCGCCCGAGAAGAACACCGAGGGGACCTCGGCGGACTCGGGCAACTGGAACGTCACCGCCCCCTTCGTATGCCCCGGCGCGTGCGCGACGGAGAAGTCCAGACCGGCGAGCTTCAACCGGGCGCCGTCGGCCAGCTCCTTGACGTCGGAGGGCTCACCCACGGTCAGCTCGCCGAGCAGCTGCGCGCCGAAGGAACGGCCTATGGCCTTCTCCGGGTCGCTCATCATGTACCGGTCGTCGGGGTGGATCCACGCGGGCACGTCGTGCGCGCCGCAGACCGGGACGACCGAGGCGACATGGTCGATGTGGCCGTGGGTGAGGACGACCGCGACGGGCTTGAGCCGATGCTTCTTGAGCGCGTCCTCGACTCCCTCGGCGGCCTGGTGGCCCGGGTCGATGATCACGCACTCCTCGCCTGCGGCGGGGGCGACCAAGTAGCAGTTGGTGCCCCAGGCCCCGGCGGGAAACCCGGCAATGAGCACGATCGTCCTTCGTTCGTAGTGCGGCGGAGGTGACCGCGCGGGATCGCGGCAGATCAGAGCCTACCGGCGCTCCCGATTCCACAGCTAACCCATATACGGTACGGGGCACACAGAAGCGGTCATCCACGCAGAGGAGAGAGAACCCGGTGGTCAGCAACGATCAGCGGCGGCGTCAGCTCGCCCGGGAGAAGTTCTTGCGGCAGCAGCAGCGCCGGGAGGCCGCGCGGCGCAGGGCGCGGATGCGCAACGCGGTGATCGCCTCGGCGCTCGCGGTGATCCTGGCAGGCGGCGCGGTGTCGTACGCGGCGGGAGCCTTCGACGACGCCGGCAAGACCAACGACGAGGCGAACGCCAGCCCGACCACCAAGGCGGACCCCTGCGAGAAGCCCGCGGGCGGCAAGGTGAAGCCGCTCAGCTTCAAGAAGGAACCGAAGCTGACGGTCGACAAGTCGGCTGACTACACGATGAAGCTCGCCACCACCTGCGGCGACATCGACCTGAACCTGTCGGCGGCCAAGGCCCCGCACACGGTCAACTCCTTCGACTTCCTGGCGAAGAAGGGCTACTTCGACCACACCAAGTGCCACCGGCTGACCGCGGGCGGCATCTACGTCCTGCAGTGCGGCGACCCGAAGGGCACCGGCGAGGGCGACCCCGGCTACTCGATCCCGGACGAGAACCTCAAGGACAAGCGCCTGAAGGGCAACGTCTATCCGGCGGGCACGGTCGCGATGGCCAACCGGTACAACGCCGACAAGAAGACGGGCCGGGACACCGGCGGCAGCCAGTTCTTCCTGGTCTACCAGGACAGTCAGCTCCCGCCCGACTACACACCGTTCGGGACCATTTCCGATTCCGGGATGAAGGTGCTCAAGAAGATTGCCGACGCCGGCGAGAGCACCGGCCAGGGCGACGGCGCCCCGAACGCGACGGTCGTCATCAACAAGGCGACCATGTCGAAATCCTGACCGCCGGGAGGCAAACTTCGGACGCGCGGGATGCGGACAGCATCCCCGCCGGTCGCCTATGTTGGCGGTGACGAAACTGTGGACGATGCCGGGGGCCCCGAGGCCCTGCGCAGGCATCATGTGGAGGAGGCGCTGTGAGCAGCGACCCGTGGGGCCGCGTCGACGAGACGGGGACCGTGTACGTGCGCAAGGCCGACGGCAGCGAGCGCGAGGTCGGTTCGTGGAAAGCGGGGTCTCCTGACGAGGCCCTGGCCTACTTCGAGCGCAAGTACGACGGTCTGGTCGTCGAGATCGGACTTCTCGAGCGCCGGGTGAAGACGACCGACCTGTCGGCCAAGGACGCCATGACCGCCATCGACCACCTGCGCCAGCAGGTGGACGAGGCCCACGCGGTCGGCGATCTGGACGCCCTGAGCACGCGCCTGGACAAGCTCGTCGAGACCGTCGACGCGCGCCGCGAAGAGCGCAAGGTCCAAAAGGCCAAGCAGTCGGACGAGGCCAGGCACGCCAAGGAGGCGCTGGTCGTCGAGGCCGAGGAGCTCGCCCAGAGCGAGCAGTGGCGGGCGGCGGGCGAGCGGCTGCGTGCCCTGGTGGACACCTGGAAGGGTCTGCCGCGCCTCGACCGCAAGTCGGACGACGAGCTGTGGCACCGCTTCTCGCATGCCCGCTCGGCGTTCTCCAAGCGGCGCAAGGCCCACTTCGCCTCGCTGGACGCCCAGCGCGAGGAGGCCCGCAAGACCAAGGAGAAGCTGGTCGGCGAGGCCGAGGCCCTCTCCAACTCGACCGACTGGGGTCCGACGGCCGCGCGCTACCGCGACCTGATGACCGAGTGGAAGGCCGCGGGCCGCGCCCAACGCGAGCATGAGGACGATCTGTGGAACCGCTTCCGCGGCGCCCAGGACGTCTTCTTCGCGGCGCGCAGCTCGGTCTTCGCGGAGCGCGACGCCGAGCAGACGGAGAACCTGAAGCTGAAGGAGGAGCTGGCCGAGGAGGCCGAGAAGCTCGTCCCGGTGAAGGACCTCAAGTCGGCGCGCGCCGCCTTCCGTACGCTCAACGAGCGCTGGGAGGCCATCGGCCACGTCCCGCGTGACGCGCGGCCGAAGGTCGAGGGCCGGATGCACGCGGTGGAGCGTGCCCTGCAGGAGACCGAGGAGGCCGAGTGGCGCCGGACGAACCCTGAGGCGCGTGCGCGTGCCGAGGGTCTGACCGGTCAGCTGCAGGCCGCCGTCGACAAGCTGGTCGACCAGATCGAGAAGGCGCGTGCCGCGGGCAACAACGCCAAGGCCGACAAGCTCCAGAAGGAGCTCGACGGCCGCCAGGCGCTGCTCGACCAGGCCCTGAAGGGTCTGCACGAGTTCGGCGGCTGATCGGCGGCTGAGTTTTTCGCACGCTACGTAGAGGGGCTCCCGTACATCACGTACGGGAGCCCCTCTACGTAGTGGCCCGGTTTACGGCCTGCGCGCCGACGTCACCCTGTACACGTCGTACACACCCTCGACTCCCCTGACTGCCTTGAGCACATGGCCCAGGTGCTTGGGGTCGCCCATCTCGAAGGTGAAGCGCGAGGTGGCGACCCGGTCGCGGGAGGTCTGGACGGCCGCGGACAGGATGTTCACGTGCTGGTCCGACAGGATGCGCGTGACGTCCGAGAGCAGCCGCGAGCGGTCGAGGGCCTCGACCTGGATGGCGACCAGGAAGACCGAGGACTGGGTGGGCGCCCACTCGACCTCCAGGATGCGCTCGGGCTCGCGGGAGAGCGAGTCGACGTTCACACAGTCGCTGCGGTGGACCGATACGCCGCTGCCGCGCGTGACGAAGCCGATGATCGGGTCCCCCGGCACCGGCGTACAGCAGCGGGCCAGCTTGACCCACACGTCCTCGACGCCCTTGACGACGACGCCGGGGTCGGCGTTGGCGCGGCGCTTGCTGCGGCTGCGCGAGGGCGGTGTGCTCTCGGCGATGTCCTCGTTGGCGGCTTCCTCGCCGCCGAGCGCCTGGACGAGTTTCTGCACGACGGACTGCGCGGTGACGTGGCCTTCGCCGATGGCCGCGTAGAGGGACGAGATGTCGGGGTAGCGCATCTCGTGCGCGAGGGTGACCAGGGAGTCGCCCGTGAGGATGCGCTGGATCGGCAGGTTCTGCTTGCGCATGGCGCGCGCGATGGCGTCCTTGCCCTGCTCGATGGCCTCGTCGCGGCGTTCCTTGGAGAACCACGCGCGGATCTTGTTGCGCGCCCGCGGTGACTTGACGAAGCCGAGCCAGTCGCGGGACGGGCCCGCACCGGCCGCCTTGGAGGTGAAGACCTCCACCAAGTCACCGTTGTCCAGGGTCGATTCGAGCGGCACGAGCCGCCCGTTGACCCGGGCTCCTATGGTGCGGTGGCCGACCTCGGTGTGCACCGCGTACGAGAAGTCGACCGGCGTAGCACCCGCCGGGAGCGCTATGACGTCGCCCTTGGGCGTGAACACGAAGACTTCGTTGCGCGACAGGTCGAAGCGCAGCGACTCCAGGAACTCGCTGGGGTCCTCGGTCTCCTTCTGCCAGTCCAGGAGCTGGCGCAGCCACGCCATGTCGTTGAGGTGGTCGTCCTTGCCGCCGGCCTTCCGCGGCACGTCGGTGCGCACCTTCGAGGCGCCGGCGACGGCCTCCTGCTTGTACTTCCAGTGCGCGGCGATGCCGTACTCGGCGCGGCGGTGCATGTCGAACGTACGGATCTGGAGCTCGACGGGCTTGCCGTTGGGGCCGATGACCGTCGTGTGCAGCGACTGGTACATGTTGAACTTCGGCATCGCGATGTAGTCCTTGAACCGGCCGGGGACCGGGTTCCATCGCGCGTGCACGGTGCCGAGAGCGGCATAGCAGTCGCGGACCGTGTCGACAAGGACACGAATCCCCACCAGGTCGTAGATCTCCGCGAAGTCACGGCCGCGGACGATCATCTTCTGGTAGACGCTGTAGTAGTGCTTCGGGCGGCCGGTGACGGTGGCCTTGATGCGGGCCGCGCGCAGGTCGGCCTGGACCTCGTCGGTCACTATGGCGAGGTACTCGTCGCGCTTGGGGGCGCGCTCGGCGACCAGGCGCACGATCTCGTCGTACATCTTGGGGTAGAGGATCGCGAAGGCGAGGTCCTCCAGCTCCCACTTGATGGTGTTCATGCCCAGGCGGTGAGCCAGCGGAGCGTAGATCTCCAGCGTCTCGCGGGCCTTCTTCTCCTGCTTCTCGCGCTTGAGATACCGCATCGTGCGCATGTTGTGCAGGCGGTCGGCGAGCTTGATGACCAGGACGCGGGGGTCCTTGGCCATGGCGACGACCATCTTGCGCACGGTCTCGGCCTGCGCTGCCTCACCGAACTTGACCTTGTCCAGCTTGGTGACGCCGTCGACGAGCAGGGCGACCTGATCGCCGAAGTCGCGCTTGAGGGTGTCGAGGCCGTACTCGGTGTCCTCGACGGTGTCGTGCAGGAGCCCGGCCATCAGGGTGGCCGGGTCCATGCCGAGCTCGGCGAGGATCGTCGTCACGGCGAGGGGGTGCGTGATGTACGGGTCGCCGCTCTTGCGCTTCTGCCCGCGGTGCCAGCGCTCGGCGACCTGGTAGGCCTTCTCGATCTGGCGCAGCGTCGCCGTCTCGATCTTGGGGTCGTTGCTGCGCACTATCCGCAGCAGGGGCTCCAGGACCGGGTTGTACGGGTTCGAACGCTGGACGCCGAGGCGGGCCAGGCGGGCGCGCACGCGGTTGGAGGAGCCGGAACGCTCGTTCTTGGCCGCGGTGGGGCGGGGCGTGGGCGTCGTGCTGCCCGCTCGGGCCTCGGTGGGGGGCTTGGGGCGCGACGGATCGGCGGCCGGCCTCTCGCGGGGGCCGCTGTCGCCCGGCGCGCTCGGTGCGGACGTGGTGCTGGGGGGCGTGCTCTCCCGCTTCGCCGGCGTCGCGCCCTTGGCGGGCGGCGCGCTCTTCGCGGGCGCGGCAGCGGGTGCCGCCGCGCTCTTGGCCTGCTCTGCGGCCTTGGCGGCGGTGAGTGCCTTGGACTCGTCTGGCAAGAGGCGCTCCCTGTGCGCGATCCGGGTCCCCCGGTCAGGCCCCGAAGAACCCATGGTATCGATCCTGGACCTTCGGCTCGCCTTCAGCCCGTGAGACAGCTCACTACAGGAGAAACACCTGAGGCGGGCGCCGGATTCCTCCGGGCCCGCCTCGAGGTGTGCGTGGTGGCTGCTCAGACGCCTCAGACGGTGAGGAGGGCCTCCAGCGGGGCGCCCTCCAGGGCCGTCTCCAGCTTGGCGCGGCCACCGAGGAAGCCGAGCTCCATCAGGACCGCCACCCCGGCGACCTGCGCGCCCGCACGGCGGATGAGCCGCAGGGACGCCTCGGCGGTGCCGCCGGTCGCCAGGACGTCGTCGATGACCATGACGCGGTCGTCGGCGGCGAGGTCCTCGGCGTGCACCTCGATCTCGGCGCTGCCGTACTCCAGGTCGTACGACTGGCTGAGCGTCGCTCCGGGGAGCTTGCCCGCCTTGCGTACGGGGATGAAGCCGAGCCCGGCGCGCAGCGCGGCCGGGGCGCCCAGGATGAAGCCGCGGGCCTCAAGGCCGACGATCTTCGTGGCGCCGTACCGCACGGCGAGGTCCGCGAGGGCCTCGGTCAGCGCGGCGAAGGCCTCCGGGTCCGCGAGCAGCGGAGTGATGTCCTTGAACATCACCCCGGGCTCGGGGTAGTCGGGGACGTCCCGGATGCGGCTGAGCAGCAGTTCCTGTACCTGGGTCATCCGCCCGCACCTCGTTGTTGTTGATCCGAACGCCTCGTTCGTCGCGGCGAGTCACTTTAGCAAAACCTGATGATCCCACCCCGCCCGCGCCAACCCGCCCGACTCGGCGGGATGCCCCCACCCGTACAGCTAGTGCAAATTTAAACGGAGTTGGCAGATAGCGAACCTCAGACTTTGCTCAAGCGACTGGAGTCGAAACGCGGCCGCGTGGCAAGATCATCCGCGACCGCCCCTTCTCGGGGCTAAAACGGAGGAACAGTGCACATCTCTCGCAAGATTGCCACCGGGGTCGTTCCCCTCGTGGCGATGACCGCTCTCGCCGGGGCGGCGTCTCCCGCAGGCGCCGCCAGCGAAAAGACCACCAAGAACGCATCGGTCACGACCATGGCCAGTTGCAACGGCTGGCAGAACGCCGGCGGAGTCGCGGGCCGCTGGACCAAGTCCAAGGACCCGTGCTCGCTGTGGGGACACAAGGGCTTGAAGGTCCGCTACCGCTGGGCGGCGGAGCGCGGTACGCCCTGCATCAAGGTCAAGGGCTTCAAGTACAAGAAGTCGACGAAGAAGTACGTGGCCAAGTGGTACAACGCTGGCTGCGGCAAGAGCGGGTTCATCAAGAACGTGCCGTGGGGGAACGTCGCGGCGCACCCCGAGATCAAGATCAAGGGCTTCTCGCTGCTCAAGTGGCAGTAAGCCTCGTCGGCTCCTGAGCTGAATCGAGAACGGGCTCCGCTCCTCATATGAGGAGCGGAGCCCGTTCTTCTGCTTTCTGTTCTTCTGCCGAAGCCGGACGCCCGGCCTCGGTCAGCGGCGCTTCCCCGAGGGACGGCCACGGCCGCGGCCGCGAGGCTGCGGCTGCGTACGGCGCTGGACGCCGACCACTCCGGCCGCAGCCGGGACGTCGTCCGTCTCGGGATCGTCACCGTCACGCGGCGACGCCTCGGCGTCCAGCGACTCTCCCTTGGCGGCTGCGGCCGCGCGTTTGGCGAGCACCCGCTTCTTCAGGGCCTTCATCGCCGGCTCGCGCTCCTTGAGGTCGGCGACGAGCGGCGTGGCGATGAAGATCGAGGAGTACGCTCCGGCCGCAAGACCCACGAAGAGCGACAGCGAGATGTCGTTCAGCATGCCCGCGCCGAGCGCACCGCCACCGATGAACAGGAGGCCCGCGACCGGAAGGAGCGCGACCACCGTGGTGTTGATGGAACGCACCAGGGTGCTGTTGATCGACCGGTTGGCGATCTCGCTGTAGGTGAACCTCGTCTGCTTGGCCGCGTCCTTGCCCTGCTCCTTGAGCGAGTCGAAGACGACCACCGTGTCGTAGAGCGAATAACCGAGAATGGTCAGCAGACCGATCACTGTGCCCGGGGTGACCTCGAAGCCGACCAGGGAGTAGATACCGACCGTGATGGTGATGTCGTGGATCAGGGCGACCAGTGCGGCGACTGCCATCCGCCACTCGAAGGCGATCGCCAGATAGATCACGCAAAGGACGAGGAAGACAGCGAGGCCGGTCCATGCCTTGTTGGCGATCTGTTCACCCCAACTGGGGCCGACCAGATCCGCGTTGACGTCCTTCGCCGGGACGCCGAGGTCCTTGGCGAGCTCTTCCTTGATCTGGTCGGACTTGTTCGTGTCCACACCCGAGATCTGGACACGCATCGTGTCGTTGCCGAGCTTCTGGACGATGGCCTGGTGTCCCGAGGCCTTCTCCGCCGACTCCTGGGCCTGTTCGACCGAGGCGGAGGTCTTCGGCGTGGTGAAGACCGCACCGCCCTTGAACTCGATGCCCATGTTGAGGCCTTGGACGGCCAGGGCGACGATCGCCGTGATGGTGATCAGGACAGAGACGCCGTACCAGATCTTGCGCTTGCCGATGAAGTCGTAGCCGACTTCGCCGTGGAAGAGCTGGGCGCCGAGGTTGCCGAGCTTCGACATCTCACGCCTCCTTCGGGTCGGAGCCAGCGGAACCAGGGGCACGGCGGGTGCGGCGCAGCGGGGGCTTGGCACCCAGCCGCGTCGGGTCGATCCCGGACCACTTGTGGCCGCTCGCGAAGAACTTCTTGCGGGCCATGATCGTCATCAGCGGCTTGGTGAAGAGGAAGACCACTACGACGTCGAGCAGAGTGGTCAGACCGAGCGTGAAGGCGAAGCCCTGAACCTTGCCGACGGTGACGATGTAGAGCACCGCAGCAGCGAGGAAGGACACGAAGTCCGAGACCAGGATGGTGCGCCGGGCGCGCGGCCAGGCCCGCTCGACGGCGGGGCGTAGTGTGCGGCCCTCGCGGATCTCGTCCCGGATGCGTTCGAAGTACACGATGAACGAGTCCGCGGTGATACCGATCGCAACGATCGCACCACACACCGCGGGCAGGTTCAGTGCGAAGCCGATGGCCGGACCGAGCAAGGTCATGATCGTGTACGTGAGGACGCCGGAGGCGACGAGGCTCAGCAGGGCGATGAAGGCCAGGCCCCGGTAGTAGGCCACCAGGTAGATGACAACCAGCGCCAGACCGATGGCACCGGCGATCAGACCGGCGTGCAGCTGCTCACCGCCGAGCGCGGCGGTCACGGTGGTGACGCTGTCCTCGTGGAAGGTGAGCGGCAGGGCGCCGTAGGACAGCATGTTCGCCAGGTCCTTGGCCGACTCCTGGGTGAAGCTGCCGCTGATCTCGGCGTTGGAGCTCAGCTGCGAGCTGACGCGCGGGGCCGAGACGACGTCTCCGTCCAGAACGATCGCGAACTGGTTCTGCGGCTCGCTCTGCTTCATCAGCTTGCCGGTGGTCGCGGCGAACTTCTTGGAGCCGTCCTTGGTGAAGTCCATCGTGACGATCCAGATGCCACGCTCGGGGTCGAGCACGGCCTTGGCGTCCTTGACGTCCTTGCCCTCGACCTCGGCCGGGCCCAAGACGTACTTCTCCCACTGGCCGGCACTGTTCTTGCCGCAGGCCGCCATCGGGTCGCTCGGCTTGACGCCTTCGGTGGCCTCGACCCGGCTGCTCTGCTTGGTGCAGTCGAGCGCGGTGAACTTCTCCTGCAGCTTCTTCGTGGCCGCGTCCGCCGAAGGGGTCGGCGACGGGGCGTCGCTGCCCTTGGGCTTGTCCGATGCCTTGGGCGTCGGAGTGGGGTCGGCCTTCAGGGCGTCGGTGACGGCACGGCCCTTGGGGCTCTCGGTCGCGCCGGGCGAGGACGCCGCGTCCTTGTCCTTGCCGTCCGCGCTGTCCGCGCTCTCCTTGCCGTCCTTGTCACCCTTGTCGGTCGCCTCCGGCGTACCGGACGGGCTTGCGGAGGGATCAGGGGTCGGCGCTCCGGCCGCCATCGTCATCACGGGACGGAAGTAGAGCTGCGCAGTCGTGCCTACCTGCTCGCGCGCCTGCTTCTGGTTCGTCCCCTTGGGGATGTTGACGATGATGTTGCGGTCGCCCTGGGTCTGGACCTCGGCCTCGGAGACACCGAGACCGTTGACACGGCGCTCGATGATGCCCACGGCCGTGTCCATGTTGGTCTTGTTGACCGCATTGGGCTTGCCGGGCTCACTCTTGGCACCGAGCGTGATGCTCGTTCCGCCTGCGAGGTCGATGCCCAGGCGCGGGGTGGTGTGACCGGAGAGGAACATCCCCCCGGTGAGCGCCACCATGGCGATCAGGATGAGGGCCAGGGAACGGCCCGGCCTCCCCTGGCCGCTCTGCCTCCGGCCCTTCTTCGGTGCTGCCACCTTCTCGTTTCTCCCTGTCCAACCGCCCGGAACCCATTACGTGCCGTGGGCGGCCATGAAATGGTGTCGAGACCCGTCACGAAACCCACGCACTACGGGGACCGTGGCAGCGCGAGCGGCGCACCCCACGGACCCCGGTGGTGGTTACTTCGTGTCGGACTCGCCGTCGGTCTTCTTCGGCTCGGCGTCGTCGGCCTTGGGGGCGCTGTCCGCGTCCTTCTTGCCGAGGTCGATGGGCGAGTCGTCGGAAGCGTCGGCGGCGGGCTCGTCGGTCTCGGTGAGGGAGGAGGCGTCGTCCGGGACGACGGGGTCGTCCGACTTCACGGCACTCGTGCCGTGCACGATGCGGTTGTACTCGTCGTCCTCGAGGACGGCGCCCACGGAGTTCTTCGCGTAGAACGCGTGCACACCAGGAGCCACCTCAAGGAGGACGGCGTCGTCGTGAACCTCCTTGACGGTGGCGTACATGCCCCCGATCGTGCGGATGCCGGTGCCGGGCTGCATCTCATTGCGCATCTGCGCGGCCGCCTGCTGCTTCTTCTTGGCGGAGCGCGTCATCAGGAACATGGCCCCGATGAGCACGATGAAGGGGAGGAGGGTCACGATATTCACGGGACGGAGTTTCCTTCGCATGACCGCGCAGATAAGCGGCCTGATGGACGGGGGTGGGCACGCCGCCCACAAGGGCGGCATCGGCGGAGTCTAAGCGAGTCCGCACCTAACGAACAACGCTCAGCATGGCACCGCAGTTCCTGACCGGGCGAGTACGCGCGCCGTCACGCCCCGAACAGGTCCCCTTGTCCGATTCCGCCCGCCTGCCGCGGTGGAACAAGGCCGAGATGCGCCCATGCGGCGGGCGTCCCGACCCGGCCACGGGGGGTGCGCGCGAGCAGTCCCTCCCGCACCAGGAACGGCTCGGCGACCTCCTCGACCGTCTCGCGCTCCTCCCCCACGGCGACGGCGAGCGTCGACAGGCCGACGGGTCCGCCGCCGAAGAGCTTGAGCAGCGCCTCGAGGACCGCGCGGTCGAGGCGGTCGAGGCCGCGGCCGTCCACCTCGTAGACCTTGAGGGCGGCGGCCGCGATGTCCCTGTTGATCTCTCCGTCGGCCTTGACCTGCGCATAGTCCCGTACGCGGCGCAGCAGGCGGTTGGCGATACGGGGCGTGCCGCGCGAGCGTCCGGCGATCTCGGCGGCGCCGGCCGGGTCGATCTCCACGTCGAGCAGCTGCGCGGAGCGGTGGATCACGCGCTCCAGCTCGGCGGGTTCGTAGAACTCCATGTGCGCGGTGAAGCCGAAGCGGTCGCGCAGCGGCGGCGGCAGCAGGCCCGCCCTGGTCGTGGCGCCGACCAGGGTGAAGGGCGGCAGCTCCAGCGGGATGGCGGTGGCGCCGGGACCCTTGCCGACGATCACGTCGACGCGGAAGTCCTCCATCGCCATGTAGAGCATCTCCTCGGCGGGCCGCGACATCCGGTGGATCTCGTCGAGGAAGAGCACCTCTCCTTCCTGGAGGGAGGAGAGGATCGCCGCGAGGTCGCCCGCGTGCTGGATGGCCGGGCCGCTGGTGATGCGGATCGGGGCGCCCATCTCGGCCGCGATGATCATCGAGAGGGTGGTCTTGCCGAGGCCGGGGGCTCCGGAGAGCAGCACGTGGTCGGCGGTGGCACCCCGGGCGCGGGCGGCGCGCAGGACGAGGTCGAGCTGCTCGCGGACCTTCTCCTGGCCGATGAACTCGTCCAGGTCCTTGGGGCGCAGGGCGGCCTCGACCGCCTGGTCCTCGCCGTCGGCGGACGCACCCACGAGCCGCTCGGCCGCGCCCGCCGGGGCGGTCGTGTCGTCGGTGGTCTCGTCCCAGTTCATGAACTCGCCTCGCGATGTGGTTCTGGTGGTGAAGGGGCCGGCACGTGCTAGCGGGTGCGGTTCAGCGTCTGGAGCGCGGCCTTGAGGAGCTGGCCCACCTGCGGCTTCTCTGACGCCTCGGCCTGCGGGGTGACGGCGGCGACGGCTTCGTCGGCCTCGCGCGTCGCGTACCCGAGGCCGATCAGCGCCGCGTGCAGTTGGTCGCTCCAGCCGGAGGTGACGGGGGTGCCGATGGCGGGGCCGCCCGTGCCGAGGGGCTCGCCGAGGCGGTCCTTGTACTCCAGGAGCAGCTTCTGGGCGCCCTTCTTGCCGATGCCCGGGACCGCGGTGAGCGCCTTCTCGTCACCGGTGGCGACCGCGCGGCGCAGCGCGTCCGGGCTGTGCACGGCGAGCATGGCCTGCGCGAGGCGCGGGCCGACGCCGCTCGCCGTCTGCAGGAGCTCGAAGGTCTGGCGCTCGTCGTCGTCCGCGAAGCCGTACAGGGTGAGGGAGTCCTCACGCACGACCAGGGAGGTGGCGAGCTTGGTCTGCTGGCCGACCCGGAGCGTGGAGAGGGTGTTCGGCGCGCACTGGACGGCCATGCCGATGCCACCGACCTCGACCACCGCGGAGTCGGGGGCGAGGGCGGCGACGGGGCCGCTGACGAAGGCGATCATGCGGTACGGCCTTTCTGTGCTGCCCGGGCTGTGCGGGCGGTCGGGGCTTTCGGGGCTTTCGGGGTCTTCGAGGCGTGCAGGGCCGCCGCCTGCTGGAGGCGGTTCTGGGCCACGGCCTGCTGGAGGCGGTTCTGCGCCGGGGCGCGCCAGATGTGGCAGATGGCGAGGGCGAGCGCGTCCGCGGCGTCGGCGGGCTTGGGCGGTGCGTCGAGCCGCAGGAGGCGGGTGACCATCGCGCCGACCTGCGCCTTGTCCGCGCGGCCGCTGCCGGTGACGGCGGCCTTGACCTCGCTGGGCGTGTGCAGGGCGACGGGGATGCCGCGCCGGGACGCGCAGAGCATGGCCACGGCGCTCGCCTGGGCCGTCCCCATCACCGTGCGCACGTTGTGCTGGCTGAACACCCGCTCCACCGCGAGGACTTCGGGGTCGTGCTCGTCGAGCCACTGCTCGATGCCCTGCTCGATGGCGACCAGACGGTGGCCGAGCTCGGCGTCCGGCGGCGTCCGTACGACACCGACGCCGCGCATGGTGAGCGGTCGTCCGGCCACTCCGTCGACGACGCCGACGCCGCAGCGGGTGAGCCCTGGGTCGACCCCCAACACGCGCATGAATCCCCTCCCGTTGCCTGTCCGTGCAGGTTATCGGGTCCCTCTGACAACGCGACGGGCCGACGGGGTGTGTCCCGTCGGCCCGTCAGCGCTTCGAAGGGGCGCGCCTACGCGTCGACCTTCTCCATGACCTCGTCGCTCACGTCGAAGTTGGCGAAGACGTTCTGCACGTCGTCGCTGTCCTCCAGCGCGTCGATCAGCTTGAAGATCTTCCGGGCCCCGTCCTCGTCCAGCTCGACCTGCATGGTCGGGACGAAGTTGGCGTCGGCCGAGTCGTACTCGATGCCGGCGTCCTGGAGCGCGGTGCGGACCGCGACCATGTCGGTGGCCTCGGAGAGGACCTCGAAGGACTCGCCGAGGTCGTTGACCTCTTCGGCGCCCGCGTCCAGGACCGCGCCGAGGACGTCGTCCTCGGACAGCTCGCCCTTGGGGACGATGACGACGCCCTTGCGGTTGAAGAGGTACGAGACAGAGCCCGGGTCGGCCATGGAGCCGCCGTTGCGGGTCATCGCGACGCGTACGTCCGAGGCCGCGCGGTTGCGGTTGTCCGTGAGGCACTCGATGAGCACCGCGACGCCGTTGGGGCCGTAGCCCTCGTACATGATCGTCTCGTAGTCGGCGCCACCGGCTTCGAGACCGGCGCCGCGCTTGACCGCGGAGTCGATGTTCTTGTTCGGGACCGAGCTCTTCTTGGCCTTCTGGATGGCGTCGAAGAGGGTCGGGTTACCGGACACATCGGCGCCGCCCGTGCGGGCCGCGACCTCGATGTTCTTGATCATCTTCGCGAAGAGCTTGCCGCGCTTGGCGTCAATCACGGCCTTCTTGTGCTTCGTCGTAGCCCATTTAGAGTGGCCGGACATCTGCCTGTCTCCTTCGCGTTACCCAACCTGTACGAACTCCCCCGACCCTAAGGGACCAGGGGGACCCCCGGATCCTACTAGGATCGCGCCGCCGCGTTCCCCCGCACCATCCCGACGAACAGTTCGTGGATGCGATGGTCGCCCGTCAACTCGGGGTGGAACGACGTCGCGAGGGCGTTGCCCTGGCGCACGGCCACGATGTGTCCCTCGTGCTCGGCGAGCACCTCGACGCGCGCGCCGACCGACTCGACCCAGGGGGCGCGGATGAAGACACCCTCCACTGGATCGCCGTCGATGCCCGCCACGTCGACGGCCGCCTCGAAGGACTCGTTCTGCCGCCCGAAGGCGTTGCGGCGCACGATCATGTCGATGCCGCCGAAGGTCTCCTGCTCCGAACGCGGATCGAGGATCTTGTCGGCGAGCACGATCATGCCCGCGCAGCTGCCGTAGACCGGCATGCCGTCCCGCACGCGCGCGCGAAGAGGCTCCATCAGGCCGAACAGGGTGGCCAGCTTGGAGATCGTGGTGGACTCGCCGCCGGGGATGACCAGGCCGTCCACCTCCGCCAGTTCTTCGGGGCGCCGGACCGGCCTGGCCACGGCGTCCGCCGAGGCCAGGGCGATCAGGTGCTCCCGTACGTCGCCCTGGAGTGCCAGGACGCCGACCACAGGGGTGTCATTCATCTGTGGAGTGCCTTACCAGCCGCGGTTGGCGTAGCGCTCGGCCTCGGGGAGGGTGTCGCAGTTGATGCCGACCATGGCCTCGCCGAGGTTGCGGGACGCGTCCGCGATGATCTTGGGGTCGTCGTAGAAGGTGGTGGCCTTCACGATGGCGGCGGCGCGCGCGGCCGGGTCGCCCGACTTGAAGATGCCGGAGCCGACGAAGACACCCTCGGCGCCGAGCTGGCGCATCAGGGCGGCGTCCGCGGGGGTGGCGACGCCACCGGCCGAGAAGAGGACCACCGGCAGCTTGCCCAGCTCGGAGACCTCCTTGACCAGCTCGTACGGGGCACGCAGGTCCTTGGCGGCGGCGTACAGCTCGTTGTTGTCGAAGCCGCGCAGCCTGGCGATCTCGTTCTTGATCTGGCGCAGGTGGCGCACGGCCTCGACGACGTTGCCGGTGCCGGCCTCGCCCTTGGAGCGGATCATGGCCGCGCCCTCGGCGATGCGGCGCAGGGCCTCGCCCAGGTTGGTGGCGCCACACACGAACGGGGTCGTGAAGGCGAACTTGTCGCTGTGGTTGACCTCGTCGGCCGGGGTCAGGACCTCGGACTCGTCGATGTAGTCGACGCCGAGGGACTGCAGCACCTGGGCCTCGACGAAGTGGCCGATGCGCGACTTGGCCATGACCGGGATGGAGACGGCCTCGATGATCTCTTCGATCATGTTCGGGTCGGACATCCGGGCGACGCCGCCGTCCTTGCGGATGTCGGCGGGGACCCGCTCCAGCGCCATGACGGCCACTGCGCCGGCGTCCTCGGCGATCTTCGCCTGCTCGGCGTTGACGACGTCCATGATGACGCCGCCCTTGAGCTGCTCGGCCATGCCGCGCTTGACGCGCGCGGTGCCGGTCTCGGGCGACTGGTTGCTGCTGGGCAGGGTGCTGGACACGGAGTTGACCTCACTCGCTGAAGACGGGTTACTGCGTCTACGAGGAAACTCCCGGCCACCAGTCCACAGCAAGGGCCAATGGACGACCGGTGGCTCATTTTTCCCGGACGCCCCTGGTCAGCGGCGTGCCCGGTGGCCTGTTCGGTCGGTCAGGGGTTCTGGGTCGTCGCGCGGTCGGCCAGCGCGACCGGCGGCTCGTCGTCCATCTCGAAGGCCATCGGGAACGGCGCGTGCCCCGCGAGGCGGAACCAGCGGACCTTGCGGTGCCTGCGCAGGGCACGGGCCGCGCGTACGGCGTCGTTGTGGAAGCGCCGGGCCATCGGCACCCTGCGTACGGCGGCGGCCAGCTCGGACGCCGCCTCGTCGCCGCCGGGGGCCTCGCGCACCGCCTCGACCTGCTGCACCTCGCCGAAGATCGCCCGCAGCGCCTGGCTGAGCTCGCTCTCGGCGACCTCGCGGTGCTCCTCCTCGGCCTGCCGGGCCGCGTGTGCCGCTTCGTAGAGCACGATGGAGGCCGCCGGGTCGAGCACCCCCGAGGTGGCCAGTTCCTGGGCGACCGACGCGCGGCGCAGCAACTGGGCGTCGAGGGCGGCGCGGGCCGCGTCGATGCGTGCGTGCAGCCGGTCGAGGCGGCCCGCGGTCCAGCTCAGGTAGAGGCCGATCGCGAAGAGGGCTGCCGCGATCCAGATCAGTGTCGAGGTCACCGGCCCGAGGCTAGTCCAGGCGGCCCGTCCCCAGGACCGCCGGGCTCCCCGGACCCGCCGCGGTCAGTCCCGTGCGAGGCCGAACCGCGCCCGCAGACCGGTGCGTTCGTCGGCGGCCACCGCCGCGGCCCCGTCCGCCACCGTCTCGTACACGGAGAGGATGTCCGCGCCCACCGTCGACCAGTCGAAGCGGCGCACGTGCTTGCTGCCGCGCTCGCGCAGCTCGTCGCGGCGACCGGGGTCGCCGAGGAGCCGCAGCGCCCCCTCGGCCAGCGAGTCCGCGTCCTCGTTGGTGAACAGGTCGCCCGCCGTGCCCTGGTCAAGGACCTGCGCGAAGGCGTCCAGATCGCTGGCGAGCACGGGTGCGCCCGCCGACAGCGCCTCGACGAGGATGATCCCGAAGCTCTCGCCGCCGGTGTTGGGAGCGACGTACACGTCGACGCTGGCCAGCAGGCGCGCCTTGTCCTCGTCGCTGACCATGCCCAGGAACTCCACCCGCTCCCGCATCTCCACGGGCAGCGAGGAGACGGCCTCGTGCTCGTCACCGCGGCCCGCGACAAGGAGCCGGGTGTCGGGGCGCTCGGCGAGGATCTTCGGCAGCGCCTTCATCAGCACCGGGAGGCCCTTGCGCGGCTCGTCGATGCGTCCGATGAAGCCGATCGTGCCTCCCTGCCACTCCACCTTGGGCTCGACCTTGGCGAAGAAGTCGACGTCGACGCCGTTCGGGATGACGACCGCGTCGCCGCCCAGGTGCTCGACCAGCGTGCGGCGCGCGTACTCGCTCACCGCGATGCGCGCGCTGATCTTCTCCAGGGCGGGCTGCAGGATCGGGTACGCCGCGATCATCGCCCGCGAGCGCGGATTGGACGTGTGGAACGTCGCGACGATGGGGCCCTGCGCCGCCCAGCACGTGAGCAGCCCGAGGGACGGCGAGGTCGGCTCGTGGATGTGGATGACGTCGAACGTGCCGTCGTGCAGCCAGCGGCGCACCCGGGCGGCCGACAGGAACCCGAAGTTGAGCCGGGCCACCGAGCCGTTGTACGGCACGGGAACGGCGCGGCCCGCCGAGACGACGTACGGCGGCAGGGGGGTCTCGTCGTCCGCGGGGGCCAGGACGGACACCTCGTGTCCCAGGCGGATCAGGTGTTCCGCGAGGTCACGGATGTGGAACTGGACGCCGCCCGGCACGTCCCACGAGTAGGGGCAGACGATGCCGATCCTCACGGGGCGGTCCCCTCACCGGGGCGCGCGGAGCCGTCGGCGGGCCCCTTGGCGGGGTCGAGATCAGCGAGCCACAAGCGCTGCAGCATGTGCCAGTCCTCCGGATGGTCGGCGATACCCGTGGCGAAGGCGTCTGCCAGCGCCTGCGTCATGACAGACGTCTTCTCCGTACGGGTACCTGTCTCGGGGACATCGATGGGGGCGTGAACACGCCCCTTCATGACGGGCGTCTCGTCAAACCAGAGGGTGACGGGCAGCAACAGCGCCCCCGTCTGCTGCGCGAGCATCGCGGGCCCCGCGGGCATCCGCGCGGTGTCCCCGAAGAACTTGACCTCGACCCCGGAGGCCGAGAGGTCCCGGTCCGCGACGAGGCAGACCAGGCCGCCCGCGCGCAGCCGGCGCGCCAGGGTGCCGAAGGCGGAGCCGCCCTCGTGCGGCAGGACCTCCATGCCCAGGCCCTCGCGGTAGGCGACGAAGCGGTCGTACAGCGTCTCGGGCTTGAGGCGCTCGGCGACCGTCGTGAAGGGCGTGTCCAGTTTCGTGGTGACCCACGCGCCCGCCAGGTCCCAGTTGCCCAGGTGCGGAAGGGCCAGAATGACGCCCCTGCCGGAGGCGAGGCCGTCCGTCAGGTGGTGGAGGTCCTTGCCGTCGAAGCCGCCCTCGATGCGCTCCCGGCTCCACGACGGCAGCCGGAACGACTCCATCCAGTAGCGCAGGTAGGAGCGCATGCCCGCCCTGGACAGCTCGCGCAGGCGCTCCGGGCTCGCGTCGGGCACCACGCGCGCGTAGTTCGCCTCAAGACGCAGGACGCCCTTGCCGCGGCGCTTCCACGCGGCGTCGGCGATGGTCTGGCCCAGGCGCACCGCCACCGGTTCCGGGAGCTTCTTGACCGAGCTCCAGGCGGCTCCGTAGAGCGCGTCGGTCAGCCGGTCCTTCACGACGTGGCCTCACTGCCCTGCGCCTGCGTGGCCGCGTCCGCCTCCGCGGACTCCCTGCGCACGGTCACGACGCGCTGGACGAGCGTGACGAGGCTGCCGACGGCGACGATCCACAGGGCGATGGGCAGCAGGACGTCGATGCCGGGGACCCCGAACTTGTGCAGCCCCGCGAGGCCCGCGGCGACCAGCGAGATCACCAGGCGCTCGGCGCGCTCCACCAGGCCGTTGACCGCGACGGGCAGGCCGATCGCCTCGCCGCGCGCCTTGGTGTACGAGACCACCTGGCCGCTGGCCAGGCAGAAGATGGAGACGGCGCACAGGATGTTGTCGTCGCCCGAGCCCGCGTACCAGAGCGCGAGGCCACCGAAGATCGCGCTGTCGGCGACCCGGTCGAGCGTCGAGTCCAGGAAGGCTCCCCAGCGGCTGGAGCGTCCCAGCTGCCGCGCCATGTTCCCGTCGACGAGGTCGGAGAACACGAAGAGCGTGATGACGATCGTGCCCCAGAAGAACTCGCCGCGGGGGAAGAAGACCAGCGCACCCGCCACCACACCGGCCGTGCCGATGAACGTGACCGCGTCGGGGCTCACGCCGCGACGGATGAGAAACGCGGCGAACGGTGTGAGAACACGCGTGAAGAATGCACGCGCGTACTTGTTCAGCATGGCCTTCCCGAGGGGTCGGTGAGCCGCGCGGCCCTGTTGGCCACCGGCTGGCCCATCGTAGCCACGCCGTTGACGGACCGGCTCGCCCCCTCACGATCGCGTACGACGTATGGACGCACAGTGACCCGAGTGGAAAGCTCGAAAGCACCGCGGGCGTCGCCGGAGCCGACCCGCACACGGCCCCGCGTGTCCGCGAGCAGCCAGCATCCCCGAGGGGGCTGTGCCTCCTCATCGCGCACGTGACCGGGAGGCCAAGGCATGGGCGACAAGGCGAACGCACACCCCGGAGCCGCCGGCAGGGCTACGGCGGCCGACCACCCCGCGTCCGTACGGAATGTGGTGCTGGTCGGCCACAGCGGATCGGGCAAGACGACTCTGGTGGAGGCCCTCGCGCTGACCGCGGGCGCGGTGAACCGCGCGGGCCGTGTGGAGGACGGCACCGCCGTCTCGGACTACGACGAGATCGAGCACCGGCAACAGCGCTCCGTACAGCTGTCCCTGGTCCCCGTCGAATGGGGCGGCTACAAGATCAATCTTCTGGACACCCCCGGGTACGCCGATTTCGTCGGCGAGTTACGGGCCGGTCTGCGCGCCGCGGACGCGGCCCTTTTCGTCGTTTCGGCGGCCGACGGCGTGGACGGCGCCACCCGCATGGTGTGGGAGGAGTGCGCGGCGGTCGGCATGCCGCGGGCCATCGTGGTGACCCACCTGGAGGCGGCCCGCGCCGACTTCGGCGAGATGACGCGGACCTGCGCCGAGGCCTTCGGGGCCGACGATCCCGACGCCGTGCTGCCGCTGTATCTGCCGTTGCACGGCGCCAAGGGTCCTGACGGGCACGCGCCGGTGACCGGTCTGGTCGGGCTGCTCTCGCAGCGGATCTTCGACTACGCGTCCGGCGAACGCAAGGAGTCCGAGCCGGGCGAGGACCAGCTTCCGCTCATCGAGGACGCACGCAACAAACTGATCGAGGGGATCATCGCCGAGAGCGAGGACGAGTCCCTCATGGACCGCTATCTCAGCGGCGAGGAACTCGACTTCAAGACCCTCGTGGACGACCTGGAACGAGCCGTGGCGCGCGGCATCTTCCACCCCGTGCTCGCGGCGGCCCCCGCCGCCGAGGGCGCCCGGCAGGGCATCGGCACGGTGGAGCTCCTGGAGCTGATCACGGGTGGCTTCCCCACCCCCCTGGAGCACCCGGCGCCGGCCGTCACCACCCCCGGCGGCAAGGCGCGGCCCGCGCTCACCTGCGATCCCGCGGGACCGCTGGTCGCCGAGGTGGTGAAGACGGCTTCCGATCCCTACGTGGGGCGCGTCTCGCTCGTACGCGTCTTCTCCGGCACCCTGCGTCCCGACGAGACCGTGCACGTCTCGGGGCACGGCCTTGCCGACCGCGGCCACGAGGACCACGACGTCGACGAGCGCGTCGGCGCGCTCTCCTCCCCCTTCGGCAAGCAGCAGCGCACGCTCAGCAGCTGTATCGCGGGAGATCTGGCCTGCGTCGCGAAGCTGAACCGCGCCGAGACGGGCGACACCCTCTCGGCCAAGGACGATCCGCTCCTGATGGAGCCCTGGGACATGCCCGACCCGCTCCTGCCGCTCGCCATCCAGGCGCACAGCAAGGCGGACGAGGACAAGCTCTCCCAGGGGCTCTCACGCCTGGTCGCCGAGGACCCGACGATGCGCCTGGAGCAGAACCAGGACACCCATCAGGTGGTCCTGTGGTGCCTGGGCGAGGCGCACGCCGATGTCGCCCTGGAGAGGCTGCGCAGCCGTTACGGCGTGCAGGTCGATGTCGTGGCCCACAAGGTCTCCCTCCGGGAGACGTTCGCGGGCAAGTCGGCGGGACGCGGCCGGCACGTGAAGCAGTCCGGCGGCCACGGCCAGTACGCGATCTGCGAGATCGAGGTCGAGCCGCTGCCGGGCGGCAGCGGCATCGAGTTCGTCGACAAGGTCGTGGGCGGCGCCGTGCCCCGGCAGTTCATCCCGTCCGTCGAGAAGGGCGTGCGCGCGCAGGCCGCGAAAGGTGTGGCCGCCGGATACCCCCTCATCGACGTACGCGTCACGCTGCTCGACGGCAAGGCGCACTCGGTGGACTCCTCGGACGCCGCGTTCCAGACGGCGGGCGCGCTCGCCCTGCGCGAGGCCGCGGCCGACGCGAAGATCCACCTCCTGGAGCCGGTCGCGGAGGTGCGGGTCCTGGTCGGCGACGATCACGTGGGCTCGGTGATGAGCGACTTCTCGGGGCGCCGCGGCCGGGTGGTCGGGACGGAGCAGGCGCCCGGCGGGCGCACGCTCGTGCGGGCCGAGGTGCCGGAGATCGAGATCGGGCGGTACGCCGTGGACCTGAGGTCCCTCTCGCAGGGCACCGCCCGCTTCAGCCGCGCGTACGCACGCCACGAACCGATGCCGCCCCAGCTCTCCGAGAGGATTCGTGAACAGGCCCAGGACGTCTCCTAGTTGCGGGCATGCGGCAGGGCGCACGGATGCGCCCTGCCGCATGCCGGTGCGTCCGGATACGCTGATGACCTGATCAACAGGTGTGCCGGGCAAGGAAGTCGGGAAGAGCCGCAGCAGCAAGGTTGGCGGCGATGGGGGCGGCAGTGGCGGACGACGTATTCGACTTCAGGCCCGGGGCCCAGGTCCCGCTGTCCGGGGCCGCAGGACAGACGGCGGCGACCCACGCCCTCGCGTCGGCCGCGTACCGCGACGACAAGGTGTCGAAGATCCTCGACGCCAACAACGAATGGCACAAGTCCGAGGTGAAGGAGGGGCTTTGGTCGCTCTTCGCGCCGAATCTGGGCGAGGCGTTCGCACGGGCGGTGCAGGTGCGGATGCTCGGCGGCGCCCGCAAGCCGCTCATCCAGTCCTTCGGCATGGAACCGCAGTCGATCGTCGAGCACTGCCTGGCGGCGAACAACATCCGCAAGGAGCGCGACCGCTGGCTCACGGTGGTGATGGTTCTGTGCGGGCTGTTGTTCCTGCCGGGGCTGCTCGTCTGGCTGCTGCTCTTCTCGATCAAGCAGGCGGTGGTCAAGCGGGACAACAAGCGGGCGAGCGCCATCGCGACGGCCGTCCTGGTCGCCGTGGGCGTGCTGGCCGTGATCTTTCTCATCAAGCTGCCGGTCGGCGGCCTCCTCGGCTGGTACATCCGCGCGGCGATCGTCGTCCCCGTGGCGGGCTGGTTCTGGGCCAAGCTGATCGCCGAGCGCACCGCGCGGGACCTGCGCGAGCGCTGGGGGAGCCTGCTCTCCGGCGGCGGCATCGGCGCCAAGATCCCCGAGGCGGTGCCGGGCAGCCCGGGCGAGACGGCCGCCGAGCAGCTCCGGCAGGGCCTCGCGCGTCTCTCGGCGGAGCAGCAGAGCAACTCGGTCTTCTACGCGGGGCCCAAGGGAATACTGGGCATGGGCACCCGCTGGGGCAGCTGGCAGCTGGCCGAGGAGCTGGTCTCCGCCAAGGAGGGCACGGAGATCCACCCGTTCCGCAGCTGGGACGTCATACGGGCGGTGCACGACCAGCTGCGGCTGCTCGAACGCGGCCCGCTGCACACCGGCGGCTTCCCGACCCCCTCGATAAAGCACTGGATCGTCTCCCCCATCGGGGAGAACGCCAAGGCGGTCGCCCGCCCCGGCGGCACGGAGGTCGAGGCCTATCAGGTCCGCGGCCACGAGATACAGCGGATCTGCAACGAGCAGCAGTTCGGCAGCGGTAACCGGCACTACCTCGGCGTCCAGTTCACGCTCTGGGACGGCCAGTTGGTCATCACGATGCTGATCACGGTGACCGTCCTGCACGAGACCCTGCGCATCGAGGTCACCGGCCACGCGCTCGGCCCGGTCCACTCGCTGTTCACCAGCAAGCCCGACCCCAAGGTCAAGCAGGTCGCCAAGCCCATCAAGTTCTGGGAGACCACGGAGCGCAAGCTGCCGCTGGTCGACGCCGACGAGGTCGTGCGCCTCGCGGTGCGGGCGCCCTTCACGTGGTATCCGCCGATCCTGGACCACCTCGGCGGCAAGCTGGTCCTTCCCGAGCCGTTCGGCCTGCGGCACGCCTGGGCGGACAAGCCGTGGCGGCACCGCTTCATGGCCGACGACGCGCTGCGCGCGGCCACCCCCGTGCTCCGCGTCGTGCACTCGGCGGCCATCAAGGTGCTCGAGGAGAACGGCGTGAACACGGAGAAGTTCGGCGCCCGCTCCGGCTTCCTCAGCGGCGCGGTCCAGGACCCGATGCCGAGGAAGGCGGACGTGTACGACGCGTGAGGCGCGTCAGAGACCGGCGGGCCAGGCGTCCGCCAGCATCTTGCGGGTGTCCGCGAGCAGCTGCGGCAGGATCTTCGTGTGGCCGACGACCGGCATGAAGTTCGTGTCACCGCCCCAGCGCGGCACGATGTGCTGGTGCAGATGCGCGGCGATGCCGGCGCCCGCCACGGTGCCCTGGTTCATGCCGATGTTGAAGCCGTGCGCGCCTGACGCGGTGCGCAGCGCGGTCATGGCCTGCTTGGTGAGCACGGCCAGCTCGGCCGTCTCCGGAGCGGTCAGCTCCGTGTAGTCGGCGACATGGCGGTAGGGCACGACCATCAAGTGGCCGCCGTTGTACGGGTAGAGGTTGAGCACCGCGTACACATGCTCGCCCCGGGCGATCACCAGGCCGTCCTCGTCGGATTTGGCCGGGATGGAGCAGAAGGGACAGCCGTCGTCGGCGCCCGGACCGCTCGGCTTGTTCTCGCCCTGGATGTACGCCATCCGGTGGGGCGTCCACAGGCGCTGGAACGCGTCCTGCGTCCCCACTCCGATCTGCTGCTCCGGCTCACTCGTCATGCAGTGCAGCATATGACTTGGTCCGATCGAAGCGTGTCGGCGGGGCGCCCGCCGGGCCCGGCACGGCCAAGCTGGACCGATGAGCGATGACAGCCGTCAGGCACGCTGGGAGAACCGCACGGAGGCGCCTCTCGCCGTGGCCTCACTGCTCTACCTGACCGCGTACGCGGTCCTCGTCCTGGCCTCCGGGCTGCCCCCGGCATGGCGCGGCGTCTGCCTCGCGGTGCTCCTCACGGCCTGGGCCGCGTTCGCCGTGGACTACGCGGTGCGGTGGCGGCTGAGCGGGCAGGGGCCCCGCTTCATGCGCGCGCACTGGCTGGACACCCTGGTCCTCGTGCTGCCCCTGCTGCGGCCGCTGCGCGTCGTGCACGTCTATGAGGCCGTGCAGCGCAGGCGGGGGCGGCCACGGCTCGCGCTGCACGCGCGCGTGGTCACGTACGCGGGTCTTTCGGCGCTGCTCCTCGGCTTCACCGGGGCGCTCGCCGTCTACCAGCACGAGCACGCGGCGCCGGACGCGACGATCCGTACCTTCGGGGACGCCGTGTGGTGGACCGCGGCCACGCTCTCGACCGTGGGCTACGGCGACGTGGCACCCGTGACACCCGTGGGGCGCCTGGTCGCGGTGGGCGTCATGCTCAGCGGCCTCGCGCTGCTCGGCGCGGTGACGGGGTCGTTCTCGTCGTGGCTGCTCCAGGTGTTCGCGCGCGAAGACGACAAGAGGCCCCCGGGACGCTGACCGTCCCGGGGGCCTCTCCTGCCTCAGGTCACACCTGTACGCGGCTCTCCACTACGTCCAGGAGCTTGGCGAGCGCCTGCTCGCGCGGAATGCCGTTCTCCTGCGAGCCGTCGCGGTAGCGGAAGGAGATCGTGCCCGCGTTCATGTCGTCGTCACCGACAATGATCATGAACGGGACCTTCAGCTTCTGCTGCGTCCTGATCTTCTTCTGCATGCGGTCGGAGGAGGCGTCCACCTCGACCCGCAGGCCCTTCTTCTTGGCCTCGGCCGCGAACTCCTGGAGGTACGGGATGTGCGCGTCCCCGACCGGGATGCCGACTGCCTGGACCGGGGCGAGCCACGGCGGCATCGCGCCCGCGTAGTGCTCCAGGAGCACCGCGAAGAACCGCTCGATCGAACCGAAGAGCGCGCGGTGGATCATCACCGGACGCTGCTTGGTGCCGTCCGGCGAGGTGTACTCCAGGTTGAAGCGTTCCGGCAGGTTGAAGTCGAGCTGCACGGTCGACATCTGCCAGGTGCGGCCGATGGCGTCCTTGCACTGCACGGAGATCTTCGGGCCGTAGAAGGCGGCGCCGCCCGGGTCCGGGACCAGCGGCAGGCCCTGCTTCTCGGCGACCTTGCGCAGCGTCTCGGTGGCCTCTTCCCAGACCTCGTCCGAGCCGACGAACTTCTCCGGGTCCTTGGTGGACAGCTCCAGGTAGAAGTCGGTCAGGCCGTAGTCACGCAGGAGGTTCAGGACGAAGGTGAGCGTCGTGTCGAGCTCGTCCGCCATCTGCTCCTTGGTGCAGTAGATGTGCGCGTCGTCCTGGGTGAAGCCCCGGGCACGGGTCAGACCGTGCACGACACCCGACTTCTCGTACCGGTACACCGTGCCGAACTCGAAGAGGCGCAGCGGCAGTTCACGGTAGGAACGCCCGCGCGCGTCGAAGATCAGGTTGTGCATCGGGCAGTTCATGGGCTTGAGGTAGTAGTCCACGCCCTCGTCGAGCTGCATGGGCGGGTACATGCCGTCGGCGTACCAGTCCAGGTGGCCCGAGGTCTCGAAGAGCTTCCCCTTCGTGGCGTGCGGGGTGTAGACGAACTCGTACCCCTCCTCCTCGTGGCGGCGCCGCGAGTAGTCCTCCATGACCCGGCGGATGATGCCGCCCTTGGGGTGGAAGACCGCGAGGCCCGAGCCGATCTGCTCCGGGATGGAGAACAGGTCGAGCTCGCTGCCGAGCTTGCGGTGGTCGCGCTTCTCGGCCTCGGCGAGGAACTCCAGGTGGGCCTTGAGCTCGTCCTTGGTGGGCCACGCGGTGCCGTAGATGCGCTGGAGCATCGGGTTCTTCTCGCTGCCGCGCCAGTACGCGGCGGCGTTGCGCATCAGCTTGAAGGCCGGGATGTTGCGGGTGGTGGGCAGGTGGGGACCGCGGCAGAGGTCCTTCCAGCACAGGTCGCCGGTCTTCGCGTCGAGGTTGTCGTAGATGGTCAGCTCGCCGCCGCCCACCTCGACGTCCGCGCCGTCGTCGCTGGAGGCGGAGCCCTTGATGCCGATGAGCTCCAGCTTGTACGGCTCGTCGGCGAGCTCCTCGCGGGCCGCCTCATCGGTGACGACGCGGCGCGAGAAGCGCTGGCCGCGCTTCTGGATCTCCTGCATCTTCTTCTCGATGGCCTTGAGGTCCTCGGGCGTGAAGGGCTTCTCGACGTCGAAGTCGTAGTAGAAGCCGTTCTGGACCGGCGGGCCGATGCCCAGCTTGGCCTCGGGGAAGAGTTCCTGCACGGCCTGCGCCATGACGTGCGCGGTGGAGTGGCGCAGGATGTTCAGGCCGTCCTCGGAGGAGATCTCGACCGGCTCGACCTCCTCGCCGTCCTGGACCGCGTACGCCAGGTCCTTCAGCTCTCCGGCCACGCGGGCGGCGACGATGGTGCGCTCTCCGGCGAAGAGTTCGGCGGCCGTAGTGCCCGTCGTCACCACGCGCTCTTCCCGCTCGGAATCGCGTTGGATGATCACACGGACGTCTGACACCGGTCTTCTCCTACCTGAAGGGGGTCGCGGCAGATCTGCTCCTGCACGCGAAACGAATCGTACCGAGCCGGGGGCGCCCACCGCGAAACGGTTGTCCCCCGGGCCTCGGCCGCACCCCGCCTCAGTCCCCGCTGCACGCCTCCTCGAAGAAGTCGAGGTTCTCCTGGAGCGACTTCATCAGGCGGTCCCTCTCCCCCTCCTCCACCTGCACCGGGGCCACCCCCGAGGCCCCGGTGAGCCGCCGGAACCCGCCCCGGCTCTCCAGACGCCCGTGCACCCGGATCGGCAGCCCGACCAGGTGGGCATGGCCCGCGATGCGGTACGACTCCTCGTCGAGCGTCATGCGTACGTGGGGGACGTCGGCGCCCGCGAGCACCCGCACCCGCACCGTGCCGTCTCCCCGGGGCCCCGACCGCCGCATCCGCACCACGGCCCCCGTGATCCGCACCGCCATCGCGGGCTCGTCCCGCAGATAGCGGGCGCTCGCCTCCCTGAGCACCGGCAGGTCACCGGGCGAGAACTCGACGGGCCCGGCGTCGACGGCGCACCCCTGCGGCACCCCGGCGGCCGGCGCCCACTGAACGGCGACCCGTGCCCCCTCCGTGCCCCGCACCAGGGCCACGACGGCCTCCGTCAGCTCATGGCTGGCGCCCGCCTCCACCGCACCGTCGAAGGCGTCCATGCCACCGGTGGCGCGCTGGTAGTCGACGGCCTCGCGGACCGCGTACAGCGCCTGGTGCAGCCGTACCGCGAGCAGCCGCCCCGCCAGGACGGGCACGAACGCGGTGAGCCGGCGCCCGCCGGGAGCGGGCCCGACCAGGACGCTCTCCAGGGACGCGGCGGCGGGCCCGCGGTGCCGCGCCCCGTAGTACCCGGCACGGCCGCGCGCGGCGAGGGCCCCCGCGAGCAGCATCTGCCGTGCCGCCGCCCGCAGCTGTTCCTCCGCCGTCCAGGTCGAGGCGCCCGCCGGACCCGCCGGGACATCGCGCCACCAGCGGATCTCGTCGCTGGGCACGGTGAGCCCGACGAGCACGTCACGCGCGGACGGCGACGCGCTGCGCGCCAGGGCGGTGAGCGCCTCGCCGAGCAGGTCCTCGCAGTCGGGGAAGGCCCTGTTCTCCGGCACGAGCAGACTCGTGCCGCCCCCGCCGGGCCCGGGCGGGGTCCAGCGGGCATAGCGCCCCGCCGCTCCCCCGCGACGACGCCAGCCGTGCCGGCCGAGCAGCGCGCCGAGCACGGCGGGATCGACCTGCGAGGGATCGGGGGGACCCAGCGGGGCCGCCGGAGCGGCCCAGCTGCCCGCGGGTTCCACGGGGTGCGGGCGAACGGGGCGTAGTGGCTCTTCGATCGGGCGGTGCATCAGGGTCTCCCTCCCGTCCCGACCCGCGTCATGATCTCGCAGAGGGCCTTGTCGTCGAAGATCCGCGAGGTCGGGACGCGCACGGTGGTCCTGCGCCGGCCGGTCACCTGGTGTCCGGCGAGGTTGGTCCAGTAGCAGCAGTGCCGCAGGTCGAGCCGGTCATGACCCGCGCGCAGCCAGTCGTCCTGCGACCGGGGCACGAGCATCACGACCAGGATCTTGTGCACCGAGACCGGGGTGCGGGCGAGCTTCTCCAGGTGGGGGTTGTCGAGCGTGAAGGAGAACGTCGGCCCCGGCGGGTTCGGTGGTATCTGGTACGTGCACTTGAGCTGCACCTTGATGGTGACTTCGTCGTCGACCGTGTGCCCGGGGGCGCTGTGGCTGACGTGCCAGTCGATGCCGTTGTCCGGAAACGGCTGGGAGAGCGAGCACCCCGCCGCTGCGGCGACGGCGTGCAGATAGCCCACCTGAAGGGTCTCCATACAGGCGGTGGTGGCGAGTGTGCCGCGCGGCGGTGCGATCCGCTCGGGCAGCAGCCCACCCTGTTCGGGCTGCGCGAGCGCCATGTCCAACGAGCCTTCCGAACCAGTGAATCCCCGCTTCGGGCCGGTCAATTCCCAAGCCCTGTACCTCTGTTGTCTCCGGGCCGCGTACAGCGCAAACGGCCCGGGTATCACCGGGGTGGGCAGGGGAGGAAAGCCATCTGCCGGACATGATCGAGGAGTTGCGTCACTATGACGTGCTGGTACGAGGGGCCCTTGGCCGCATTCGACACGGAGACCACGGGCGTCGACGTCGAGACCGACCGCATTGTGTCGGCCGCCGTCGTCGTCCAGCAAGGAGCGGGCACCCGCCCGCGGATCACTCGCTGGCTGGTGAACCCGGGCGTTCCGGTGCCCGAGAGCGCCACCGCGGTGCACGGCCTGACGGAGGAACATCTGCAGCACAACGGCCGCTGGCCCGCGCCGGTGATGGAGGAGATAGCCAGGGAGCTGGCGGAACAGGGCGCGGCGGGCCGCCCCATCGTCGTCATGAACGCGCCCTTCGACCTGACCATCCTGGACCGGGAGTTGCGCAGGCACCGCGCCTCGTCGCTCAGCCACTACATGGCGGGCTCGTCCCTGTGCGTCCTGGACCCCCGGGTCCTGGACAAGCAGCTCGACCGCTACCGCAAGGGCCGTCGCACACTGACCGACCTGTGCGCGCACTACGCGGTGGAGCTGGACGAGGCGCACGACGCGGCGGCCGACGCGCAGGCCGCGCTGGATGTCGTACGTGCCGTGGGCAAGCGTTTCGCCTCGCGCCTCGAACGGCTCTCGGCGGCCGAGCTGCACGCGCTGCAGGCGGTGTGGCACGCGGCGCAGGCGCGCGGCCTGCAAGCCTGGTTCGCACGCAGCGGTACGCCGGAGGCAGTGGATCCCGCGTGGCCGCTGCGCCCCGAACTCCCGGCGGCGGCCTGACGATTGACACCCGCCGCGTACTGCCCGCGGGCATGAAAAAACCGGTCCGTCGACGACGGACCGGCATTCTCCGGGTGGGCGATACTGGGTTCGAACCAGTGACCTCTTCGGTGTGAACGAAGCGCTCTCCCACTGAGCTAATCGCCCGGGAACGGACTGAACAATACAGGTCTTCGCGGGTTTCCTTCAAACCGCTTGTGCGAGGACCGTCAGCTGCGCCCGAGGTGCGCCCTCAGCCCGCGCTCACCGGCACGCATCATCAGCGCGTGATTGAGGAGGAAGACGGGTCTGCCGGGGACGGCGAGGCGTCGCATCAGCGGTTTCCGCACCACCACTTCCTGCGCGTACAGCGCCCGTGTGCCGCCCGGCACCGCCGTGACGGTCCAGCGCGCCCAGCCCTCCAGGTCCCCGGTCATCGCGATCTCCAGGACCCCGGCGGCGGGGTCGCGGCGGCGCTCCTCGGCGGTGACGAACAGGTCGTACGGCAGCAGGGAGCGGAAACGCGCCGTGCCGCTGCGCTCGTCGACGGGGGTCACCTCCCGCACCTGGGGCCACCACGCCGGATAGTCCTCGGCGCGCTCCAGGGCGGCGAAGACGTCGGCGGGTGGCGCGGGCACGTTCCAGATGCTGCGGAAGCGGTAGTGGCTCCAGTCCATGGACCGAGTCTGCCGGTCGGGCGCCGATCTGAGTACGTCCTGAGTATCCGCACCGATGCCTGTCGCTGTGTCCGGGACCACACTCCCCGGCATGACCAACATTCCGCCCCCGGCCGAGGAGCTCAGGATCCTCGACCTGGAGCTGCGACATCTCGACGCGCGCAGGGCGCAGTTGCTGCAGCGTCGCGCCTGGCTCCTTGGCGCACTCCGGACGGTCGCGGCCCCCGCGCCCGCTCCCCCGCGGCCGGTCCGCGCCCCCGAGGCCACACCGCCGAACGTGCAGAACGCGCTGCTCACCCTGGGCGGCGTCCTCCTGACGATCGCGGCCATCGCCTTCACGCTGGTGAGCTGGGGACACCTGGGCATCGGCGGGCGCGGCGCCGTCCTGGCGGCCGTGACGCTGACGGCGCTCGGCGTGCCCGTACTGCTGCTGCGCCGGAGGCTGCGTTCGACGGCGGAGACGGTGGCCGCGCTCGGCCTCACCCTGACCGTCCTGGACGCGTACGCCCTCCATGCCGTCGCTTTGCCTCGGACGGACGCCCTCGGCTACACGGCGACCGCGTCCGCCGTGCTCGCCGCACTGTGGACGGCCTACGGGCTTGTCTTCCGCGAGCTGCGGCTGCCCTTGCCGCTGGCCGTCGCGACCGCGCAACTCCCGCTCTTCCTCGGGGCGCTCGCGGCGGACGCGGGTGTCCACGGGACGGGGGCGGCGCTTCTGGTGACGGCGGCGTTCGATGCCGCCGTCGCGCTGCGGGTGAGCGACCCCGCCGTGCGCGTGGTCGCGGCCGTCGGCGCTTGCGCCACGGGCTCGTGGGGCGCGTTGGGCGCCGGCTATCTGTCCTGGTCGGCGGCGGATCTACCGGACGCGGCGCGAGCGGGAGCCCTGCTCCTGCCGGCGGCGTCGATCGCGCTGGTGTCGGCGTGGCTGATCCCGCGGGCCCCGCAGGCGACGGGCGCCGCGTTCGCGGGCGGCCTGCTGGTGACGGCGGCGGCCGGTGGCGTGCTGCGCGAGGCACTGCCCTCGGCGTGGACGGTGCCGGCCTACCTGGCGTGTGCCGTAGCGCTCTTGGCGGTCGTCCGCACCGCGCTGCCGCGGCGGGTCCTGCGCGGGGTCGCCGGTGCGGGTCTCCTGGTGCAGGGGCTCGCGCTACTGTGGACACTCCCCACGCTCGTGGCTGCGGTGGCCGGACCGGTCAGCTGGGCCGGAAAAATCTGGACGGGCACACCGCGGGACATGGCCGAGGCATCCCCTCTGCCCGACCTATCCGTGCAGCACCCCGCCCTGGCCTCACTCGTACTGGCCACCGTGGCCGCAGTCCTATTCACAGCGCCACGCCTCCTACCCTCACCGGCTGACGAAGGGGCAACACCGCCACCCACCCCCGTCACGCCGACTGCACCCGGCACTATCACTCCCGCCTGGTCCAGCCCCACCGCAACGGGCCCGTCCAGTCCCAGCACTCCCGACCGGTCCAGCTCCACCACGACGGACCCATCCAGTCCCACCACAACGGGCTCATCCAGCCCCAACGCCCCGCGCCCCTCCAGCCCCACCACTCCCGACCGGCCCAGCACCAAGACGTCCCCGGCCACACCACCAGCCGCACCAGCCGCCCCGGTCGCCTCGCCTGCCACCCCCGCCGCAGCCCCGCCCGCCGCCTCGCCCCTGCCCCGCCCCGACATCGCCCGCGCCGCCGCCCTGGGGCTCGTCTGGGCCGCCCTCGTCATCCTGCCGTTCGCCCTTCAACTCCCTTACGCGGTCGGCGTATCGGCCTACGCGGTGCTCACCGCGGGCCTGCTTGCCGTCGCGTCGCGGGGTGGGTCGAAGGTGGTCGCGCTTACCTCGCTGGGCCTGGGGGTCGTCTCCTCGGTGAGCGTCGCGTTCCTTGCCCTTGCCACCACCCCCGCGACGCTCGGCACTCTGGCCGCCCTGACGGTGCTCTTCGTGGCGGCCACGGTTCTCGCGGCCCGGCGCCCGGTGCCCGTGCCGGGGGTCGCGCCTGTCGCCGTCTGCGCGGCCGTCACGTACGCCACCGCGCTCGCCTGCGCCTCGGGGGCCGCCGGGGGCCTGCGCGCGGACCACACGGGGCTCCTGACCCTCACCGTCCCGGCGCTCACCGCCCTCGCCGCGGCCCGGCTCGGCCGCCATCCGCTGGCACCGCCGACCGAGATCTCCGGGGCAGTCGCGGGCGGGCTGGCGATCACCCTCACCGCGGGGCACGCGACGACTCTCGCCCTGGCCCTCGCGCTCGGCGGTCTCATCGCCGCGGGCACCGCACTCCGCACGGACCGCCGCCCTGTCGGCTACGCGGCCGGGGTGCTGTTCGTCCTGGCGACCTGGGTCCGCCTCGCCGCCTGGGACGTCGGGACCCCCGAGGCCTACACCCTGCCGGCCACCGTCCCCGCACTCCTGATCGGCGCCCTGCGGCGCCGCCGCACCCCCGAGACGTCCTCCTGGACGGCGTACGGGCCCGGCCTCGCCGCGACCCTCCTGCCGAGCCTCGTCGCCGCCTGGAGCGACCCGCACTGGCAGCGGCCGCTGCTCCTCGGCGTCGCGGCCCTGCTGCTCACGCTGGCGGGCGCCCGGCACCGGCTACAGGCGCCCCTGGTGCTGGGCGGCACGGTCCTGGCCCTGGACGCCCTGCACGAACTTGCGCCCTACATCGTCCAAGTGGTGGACGCCCTGCCGCGCTGGCTGCCGCCGGCACTCGCCGGGCTTCTGCTCCTCGCGATCGGCGCGACGTACGAACAGCGGCTGCGCGACGCACGCCGGGTCCGTGACGTTCTCGGCAGAATGCACTGACTCCGCTTTTCCCGGGCGGCAGCCGACGGAGTATCAATTTCCTTCCGCCGCACGGGAAATGCAGCGAATACGACTGCGGCCCGGAGGCTTAAAGCCTCCGGGCCGCAGTTCCGGGGTGGGCGATACTGGGTTCGAACCAGTGACCTCTTCGGTGTGAACGAAGCGCTCTCCCACTGAGCTAATCGCCCCGGGCGCACGGAGAACATTACCGCATGTCAGCGGGTGCCTCCGACCGCCGTGGAGTCACCCGGAGGTCACTCCTTGATCTTCCATGGCATCTCGAGACCGAACTTCCAGACGTAGACCGCGACGAGCACGGCGACGATCACCAGACCGACGGTCGTCAGGATGATGTTCCGGCGGCGCACCTTGGGGTCGAGCGCACGCTGCGCCGCCTCGGTGACCTTCCGCTTCGTCCAGCGAAGCACCAGCTGGGCCCAGACGAACTCGGTCGCCCAGATCGCCATTCCCCCGAAGATCACCAGCCAGCCGGGGCCCGGCAGTGGCAGCATGACGATGCCCGCGGCAACCACGGCGAGGCCGACGATGAACACGCCCACCTGCCAGCTGAGGTGCAGCGCCTTGCGTGCCTGGATGTACTCCGGCGCACGCGATCCGAGCGGCTGTTCGTCCTTCGTGCCGGTGATTGTTTCGGCAACCCCCGGTTCGTTACTCCCCGTATTCATACGGCCAAACCCTACCGGACGGAAACCGGTCACTGGAATGGCTGTACCCCTCGAACGAACAACCCGCCGTACGAGCTACCTAAAGACACCCAAAACCCTCAGAGGGGTTTACAACGGCACCGTAGGTGGCATGTCGATTTCGCCGACGTGCGAATCCCCGAGCGCACACTGAGCGAAAGGCCCTGGCGCTTATGAACACCACGGTCAGCTGCGAGCTGCACCTGCGCCTCGTTGTGTCGAGCGAGTCCTCACTGCCTGTACCCGCAGGACTGCGGTATGACACGGCCGATCCCTATGCCGTGCACGCCACCTTCCACACCGGAGCCGAGGAAACCGTCGAGTGGGTGTTCGCCCGCGACCTCCTCGCCGAGGGCCTGCACCGGCCCACCGGTACCGGCGACGTCCGAGTCTGGCCGTCCCGGAGCCACGGTCAGGGCGTCGTCTGCATCGCCCTGAGTTCCCCCGAGGGTGAGGCTCTGCTCGAGGCCCCGGCGCGGGCCCTGGAATCGTTCCTGAAGCGAACCGACGCGGCCGTGCCGCCCGGAACGGAACACCGCCACTTCGATCTGGATACGGAGCTCTCGCACATCCTGGCCGAAAGTTAGTTCCAGGCCGCGCGAGAGCGCCCGGCGCCGTCCGACTCGGGGCGACGGCTCGGGCACGACAACCGCACACAGCAGACACACCGGCGCCGTCGCCGCGGATTCCCGCGGCG
>NZ_JBSGUA010000023.1:0-101958 GCF_053607685.1 Streptomyces sp. NPDC055099 | reverse complement strand
GTCGATGCCGATCGGGAAGACCGCCGAGAAGCTGCCGAAGCCCTTCTTCTCGGCCAGGTCACGCACAGCCGTGTACGACCCCGCGAAACCGATCGAGGCGATGACGACCGCACCAGCCACAACCACACCGATCAGGACCCGCTGCACCCGGCTTAAGCCAACAGGCACCGCTCCCCACCCCCACTCACATACAACTCTCCTGCCTCACTGTCAGAGCGAATCACACTCGCACATTATGGGCCAACACCTCGGCACCACGCCCCGCCGCCCAATCTCCAACTCGGCTCGCCTGTAGCTCTCTTGACAAGGAACGGACGACACCTGCGAAGCGACCAAGTGTCTTACTGATCGCGAACAGGAGAGTGATCTCTCCGCTCCTCGTCCGCGACCCTGCGACGACTGCGCTCCAGCCTGGGAGCTGGACGCGTCCTCGGAAGCGACAGCGGTGACCAGCGTGAAGCCGAGCACGCGCACGGGAAGCGCCCTTGGCGTCGGCGTCGGCGTGCGAGCCCAGCGCGCGGTACACGTCGGCGCGCAGCCGATCGCGCTGGGCTTCGAACGCCTCGGCCATGAGGGCGGAGGGGCCGACGGTTACCGCTTGCGTTGCTGACGCAGCGAAACCCGGTTGCCGTCCGGGTCCACCGCCTCTATCCGCACCCCGAACGGATACTCCTCGGGCTCGGAATCTTCGAAGACGACACCGCGCTGACGCATGATCTCGAAGTCCTTTCGCAAATCGTCCGATTCGAGGATCAGCGGACCAGGCGCGCCGGCTCCTCCCGGCTGCCCCGCGGCCGCCGCAAGAGACCACAGGATGATCTGCACCGGGCTGCCGGGAACACCGACGGTGAGGAACCGGCCGTCGGGCCCCGGGTAATCGACTCCTTTTTCCAGGCCCAGTCCCTGGCTGTAGAACTCCAGCGCGCGGTCCTGATCGGTGACGTAGATCGTCACGTACATGATGTTGGTCAGCATTCTGCTCTCGATTCACTCGTCGTCGCGACGACCGTTCGTGTGTGGCCGTCAACCTCATGACGGGTCCGACGGAAAGAGGTAACAAGAGCGTTCCGCAGGAGCGGAGACGGAACGCACCTCACCGCTGACGGCAGAGAGTCATCGTGCGCACTTCGTCCTGCTCAGCCACCCTTGGGCGTCAACCAGCGGCCATGTGCAACGGGAAGGGAGCACCCCAAATCCCGGCCTACAGCCGCGTGCTCAGCACCACCCGCCTCTCCTGCAGTAGGGGCCGGGCAGCACCATGGATGACCTCACACTGCGTCACAAGGTGGCCGCGAGTGGGGAAACAACCTAGCCGCTGACACACCTGACGGGTCCATCGACGCACAACCGCGCTACGGCTGCCCTGCACCTACGGTCGACGAGTCCAAGACCGTGCTCTATCTGCCCGACGAGGTCGCGCAGTTACAGCACCCCGTGTGGTGTCGTGCGAGCGTCAGTCAAACGGTCGGCGTCGCTACCGCGCCGCTCCCTTCATCGCCTTGCTGCGCAGCTCATTCCTGGCGTGATGCGCGTGTGCCCGTGCGAGGGCTACGGTCAGGGTGGCGCCAGGAGGTTACTCGGTGTCCGAGGGGTGCACGCGTGGTCGTGCGGGTGGGATCGCGGGGGTGAAGTCCCGGTCTATGACATCTCGGGCCACGTTGCTGAGTAACATCCGGTGGTCGCGGGCGTGATGGCGCAGCGCATCGAAGGCGTGGTTGAGGGTGATGTTCTGGCGTGCGGCCAGCAGGCCCTTGGCCTGTTCAATGATGATGCGGCTGTGCAGGGCGGTGTGGAGTTGCTGATTGACGGTGTGCTGCTCGGTGACGGCGCGGGCGTGGAGCAGGCCAATGGTGGCGGCGCCGGCCAAGGCCTGGGCGAGGGCTAAGTCTTCGGGGTTCAGCGAGCGGGTGCCGGTGTGCAGGAGGAGCAAGCTGCCCAGGACGTCATGGCGCAGCCGCAGGGGCACAGCGGTGGCCTGGGTGTACCCGGCGCGCTGGAAGCCCGTTGCCTGATCAGTTCAGCAGTGTCTCTGCGCCTGCGTCCTTCGCGGTACCCCCTGGGTGTGACCGCTCCCTGCACCGGGTCGGTGCGGTCACTCCGGGACGGCGGGCCGTATCTCGCCTCGGCCCGGCGCGCGCCTGCCCAAGCGGGCTACCGTACACGTGATCTTCTGCTTGGCACCAAGCCGACCACGGGCTGCTCCCCATTTGTCGTCCGGGCACCGCGGCCGCAGGGCCTCGCCGAGCATGTCGACACCATCACCAGGGAGGCACGATGACCGGCATCGGCGCAGCGCTGCACCGCGCGTGGGGTGAGTTTGTCGGACCCGAGGCCACGCGGGCCAACCATGTACTCACCGCGCTGACGACGGCGGCAGGCGCGGTCACAGCGCCGATCACGGCCAAGGCGCGCGGGGCGGGTGCAGGGCGCGCGGCCGTCACCGGGCTGATGGCGGTCGACCTCGTCGGCGGGGTCTACGTCAACAACACCCGGGCGTGCGCCCGCTGGTACGAGCGCCCGGGGCAGGGCAGCACCCAGCACTACACCTTCGCCGCATGCCACGTGCACCCGGCAGCAGTCGCCTGGCTGGATGCGGGCTCCCCCGGCAGGGGGGCCGGAGGACGCGTGCACCCCGCAGCCTGGGCCGTAGCCCACTACGCCTACATGGCCACCGCAACCGTGATCATCCGCCGCCACCCGGCACAGCGACGCATCCTCGCAGCCACCCTCACCGCGGGCGGGCTCACCCTGGACAAACTGCTGGGCCCCTCACACACCGCACCCTGGTTCGCCTGGACCTACTACCCCAAGCTGCTCCTCGGCCATGCCGGTGCCGCACTCTGGTCAGACAGCGAGCTGGCCCCGCGCCAAAGGCGGGCGTAGGCCAGGCGCTCCGTCGCCCGTCAAAGCCCCGGTGGCACCAGGTGCGTGTAGGACCAATGAGCCGCGCACCACAGGCGTTTGCACAACTCCGGACCGATAGCAGCCTTGCGAGACAGCGCAGCCTTGTGGGACGAAAGTGGCGTGATCGAGAGTTGTCATCCAGGGGCGGGATGGCAAGTATGTGGCAATCATGGAGCATCAAACGGGGACGGGGCCCAGGCTGGAGCAGGTGTGTGACACCGCCGGGTTCGTGGCTCTCATGAAGGAGATCAAAGGAGCGGCGGGACTGAGCTACCGGCAGCTGGAGGAACGCGCGGCCGGCCAGGGGGACTTCCTGCCCCGGAGCACCCTGTCGGATGTGTTCGCGCGAAATGCGCTGCCCCGGCCTGAACTCCTTGCCGCGTTCGTGCGGGCCTGCGGTGACGGGGAGCGCCTTGAGCAGTGGCTTGAGGTGCGCGACCGTATCGCCTCCGCCCCCGCTGTGTGCGAGCCCGAAGTGACCTTGGCCGCCCGCGGCGACGCCCGAGACCGTACGCGGTTCACATCCGCGATCCGCCATCCAGCCTTCGCCAAGCGAGGGGCTCTGGTGGTGTTGGGGGTGGCGGTTGCGGGGGTCGCCCTGGTGGCTTTTCCCGTGCCTCAGGAGCCAGAGGACACTCGACGGGCCGAGCCCTCACAGGCCGCCGTCCCGCACGGTGTGGTGCGCATACGGCCGATGCAGGCCCCGGATCTGTGCCTGACCGACGGCTTCCTTCCCAAGGAGCGCTACCCGTCCCAGGTGGCCGTGCACCGTCCTTGCGCTCAAGCGGAGCCGCCGACCACCGAACTCATCCCAGCCGATGGCGGGTTGTACCGGGTGCGCTGGGACCATCCGGTCCACGGCGAGGGCTGTCTGACCGTGCTGCGCGGCGGTCCGGCCGAGGGCTTACTGGAACCGAGACAGCAGTGCGCGGGCACCACACGCTTCGATGTCCGCGTCGCGTCCGGGGAGGGGAACCCCTCCGAGGACGGTGCGGACACGCCGACCGCGTACGTGCTGCGCCTGGACGGGGACCAGTGTGTGGGAATCGACCGCACTGGTTCCGCCGGCTCGCTGAAGAATGCCGCGGCGGTGGTCCAGCGATGCGAGGACCGAAAGAGCCAGCAGTATCTGATCGCACCGAAGCGACCATGAGAAGGAGGCCCGGCGGAGCCCCCCGTTCCCCGCCGGACCACCAACCGTCAGCCGTTGATCACCACTTGCGCGCCCAGTACAACGCGTTCCACGCGGCTCGCACCGGAGCCACTGCCCGATAGTCGTCATGCCACACGGCGTCTTGGTTTCGGTAGCTCAGGTAGTAGGTGCCGCGCGTCGTCGTACGCAACTGACTGTGGGAGATCCCCTCCGTGTAGTCGTAGCGCACCACATGAGAGAACCCGGAGTCCGTCGGAGTGGCGGAGCCCATGCCCACCGCCACGTCGAACTCGGAGCCGATCACTGTCCAGTCGGTGCCTCCTTCGGCCTGCGGGTTGGGGGTTTTGTTGAGCCAGCTGATGAAGTCGGACCACGGGCGCATGTCCCTCGACTGACGGTCGCCGTCGAGGACGGACAAGGCCCCCTTGTGCGGCGTCCCCAGGGTGACCACATCCTCGACATACAGGCGCGGCGGCCACCCCTCCTCGTGCCGCTGGAAGCCCGCGATCGCCGCACGGGCGATCAATCCGCCCATCGAGTGGCCCACCAGGTCCACGCTCTTGCCCCGCGAGGAGTACTTGTTGTAGATGTTCCAGGCCAAAGCCTTGCCGAGATCCTTGATGGGGACGTCGACCGTGCCCAACTCCGGGCGCGGATCCAGAAGGTTGACCGTGCAGCCCTTGCGGCGGGTGTCAGCGGCGTACAGACCTACGCGCTCGATCTTCCCGGTCCAGCCCCAGGAGCGCATCGCACGGGTCGCGCCGTTCCACTTGCTGGTGCACTTGGCGCGATCGGGGGTGTACCCCTTGATGAAATAGACGGTGTCGTTCTTGCCATCGCCCGGCGCGGGCGCCGCCGCGGACGGCGCCGCCGACGACGGCGTGGCGGCCCAGGTTGGTGCGGCCAGCCCCAGCAGCAGCGCGGCAACCACCCCCGCCACACGGCTGCGCACCCCCGTACACGATCTCACTACGGCCCCCATGAACCCTCTCCCCTCCGATACGGAACGTCTGGCCGTGACGTCACGGCCTGATGAGCCTGCGGAGGAACGAGGGTGCCAAGCAACGGCTGAACACTGTCCCGGACAGTTGGCGGCTGTCCGGCCTGGTCACAGCGGTGTCCGGGTTCCGCCTCGACGCGTTGCGGTGTGGGGCCGGTCGGAGAAAGGGACCCGGGCCGTGGTGCGGTGCCGACGGGGCGGACAGCGGGAAAGGCCCCGGTCTGTGGTGCGCCACCCGCCGGGGGTGGGAGGCAGCCCCCTCCGGTGAGGAGCGCCCGGCAGGCTGAGCATGCCGGCCCAACGGAACAGCGCACCCCCCGCGCGCAGCGGGACTGCCAGAACCGCAACTCCCCAGAGGCCCCCTCACCCTGGAACCGTGCCTTCCGCTCTGTCCCTCGCTTGGCGCGTGAAGGATCACAGCCGAGCGGCACCGTCGGCGTGTCCACCTGGGTTCCGCCGACCGTGCGCGGCGCAGAGTTGGCCATGCCACCGAGCCTGACCGCGAGCAAGACCGGCTGTCCGCATCCCGTGCGGTCCTCCCCGCAGTCGCCACAGAGCCGAACCCGCGGTCGGTTTATGGACGCCCCACGAGCGAGGTCCCTTCCTCCCGCTCTCGGCAGGGCAGCAGGGCCTGACCGGTAACCCGCGTTCGACCGTCACCACCCAGGATCGACGAGACAGCAGCTACTCGGCAATCCAACAAGGGCCCCGATCAGGCGGAAAGTCGCGCACTTTCCAGCCGGAGCGCCGCACCCGTCGGCGATACCCCTGCATCCGTGGGACCATGCGTCTGCCTGCCCGTGCGTTCACAGGAGGGGGACCTGTGCTCCGCATTCACTTCACCAGTGCCGATCTGGGACGGATCCGTGTCGTCACGGCGCTGGATCCGATGTGGGAGACGGTGCTCAGCCTTCATCAGATCATCCAGCCACATCCCTTCTTCGCATGGCGCCGGCACACCCGGCGCCTTCTTCATGATGCCGACCTCGCCCAGGATGTCGCCTTGTTGGCCGCGCTCTCGCCGCCCAGCGACTACTTTCCCGACTTCCTCACGCCGCCCGGCCACACGGGCGACTTCAACGCGGGAGTGGAGGCCGTGCTGTCCACCGGGAAACAGCGCCTGCGCGCCGAAATCGAACGGCTCGGCGTGAATCCGAGCAGCGTGCCCGGTTGGCTCGATGACGTCCGAGCCGGGCGGCCTGCGGCGCTGCGGCGTCTTGGTACCGCGCTGGTGCGGTACCACAAGGTCGCCCTGGCTCCCTGCACCGCCGAGGCGTCGGCGATTGCCGCCGCGGACGTTGCGGGACACGCGCACAAGGCACTCGCGCATGGCATCGAGGCGGTGCTGGCCAGTCTGGGCCCTGGTGCTCGCTGGCAGCCGCCCGTACTCGAAGTCGACTATCCCCTGGACCAGTGGTTGCATCTTGAGGGACGCGGTCTGTACCTGGTGCCGAGCTTCTTTGGCGTGTTCCACCCTATTTCCCTCGCAGATCCACAACTGCAGCCTGTACTGGTCTATCCCGTGCACCGGCAGGGCAATTGGCGACCCGGTGGGGCGGGTGCGCCGGCTGCAGACGCCTTGGGTGAGCTGATGGGTGAGACACGGGCCAGGGTGCTTCGGTTGCTCGACGAGGAGCTGACCACGACCGTCCTGGCAGGTCTGGCCCGTACGTCTCCTTCGTCGGTGAGCCGGCATACGGCCGCGCTCAGACGCAGCGGGCTGGTCACGACTCGGCGGCTGGGTGGCAGCGTGCGGCACAGGCGCACCGCGCTGGGCAGTGCCCTCGTGCACAGCAGATGACCAGCCGGTCCAACCGCCCCCGCAAGCCCTTTGCGGCACAGTGCAATAGCTGGGCCGACCCAGCTGCCCCTCGATACCTTGCTCACGCCCGGGAGCCACGGGGTGTTCCCGGTTGCGCCGAACCGACAGGGCGCACGCGAAGATCATTGGGGGAAGCGATGAGCCGTCTTTTGTCCCGCACCAACGCGGTGGTGTCCGCAGGGGTCCTCACCGCAGGGCTGGTGGTGGGCGTGGCGGGCACCCAGTCCGCCTCGGGGGCCTCATACCCGACCTGCAACGGCCGCAAGAACGTCAGTACGGGGCCCAGCGCCTACCTCTCGCAGCCGTACTACACGGCCACCGGCAGCAGGAACTGCACTCTGCAATACGGTAACGCGAGCAAGGCAGTCAATGCCCTGCAGCACGCTCTGGTCTATTGCTACGACGAGAGCATCTCCATCGACGGCATCTTCGGCTCCGACACCCGGGCCGCTCTGCGGCGCACCCAATCCGCCGTGAACGTCTCGGTCGACGGGATCTACGGGCCGCAAACCCGCAAGGCCATGAAGTGGTACGTCCACAACGGCTCTGGCTCGTCCATCTGCTCCACCAGCGCAGGCTGACCCCCGCTCCCGGCAGAACGGAATCCGATGACATTCACGTCCACGGCAGTGGCGGCAGCCTTCCTCACGACGGCCGGCCTGGGCGCCCTCGCCCCGACGGCCGGTGCACAGGAAACCGGAGCACTGGCCTCCTCCTACTGCAACAGCACCATGACATCCAACAACAACATGGGCGCCTTCCACACGAGAATCCCCGCCTACGTCACCACCACGTCGGACGGTGTGACCCACCGATATTCCCGCTGCATCATGGCAAAGGGCGCCTCGGGCAGCCATGTCAAGGCGTTGCAGCGCATCCTCAACCACTGCTACGCCCGAGGTCTGAGTGTCGACGGCGACTTCGGCACGAACACGAAGAACGCTCTGGAGTACGCACAGCGGCTCGCCAGCCCATCCGTCACCGTCGATGGCGTGTGGGGCCCAGACACGCTCCACGGAGTCAACCTGCCGGGCTTCAACAGCAACGGCCAGCATAACGGCCACTGCTACTCGGCCGTGTACTGAACTCTTGCACCCCAGCCGCAGCCGTCAGCACCCTCAGCGACCAGCTCGCGGGCTGACCCACCGGCCTCCCCACACCGCAGCTGAAATCTGTCGTTTCGTGCGGACTTGACGGGCTACGTCTGTGCTGGCGGGGCGCAGGTCGCCGCTCTCTCGGGAGCGGCGGCCTGTCGCGCCGCCGCCTTACAGGACTTCCTGGACGGTGGCGGTCACTGAGCTGCTGGCACCGATCGCCCACAGCCACGTGGATGCTCTGCGACCACACCAAGCGAATGCATCGCTAGGCAACCGGCCGGTGACCTGCCAGGAGAACCGGGGCCGCATGGGCCGAGCCCGGCGCAAGGCCAGCGGGCGCCCGGCACGCCGGTGCAGGCACGCTCATTCAGCGGGGCCGGTAGTCGAGCAGGTCGCCGGGCCGGCAGTTGAGGACCTCGCAGACGCGGGTCAGAGTGGTGAAACGGATGGCCCGTGCCCGGCCGTTCTTCAAGATGGACAGGTTCGCGTGGGTGACGCCCACTCGCTCTGCCAGCTCCGTCAACGTCATCTCGCGCTCCTGGAGCAGCCGGTCGAGATGGACGACGATGGCGTGCTCTTCTTCGGGCATTTCAGACGGTCCCCTCAAGGTCCTCACGCATGGTGCAGCCTACTCGCATGATCCTGGCGAAGGAGAGGATGCCCAGACCGGTGCAGATGGCCATGAAGGGAACATCCCACAACCCCAGACCCGCCCATACCTGTACGTCGCTGTCGGCACTCAGGGAGGCGAGCATCGCCCGGTCCACCACGGACGTGACGATCGCCGAGACGACGCTGCCGGCCAGCAGCCACCAGCCCAGCCCGCGCAGCCGACCGGCCGTTTGCGGGGTGTAGATTCCCTCGCGCTCAGCCCCCTTGATCAGCCGCAGCACGAGCAGCAACGCGACGGCGGTGAAAGCCAGGGGCACCAGCCGGGAGGTGGTGTCCAGCATGTTCAAGGCCAGGCCCGCGTCCTGCGCGCAGTACTCGGGGTGCGCATCCAAGTTGAGTTCGGCACCCGGCGCAGGCTTCAGCCCTGAGTCCCATCCCCCGCCGCTCCCGGTGGTCGTGGCTGTGTCCGTGGCGCACACCGAGGCATCCCCGATCCCGAGCACGGACACGTTGTCCGCGAAGAGCATGCCGATCAGGCCCAGCCCCAGGGACAACGCCAGAAGCGTCACCAGCACCTTGGCCGTGGTCGACATCGGCTCCAGTGGATTAAACGCCTTCGTCATCGCAGACCCCCGCTACCGCTCTATATCGCTTATCGATGTTATCGATAAACGATATAGAGCGCCACCCGAACACGCAAACCCCCTGCCCTTGCCTCGACACCGACGCTGAGCCGACACCCCCCAGGGCAGCAGACGCCGGTGCGGAGGTGGGGAAGCGGGGCGGCGGTCACCGAACAGGGCACTCCCGCGGGGCTTGCGCTGGAGCACCCACGGAGCGGGATGATGGCCGCTTCCGGGATGGCGAGGGCACCAGGTTCCAGACGGTGCGGATGAGCTTCTAGACGGTGCGGGCACTTCAGGGAAGACGGGAGTCCAAGGCGGGCCCTGGCCAGGAGGTGTGCATAGCACCCCGGATAGGGGCGCATCGCTCCCCCGGCATGGGAATCCAGGCCATCTGCGGCGCGGGTGGGGCAGGATGGTGTTCGAAGCATCCCAGTCCGGGATGCTCATGGTTGCCGAGCCGCTCCATCGTGGACGGACTCGGGTGAAGTGAAGGATTGCAGTATGGCCAGCGGCACCGTGAAGTGGTTCAACAGCGAAAAGGGCTTCGGCTTCATCGAGCAGGACGGCGGCGGCCCCGACGTCTTCGCCCACTACTCCAACATCTCCGGTGGCGGCTTCCGCGAGCTCGCCGAGGGTGAGAAAGTCAGCTTCGACGTCACTCAGGGCCAGAAGGGCCCCCAGGCGGAGAACATCGTTCGCGGCTGAGCCACGCCGCCCGTAGTCATGTGGGGGTGCTCGTCATGACGGGCACCCCCACATGCTCCCCTGGCGGCGTCTGGTGCGGGGACCCGGCCTTCCAGCGGGCGATCAGCTGTTCCTTCCAGCCCGCGAGGCGGGGGCCACGGTACGTCCCAGTCGGCCTGCTCACGGCTGCAGCCGCGTGCGGGAGAGCGAAGAAACTCGCTGCCCTCTGGTGAGGGCAGCACCACACCCCGGCGCTGCCCCAAATAGGCTCCCCGTGTCACCGTGCTGAGCCGAAGGCCGCGAGCCCTCCCCCACCGATCGGCCCCAGTGTCGGCCAGCAGTGCACTACCGACACCTCGTCCGTGCGCGTCCAATTTCACGGCGAGGGCGTCAAACTCCGCGACCGTGCCGGCCAACGCGCGGACAGCCCGCCTGCCGTGATCGCTGCAGGCGTCCCGGCGGCGTGATCCTCACGAGGTCGCACACACGTGTCCCGGCCGACTCTCCGCCACCACGGCGCGCGCCACTCCGTAGGGACCACGGCGACCTCGCAGTGGTACGTATCGATCTATTGGTCACTTGACGTCCCTGTGCTCCCCCGCGGCAACAGCACAGGTCCGTCGGCAGAAGGCTGCGCAAGCCGCGCCACGCCCCCTCCGTCCCAGCTGCGGGCCGTACGCAGCCGATAGGGCACAAACCCGGGCTCTGGCCAGCCGCCCTGTCCTTCAGTCAGTCCTGTTTAACGAACGTCACCGATGTCAGCTCTCGAACTCATGCCGTCAGCGCTATGACGTCATGATGATGTTGGTCTTGGACGCATCAACTCGCCTTCCGTAGCGTCGAGTTGTTCGCATGAGCAGATCACCATGAGGAGTTTTCACCATGGAAAAGATCAGTAACCGGCCCCTGCTCAAGAGATTCGCCGCCCTGTCGCTGGCCACCGTGACGGTCGGCGTCTTCGCCGCGGGAGGCGCGGATGCCGATGCCCCGAAGCAGGGCCGGGTCGAGGTCATCGAACTCCAACTCAAGGACCTTGAGTACGAGTCCGTCGATCTCGGCAAGGCGGGACCGAGCCTCGGCGACATGAGCGTCTACTGCGCCACCGCAGTGGAGAACGGCCGCGCCGTCGGACGGGGGGCCGGGACGTCCCAGGTCGTGTACGTCGGCGGTGGGAAAGTCACGTCGCAGGCCGTGATCACGATAGAGCTCGAGCGTGGCTCTCTGACGATGCAATCGCTGCGGCCGGACGAGGCGAGCTCCCTCGACATGGCCATCAGCGGCGGCACGGGTGCTTTCAAGGACGCCCGGGGCAGTGTTCGCTACTGGGACATCAACACGCCGAAGGAGAGGCTGCGCGCCGAGATCCTGCACTGATAGAAGATGGTGGCGATAGTGGGCAACGTGACACGCTCAGCCGCTCGGCATCGGCCCTCAGCTCGAGTCTTGAGGCCCGCGTCACTGCAATGGCCACCAACACCGTCGACCTGGCCTTGGACCTGCTCCCGCCCGGAGCCTGGATGAAGCACCCTACATGCCTACGACGTCGCGAATCTTCGTGAGTAGCAGTCTCAACCAACCCAAGTCCTTGCCCCCGGATTCATCCGGCCGGGCCCACTGAGGCAGTCGCGCCCACTAGCGGGTGGTCACGCGAGCAACTCGACGAGCTGGGCCATCTCGGTTGGCGGGTCGATCACGGGTTGGATGAGGAGTTCATCGACGCCGGACTGTTCCAGGGCGGTGATGCGGGTGCGCAGGTCGTCGCGGGTGCCGACGAGGGCCAGGCTGTTCATCAGCGAGGGCAGGACCAGGTCCCGATCCTGCGGTGCGATGCGTGCGAGGTAGTTGGGGTAGAGCTTGGTGTACCGGTCCGGGGCGGTGGCGGTGGTGCCACGCCGGTCGAGGAGTTGTCGCACCGCCTCGCGTTCGTCGGGGCCGAGTTGCCCGGCGAAGGCGGGTGTGTCGGCGGCGAAGTCCAGCAGCGACAAGACGAGATGGCCTGTCGCGTCCCTGGCCGCGTCGCTGGCGCAGTCCTCGTTGGCGCGCAGCAGGTGAAGCGCGGTGACCGCGTAGGAGTGCGCCCGGGAGGGGTGGGGGTTGCGGAGGGTGTCGTGGGCGGCCCTGCGGCGGGCGTCGTGCAGTGCGTGCCAGGCGGTGGGCTCGAGCAGACCGAAGGAGATGAGGCCGGCTCCGCGGCGGCCGGCGACGGCGGCGGCTTTGGGCCCGAGGGCGGCCACGACGAACTCGATCGGTTCGGTGGTATTCACGTGCGCCTGGGTGTGCAGGAACCGGATGTCGCGGACCTGGTCGCCTTCGCGGTACACGGTTGAGCGCCCGGCACTCAGATCCTGTAGCGCCGCGGTGAAGTTCTCCAGCGCGGCCGCCGTGCTCGGCTGCATGCCCAGCGTGCGCCGAGCGGTGTTTCCCGTGCCGATCCCGCAGATGATCCGTCCCGGTGCCAGGGCATTGAGGCTGGCGAACCCGCTCGCTGCGGCCGGAGCCGAGCGCAACGCCGGTGAGGTCACGCCGATACCGAGCCGGATACGGCGGGTGGCCTTCGCACACAGGCCCAAGGCAATGAAGGGGTCACCGTGGACCATCGGAGTGTCATTGACCCAGAAACTGCTCAAGCCCAACTCCTCGGCCTGCACAGCGAGATCCTCCACACCGGGCTGCGCTGCGACCACGACGCCTGCACGCATCAAACCTCCACAGCACGAGGATCGAATCGAGGTCCCTCATGCTGGCAGGTCCGAAGATCGACTGCCATCGACGGGGGCGCCGTCACCGGACCGTGGGACACAACGGTCAACGCCAAGGTACCCGGCGACCAACAGCCACCCGACGTGAAAACGTCAGCCTCCACGGACAAGGGCCCCTTGTAGGCAGGCACTGCTCCCTACGTCTACATCGACGTCGGCGCCGGCGGACCGGTCTTGGGCCGGGGCCCGGAGCGCGAATGGGTTGGCCTGTCAACAGCCGACGCGGGCAACCGCACTCCATGAAGCCCTCACCGCGTTTCACTCTCACCGCGACCACCCTTGACGCATCGAACCCCCACGAGCTGGCGCAGTTCTACCAGGGCCTGCTCGGATGGCCGGTGCGGAAGGAAGAACCTGACTGGGTCGAGATCGCAGCGCCCGGCGGCGGAGCCGCGCTGTCGTTCCAGAGGGAGCCGCTCTTCACCCGTCCACAGTGGCCTGCCACACGGTCAGCGCAGCAGATGATGATGCATCTGGACATCGAGGTGGACGATCTGTCACCAGCGGTCGAGCATGCTCTCGTTCTGGGGGCCACCATGGCGGACTTCCAACCACAGGCCGACGTGCGGGTCCTGTACGACCCCGCCGGCCACCCGTTCTGCCTCTTCGTACGGACCGGACCGAGCGCCGGACCATCTGGCGCAAGCCGTGAACGCTGACGCCGTCAACGGCCGCCCGCTGGCTCGGTGAGTGCCGCGTGCTCCGCGAGTGCCGCGCGCTCGGTGAATGTGATGCCGTCGCGCGCTGACCGGCCCTCGCGCCCAGGTCTGCCCTGACTCATCAGCGCACCCCACCGAGCGAGACGGCGGGCGGGAGAGCCGGCTCTCTCACCGGAAGGGGCCATCGGGCGCGAAGGCCTGGGCTGCAAAGCGCTTTCCCATGCGACGGTATGCGGCGGCGGTGGGGTGAAGGCCGTCGGCCAGGCCATCTGCCTCCTCGGGACCGAGCAGGTCGCGTCCGTCGAGGTAGTGGAGGTGGGGATCGGACGTCTGTCGTGCCGCAACGATCCGGGCCAGCTCGGCCCGGATCACCGCCAGCGACAATGCCCCGCCGACCACATCGGCTGGGTCGCCCAGGGCAGCGATCTTCCCGTCGCGGCCGGTCGTGGTCGGGCCGGGGGTCTCCTCCAGTGCCGGACAACTTACCGGCGAGATCAACAGCAGCGGGGCGTCGGGGTGACCATCCCGGATCGTGTCCAGGAATCCGTGGACCGCTGGACCAAACGTCCGCCGCCGGAAGGCGGACAAGCTCACGATGTTGATGCCCACCTTCAGGCTGATCAGGTCGGCAGGCATATCGCGGATCGTCCGGGCCACATAGGGGTCCAGGAGCGCGTTGCCCGCCTGACTCAGGTTGATCACCTCCACCTCTCCGAGCGCAGCCGCCACCACCGGCCAGGTCCCGGTCGGGCCGTCGGCCTCGATGCAGTGGCTGATGGAACTGCCGTGGTGCACCCAGCGTCGCCGCCCGTCCGCCAGCGGTGCCAGCACCTCGCCGTCAGCGCGCAGGGCCACCAATTCCGTTGGGGTCTGCTGGGGCAGCCACAACTCGACGTCCTTCATGCCGACCGGCAACCCGGCGAACCGTACGGTCCCTGGTTCGCCCGCAATGAGGCGTTGCGCGGCCCCGGGACCCGCCATCTGCAGCACATTGCCCACCGGCGCCTGCTGACGCGCGGTCAAGGTGCCGTCCACCAGCAGCTCCAGCATCCCGGTCGGGCGGGGGCTAGGGTCGGAGACGAGCTGGCCGGTGGAGGTGAGCACCTCGAGTTCCAGTGTGCGCGCGTCGGTGCGGAACACCAGCCGCACTCCCGAAGGCATGACGGTCACCCCGTAGACCGATGGATCCTGGTACTGCTCTGTGGTCCACGCGGGCAGCCGGCGCGGCATCACCCCTGCCTGTGTTTGCTCCAGGTCCAGCGCACCCCGCAGCTCCACCGGTCCGCCGACCAGCGGCACCGTCCGCATCGCCACCGTCACCGCTCCTGACTTGGATCAAAGTGCTCCGAGGACGACGTGACTTCGAGGCTCATCGACGCCCGCCGAACTCCCAGTCCTGGACCTCGATGTCCGCGTACCGGTCCGCCGTCAGGACGCTGCGTGCCGCGTCCGGGTCCGGGGCCCTGAGCAGCGCCGCCGTACCCACCCAGGTATTACCGTCGTCGGACAACAACGGCCCGTACGCGATCAGCTCGTCCCGGTCGAGCGGCAAGGTGAGATCGGCGGCCGGGCCCTCCCCGAGGCCGAGCACCAGGTACCGGTTGCCGCCGGTCCGGCCGCCGGCGAAATCCCACATGGTGCGCCCCAGCAGGTTGCGCCACCGGCGCACCAGCACATCCCGATACGCGCCAGCCTGGTAGTTGGGCTCGTCAAAGGCGAACGCGCGGGCAGCGGCAGGGCCGGGCAAGTCGACGATGTGCACGCTGCCGGTGGGTGTCTCCCCATCAGCGGCGAAGGTCGGGCCACGGGCGATCAGCTCCTTCGCGTACCGGTCCATGTAGGACCAGTGCTCCTGCGTCAACTCCTCACGCAACGCAAGGGAGCCGGGCCGATCGCGGTGATAACAGAAGAACTCCATGACCACAGACCCTTACCGATCAAGGGCACGCACCGCAACTGCCTTTGGGTCACAGCGAACCCTTGCACCATGCGTCGGCAGGAGCCCCAACAAGCCCACGGTCCCGGTCAGTTCGTGATCGCGGTTCGGGGCACCGGTGAGATCCTCGCCGCCGTACTCACGCAGCATGATGCCGACCGCGCCTGCGCGCGCATCTTGGCCGACGGTCCTCGTACGCACACCCGCTAAAAGCTGTAGCGGGTGTGGCTGAACACCTGGCCGTCGTGCCCGAAACCGAACGCCGTGCCGGGCGCCACCGCAAACAACAGATCGTCACCCCTGCGGATGCTGTCGCCAAAACCGTAGAAGATCCCGTCCGGCGAGGTGATGTGGCTTCCGTACTGCGACTCGAAAGCGCCGATGATCTTGTCTTGCCGCGCGGGATCCACCACCCGCTCCGCCATTCCCTCAATCACGATGTCGAGCCCTTCGGACAGTGAGTTGTGCCCTGTCGTCAATGCGCAGTGGGCATCACCGGCCAGGTTCTTGGCCTTCTGCTCGCCGCGCCCCGTGCTGAAGTGCAGCGCCCCGTCATGCCACGCGGCGATCAGTGGCGTGACGTGCAGCCGACCGTCCGGCCGGATCGTGGTGATCCAGAAGATTTCGGCGGCCCGCAGCCGCCGCTGGACCTCGGCCCAATCGGTGGCCGTGACGTCCCCCGCGCCCGGGCGCGGGTTGAGCGCGGAGCTGTATCGGGCGTCAAGCTCGGCCTTGGGCTGCTTCTGCGTCATGCGGGGCCCTCTCCTTCTTCTCGGAACGAAGGCAAGCACGTCGTAACGAAGACTAGGCACTGTTTCTCGGATCATGTTCGGAGCCAGATGGTGAGGGCTGCGAGGGTGATGGTGCCGAGATAGATGTAGGCGCGTTTTTCATAACGGGTGGCCACTGCCCGGAAGCCCTTGAGCCGGTTGATGGCGCGTTCGACGGTGTTGCGTTTCTTGTAGCGTTCGCCGTCGAACCCGGTGGGCCTGCCTCCGCGGGAGCCTCGGTTGCGCCGGTGCCTTTGCTGGTCCAGGCGTTCGGGGATGGTGTGGGCGATGCCGCGTCGTCGCAGGTAGCGGCGATTCTTGCGGGACGTGTAGGCCTTGTCCGCCAGGACATGGTCGGGTCGGGTGCGTGGCCGTCCGACGCCGAGGCGGGGCACGGAGATCTGGCTGAGTACGCGCTCGAACTGGGGGCTGTCGCCGTAGTGTCCCGGGGTCAGGACGATGGCGAGGGGCCTGCATCGTCCGTCGGCTGCTAGGTGGATTTTGGTCGTGAAGCCGCCGCGGGACCGTCCCAGACATTCGCCGCTCGGAGGACTTCCTCCAAGCGGGCGGCCAGTTTCTGCAGCACCGGATCGACCTGGTTCGTCCCCCGGCCGGCCCCCTTTTGACCCACCGCGGCCGGGGATGACTTCCGCGCGCCGGCCGCGTGTTGGTGGGCTCGCACCGTGGTGGAGTCCACGGACACATCCCAGTCGATGCGACCTTCGGCATCCTCAGCTGCCTGCACTTTCGACAGCAGCATGGCCCACGTGCCATCCGCTGACCAGCGACGATGACGTTTGTAGACCGTCTCCCACGGCCCGAAACGCTCGGGCAGATCCCGCCACTGCACACCCGTGCGCACCCGGTACAGCACTCCGTTGATCACACGTCGGTGATCACTCCACCGGCCCCCACGGGCACCACCACGAGGCAAGAACGACACCAGCCGGTCCCACTCCGCATTCGTTAAATCACCGCGACCCATACGACCAGCCTGGCCCCAACTACCCACTCACGTCAGGAGATCCGAGAAACAGTGCCTAGGCCCGCCCACCCGACTGCGCCCGGCTCAAGTCTTGATCAGCGACACGCCCCGCCAGCCTCGCCGCCCTGCCTGCCCGGCAACGGTCAGTCGCTCACGTACGCGCGCAGGAAGGTGTCAACGGCCGCTTCCGCCGTGCCGCGCAGCTCGGCGGCCGGGACGCGGCGCGTCCATCCAGAGAGACGAGCCAGCCGGTCGGCGAGGGCTGCGTGAGGGCGGTGCGCGGTGCGCTCATGCACAGTCTCGACCAGGCCGGGGAACTGGGCCACTTGTGCATAGGTCAAGCGGCGGAGCACCCGAGCGCGATCGCTGCAGCAGAGTCGCGCCGGCCGATGAGCCAGGTCCGTCACCGTCGCTCGCAAATCCTCGTCCCTCGCCCGATCACCCAGATGCTCGACCGCCGCGAGGGTGTCTGCCATCAGGGCGTCACCGCGGCCTCGACGGCGTGGCGGAAGAGGGTCTCCTTGTCGGTCAGACGGACCAGGCACCCGTCATCAGCGACCGCCGTCACTCCCCCAGTAGGAGCACCAGCAGAATCACGGCGTTGCCTTCAGGGCCCCACCGTCTCCCGCGCCATCTTCACGAACTGCCCCAGCTGCGGATGTCCGCCGTGCTGTGGATAGATCAGGTTCAGTGGCACGCTGGGAGCGTCCGGGATCGTCAGGAACGAGACGAATGCGTGAAAGTGCTGACGTCCCACGAACTCCGGTACGACCCCAAGCCCCTTGTTCGCGGCCACGGCTTCCAGCCATTCGTCGAAGTTGCGGCACACCACAGCCACGTCCGGTCGCCGGTCGATCGGCCACTCGTCCAGGTTGGTCGTACCACTCACCTCGTTCAGCACGAGTTGGTGGTCCGCGATCTCCTGCCAGCTCATCTCCTCCCGGCTTGCCAGCTCCGAACGGGTGGACACCGCGACGATCCGGCGTTCGTGCAGCAGCGTCACTGCCTGCATTCCCGGCGCCTGTACGCGCCCCCGCAGCACCGCCACATCCACGTCTCCGCGGTCCACCCCGGCCAGTTTCGCGTCATGCCGTTGCACACGGACCGATAGTCCGGTCTCCGCCTCAAAACGGGCGATCGTCTCCTGTGGCCAGCCGGAGGGGAAACCCCAGGCGAAGCCCACGCGAAAGGTCTGGTCCTCCGGTTCGGGGCGCAGTGCGGCTTCCAGCCTCGGGATGAGGAAGCTGAGTTGGCTGTAGAGGGCCTCACCGGCCGAGGTGAGCGCCACCTGCCGTGTGGTGCGTTCGAGCAGCCGTCTGCCGATCAGCTCTTCCAGGCGTCGCATGTTGCGGCTGAGAGTCGGCTGGGAGACACCCATCCGCTTGGCAGCGCGCGTGAAGTGCTTGTCTTCCGCCAGTGCCAGGAAGCCGCGCAGGTGGTGGAGCTCGATACTCATGCCGAGCAGCATATGCAGACTGTTGAACCCGTTTTCGCACCTGGGGGGCTTCCCGGAAGTCTGCGATCGTCTCACCGTTCCTCGCTGTTTCCTGTGCATCCCTGATGCACAGGAGGCTGGGTTGTGCCTCTCAGCTCTCATGCTGGGGGCTTGGTGTCCTGCTGCGAAAGGGCCCGGACTATGGGTCCGGGCCCTTGTGTCGCAGACGTGGTCTGCCCTCGGCGCTCAGCCCTGGTACTGCGCCTGCGTCACATGTTCCTTCCACTCTGTCGGCCCGTCAGTGACCGCGATGTGCGTCATGAAGGTCCCCGGTCCCGCCCCATGCCAGTGCTCTTCGCCGGGGTGGCAGACCACGGTGTCGCCGGCCCGGATCTCCTGCACTTCGCCGCTGCGGAAACCCAGGAGTCCGACTCCCTCGGTGACGTGCAGGACCTGGCCTGCCGGGTGGCGGTGCCAGGCGCTGCGCGCGCCGGGGGTGAACAGGACGTTGCGTACTTCGGCGTTGGCGGTGGCGCCGATGCGCGGCCACAGCCAGACATCCCCGTGGAAGCGGTCTTCGGGGCCCTTGGTCGCGTCTCCGGGATGACGGATGACGTCCATGGTGTGTGCTCCTCAAGTCCAGTGGTTCGTATGGTTGTTGTCGATGGTTGCTGTTCCTGCCCCTGCGGGGCTTCCTGCGTCAGGGGAAGGCAGCCCGGCACGCTGGTGCGGCGAGCCGCGCGGCGACGAGCGACCCGAGCTCTACGCCTTCGCCTCTCCCCCGGTCCTGCCGGCCAAGAAGACCAGTCCGGAGGCCGCGACCGACACGATGGCGAGCACCATGTTCGTCGTGCCGAACGCCCCGTGTGCCGTGTCCGAATGCTCCGCCAGGGCCAGGTAGACGGTGCCGAAGATGGCGACACCCATCGTTCCGCCGACCTGGAGGGTGGTGTTGAACAGACCGCTGACGTCCGGCGCATACTGCGGCTCGACCGACTCCGTCAGGTGCGCCAGCGTGCCGCTGAACGCCGCGCCGTAGCCGACCCCGCCGATGCCGAGCAGCAGTACCAGCCACGCCGTGGTCTGCAAACCGGCCGCGATACCGGCGAAGGACACGGCCATCAGCAGGCCGCCTGCCGGGGCTGCCAAGCGGCGGCTGCGCGCACCCATGCGGCCCAGCAAGGGGCCGACCGCGGCAAACGTCGCCACCCAGGCGATGGGCACCAGCCCCGCATACACCGCGCTCTTGCCCAGGCCCTGCTGGAGGTAGAGCGCGAGGACGAAGAGCAGGGCGAAGTAGCCGGCCCGGGTGGCCGCCTGGGAAACCAGGGCGAGCGACACCGAGGGCCTGGACAGCAGCGATACGTTCACCAGCGGGTCGCCGCCCTGCTGCGCAGTATCCCGCTCGACCTTCGTGAACAGCGCGAAGACGGGCAGTGAGGCGGCCAGGCACAGCCAGGTCCACAGCGGCCATCCCGCATCCTGCCCCAGCACCAGCGGGGTGACCAGCAAGAACAGAGCCAAGGAGAGCAGGCCCACGCCCCGCAGGTCGAGCTTCTTGCGGCTCAGACCCTCGTCGGCGGGCAAGAAGGCGTACGAGGTGATCAGAAGGATGATCCCGAGCGGGACATTGATGAGGAAGATCGGGCGCCAGCCGCTTCCCAGGATGTCCGCTGAGACCAGGACCCCGCCCAGCGCCTGACCGACCACCGAGCTGACGCCGAGGACACCGGTGTAGGCGCCCAGTGCGCGGCGCCGGGCTTGTCCGGCGAAGGTGACCTGGATGCTGGTCAGGACTTGGGAGACCATCAGGGCCGCACCCACGCCCTGCACGACGCGCGCCGCGACCAGCGTGGCGCCGTTCGGTGCGAGTCCGCAGCCCAGGGACGACAGGGTGAAGAGGGCCAGGCCGCTGAGATAGATCCGGCGCCGCCCGCGGATTTCGCCGAGCCGCGCGCCGGTGATCAGGAGCATCGCGTACGCGAGGGTGTATCCGGAGACGATCAGTTCCAGTTCGCCGCCCGAGGCGTGCAGGCGCTCGCGTATCGAGGGGATGGCCACGTTGACGACGGCGATGTCCACGTTGCCGAGAAACATGCCGCCGAGCAGGGAGGCGAGCACCCACCCCGTCCGCGGCTCGGGGCGTCCGGTCTCCTTGGACGGCGTCGTCGGTTGCGCCGTCGTCGTCTTCACGCAATCCATCCCTCGCCCCTGCCGTTCACGTTGTGTCGTCGCCGCGCGCCCCTGGGTCCTGCCGGACGCCTGCGGCCCTGTCCGGACGACGCCACTACACCGCGTCCCGCTGTACCAGCTGGAACTGGATGCCCTGTGACGTGTCGGGCTGCGTCCAGGCATTGAGGTTCGGGCCGACCGGTACCGGCTCGTGTGTGGTCAGCTCGACGCCGAGCCCCTGCACCGCCCGCATGATGGAGGGCACGTCGTCGACCTCCACGCCGATGTGCTCGATCGTCGCCTGCTTGCCCTCGCCCAGACGGCGCTCGCGCGCCTGCGGGGTGGTGGGCTCGATGAGCTCGATGCGGCCGTCGCCGCAGTGGTAGAAGGCGATTTTGACCTGCCGCTCGGGGACCTCTTGGGCCCGTTCCAGGACCATTCCCAGGCTTTCCAGGAACGTCCGGGCCGCGGCCAGGTCGTCGACCACCACTCCGATGTGATCGATGCGCTTGAACATTTCTCGACTCCCTTGCTTGTGATTACGTGTTCGGTGCCTCGCCCGCCACGGCCAAGCCCTCGCGGGAGAACTTGTTGTGCAGCGAGACCAGTTGCGGCAGGTTGGACATGTTCAGCAGGAGCAGCTCGTCTTCGGTTCCGCGGTTTTCGAAGTGGTGCGTCCACCAGGCGGGGATCAGCAGCACATCGTCGCCGTCCAGCTCGACCGTCTCCCCCGTCTCGTCCAGGACGAGGACACCCGACCCGGACCGCACGAAGTACAGGTGCCACCAGGAGTGCGCGTGCGGGGTGGTGTGCTCGCCGGGGCGTACCGATTGGAAGGTCATCGACGTGCCCGGCACGATCTCGTGCCCGCCGTCGGGGCCGGTCAGCGTCAGCGTGCCGTATTGCGAGTGCTCGGCTGCTTCCAGCTCCTTGGCCAGGCTCTTCCAGGGCCAGATCACCGGTTCTGGGGTCTGGATGTGCCGCTTGCGGAATTCACGGTAGGGAAAGTGACGTCCGGTCTGTACCGGCATGCTCTGCCTCCCGGGCAGTTTCGTAGGAAGGGGTGTGCGTCGTCGTGCGGCGGTGTGCGTCGGCGGCCATCTCCCGCACGGCGGCGTCGGCGTCCCGGGTGAACTGCGAGGGGAGCTGGTGCCGGGGCAGCGCGTGCGTGTAGAACCTCGGGCCCTCGACCAGGTAGCCCAGAGCCCAGGCGCCGCGCAGCTCCGTGCCCTGTGCCGTGATGAGGCGTCCCGCCGCGGTGATGTCCAGACCACCGGGTGCGAAGTCACCGTTGCGGTAGGGGCGTACGAGACCGCGCTCCAGGAGCTTGGCGGTCAGCGGCGAGCGGTCGTGTTCGGGGTGGAAGGTGTCGAGGCGGGCGATGACCAGTGCGTCAGCGTGCCGCATCTCGGCGCCGCCAGGGTAGTCGGTGCGCACCGTGTAGCGGCCCCGCTCCCGGTCCCGGATGAGCCGGCCGCCGGGGCCGCCCGCCAGGTCGACCACGCCGGCCCGCATCAGGGCGAGCAGCTGGTGGTTGCGATGGCGGGGCGGTCCGAATGCGACGCGGTTCATCACCGGCACGTACACCGCGTTGAAGATCCGGTGCGAGGCGGGCGTCAGACCGCCGAACTCGACCGCCTCGCGCAGTGCGGCGCGGGTGTCGCGGATGACGTCCGTGGCGGCCTTGACCGGGCTGGTCAGGTTACCGAGTTCGGCGTGGGCCAGGTCGTCGGCGATGTGCTCGGTGAAAAAGCGCCGGAAGGCGGCCTGGTCGGTGAAGTTTTCGCCGGACAGCGGGTCGAGGATGTCCTGGACGATCCGCAGCTCTGGCGCCGTCGGCTCGAACTGCTCAAAGGGGAGGGGCCGACCGAGTTGCGCCGTGCGGTAGGCGTAGGTCATCTCTCGCACCAGCAGGGGCAGCACGTCCTGGACGAAGTCGAGCTTGCCGTCCGGCCGGGTGGCGCGCAGGGCGCGCACTGCTTGTGGCGTGAAGAAGCGGGCCCGGTGGCCTCCGGTGATGCCCTTTTGGTTGAGGCCGCGCGCGCTGAAGGGCAGGCACTGCCGGGAGAACAGGAGAATGCGCGGCTCGCGTCCGGAGGGGTGGTATTCGGTGGCGGGGCCGGTGCCGCTGAACGTGCCGCCGCGTCCTGCGGTCAGTTCGGAGATCACGTCGTGGGCCGTCAGGCCGAACCCCTGCACCGCCACGGTGGAGCCGGGCGCGATGCGCTGCAGCAGGTCGACGGGGTAGGGCGTGGAGAAGTACGCGAGGTGCGGGTTGCGCTCGGTGTAGGTACGGGAGAACGCGCCGTGGGCCAGGTCCTCTTCGGTGGGCACGCGCTCGCAGTGTCCGGTGGTCAAAAACAGGTAGTCGACGGTGACGGTGAAACCGCGGGCCAGCTTCACGGCGTAGCGGTCATCCGCGGTGGGGGCGATGTCCACGGCGCGGTCGCGGTGCTGAACGACACGGACCGTGCCGGGCAGCGAGGCCAGTGTGCGGTCGAAGACGAAGCTGAGGTAGGAACCGAGCATTCGCCGCGGCAGATAGGCGTGTTCGCCGACCGGCTCGCCGCTGTCGTCGCCGGTGGGGTGGTAGGCAGCCTCAAAGGCACGGTATCCGGCCGAGGCCGCCCATTGGGTGAACGAGGGCCCGGTGTTCTCGGCGAACATGGACACCTGGCTGGCGACGGTGTTGGTGAGCAGGTGCGCGGGCTGGCGCGCGGGGTGGGTGCCCTGGCCGCCGTCGCCGGGGTCGATCAGATGAACCTCCAGCTGCCGGCCGGCGGGCAGTTCACCGGCGAGCTCGGCGATCTTCTGCAGGACGCTGAGGCCGCGCGGCCCGACGCCGACCACGGCTGCGCGCAGCGCGCTCATGCCACCACTCCGCCGGCCGTGGTGGCGGCCAGCAGGCCGTCGGCGGCGGGCTCGTGCAGGCACCTCCAGTCGGGGGCTCCGGCAAGCGCCGGGAAGCGCAGCGCCACCTGAGGGTCGTGACCGGGGATGACATGGTCCTCGCCGTCGGCCAGGGCCTCGATGGTGTCGTATCCCTCCAGCATCGGCGTCAGGCCCTCCAGGATGGGAAACGGGCTACGGAGGCGGATGTTGGCCCACAGGTGGGCGGCGTCGCTGGCGAGCACGACCCAGCCGCGTGCGGTGGGCACCCGCACCACCTGGGTGCCCGGGGTGTGCCCCGGCACGGGGTGCACGGTGACGCCGGGCAGGATCTGGGCCTCGCCGCGGTGCAGCACCAACTGGTCCTCGAACAGACCCTGCACGGCCGTGTGGACGTTCACCGGCTCGAACGGCCTGCGCACCACGCGGTGGCGCATCGAGGGGCCGGTGCAAAACCGCAGCTCCTCCTCCTGGAGGTGGATGCGGGCATGCGGGAAACGATCGAGGTTCCCGGCGTGGTCGTAATGCATGTGGGTGATGACCACGTCCGTGATGTCGCCGGCACTGGTGCCGAGATCTCCCAGGGCCTTGACCGGGTCGCGGAACAGGGTGCGTCCGCGCCGTCGCGCCATCTCTTCGGGGAAGCCGGTATCGACCAGCAGAAAGTGCCGCTCGTTGCGCACCACCCACAGGTAGTAGTCGTTGGGCATCGTTGAGTCGGCGGCGAACTGGCCCTCGTCGGTGAGGAAGTTGTCCCGTGCGGGGCGTTCGGCGTGGGTGCCAAAGCGCAGCGCGAGGACCTCATACAGGGGGGTGTCCACGGGCACGGCGCTCACGCTCCCACCAGGTCGAGTTGCCGACTCGGGGACGGGAGGGCGGGGAGGTCCTCTTCGAAGGGGAACCTGGGCTCGCCGAACGCGGGCACCAGCTGATCGAACCAGGTCGCCTGGGCATCGAACTTGGCGTAGAACGGCTGGCGCACCAGGTGGCCGCGCCGGGCCTGCAGGAGCTGCAGGGCAAAGACCTTCTCGCCCCGGATGGTGGGCGTGCCGTCGACCATGACCTTTCCGGGGAAGGCGCTCATCGACGGGCCGCGCACGGTCCGCGCCAGGCCGGAGACGCCGGCATAGGCGGTGCGGAAGAGGTCGTAGGCCTCGGTGAGCGGCAGCTCGAAGTAGGCGCGGGCGCCGGTGTCGCGCTCGACGAACATGTAGTACGGGATCGCGCCCAGGCGCACGCCCTGGGTCCACAACTCCTGCCAGGCGGCCGGGTCGTCGTTGATGTGGCGCAGGACGGGCGATTGCATGCGCACCACGGCGCCGGTGGAGTTGATGCGACGCAGGGCGTCGCGGGCGATGTCGGGGCGCAGTTCGGCCGGGTGGTTGTAGTGGCCCATCAGCGCCAGGTGCTTGCCCGCGCCGACCACGCGCTCGAACAGGCGCAGTAGGTCATCGGCGTCGACGTCGCTGACGAAACGCTGGGGCCAGTAGCCGACCGCCTTGGTGCCGATCCTGATGTTGCGCACGTGCGCCAGGTCGGGGGCGAGCAGCGGCTCGAGGTAGCGTTCCAGATTGGCGGTACGCATGATCAGCGGGTCGCCGCCGGTGATCAGCACGTCGGTGACCTCCGGGTGGCTGCGCAGGTAGGCGCACAGTCCCTCGGCGTCCTTGGCGGCGAAGTGCAGGTCTTCCTCACCGACGAACTGGGGCCAGCGGAAGCAGAACGTGCAGTAGGCGTGGCACGTCTGGCCCTGGCTGGGGAAGAAGAGGACGGTCTCCTTGTACTTGTGCTGGATGCCGGGCACCACTTCGCCTTCCAGCTGCGGCACGTTGTGCGTGAGCTGGCCCGCGGGGTGCGGGTTCATCCGGGTCCGCGCCGCATGGATCTCTTTGGCCAGGCGCTGCTTGTCGCCGGAGCGCAGCAGGTCGCGCAGGGTCGCGAAGTCGTCCGGATCAAGCATCGACTCGTGCGGAAAGTTGAGCCGGTAGATCGGATCGTCCGGTATCCGATCCCAGTCGATCAGTTCGTCGAGCACGTACTGGTTGGTGCGGAACGGCAGCACATGGGAAACCACTTCGACGGCCTCGCGCAGCTCCGCAGGAATGCGCTCCCACTGAGGCGCCCGCTTGATGGACGAGCGGTTGTAAGGCTTGTACTTCGCAGGGCTTTTGGCGTGACTGAAAGTGTCCATGATGACTCCCTGTCGCATATGTGGAAGGGGGTTGGAAAAGGGTGGGGCAAAACAGCGGCACCCGGGGGCGGATGCAAGGTGCTCCCGCGCATAGTTGTTTCCTTGCACCCGTCCTGGTCTGGGGTTTGTGACCTCAGGGGCGCCGCTCGCCGGCGACACCGGAAACGTAGACCAGGAAAACCGGCCGGGAGAAATAGTTTCAGACACGCATTAATACGCGTAGCGAATGAATCGCATTCATGAGCGTGCTGCATCAATCGGCCGCGCAAGGCATCAATCGCTGAAGTGGGGCTAAAAAAAGGCATCTAGGATCGGCCATTGCCCGGCCGCCGGATGGCGGCCGGGCCAAGTCATCACATTGCACGGCGCCCGCGCGGCACGGCGCGCGGCACAGCAAGCGGGGGGTCTTTCCTTGAACGATGGACACGGACTCGAGGTCGGCGTCGTGGGCATGGGCCCGCGCGGACTGAGCATTCTGGAGCGCCTGTGCGCCAACGCGGCGGCCAACCCGGACGGCGTCCCCGTCACCGTCCACGTCGTCGACCCGGCCCCGGCGGGAGCCGGCCGCGTCTGGCGCACCGACCAGTCGGCACACCTGCTGATGAACACGGTCGCCGAGCAGGTCACCGTGTTCACCGACGCCGCAGTGAGCTGCGCCGGCCCCGTGGTGCCGGGACCCAATCTGCACGCGTGGGCGTCATCACTCACCGCCGCGACTGCCGCCTGCCACGGCGAGGAGATCTGGGCCCAGGCACGCGCCCTTGGCCCCAACTCCTACCCCTCGCGCGCCCTGTACGGCTCCTACCTGCACTGGGCCTTCCACCACGTCGTACGCAACGCGCCCGCCCGACTGACGGTCCGCGTACACCAGGACACGGCCGTCGCCCTGCACACCCTCGGGGATGGCCGTGACGTGCTGCGTCTTGCCAGCGGAACGCGGCTGCCGCTGGACGCGGTGGTCCTGGCCCAGGGGCACGTGGCCGACAGCAGAAACGGGATCGGGGACAGGGCCGGGGCCCCGGTCGCCCCCGGGGCCAGGTATGTGCCTCCGGGCAACCCCGCCGACGCCGACCTGTCCGCGATCGCCCCCGGCGAGCCGGTGGCGCTGCGCGGCCTCGGCCTGGCCTTCTTCGACCACCTGGCGCTTTTCACCCAGGGCCGGGGCGGCCACTTCGAGGAACAGCCCGACGGCACATTGGCCTACCGCGCCTCAGGCCGCGAGCCACGCCTGTACGCGGGCTCCCGACGCGGACTGCCCTACCAGGCACGCGGGGAGAACCAGAAAGGCCCCGGCGAACGCCACCGGCCGCTGCTCCTCACCCCCTCCACCGTGCAAGCCCTGCGCGAGCGCGCCGCCAACCGACCCGTCCGCTTCCGCGCGGACATCTGGCCGCTGATCTCCCGCGAGGTCGAACTCGTCTACTACGCGGCACTGTTGCGCCGCCGCGGCACACCCCAGGAGATGGCCGCGGCATTTCTGCGCGACTACCAGACAGCGCCCACCGAAGGCCCCGCCCACAACCAACTGCTGGATGCCCACGGCATCACGCCCGGCGAGCGCTGGGACTGGGACGCGCTGACCCGCCCCTACCCGGCCGCGGCTCTGGAGGGGCGCGCCGAGTTCACCGCGTGGCTGGCCTCCCACCTGGAGCGTGACGCGGCCCTGGCACGCGGCGGGAACGTGGACGAGCCCGTCAAGGCGGCCTTGGACGCGCTGCGTGACTTGCGCAACGAGATCCGGCAGGTCGTCGACCACGCGGGGATCACCGGCTCCTCCTACCGCGACGAACTCTCCGGCTGGTACACACCGTTGAACGCCTACCTGTCCATCGGCCCGCCCGGACACCGCATAGCGCAAATGGCCGCCCTGATCCGAGCCGGCGTTCTCACCCCGATGGGCCCCCACCTGCACGTGTCCGCCACCGCCACCGGCTGGGAGGTGTCCTCAGCCGTCGTCCCCGGCCCCCCGGTCGCCGTCACCACGCTCGTGGAGGCACGAATCCAGCAAACGGACGTGCGCACCACCTCCGACCCGCTATTGCGCCATCTGCTCGACTCGGGCCAGGTAGTCACCTACCGCATACCCGACCCGAACGGCGGCCACCACGAGACGGGAGCCCTGGCCGTGACACGCAGACCCGCCCGCATGCTGGACGCGCACCATCGCCCCTACCGCGGCCGCTTCGCGCTGGGCATCCCCACAGAAGGCGCACACTGGGCGACGGCGGCCGGCATCCGGCCGGGAGTGGACTCAGTGACGCTGGGCGACACCGACGCCATCGCGCGGGCGGTACTCGCCCTCGACGCGGCGCTCCCGGCGAAACCCCATGCGCTGGTGGGGGCACGATGAACACCGACAGCACCCTCACCCGTGCACGTCCCACAACCCTCACCAAGACCCGGGCCGGGGGCCTGTCCACAGCAATGACGGTGGCGGCCGTGACCGTGCTGACGTCACTGCCGGTCTTCCTGCCGGGCGCAGCCAACGGACTCATCTGCGCCCAGTACGGGTGGAGTTCAGCGCGCATGGGCGCCATCCTGGCGACGTACTGGCTGGCCTCGCTGGCGGGCGCCTACGTCACCAAGCACTCCCCCGTGCCCCCGGCCATCGAGCGTGCCCTGGCCGCCGCGCTCGGCGCCACCGCGCTGGGCCTGGGCTGCGCGGCAACAGCACCGGCCGCCGGACTGTGGGTCAGTTCCCTCCTCGGCGGTTTCGCCTACGGGAGCACACAACCGCACACCAACGCCCTACTCATGCGGCGCTGCCCGCCGCGCATCCGCGCCTTCGCCTTCGGTCTCAAGCAGGCGGCCGTGCCGGCGGCCACGCTGCTCGCCAGCCTCGCCATGCCGCTGCTGGCCCAACCCGCCGGCTGGCGGCCGGTATTCGCCGCCACGGCCACCTTGTGCGCGACGGCGACCGTGCCGCTGCTGCGGCGGCGCAAGCCCTCCAGTGATCAGGCCGGCCAGGCAGCCCGACAGCACCACCCCGTACTGCACCCTGACCGTTACCTCCTGGCCCTGAGCTGCGCCGGGTTTTTCGGCGCGATGGTGGGCAACGGCCTGGGCGGATTCCTGCTGCTCTCCCTCACCTTGCACGGCACCTCGCTGGCCGCGGCGGGGGCCATAGCCACCTGCGGCGCCGCCCTCAACATCGCGGTGCGTCTGGGCGCGGGCTGGCTGATAGGGCGCCGCCCCCAGGCGACGGGCGCCACTTTGACGGCTCTTTTTCTGACGGGGGCATGCGGGACGGCTCTGCTCACCACCACCAGCCTCGCGCTGAGCGCCGTGGGCGCTTTGCTCGCCTACGGCGGCGGCTGGGGCTGGGCGGGACTGTTGCACTACGCGATCGGGCTGCCCTACCCCGGGCAAGAACAGCAGGCGACTGCCTACAGCCAGATGGGCGTCTCGCTGGGCGCAGCGACCGGGCCGCTGGTGTGCGGAGTGCTCTTCACCATCGCCCCGCAAGCCGCGTGGGGAGCATTGACCCTGGCAGGTGTCGCCGCGGCCGGATGCGGTCTGCTGGCGCGGCGGGGCGGGCGATAGCCGCCCCTACCATGACCGTTCACACGTCGCTCTTGCCACCACCGGTCCCGCGCGCCGCCTACTTCCCCGACTCCCTCAACCCTCCGAGGGCCCAACGGCCTTGATGCCGGGCTCGAGGCCATCCTGAGCACGCCGAGGCAGCGGATCCTGGACGAGGTGAACATCCTGGACCGCCCCAGCGGCGCACCGCAGTAAGCCGAGATCCAAGAGCTTCGCCAACTGGTCACCACACTCACCCTCGCCAGAGCGGCCTTGCCCCAGGACGCAGGCCGGCGACCAAACCGCGGACCGATCCCCGACAGCCTTGGCCTACTCCCCGGGGCAACACCACACATCTGACCGCCACGACGATGAACCCGGAGTCCCTCATCTCCTGGGCGCGATGACTTTGGTGCCTGCTCCGCCTGGGCCGACAGCCCGAGCGTCGTCGTCTGATCACATCATCTGGCGGCCAGCGGGATCGCCGCCAGGATCGTCGGCCAGGCTGATCGACGTCCTGATGCGCTTGCCGACCGGCTCGCGGTGCACCTCGAAGCTCTGGCACACCGCCATCACGATCTCCAGCCCGTGCTGACCAACCCGGCCGGGGTCCGGGGCCAAAAGCAGCGGCAACGTCGTGCTGCTGTCCCAAACGGTCATCTCGAAGACTCCGTCGCTGACACCCAACGTCAGCAGACACGGCCCCGGCGCGTACTTGCGGGCGTTGGTCACCAGCTCGCTCACCACCAACTGCCCCATGTCCAGCACCCGCCTCGACACCGGAAGTCCGTGCACATGCTGCAACCCCACGAGGAAGTCCCGGGCCATGTCGCGTGCAGACCCGATCTCCTCACTGCCCTCGAAGGCCGCAGAAACCGATAGCGGGCCCTGCGCGAACAGATGCTGGCCCTCGTCCCGCCCAGCCAGGTCCATGCTGTCCGCCTCACTGCCCAGGCGCCGCTGCTTGCCCACTCGTATGCCCTCGCTGGGCCGTGGTATGCCTGGCAGATTTGAGCGATGAACGGACAACGAGAAGCCGAGGATGGTACAACGCCCGCCGGTGCCGGCCGCGCGCCCAGGATGCAGCCGTGAGCAGCACGAAGGCGTTCGAGGAGGCGGTGGCGGCTCACGCAACACCGGAGCGTGAGCCGCGGTGCTGCGAGTGCACCACGTGACATGGCGGACTTTGCGTCGGGCTGGGACGACGCCATCGTTTGGATCTGTACGCATTCCTGCCGCTTCGCCCCCACCAAGGCCCGCGCCGGGGCCAGTTGAGCAGCGGGACGCGAAGCCTCGCTACCGATCAGATGAGCTTGGCCCTACTCTCCCTACAGGTGGGACTGGGCCTCCGCCTGCACATCGTGACCGCCCACCGAGACTGGCTCGAGCCGCACTACCGGCACACAGCTTCAGCCATCGCTCTCCAGACGCCAGCCAGGCGCGGCCTGGCAGCGGCGAGAGAGGGCATCCTCGCGCGAGGACACATCGAGGGGGAGCCTCGATCCCTCGCGCCCCGGCCGCCGCCGAACCACGCGGCGGCGGCCGGACTCTTACCCGCGTTCCCCTACCGGAGCACGTCATGTCCGCAAACCCGGTGCCATCGCGTTTGCGATGCAGCGGAAAGACAGCTTCCGCCGCCTGACGTACGCAGCTGCCCGGCGCTGCACCAACTGCTGCAGCCAGTGGGCGGATTGCTCGACGGCCCGCACAGGCCGCGCGACACCGTGCGAGCGGCCCTGGGGCGCACATCGTGGGGTCACACGAGTCAGCCGCGCGTGAGTGCCAAGCTTCCGTCGCCGTGAGCCCTGCGTGTGTCCCGTAGGCCGCGGGGCGCTTACGGCAATCCGAGAACCCGATCCCACGCCAAGATCCGTTCTCATCCGACCGCGCATGCCAGCACGAAAGCCGGCAGGATCTGCGCCAACTTCCTTGCCCCGCCAGCCGCAGCACCGGCCGCGTCCACGGCGTGCTCACCCTGCGCCTCACCCTTTCAACCGCAGGCCGCAAGCGCCTGACAGGCGGGGACAATCAACGCCAAGCCGACGCAGACCAACGGAATTTGACGGTGCGGAGGGGGCAGCTTGATCTTGTCGCGGCCCCGATGAAAGAGTGCTCTCGCAGGTTGCATCTCACACGTTTTCGCAGACAGGAACGTTTGTCATGAGCACTCTCGGATTCGCCGGAAAGTCATCCGTCGCCGTCGCACTGGCCTGCGCGGCCACGTTGCTGATGCCGGCCACTCCGGCCGCCGCCTCCGACTGGGACCGGAACTGCTACAGCATCTCGGCCCCCTACAAGGGCATCAGTGAGATCATCGGCAAGGCTGGCAAGACCCGCAGCGGCTGCACGGACGCCACGATATCCCTGCAGCGTCACCGCTGGTACGGCTGGGAAGAGATGGACTGGACCCCGCTGGAGAGCGGCACCAAGCTCGCCTATTGGAACTGCACGGGCTCTGGCACCTACACCTACAAGACGGTCGTGGGCGTCGACTCCAACCTCGCCACCTACGAGAGCGCCGAACGCCGCTTGACCTGCTGAGGGCGCCCGGCGGACCGGTGAGTTGGCCGGCAGCGGTGCGAGGTGATCGACGATGCGGCGGGCAGCAGGCAGTGAGATCCCGCACAGCGGCGCCACACGCCGCACGGTGAGTCGTGCGCCAGTGCGGCGCCGCCAGCAGCACCCGGTCCGCCAGGGCAGTCGCGCTGGGCACTGCCATCGCGGTGTACCAGCGCACGCACCCCTCGGAGGGCGCAACGTGCCGTCAGTCCGGCACGTTGCGCTAGCTGGATGAGCGGCCCGAGGAGCGGTGAAGAACCCCCGGCGGGCACATCCCTTAGCGTCGAGTGCCGTCGATGTGCTCGAGCAGCGCTGAGCGATCAGTCGACATACGATTCGAGCGTGCCGCGACGGCGAACGTCGAGCGTCGCGCAGTGGAATGAGCCCCCAAAGGGTGCGTAGTGCAGCAGGTCGCACGGCACGGGCTCGAACCCCCACTTCTCAAGGGCACGCAGCATGCCCGTGTGGTGGCGCTCCACGATCACTCGCTTTTCGTCGATCATCAGCACGTTCATGCTGAGCCATTTACCGCACATCGAGGTGAGCTTGACCAACCTCTTGTCGATCGGGTCCGGTTCGGGGGCGACCAAGATGTCCCACGAGCTCAGCACGTCGGGCAGTCGGTCCGGATCGACATATTCGGGGTTGATCATCACCTTGCCGGGTGCGAGCGGGAGAAACGTCGTGTCGATGTGCATGGGCGTACGACAGCGGCTTTCGATCTCGTGAATGCGGTAGCCGGACCCCAGGTGCCGCCGCAACCACTCGATTCCCATCCGGTTCGTGACGTTGCTGCGCGTGACGAACAGGTCGCGTCCTGCCCGCACGAAATCTGCCGCATCAAACACGGGCTCGAATTCGGTGAGGATGTAGCGCATGGGCTCGCCGTCCCCCGGAGGGGAAAAGTCCTCTTCGAACAGCGCCTCGGTGAGTTGCGGCCTGGGCGCCGCCGTCCAGCGCGCTCCGCGCCGGAAATAGTCCTTGAGGATCGTGCGGTAGGAGTGACTTTCGAAGTATCGGCACGGCCACGCCATCGGCGTTTCAATGATCTCGTCGCCGACGACGAGGAGGCTGTCGCGCGGGCAGGCGTTGCAAAAGCCGTGCGACGACCAGTCGGGGGTGCCGAAGTCTGCCTTGTGGTCGGCGATGTCCGGGCGCCTCACTGTGATGCCGAGCGACTCCAGGAGAACAATGAACTGATCAAGTTCTTCCTGTGCCGGATCGGTCAGCATGCTCGGATAGGCGAAGCCGGAAGCCAGGCCCTGCAGACGCGCCGCCCACGGCGGGATGTTGCAGGACACAACCGGGTGGTCAGAAGGGATCGCCGCCCCGTCGATCCGCCCGACGATGATCTCTTCGAGCGGGTCCCACTCGTTGTGCGAATTGACCGGCGAGACGCGAGCGTTCGCGGCACTATCCGTCACGACTGCCTGCACCCACGTCGGCGGCTCGCCCGCGAACCGCTCACTTCGAGATCAGACTCGCCCAGGATTCTGGTCCTCTGCACCATATGCATACCTGTCGCCCTCACCCACGGAAACCAGCAGAGAAGTGGGCCCAGTCCGTCGATACCACGCACGGTAATCCGGCCCAGCAGTTTTGTGCACGACCCTTCAGCGACCATGTACCCCCTACGCCTCACGTAAACAGCAGCGCTCACCCGCTGAAGTGCGGGGAAAGACACCCCGGGTGAATCTCGAAGTCGCGGGCCAGGCGGCGGTGGTTCATAAGCCGGCCACAGGTGCAACAATCAGCGCCGCGGAATGACCTTGAAACCCTGATGGGCAGGGCCCGTGGAGTGACTTCGACGTCGATGCCTGGGCGCGCGCCGTGGTCGATGACGCTGGTGCGGTAGCCGACGTCGGACCAAGCTCTGCCGATGCGGGGGTGGTCGACGGCGATGCGCGAAAGCCCATCGATGCCGCCGACGTTGTCAGAGATCTTCGCGGTGACCAGCACGGCCAGGAGAAGACCAAGCGCGTCGACGCCGATGTGACCTTTGCTCCCTGCTCTGAGCGGAGACGTGAGCCAGGGATACCCGCTCAGCGGCGCCCTTTTGACCACCGTCGCCGCCCCCGACACCCAGCCAGCGGCGTCGCCGTCTCCCCCGATGACAAGTGGATCGCCGCCGTCGGCTCCCTGCTCCACGTGTGGTGGACCGTGGTGACGCTCAGGGAACTGCGTTCCGGCCGCCGCACCTGTGCGGCGGCCGGACACCGCAAGCCCCTCACGCGACCCAAGAGCGCTGCGATTACCTGCAGTTGGGTACGACGCCCTGCGCCTTGGCGTAGCGAGCGGTGACCCACCCCTTGGGCACGTTGACGCGGTACCAGGTTCGGTTACCAAAGACCGGCTGACCGGCCTTCTTGCAGACCACGTTGATGGTCTGGCGGTAGCGGTAAGCCCCCACTACAGCCGAGTTGGACGTGGGCTGCCGACGCACGAACAGCCCGGCCTTCGAGGTGACAACTGCCTTGACCACCTTCGCGTTGGGCGCCGCGGGAACGGTGAACGTGCCCTTCGCCACCCACTTGCCGCAGCCGACTCCCCCCACCACGACCTGGTGACCGCCAGGCGCAGCATTCGCCTTCACCGCGGCCCGGCCCGTGTACATCAGCGGCTTGGTCTTCTTCACCAGCACCACCGGTTTGGCGAAGGCGGCGGACTTCGCCTGCACCGAGCGACACGTCTTGGGAACGCCGACGACCTTCACCGTGACCGCGGCCCTCTGCCCGACCGAGGCCGGGGTGACCGTGACCTTCGGCTCCGCTCTCGGCCCATCCAGCGCCGATGCCGGCGCGACACCAGTGAACGCCACAGAGGCGAGAGCAACCACCGCACACCTGCCCATTGCACTACGAACCATGACTTCGCTTCTCCTTGGTGACGTGCCAGACCCCTTACCGGAGCCCAAACTTCCGCTGTGCGGGAAACATAAAACTGACACCAGGAATACGAAGCGATCCCTCGCCCGAACACGCGCCTCATCACCAGAATGCAGGAACGGGTCAGCGGCAGCTGGACCCGTCCGCCAACCAGGCTGGCCCGGCACCGCCGATCGCGCCGGCAGCCATGGCCACGGTGGCCGCCCCGCCGCCGCGAACGGGCCGCCCACGATGCAGGCGCGCCGTGAAAGCCCCGCATGCGTCTCGGCCGGGCGACGGGATCTTCGCATCAGGCGCTGGGCATACCGGGCAACTCGGCGGGGCCGGTCAGATCGCGGCGGGCAGCGCGTTGTCCAGGAGGATCTCCGCCGCTGTCCGCGCATGCCGGCCGTAGTTGGGGTCGTCCAGCACCATGGCGCGGCTGGCGGCGCCGTCTGCGAGGGTGACGAGTTGCTCGGCGAGGGTGGAGGGCTCGCGGCAGCCCAGTTCCGTCACCAGGTCGGCGACCAGGCCCACCATCAGCAATTTCCGCTCGCGGGCATAGGAGTGGACCGCGTTCTGCGGGTCAGGAAACTCCACGGCGGCATCGATGAACGGGCATCCGCGCACCGGATTCGTGCCGGCCGGGGGCGGGTCGAATAGCGCGAGGATTCGCTCCCTGGGAGGGATGCCCTTTTGTGCCAACGCGCCCTCCAGCGTGCGTCCCGTCGAGACGAGGTCCTTGAGGTGGGCGAGGACCAGCTCGTCCTTGGTCCTGAAGTGCGCGTAGAGGGTGCGCTTGGACACCGGTGCCCGCTCGGCGATCTGTTCCATGCCGGTCGCGTTGATCCCCTGGGCTGCGAACAGTTGGGCTGCGGCGGCCAGGATGCGCTCCCGCCCTCCGCGTCCCTGCCGTCGAGACGCCGTCCTCACCGTGGTCATGACGTAAGTATACGTTCTCGTTTACTTCAGAGGGGAGGGCTGACTACAGTGTGATCCATGTAAACGATTCCGTTTACTTCGATGGACCGAAGGAGAGTTCCATGAGCGGACCGATCACCACCCGGACGCGCACGAGCGAGACACCCACCGGCGGAACACGAGCGTGGGAGTACGCCGAGCAGTTGATCCGCGGGCGCCGCGCGACGCGCGCCTTCCGTCCCGACCCGGTGCCCGAGGACACTTTGCGCGGGATCTTCTCCCTGGCCGGCGCCGCGCCGTCCAACTCCAACGCGCAGCCGTGGCGGGTGGAAGTGGTCGGCGGCGCGCGGCGAAACCGTCTGGCCGACGCCCTGCGAACGGCTCATGCGGAACGGCGCGTCACGGCCGACTACCCCTACTCCGAGGACATGTACGCACCCGTTCACCAGGAGCGGCGGGCCGCCTTCGGCGCCGATCTGTACGGAGCGCTGGGCATCGGCCCCGAGGACCACACGGCTCGCGCGGCCTACGACGCGCGGAGCCTGGGCTTCTACGGGGCGCCCCATGCCGCGTTCCTGTTCGTCACCGGCGACGGCGGGCCGCGACTGGCCGCCGACGTCGGCGCCTACCTGCAGACGCTATTGCTGTCCATGACCGCCTATGGCGTGGCCAGTTGCCCGCAGGGTCTGCTCAGCTTCTACGCCGACACCGTCCGCGACCAGCTTGGAGTGGACGAGGGGAAGCTGCTCGTGGGGGTCTCTTTCGGTTACACCGATGAAGACGCGTCGGTGAACCGGGTCATGACCGGCCGGGCGGCACTGGAGGCAACCACCACGTTCCACATCTAGCCGCCCGAAGGCACTGCCCAGACACCGCGGTGATGCTTGTCTACCGCCTGCTTCCCCTCCCAGTAGGCCCCCGGTGCTGCTCAGGGAGGCGAGCGCAGCCCTTCCTGACGCGGGACAGCGCGCTGCTCCACGACGTTCTGTCCGACGTCGGGAAGTGGGCCGACACGCTCAGGCCAAGGACTCGAAGTAGGCCTTCTGCGCGGGGTAGTAGTCCTCGAAGTCAGGCCGTGGCCCGCCCGTGCGGGCGGCGGTGAGCATGTCCAGGTAGTACTCCCAGCCCGGACCGGCCTGACCAAGGTGCTCTGTGGAGGCCAGATGCTGGATCAACCGCAGTTCGGTGGTACCGCCGCTTTCGGCCAGCAGCAGCTCCATCGACCAGGATCCGGCCTCGTCCTCCATCGAGACGGCGAGTCGGCGCGGCGGTTCACAGGCTTCGATGCGCAGGGGACACCAGGGCGCCGACTCCTCGAACACCATCTGCACCTCGACGGTGCCGCCGACCGCTCCCCGGCCGCGCCAAGGGCCGAACCAGCGGGCGGTGCGCTCCGCCTCGGTGACACTCGCCCAGACGTCGTCGGCGGAGGCGCGGTAGCTGCGGGTAAGGATCAGATCGTGCCCCGTTGGTGTAGGGATCAGTCGTCCGGTGGGCTCGAGGGTCATGCCGTGTCCTCCTTGGAGTGGCGCGCGGTGGGCTGATCGGTGGCGGGCTCAGCCCGGTTGCGGTCCCGTCGGGTGCGGTGGACTTCGGTCTCCAACGCCGCCAGGCGCTGTGCCCAGTCGACACGCTGGGTCTCGAACTGGGCGAGCCAGGCGGCGAGGTCGCCCAAGCGTGAACGGATCAGGGAGTAGCGCCGATGGCGGCCGGTCTGCTGGTCCTGGACCAGGCCGCTCTCCCGCAGCACGCGCAGGTGACGGCTGACAGCGGGGCGGCTGATGACGAACCGGGCAGCGATGTCGCCAACCGTCAGCGAGGTGGGGCGCAACATCATCAGGATCTCCCGGCGCACCGGATCGGCGATGGCGTCGGCCACCTTGCTCAGCTCGTCGTCCACACCCAAAGCGTAACCGATTGGTTACGCGTCCAGAAGAGCCAATCCCAGATCGGCTGTGTGCACCAAGTGGTGCCTACCGCAGGGGTGATCGCCCCTACTCGCCACCAGCCTTGGCGCCGACCGAACTACACCCCTGAGGGCGACCACGAACGTGCCTCCTCATCGCAAGCAACCGATCGGGCCGCTCGGGCGCTGGGCTGGCTCAACCGTGCGCGGAGGCCGAGGTCCATGCGCCGAACCACTGCTCCGCGCCCCACTCCTCGAACCGCTCCACCTCGCTGAACCCCAGCTTCGCCGCGAGGCGCATCGAGCGGTTGTTGGCGATCTGGGTGCAGAGCACCACCGGCTCGCCGGGGAACGCGCCGGCGAACCAGGCGAGTGCCGCTGTGCACGCCTCGGCGGCGTACCCGCACCCCCACGCTTGCGGCAGGAACATGTAGCCGAGCTCGGCCTCCTCGGCCTGCGGACAGATGTGTCCCGGACGTTCCGCGTCGCGCCGGTCGAGAAGCGTGATCGTGCCGATCATCGCCCCCTCGAGAGCGATGACGAAGAGACCGGGGCGACGCCCGGGCACCTCGGGCACGGAGCGTTCGAGCTCAGCACGCGGACGAGGGCCACCGAGATGGGCGCGTACCTCGGGCGAGGCGAACAGCTCGATGAACGCCGCACGGTCGCGGGCCTCGGACTCCCGGAGCACGAGCCGCTGGGTCCTGATCGGAGCAGGTGGCCAGGCGACGGGTCCGAGCACAGTCATGCGGGCGAACCTACCGCACCTGTTCGGGGTGATTGGGGCAGGTACAAGTCCGCGTGCACGAACCGATCAGTTGCCTCGGCGTGGTACTCCGCACACGGCATCAAGGACGAGGGCCAGAAGCCGGTTGGCCTGGTCGGTGTCCTCGTCACGGACCGTGGACAACGCGATCCCGGTGACGAGTTGGACCAGATCTCCGGCGGCCAGGTCGGCGCGTGCGGTTCCGCGCTGTTGCGCCCGGGCCAGGAGACTGGTTGCCGCGTTCAGGATCGGTTGATGGCAGTCGAGGTGCGGCGCACCGGGCTCGTTGACCATCAGAGCGCTGCCCATGCCGTGGTCGGCACGGGCATGGACCAGGAAGGCGCCCAGCCATTGCGCCAGGGCGTCGTCGGCGGAGTCCGAGGTGCACAGCCTTTCCGCTTGCCCGCACAGCACCTGAATCCGGTTCTTGAGTACGGCGGTCAGCAGCGCCTGGCGGTTCGGGAAGTGACGGTACAGGGTCCCCGGCCCCACCCCGGCCCGGCGGGCAATCTCATTGAGGGACGCGCCGGGGCCGGTTTCGGCGAACACTTCCTGCGCGGTGGTCACCAAGCGTTCCCTGTTCAGGCGCGCGTCCGTGCGCTTGAGCGATTGACCGGCGTCACCGTGTCCGAACGTCATGCGTCACCATCCTGCCCTTCGGCTGCCCCCGGATCTAGCAAAGTGGAGAAGTTCTCCGTATCGTAGCGGCTCGCAAACGGAGAACCTCTCCGGAAAGCTCTGACTGAGGAGTATCCATGACGGACGGCGCATCGACGGAGCTCGGCCGGGTCGGGATCTGGACTCTCGCCTTCGAAGGGCAGCCCGCCGGACGGGTGCGGGAATCAGCCGCAGAAATCGAGGAGTTGGGATACGGCGCCCTTTGGTACGGCGAGGCGTTCGGCCGCGACACGGTGGGCCAGGCGTGGCTGCTCCTGTCGGCGACCCGTCGCATCGCTGTCGCATCCGGCATCGCCAATATCGCCTTCAGGGACCCGATCGCCACTGCCGCCGCGGCGCGCACCCTCGGTGAGGCATTCCCCGGACGCTACGTACTCGGCCTGGGCGGGCACCGTGTCGACGACACCGTTCACGAAGTGGACGGCTACCCCGTACCGGCCCGTGGCAGAGCGGTGGCGACGATGCGCTCCTATCTGGAGGCCATGGACGCGTCACCCGCCCATGGTCCGAAACCAGACCCGGCCCCGCACCGCGTTCTGGCCGCCATGGGCCCGAAGATGCTCAAGCTGGCCGCCGATCACGCTTGGGGTGCGCACACGTACTTCGTGCCCGTCGAGCACACCGCACGGGCACGTCAGATCATGGGACCAGATGCGTTTCTCGGCGTCGAGCAGGCCGTCGTACTCGACCATGACCTCGGCCGGGCCCGGGAGGTGGCTACAGCGCATGTCGCCCCGTACCTCATGGCACCGCACCAGGAGGCCAGCGTGCGCCGGCTCGGCTTCGGGGACGACGACATCGTCGGCGGTCCAAGCCGCAGGCTGGTGGACGCGATCGTCGCCCACGGAGACACGGAAGCGATCCGCCGACGCGTTCAGCAGCACTTCCAAGCTGGAGCCGACCACGTCTGCCTGCAGGTACTGACCGCCGACCCGGCCAGGCTGCCGCAGCGAGAATGGCGCGAGCTCGCCCCCGCTCTCGCACCCCGCCCTTCTGGCTCGGCCATCCCCCAGTAAGCAGCCGGCCGCGGGCGCCGGATCGAGCCGTCACCTCTGCCTGCCAAATCAAGAGCTCGGCCTGCCGACTGAGCCGCTCCATCACAAATGCGGGCATCACCTTACGAACTGTTCTCTGACGGCCGGGAGACCAGATCAGGCTCGCGTCCACCATCGCCCTTTCCGTCACCGGTATGGCCCACCAGTTCGGGCGGCCCCGCCTGCACGGCCGGAACGATTGGCAGCATCCCGGCGGATCCCGCCGGGCCCCCGTCAAGGAAGGGAGACGTCATGCGCCGTCTCAGCACCGCCCTCTTGGGAGCCGCCGTAATCGTCGGCACCCTCACCGTTCCCGCCCACGCAGCCCAGGCCACCGCAGCACCTGCCGCATCCGCAGCTGCTCCCGGCGACCCTCTGCCCCCGATCAAGATTCCCGAGATCAAGCTCCCCGAGATCAAGCTGCCTGAGATCCCCGGAGTCGAACTGCCCCAGCTCCCCCAGCTCCCCCAGCTCCCCCAGCTCCCCGGGCTCCCCGGGCTCCCCGGGCTCCCCGGGCTCCCCGGATTGAACTGACCGGGGCGCGGCGATATGACGCCGTGTGAAACTCGGGGCTGAGGTCATCCGTAGGCCGGCGGTACAGCGGACGGCGTCGCACCCGCCGGTTCATGGCCGCCCCTACCGGCCACCCTCCCAGCGGACGGGCGGGCCGCCGGAGTGGGCACAGGGCTCGATCGAGGGGACGGGCAGTCCTCCCCGGGTGGGTCCTCTGCCGTGTCCATCCCGACCGGGGGTGAATGCGTACGGCCTGATCATGGGCCGGGTCCCTCCGCCCACGGAGTGGAAAGGCCATGGTCTGGGGACGATGCCGACCTCCTCAGCACTTGAGGCCGATGATGCCCCACCCGCGCCCCGCGGCCTCGGTCACTACTTCCCCCCATTCGGTGACGAGGGCAGCAAACGACGAGAAGTCGCTGATCCACCCGCCAGTGAGTTCGCCGAGGTGCTGCTCGAAGGGGTCACGCAGGGACGGCAGACTGGGTTCGCCCCGGGTCCAGAAGTGGTGGAGGGCCGTCACGTCCTCGGGTAGGAGCCACCGCATGACCTCTGGGCACCAGTGGTTCTCCCGCCCCACAACGGCGGGGGCGAAGGGAGGGTCGGCGAACTCCCAGTTGTATTCGCCCCAGAACAACGGAGCACTGAACTCATCGAGCGCCGCGCGCAGTTCGGGCCTGACGAACGGTCGCATTTTGTCCCAGCGTTCACCGGCCCAGAAGTGCGGCTTGTAGGAGGTAAGGGTGTTGCGGAACTCGTAGCGTGCGTACCAGGAGCCGCTCTCGGCCTCAGGCCAGGTCCAGCCCTCCGGCTGGTCCGCCTCCCGGACGTCGTCGTCACTGCCGAACGCGGCCGTCTCCACCAGGCCGGCTCGCGCCTCGACCGGCGCCGCTTCTATGTACGCGCAGTCGACGATGAGAAGTTCCATGCACAAACCCATCCGGCGAGCGTAGACCAGCCCTATGCGGGCTCCAGCGACGTGCCTGTTCAAGTGAGCCAAGGTCCCGTGACCGGCCCGACGTCAGAACCAGGTGGCACGCTCTGCCGTCATGAACAAGCAAGAGTTTTGGCAGCTCATCGAAGCGGCCCGCAATCAGGTGCCCGACCCGAACGACGGCGAAGATGTCGCCCGCCGAGCAGCCTCGCAGCTGGCCGGCCATCCGGCCGAGAGATCGTCGCCGTCCCCGATGCCCTGGCAGAACTGCCCGTCGTGCGCGCGTCAGCAACCGACGGAATCGACCTTGAGTGCGAGGAGGTCCTCAGCATCGCCTGGAATGCCCACATCATGGCGACCGGCAGGCAGCTCCCCGACGATGCGTTCACCATCCGCTACCCGGAGCTGGACCCCGCCTGGAACTTCGATTTCGACGACCACAGCGAAATGGCTCAGCGACTGCCCCGCTTGGCAGCTCTCTATCTGGAGTAAGGCGAAGATCGGAGTCACAAGGCGAGGTCAACAGCAAAGAGGGCGACTACTCCTGAGCGTCGCTCTCCGCACAACACCGGCTCTCAGCGGCCGAACTTTTCGATGGCCGCCGGTGTGACGGGGGTGAAGAAGTTGACCAGGTTGCCGTCGGGGTCGCGGAACAGGAGCGAGCGGTTGCCCCAGGGCAGTGTGGTGGGCTCGTTCACGAAGTCCTCCACGAAGCCGGTCAGGTTCTGGTGCACCCCATCCACGTCGTCGACGAGAAATTCGAGGATGACGCTGTGGTTGTCGGCCGGGCGGGCTGATCCGGGCGCGAACAGCGGGACCGTACGGGTGCTGCCGATGGCGAGGGTGGCCGAGGCGATCCTGAGTTCGGCGAACTCCTCGGTGGACCAGTCGGCGGCCACGCCGGCGGCGCGCTCGTAGAAGTCGACGAGGCGGGCGACGTCGCTCGTGATGATGCGGACAGACACGAAATCCATGGCTCTTCTCCAGGTCGTTGCGGGCTTCTGAACTGAGGCTATGACCAATACCGGGCGAAACCCGCCCGGTATATCGGCGAGACTTGCGCCCATGCCTCGTCCCATCGCCCGCGTCCTCACCCTCCTTGAGCTTCTGCAGTCGGGCGGCATCAGGACCGCGTCCGAACTCGCCGGCCGCCTCGACGTCGACGAACGCACCGTGCGGCACTACATCAGCCACCTCGTCGACCTCGACGTGCCCGTCGAAGCGGTCCGTGGCCGCTACGGCGGCTACCGGCTCTCCCCCGGACACCGCATGCCCCCGCTGATGCTCGGCGACGACGAGGCCCTGGCCGTGTTGCTCGGCCTGGTCGCGGGCCGACGCGCCGGCCTGACGGCCGCCACCGGTACGGCCAGTGAGACGGCGACCGCCAAGATCCGCCGAGTGCTGCCCGAGCGGCTGCGGCTCAGACTCGACGCCGTGCTCGCCTCCCTTGCCTTCACCGCTGAGCCCGGCGAAACAGCCGCCCCGGACTCGGGGGTCCTGCTGGCGGTCGCCGACGCGGTGAACCACCACCGGCCGATCTTGATCCGCTACACCAACACGAAGGGTCGCCCCAGCCAACGCACCCTGCACCCCTATGGGCTCGTCGCCCACTCCGGCAAGTGGTACGTGACCGGGGCGGACCTCTCGGCCGGCGGCCAGAACCGCATCTTTCGGCTGGACCGCGTCAGCGACGTGCGGACCCTGCCGGGCTCGTTCGAACCGCCCGCAGGACTCGACCCGGCCGAGCGCGTCCTGACAGGGCTCGCCACGGCTCCGTACCGGCATGCGGTGACCCTGCGCGTCCACGGCACGGCCGAGCACATTCACACCCGGCTTCCGCCGAGCGTCGCGCTCGTGGAGGAACTGCCCGCCCTGGAGGCCCCGGACAGCACGGACGCGCCGGATGAGCCGTGGTCGTGCGTAGAGATGCGCGTGGACCGGCTCGACTGGCTGCCTGCCGTACTGGCCTCGCTGGACCGGCCCTTCGTCATCGAGCGCCCGGACGAGCTCCGCGACCTCGTCGAGGCCTTCGCCGCACGGCTCGTGCGCTGCGCCCGGGCCGAGCATTCCTAGCGACCCGATTCGTCGGGCGTGTCTCAGCGGAAAGCGGCGATGTTGCGGGTGACCCAGGCGTCGAAGCGGCGCGGGGCGCGGCCCAGTACGCGTTGCACGTCCGGGCTGATCCGCAGTTCGGCCGGGTTCGGGGCGGAGATGATGTCCAGGGTGTCGTCGGCGAGTTCGGCGGGCACGAACCGGGTCATCGCGGCCTTGGCCTCGTCGCGGGTAAGTTCCTCGAACCGTACGGGCGAGCCGAGCACGGCGGCGATCGCCTCCGCCTGCTGACGCGGTGTGATCACTTCCGGCCCGGTCAGTTCGTACACGCCACCGGTGTGCCGCTCGTCCAGCAGGCAGGCCGCCGCGACCTCGGCGATGTCCGCCGGGTCGATGACCGGCACCCCCACGTCGCCGAACGGTGCGGCGACCGTTCGCTGCGTTCGGACGGACTCCGCCCAGGCCAGGGCGTTGGAGGCGAAGCCGCCCGGCCGCAGGACGGCCCACTCCAGGCCCGCCTCCCGCAAGGCGTCCTCCAGCGCGCGCATCGCGACCCGTGTCGGGCCGAGCGGTCTGGTCGCCACGCCCTGCGAAGACAGCAGGACGACCCGGCGGGCGCCGCAGGACGCGGCCAGGTCGATGAGGTCGGCGGGCCTGGCTTCGGGGGCGTGCAGGTTACCCGACAGCAGGAGGAACAGTGCCTTCGCCCCCTCCAACACCGGCTGGAGGCTTGCCGGTTCGGCCAGATCGGCGATCGCGTGCCGCACCCCGTCCGGCATATCCGCCGCACGCCGCGACACCGCCGTCACCTGCTCGCCCGCATCGGCCAGAGCCTGCGTCAAAGGCCGTCCCACGTTTCCGGTAGCCCCGGTCACCACGATCATGTTCAGCTCCTATGTCGGTTGTGCGCTGCGGCTGTGCACGGTGGTTGTGCACGGCGGGAGTTGACGCTAGGAGCCGGGCTTACTTTCCGTAAGGACATACCCAGAGGTAAGCTCCGGACATGGAGGAAGGCACGCAGGTGACAGGGGCCGAAGCGAGCCCCCGGTATGAGGTGTTTCACACCGACTGCCCCGCGCGGGACATGGTCGACCACGTGACCAGCAGGTGGGGCATCTGGGTGCTGATCTCCTTGCGAAACGGCGACCTTCGGTTCTACGAACTGCGGGACAGCATCCAGGGCGTCAGCGAGAAGATGCTGGCCCAGACCCTGCGCGCTCTGGTCAAGGACGGCCTGGTCTGGCGGGCGGTAGAGCCGACGACGCCGCCCCAAGTCACCTACGGGTTGAGCGAGTTCGGCCGACACGTCAGTGAACCGCTGACGGACTTGTTCAACCGGATCACCGAGCGGCTGCCGCCGCCCAGACCGGCGTAGCGCAGGCGCCCGTCACTGCCCCCTCGGCGGGCCCCTCCCATCCGGGTCCGAATCTGCACGTGGGTGGGCCGGCGTCTGGTGGTCTGAGTCGAGCAAGAGCTGCGTCACGACCGCGGCGAGCCAGAAGTCCCCCGTATCAGCCGGCGGGGGAACGTCAATCCGCCTTCCTGAACAGTTCCGACATCCGCTCCCCCGTCTCATGGCCGAGCAGCTCCGTCGAGTCCACCCCGATCAGTCCGACCCGCCCGGCCAGTTCCCGGCCGTGGACATCCACGGCGGCCTCGATGAGCCCGGCGAGCGCCTCCAGGGCCGTGCGGGCACGGGAGCGGGCCACCGCTGCGCAGCAGAGGGCGACCAGCCCGGCCGGCCACCACCAGCAGGCGAGCACGGCGTAGCCCACGGCCCAGGCGGCGAGGCGGGCGGCGGCGCTGAAGGAGTCGTGCGCCGACTGAATGTGGCGCACGGCGGGTTCGGGCAGGATCAGCCACAGCCGAGGCCAGAGAGCGGCGAGGTCCACGCCATAGGCAGCCTCCACGCGGTCTGCCGTCGCCTGCATGCGGTCGCCGTACCAGGTGGGGCGGGTGGGTTCGCGCAGTGCCACGCGGTTGCGGGCATCCGTGAGGGCCTGGATCCGCCCAAGGGCCCCGGCCGGAGTCGGCACCGCGCCACCGCCATCGCCATCTTCGGCATCGGAGAAAGCATCGGTGCGCGTGAGGGGGTAGGCCGCGTCGAGCTCCCGCTCGCGACGCACCCACGTGCGCCTGCGTCGGTCGACGAGGGCGTGCGAGACGGGGTCCCGGGCGAAGCGCAGCCAGTACCGCTCGATCACGCCACCGAGGAACTGCGCGACCAGCGAGGCCGCGGTCGCGGCGAGCAGGACGAGCACGATCACGAGCGCGGCAGTCCCGGTGCGCTCGAGGGCGGGGCGGGCGGCGAGGTCGTCCAGGGTGGTGCGCAGCCCCTCGAGGTCGTTCCAGCGGCGGTGGCCCAGGGTGGTACCGATGGCCGCGGCGGCGAGGAAGAGGGCACCGGGCAGCACCAGCAGGTTCAGCCAGCGTTCGGTGAGTTTGCCGCCCAGGGTGGCGAGGAGAGGGTTCATCACCGTGCGGGGCCCAGTCGGCCCTTGCGCATGCGGGTGTCGTTGACGGCGCAGTGCGGGGCGGGGAGCAGGTCGCGGGCCCGTGCGACGCGGCTGCACAGGGCCGGTCCCGGGCACAGGGCCACCTTGATGTGGGGCGCGATGCCGGGGGCTACCCCGCCCCGAGAGTCGTTGACCAGGCCGCGTGCGTCCCCGCTCTGGCGCAGCAGCCTGTCCAAGGCACGGAAGTGGGCGACGAGTTCGTCGGAGTCGGCGCCTGAACGCAGCAAGTCCCTTGCCTGCTCGGCCGTTTCCCGGATCCCGGGCTGCCGCAGGTCTTCCGGTGAGCCGAGCAGCGCGCACAGCGCCGCTGCCGCCCTGCGGTCGGGTCGCGGGGAGTCGGGAGATGCGGTCATGGTCCAAGTGTGCCGTACATCAGGCAGAGTTACGGGGGACTTGACGTGCCGTCGGAGGTGACGGCTGGGGGGAGCGAAGCCGTGAGGTACGACCGGGAGTGGTTCTTCCAGGCGGTCAGCGTGCGCCTCGACCGGGCCTTTACGGCGGAGGGCGGTGTGGACGCGGACGTGGTGTTCGGCCCCCTCGCGGATGCCGAACTGCGGGGGCTGCTGCGGACCTGCGACACGAGCACCGACATGGCGGCCCGGCACGCGGCCGGCTGGCTGTGCGCCGCCCGCGCGATGGCCGCCCCGGACAATCGCGGAACCGTCCACGGGTGCATGGCCGGGACCTTGCTCTATCCGGTGTGGGTCTCCGACCCGCGACTGGTGCCGGCGCAGTTGTCGGCGGGCTATGCGGCCAACGATCCGGCCATGCACCCCGATCCGGCCGACGCGGACGGTCCCGACGCGTGGGCGGCCCAGGTCGCCGCATTCAAGATCGTCGTGGAGGGGCGGCAGCACAACCCGCCGCCGGGCGCCTCCGAGGACGTGCGACGACTTCACGAGATGGCCGTGGCCCTCGCCGCCCTGCCGTTGCCGCCCGAGGCCCGGCTCGCCAGCGTGATCGGGCTCGGCAGCCTCGCCGTCCTCGCGACACCGGAGTACGACCCCTGGTTCCCCGACCGGCTCAAAGGCATGGCCGACATCGTGACCCTCACGGGGGCGACCTGGCCGTTCGGGGACCTGGCGGACGCGGATCCCGTCCGGTTCATCCACGGCGCCCTCAAGCAGATTCCGGCCGACTCCCCCGAACGGCCTCGCGTTCTGACCGGTCTGGGCCGCCGGCTCCTGGACCGCTACCTGGACTCGCACGATGGCGAGGACCTGCACGAGGCCGTGGGCATCGCGCGGGATGCCTTGGCCCACCTGCCGCCCGGCGACCCATATCTGCCCCACTCCTTCAGCGCCCTGGGGGCCGCTCTGGTGCTGCTGCGGCAGGTGGAAGGAGCGACGCCCGAGGAGTGCGACGAGGCGGTGGACGTGTGCCGCCGGGCCGGCGCCGGCCATCCGAGGGGACCCGCGGCGGCGGGCCACGATCTGGGCATGGCACTCGTCCTCAGGGCGCACCACACCGGCCGCACGGCGGATCTCGACGAGGCGATCACCGTGTTCACCGAGGCCCTGCGGGCGGCCGGGAATCCAGGTGAGACCGCCGCCCTGCGCAACGCACTGGGCAACGCCCTGCGCGCCCGCTCCGTCGCGACCGGCTCGCGGGCCGACCTGGACGCGGCGCTCGCTCTCACCGACCACCCTCGGACCGCTGCCTCCGCCAAGGCGGCGGGGCCGCAACCGCCGCTCATCGCTCCCGCGATGGCCCTGTACAACCGCTACCTCCTGGACCCGAGGGCGAACGGAGCGGACCTGGACGAGGCACTGCGCCAGCTCCGGCACGCCGAAGGACTCATGCCGCCGGGCCACCCGGACCGTCCCGCGGCGCTCGACGACCTGGGCCTGGTGCTGGTCGCCTGCCATCAACGATCGGGAAAACCGCAGGAGTTGAACGACGCCGTATCGGCTCACCGCGAGTCGGTGGCACTCACCCGACAGGGGCACGGGTCACTCGGACTGCGGCTGCTCAACCTCGGTGCCGCGTTGAGTCTGCGGCACCTGCTGACCGAGGACGGCGACGACCTGCGGGAGTCCCGGGAGTGCCGACGACGGGCCTTCGACCTGCCCGGCATGGGCCCGGCGCACCGGGCGGCGCTGTTGAGCTCGACCGGGCTCAGCCTCCTGACGGGCCTCGAACGTGTCCCCGACCCCGTGGCCCGACTCGATGAGGCGGTAGGGCTCCTGCGGGAGGCGCTCGCCCTCACCCCGGAGGGCGACCCGAAGCTGCCCCGCCGCCGCCACAACCTCGCCGTCGCCCTGCTGTCCCGCATCTCGAAAACCCTGCGGATCGGCGAGGCCCGCGAGGCCCGCGAGCTGGCCGACGCGGTGATCGCGGCGCTGCCCCCGGGCTCCCCCGACCTGCCCGGTGCCCTCACGGTCGCCGCGGGCGCACGGCTGATCAGCCCCCTCGCCCTGCTGTCATCCGGCGCCCGGAACGAGGCGGTCGCGCTGTACCGCCGGGCGGTCGAGGCCACAGCGCCCGGCCACCCCACCCGCACGCAACGCCTGTCGAACCTCGGAGGCGTCCTGCGCACCCCGGGACCCCGCCGCCGTCGCCGCCCGGCCGACCTGGTCGAAGCAGCCGAGCGGTTCCAGCAGGCAGCCCTGGAACAGCAGTGCGCGCCCGTCCTGCGCCTGGACGCGGCCCGGTCCTGGGGCGAGGTCCGCGCCGAGCTGGGTGACTGGGACGGCGCCCTGGACGGCTACGTTGTGGCGGTCGACCTGCTGCACGCGGTCGCACCCCGCCATCTCGTCCGCGACGACCAGGAGTTCCTGCTCAGCCGCACCGTCGGCCTCGGCGCCGCCGCCGCTGCCTGCGCGGTGCGCTGTGGCCGGCCCGGGCTCGCCGTCAAACTGCTCGAACAGGCCAGGGGCGTGATCCTCTCCCACGCCTTCGACGCCGACAGCGATCTGACGCGGCTGCGGGAGCATGCCCCCGGTCTCGCCGACCGCTTCGAGGAGCTGCGCCAAGCCCTCGACACGGCGACCGACAGCCAGGGGTTACTCGCCGAGGAATCGCCCGGCCCCGCCGACGCCCGCGCCGATGTACGCCAACAACTGGCCGCCGACTGGCGGGACCTCACCGCCCAGATCCGCGCCGAGCACCCCGAACTGGGCCTGCTGCGTCCGGTGCGGGAGTGGGACGAGGACGAACTGCGCGCCACGGCCGCGGCGGGACCCGTGATCCTGGTCAACGTCTCCCCCTACGGCAGCGACGCCCTGATCGTCACCGAGCACGCCATCAAGGCCGTTCCGCTTCCGGGCCTGGACCCGCAAACGACGGCAACACGCCGCCAGACCTTCCAGGACGCGCTGATCCGCATCGAGACACCGGGCACCTCGCGCAAACAGTCGCAGCGCGCGCAGCAGGACGTACGGGACACCCTCGCCTGGCTGTGGCAGACGATCACCGGACCGGTCCTCGACCATCTCCCCACGGCAGTACGCGTGTGGTGGTCGCCCGGCGGCCTCCTGGGCACCCTGCCGCTGCACGCGGCGGCGCCCCACGACGCCGCTCCGGGCGCCCTCGACCGCGTGGTCTCCTCCTACACCCCCACCCTGCGCGCCCTGCACCACGCCCGCCGACGCACCGCACGCCCCACGGGCACCGGAACCCTCATCGTCAGCGCCGCCCAGGCCAGTGGACAGGCCCCGCTGCCCGGCGCACGCCGTGAGGCCGACCACCTGGCCCGCCTGCTGCCCGGGGCCACGCTCCTCGCGGACACCTCCGCGACACACTCCGCGGTCGTCTCGGCCCTGCCCCGCCACCCCTACGCCCACTTCGCCTGCCACGCTCTGGGCGACCTGGAACGTGCCTCCGGCAGCCGGCTCGTCCTGCACGACCACACCGAACGCCCGCTGACCGTACGCGACCTGGCCCGACTGCGCTTGCCGTCGGTCCGGCTCGCCTACCTGTCCGCCTGCGACACCCTGCGCACCAGCCCCGAACTCGCCGACGAGGCCGTCCACATCGTCAGCGCCTTCCAGATGGCCGGCTTCCCCCATGTCGTCGGCTCCCTGTGGCACGTCGACGACGAGATCGGGGCGGACGTCGCGCTCAGCGTGTACGACACCTTGAACAGGGGCGATGGCACACTCGACGTCGCCCGCACGGCCGAAGCCCTGCACCGCGCCGTCCGCAGCCTGCGCGACACCTACCCCCACACGCCCAGCCTGTGGGCGTGCCAGGTCCACGCGGGGCCGTGACGATCCGCCTCGGGGAGATCCGGGATGTTCGCCGCAGTTGGAGGGATGGAGGATCCAGAGCTCCGGGTCGTGGGGTGGGGCCTGGTTGGCTCGTGGTCAGTGGGAAGGGGCCGTCGGCAAACGAGGCCGTAGCCGTCACGACTGTGCGGTGAGGAAGGTCAGCACGGCATCCAAGAACTCCGCCTCCCCTTCGATGTTCGCCATGTGCACGGTGGGCAGGACGGTGAACCGCGCGCTGGGGACGGTCGCGGCGAGCTCCTTGCCGTGGTCGGCGGACGTGACGGTGTCGTGTTCGCCCGCGATGACCAGTGTCGGAGCCTCGATGAGGGTGGCTGTGCGGCGCAGGTCATAGTCGCGCACCGCAGCCCAGCTGCCGGCCACGCCCTCGCGTTGCGTGGTGAGCAGGGTGCGGCGGAAGCCCTCGACCACCTCGTCGTCGCCTCCCAGCATGCGGGCCGGGAACCAGTTGTGCAGGAACATCTCCGCAGTGGCCTGCATGTCGGGCGCTGCCAGCAGGTCGGCGATCGGTCGATCCCACTGACTGGCCGGGCCGAGGTAGGCGGCGGTGTTGGAGAGCACCAACCGGTCAACGCGCTCCGGAACGTGGATCCCCAGCCACTGCGCGACGATTCCACCCAGAGAAAGGCCCAGTACGTGCACCCGCTGCAGCCCCAGGGCGTCCAGCAGCTCCACGACGTCGCGCCCCAGCCGGTCCAGGGAGTACGGGCCCTTCGGGACATCTGAGGCGCCGTGTCCGCGTGCGTCGTAGCGCAGCAGCCGGAAGTGATCCGTCAGCGCCGACACCTGGCCATCCCACATGTGGAGGTCGGTGCCGATGGAGTTCGAGAGCAGCAGCACCGGCTTGTTCTCGTCACCGTCGAAGCGGTAGGCGATGCGGACGCCATCGCCGGTGGTGATGGCAGTACGGGCTTGTGACGTCATGTCAGCTCCAGTGATCTAGCGGCTATGCGCTCAGCCTAGGAATGCCATCTGCAGACTTCCATTACAAAGATCAGACGCAGCCTGTAGGTTTTCTGGACGATGTCGAATTTCACGCTCCACGAGTTGCAGTGCTTCAACGCCGTTGTGATCGATGGCGGCTTCCAGGCCGCCGCCGAGCGGCTGCACCGCTCGCACCCTTCCGTGTTCGCAGCAGTCGCCAAGTTGGAGCGCCAGCTGGGCCTGGACCTGCTGGATCGCTCGGGCTATCGGGTTCAACTCACCGAGGCGGGGCACGCCTTCCACCGCAAGGCGCGCCTCCTGCTGCACGAGGCCGAGGAACTGCAGACCTACGCCGCACAGTTGGCGATGGGCGAGGAAGCCGAACTGCGCGTGGTACTCGGCGACCTGTGCCCCCTTCCACCGGTGCTGGAGATACTCAGCCGCTTCTTCGCGCAGTGCCCACAGACACGACTGCACCTGCAGTTCGAGACAGTCACCGGTCCATGGGAGCGGCTGCTGGAGGACGAGGCCGACCTCATCGTGCACCGCGTCCCCAAGAGCGACGTGCGGATGGAATGGATCGACCTCGGCCGCGTCGCGCTGATCCCCGTCGTGGCACCCGGCTTCCTGCCCTTCCCTCCGGACGCTGACATCACACCGCAGCGGATGCAGGCCTTCACCCAATGCGTGGTGCGGGACTCGGCGCGGCATCCGTCCGAACCGGGCCATTTCCTGGTCGAAGGCGCGCCCCAGAGCTCTGTTCCGGACCACCTCATGAAGAAGGAGCTGATCTTGCACGGCATGGCTTGGGGCCACGTGCCGCGATTCCTGATCGAAAAGGAGTTGCGTGACGGAAGCCTGCTCTCCATTGCCGGACGGCACTTTCCCGGTGTGGTCGAGGATCTCTCGGCAGCTCGTCGGCGCGACCGCCCGCACGGACCCGTCGCCGAACAGCTATGGGACTTCTTGACCCGCCACGCACCGCTCCTGCAGCCGACGCTGGGCCATGTACCCAAGGCGAAGTGAGCATTGCGCATTGAGCACGGACGCGCCATGCGTCAGCTCGGCACGGATGACGACCTGTCCACGTGGCCGGCCACCAGGCCCGCGCCGACGCCCCCCCGTCGTCAGGCGCGGCGTCGTAGCCGCTCAGCGATGCCATGCGTCAGCTTCATCTGAACGTCCTCAAGGTTCCATTTCCCCTTCTGGTACGCCTGATTGCTCACCCAGAACACCAGGATTCCGTCGCGGCGGAATCTGGCGAGCGTCGCCAGCGACCAGTCGTTGCCCCCGTCGTGCCAGACACCCGGGCCGTCATCGGAATCCACGACGACCCAGCCGTAGCCATAGGCAGCGTCCAGCTCCGGCACCCGCACCTGCGGAGCGAACAGCTTCCGCTTCGCGGTCGCGGACAGGACATTGTCGCCGGCGAGGGCGCGATGCCAGCGGAACATGTCCCGGGCCGTGGAGAGCATCCCGCCGTTGCCGCGCAGATTCCAGGACGGCCCATCTGGCGCCCACGCGTGGTCCATCGGCCGTCCCTGCGCTCGCCCGTGACGGTCGTACTCGACGGCGACCTGCTCGCGCTTCCACGCGGGCAGCACATAGCCGGTACGGGTCATCCCCGCGGGCCTGAACAAGTTCTGGGCCAAGTAACGTTCATAGCTGAGGCCCGAGACCTTCTCGACAATCGCGGCGAGCACGCTGTAGCCGGTATTCGAATAGCGAAACTCCTTGCCGGGAGCCGACCGCAGCCGGGCTTTCAGCACCCCGTCCAGCAACTCCCCCCGCGACAGCGGTTCGTAGTCGTCACCGAGCGATTCGGGCAGGCCCGCCGTGTGCGTGAGGAGCTGGTGCAGGGTGATGTCCCGCTTGTCCTTGGGCACGGAGCTCAGATGCGCACCGATCCGGTCGCTCACCCGGAGCTTCCCGCTCATCTCCAGCTTCAGGATCGCGGCGGCGGTGAACTGCTTCGTGATCGACATGACGTCGTACACGGTGTCGCAGGTCGCGAGTGTCTTCGCCGCGCGGTCGGCGAGTCCGCGGCCCGCGCAGTGCTGGAGCCTGCCCCCTCGGGCGGCGGCCACGGTGATGCCTGCCCCCTGCGGGAGTACGCGGTCGAGGTAGCGGTCGATGTCCGGATCCGCCGGGTCCCGGCTCGCCGGGGCCCCTCCCGCCTTCCCGCCACCGGACCCTGTTCCGGCCACGGTGTGCACATTCGAACACCCCACCAGTGCGAGCACGAGCAACAGCACGAGGGAACCGAGGCGGCCCACGTATGCCTCCAAGACAGCGACGACAGATGTGAGACCAAGGCTGTTCGCCGCTTACGAGCTCATTCAACGGATGTGCTGTTCGAGCTTGTGCGAGTCTGCCTGTACGCAGGTCAGCGACGTACACCGGAACCGGAGGGACCCGCATGACGCCACCACCCATGCCGCCCCACACTGCCGAAACGCCCGCGTTCATGGCGCAGTTGCGCCGCCTCAAGGCTTGGTCGGGCCTCAGCTACCGAGAACTGGAGCGGGCGGCTGCCACGGCCGGCGAGGTGCTGCCGTACTCGACGGCGGCGACCATGCTGCGCCGGGAGCGACTGCCCCGCGAGACCGTCCTGGTCGCGTTCGTCATCGCGTGCGGTCTCGACGCAGACGACACCCGGCGATGGGTGGCCGCCCGCCGTGAACTCGCGATGGGCGCAGAGCCATCCGCTACGCCTATCCCGCCCGACACACCCGTCACGCCCACCACGCCGACCACGCCGACCACGCCGACCACGCCGACCACGCCGACCACGCCCGCTATACCTGCCGCAGCGTCGCTCGTGCAGCGAATGCGGCCGCGCTTGCGGCATAGGTTCCTCGGCGTAGCCACGGCCTTCGCGGTCCTCGTCGGCGCGAGCGCGGCGGCCGTCGGCACCATGACCGCGCAGGAAGAGCAGGTGGAGGTGAGCACCCAGCAGCCCTAAAAGATCCACTGGCGATTCACGCATCGACTGCGGTGGCCCGTTCAATGCCCCACCTGCGTTTGATCAAGTGGTCCTCTCAGCGCCGCCCAGGCACGAGAACCGGCGGTATCAGTTGCTGGTCCGGGGCCGTGTAGGGGTCGGCGGGGCGGTACGCACGCGCCTGCGTTCGGTCGGGGAAGCGGGCACAGGGGCTGCTCCCAAGTCCAGTGACCTCCCTGAAATCCGCATCCCAGTGAATCGACAGCCGGTAGCCGTACTTATCGGCGATCACGCCGAAGTTCTGCTTGTTGATGGATTCGCCCCATTCGACGTCCCAGCCCTGTGCCGCCAGATGGCGCTGCAGACGGCCGAAGGCATCCCGTACCCCGGTGTCGTCCTTTATGACCGCGGTCCAGCCATGCTGAACGTTGTAGACCCCGTCGAGAGGCTCGTCCTCCATGGCTTCCAGGCCATCGGGATAACACTCCCCCGTCGAGGCGGAGTTGCTGGAACGGTGCTCAGCAGAATCCTTTGGCCCGGGCCGGGGCTTCAGCACGGGCCCGAGATTCAGTACACGGTAGGCATCCTGGTTGTGGGCCGCGATACGCCGCAACATTTCCGGCGGCGGCTCTTTGTCGTACCACTCCGGCCAGCCATACATCACAAACCAGGCACCGGCGCCGAGCAGGGCCACTGGTGTAACCAGAAGGGCAATGATCCGGCGCCGTCGGCGCCTGGTCGCGGGGGCGGAAACGGGTGCAGTCATGGACCTCACGGTAGGCAGCCCCACGCCGATGCGAATCCGCGCAAGTACTCATATCGACCCTGCGTACCCGGGTGACCAGGCACGCTGCGCCCTGCCGCACGTCCGGCGCAGGCCGGTCGTGGCCTTCCTGTGGGGGAAGCTCAGCTCACCTGGGTGTGACGCTGGTGGCGGTTGCTTCGGTGGCCCTGATGGCTTGCGCCGTGGCCTCGAAGGCTTCCGCGGTGATGGCCCAGCGCTCGTGATCTCGCCATTCGCCGTTGATGAGCTGGAAAGCCCTGGAGAAGCCCTCCGCCTCGAATCCGAGGCGCTTGACCAAGTTCAGTGAAGAGACGTTGTCGGGTTGGATGTTCGCTTCCAGTCGGTGCAACTTCAGTTGACCGAAGGCGTGCTGCAGGACAAGCCTGAGCCCCTCCGTCATGTAGCCCCGGCCGGTCGTGGACGCGTACGCGGTATATCCAAGGGTGCCGCTCTGGAGCGCACCTCTGACGATGTTGTTGATGTTTGCTCCGCCGACGATCGCACCGGTGTCGCGCAGACAGACCACGAATCCTTCGTGAGTTGGCTGCTCAAACCGCGCAAGATAGTCGTGGAAAGCTTCCTCGGAGAGTTCAGGCGTTCCCAGCCAACGCTGCAGCATGTCCGCGCTGGCCCTCCTCAGCGCGACCACCTCTTCGTAGTCCTCACGCACTATGTGACGAACGGCCACCCGCGGCCCTTGCAGGAAGTAGTTGGATGTGGTCATCCGCGGATCTTAGGGGCTGCCTCACGTGGCGCGTTTCGTGAGCCTTTTGTAGCAGGTCGCGGTGGCGATCATGACCAGGCCTCGGCTCTGCCAGTCGGTGGGCTCGCCGGTTCGTACACTGGCCAGGGTGGAGGACCATACGGCTACCAGGATCGATGCACGTCCGGCGCCCGCCTTGCGGCGGTACGTCGGCTCGTATGTCGGATTCGACCTGCGCGGGTTTCCGGCGGGGGTGCACTGCGGGCCGCCGGGCCGCGTGCTCACTACGGTGATCAGCCTGTCGGGCCCTGTGGAAGTGGCGGCGGGCGTCGACGACGGGTCACCGGTCACCCGGTTCGACGGCGTGGCGGGCGGTCTGATGTCCCGGTCCGTGGCGATCCACCACGACGGACGCCAGCACGGCGTGCAGGTGTCGCTGACACCGCTTGGGGCGCGGGCCGTCTACGGCATGCCCGCCGCTGCCCTCGCCCACCAACTGATCCCACTCGAGGTTCTCCTCGGAGCGCTCGGCAGCGAGCTGATCGACCGGCTCAGAGCGGCGAGGACATGGGCGGCGCGGTTCGCCGCGCTGGATGAGGTGCTCCTACGAGCCGTTACCCGCACCACCGGCGACCGCGCGCCCCAGGCGGGGCCCGAGGTGGCCGAGGGTTGGCGCCGCCTCGTCGCCGCGCGGGGCCGCCTTCAGGTTGGGGCGCTCGCCGCAGAACTGGGCTGGAGCCGCCGCTACCTCACCGAGCGCTTCCGCGGTGAGGTGGGGTTGTCGCCCAAGATGTTCGCCCGAGTGCTGCGCTTCGAGCACGCGCACGAACTGGCGACGGCGCACGCACCGCTCCCCTGGGCCGAGCTGGCGAGCGTCTCCGGCTACGCCGACCAGGCCCATCTCGTGCGGGACTGGCGCGAGTTCACCGGCCGGTCGCCCACAGTCTGGCGTCGCGGCGAAATCCTCCTCGGCACCGGGTAGCCGCCGGCCGGCTGTCCCTCGCGGCGGCCTTCGTTCCCATTTCTTCAAGACCACCCATCCGTCGTCCTGTGACGATCGTCGGCATGAGACTCCTCGACCACGAACGCGAAGCCATCGACCTGCGCACCACCCCCGTGCACCTCGGACTGGGATCGAGGGCGAAACCCATCGAGGGTTTCGCCTGGGACCCGCAGGTGCTCCAGGCCTACAGCGCCGCGGTAGCGGCGGACGGCGCCGAGGGCCGAATCGTGACGATCTTCGATGGTGACGGCCTCGGCGACGAGTGGGAGCGTCACCCCTCCGGCGACGAACTGGTCGTCTGCCTCAGCGGGTCGGTGACCGTCACCCGCGAGGTGGACGGGGTTCCCGAGAGCGTTTTGCTCGGGCCGGGCCAGGCCACCGTCAACCCGGCCGGGGTCTGGCATGCGGTCGACATGGCGGGGCCGTCGTCCATTCTGACCATCACCGCCGGCCTGGGCACCGACCATCGCCCCCGGACCGACGCCCGCCCCACCGAGCACGCCGCCGCGCCCGGTTCGCAGGTCCAGTGAGGCGAAGCTTCACGTGCCTCGGCGACAGCCCCACCCCTGCGGGAATGGGACCGGCCACAGGCCAGGAAGACTGCTGCGCTTGGGGGATACGAATACCCGCGGCGGGCCGCGCCGCCACGACTTGATCGGTTGGGTTGATGTGACCGCCCTGGGTGCGTAGATGCACTATGCGGTGGGCACCCCCGGATGGATGCTCACCGCATAGTGCGCCTTGTGCACATCGTCTCAACTCAGTGCCTTCTACGAGCCCTTGTCACCTGCGGCAAACTGCACCGTAGCGGTGACCGGAGACTTCTACCGTGCCGTGAGACCAGGGTCGACCTCGGCACCCGGCAGAGGTGGTGCCTCGGTGACGTCGAGGAACACCTGATCGGCCTGTGGCCAGCGTTCGGCCACGCCGGCCTTGATGCGCTCCATCACGAGTTCCACCACCTCGCTGTCCCGGCCGGGCGCGAGGTCGATGCGGGCGGCGACAAGCGTCGAGTCCATGCCGAGCCGCATCGTGAGCAGGCTCGCGACACGGTCGATCTCCGGCTGCTCGGCGAGGAAGTGGGCTATCTCCTCGCGCAGTTCGGGATCGACGGACTCGCCGATGAGTTGCTCCCTGGCCTCTTGGCCCAGGCGGTAGGCCACCGCGATGAGGAGCAGGCCGATCGCTATGGAGGCAGCTGCCTCGTAGACGACCTTGCCGGTCGCCATGTGCAGGCCCATGCCGATCATCGCGAGGGTCACGCCGAGTACGGCGGTACCGTCTTCGGCGATGACGGTGCGCAAGGCCGGGTCGGAGCCGACGCCGCCCTCCTGCCGCCGCACCTGCCACAGCGCGCGGACCAGGGAAGCACCCTCGGCGAGGAAGGCGACACCGAGTACGACGAGACCGATGATGTAGCCGGTCGTGCTTTCGGAGCTTTCGGCGCGCAGCGCCTCGACTCCCTGGAAGATGGAGAAGCAGCCACCGGTGACGAAGATGCCGACGGCGGCGAGCAGCGACCAGAAGAAGCGTTCCTTGCCGTAGCCGAAGGGGTGTTGGGGGTCGGCCGGTTTACGGCTGCGGCGCAGCGCGGCCAGCAAGAAGACCTCGTTCATGCTGTCGGCGATCGAGTGAGCAGCCTCAGAGAGAAGCGCGGGTGAGCCGGCGAACAGTCCGCCCACCACCTTGGCCAGGGCGATGACCAGGTTCGCGGCAAGCGCCACCCACACGGTGGTCTTCGTCTCCTGGTCCTTCGACGACTTGTTCCTCGCGGCCTGCTCGCTTGGCACTCGCTCGGCCGACGCCGGTAGGTCCGACGCTTGCTCGGTCGACGGCTTGGCGGTCATCAGGCCTCACAGTTCTGGGGGTCTCAAGCGTGCTTGCAGCGGACAACACGCCGCCGTGTACCCCAAGGGTGTGGCTCCAGACGTGCGGGAGCCGTCGCTGCGCACGTGCGCCGAGTGCACGGTCTGGCTGACACGACGTTCTGGGCCGACCTCGGCGCCTTCGCCGGTCAGAGCCCCGCCCCCGCCTCTCGCTGCCGGTCAAACCGACTCTCACCAAGGTGGTGATCCAGTACTGGTGACGGTGCCCTCACTCACGGGCACAGAAGCCGGCACGAAGCGGCGCCGCGCCTGCGCACCCGGTGGAGCCGGACGCTCAGAGCCACCCCATCGGCCCAAGGGACACGCCTCAGCTGACCACCCCGCGTCGTTGGGTCGCTCTGCAGGCGGGCGGCGCATGCTCTTCGCGGACCAACATCATTACCGCACCTCACCCACCCTGCCAACTGCCCACTGCTCAGGCCCTCGATGGCAGCCGCCGGTGCAACGCCAAGGAGGCCCGCCCGTCTGCCTCAGAGGAACCTAAGGCTTGATTGGTGCGGCCGACCCGGCGGCCTGCTCGATCTTCGCGCAGAGGGCCACACGGGCTTCCTCGTCGATCTGCTGCTCGTTCTCGGCGCGCACCCCGGTCCGGCCGTCGAGGTCCTCGCGCAGGATGTCGGCATGCCCGGCATGCCGGATGGTCTCACCAAGGACGTGGACCATGATGGCGAACAGGTTCGTGTTGGGAGAAGGCTCCGGCCACCACGGCACGTGGCCGGGGGCGTCGAACGGAAGCTCGTTGATCGTCGCGTCCGCGTGTTCCCACGTGCGCCGGTAGAACCCGACGATCTGATCACGGGTCTCGCCCTCGGCCGCCCACAGATCACTGCCGTCGGAGTCCTGCCACCGGGGCAGCGGTTCCGGGGAAGGGCGGTCGAAGACCTCGCCGAAGTATCTCGCCTCGACGGTGGCCACGTGTTTGACCAGGCCAAGGAGGTTGGTTCCGGTCGCTGTCAAAGGTCGGCGGGCGTCGTATTCCGACAAGCCGTCGAGCTTCCACAGCAGCGCCTCACGGTCACGCCGCAGCCTCCCGTGCAGGGTGCCTTTCGCGAATTCATCGATCATGCGGCTTGACACTGCCATGGGCTGCTCACGGTCTCAAGATCCCATACGTGGTCCGCAACGACAGGCACAGCCGCATTGGTGCCCCGAGACTCACGTCACCGTCCGCAGCGCAGCAGCTCGCAGATACCCGGCAGAGCACTCCACCTCACCCAACAACCCAACACGCGCTCCACGTACGTACGTTGACGCACCATCATAGAAGCGGCCTGAAACCTGGCACAGGGTCCTCACCCGGCTCCAGTCTCGGTCCGACGCGAAGGGAGCGATCGTGTGGGACCTGAGCGTTGACTCCACGGTGTGCCGCGCCCATCTGAATGCGGCCGGGGCGCGGAAGCAGGGTGACCTGCAGAAGGAACCGCCGGGGTGGGTGTCGGCGGAGCCCAGTGATCACGGGCTGGGACGCTCGCGCGGCGGGTTCACCATCAAACTTCACCCCGCTGTCGAGCAGGGCCAAAAGCCCATGGCGATCGTGGTCACGGCAGGGCAGCGTGAGGACCCGCCACAGTTCGAACCTGTACTGGCTAGGGTCCGCGTGCCCCGCATCGGGCCGGGCCGGCCACGCGTCCGCCCCGATCGCGTACGAACTGGTTCTTCTGACGGCGGACCCATTGGAGCTGCCTGCCAAGACGATGCCGTGATCGCGACGTGTCGATTCCATCGCCCGCCTCCGTGCGTGCATCGCGTCCGGCCGGGAACCCGGCTCAGTATGGGAAGCATCAGTAACGTGGAGAAGACCCTGGAGAAGTGGACCGAACCGCTGTGGCAGCGCCTGCTGCCCACGCAACGGGACCAGCCAGAAGTACTGGCCGAACTTCGCCAGACGTGCGACGACAACACGGTCATCGTCGATCGGCAACGCGTCCTGGCACCCAACATCTACACCCTTGAGCTCCCGACAACTGCTCACCGGCGGCTGGCCAAGTACAAGGCACAGGTGCAACGCCAGCTGGGCGCTCAGGTATGCCGGCACGCGGCCGAGCAGGGATACACCTTCCCCGGCCCGGTCTCAGTGCATGTACATGCCGCTCCAGACGACACCGTCGGCCAGTTCCGCCTGCACAGCGCGGTCAATCCCGGCTGAGCGAAGCCTGCGCATCGCATCGCCGACTGGAGCGCGCTCGCCGCGGTGCCGGACAGCAGTACCGTGCTCGCGCATATCGTGCTCGCGCGGACAAGCGGCACCCTCAAGAGCAGCCAAGCCCCCGGAAGATCCACAGAACTCCCGGAGGCCTGCCCGGGGTCAGAATCGGGCGTGTGTGGTGATGTCAGACTCGAATTGGTCGAGCATCTTCGGCGTCACCGTAGGGCGGCACTGGGCGATCGCCTCCAGGTAGCCCGCCGTGCTCGCGCCGGGCAGGCTCTCCGCCGCGGCCACCTGCCCGCCAACCGCAACACCGGCCGAGACCAGATCGCGCTCAAAGGAGTTCTGCGCGGCGATCCGGGCGGCATGCTCGATGTCAGCGGGCGTGAACTGGTCGCTCGCTGCCACCAGTTCATCGACGTCCACCTGCGGTCTGCCGTCGGTGTAGCGCGCCCAGATCGCCGCCCGTGCGGCCTTGTCCGGCGTACCGATCGGAATCAGGTAGTCGAAACGGCCGGGGCGCAGAAAGGCCGGGTCCAGGGAGCGGATCGAGTTCGTCGCACACACCAGGAGCCGCTCGTCGCGCTCCCTGAAGCCCGGGATGAGCTTGAGGAGTTCGTTGGTCACCCCGTGCATCCCGCCGGGCTGCGCCGGCTCCTGGCGGACCGGGGCGATCTCCTCGACCTCGTCGATGAAGACCAGGACGCGTTCCAGCTCGGCGATCGCCGCGAACGCGGAGCGCAGCGCCGCCGCCAGATTGCCCCCGTCGGCCAGCCGCGAGGGCAGGATCTCCACAAACGGCCAGCCCAGCCGCGAGGCGATGGCGCGCGCGAAGGTCGTCTTGCCGGTGCCCGGCGGGCCGAAGAGGCCCACTGCCCGCGGCGGGCGCACACCGTGTCGCGCCGCACGCTCCGGCTCGGCGAGCGGAAGCACGACCCGCCGTTCGATCAGGTCCTTCTCACGCTCCATGCCGACGACCTTGGCCCACAGGTCACCGGGCAGCAGCCGGCCACCGAGGTCGTCGAGAAGGCTGGCGGCCGGCCCGTGCACCGGCTCGACCTTCTCGAAGTAGGCGACGGCCGGGCGGCGGGTGTAGCCCGCGTTGAGAAGTCCATCGCCGAACAGGTCCTCCTCGGGCAGGACGTAGGCGATCCGGCCGACCCGCGCGGCGACCAGGCGGCGCTCCAGCTCGACCAGCAGTGCGCTGGCCAGACCACGCCCACGCCAGCCCGGAGCGATCGCGATCCGCATCACCCAGGCACGTTCCCCCGCCACACAGGCCAAAGCCATCCCGATGGGCACGCCCTGGTGGACAGCAACGACGCCCGGCTGGCGGGAGGTCAAGGCGCTGATGCACTCCGCCACGGAGAAGACGGATTCCTGGCCGAGCTCGGCCGTCGTGTCCATCAGGTGGACCACCGCGGCGAGATCGCTCTCGCGGTAGTCGTGGATCAGCCAGTTCACAGGCCTCGCCCCTCGATCGTTCTCGTTGTCGCGCCGGTGCGGCGAGGCTAGGGGCGCGAAAGGCCACGGGGCGTGTGCCACTGCGCACAAGGCGCGAGGGGGCGATGCTCCGAACCGTCACTGGGCGCGGACGCGTCGAGCGTGCACGCCGTCTCGGGGCCACCAGCTGGAACAGAGCCGCATAGGCGGTGAAATGCCGCATACGGGTTGCGGTGATCCGCCGGGCCGAACAGGACGGTCTGCCGCCCTCCCCGCGCGGCCGCAGCGGCCCCGAGGCGTGGCCGTCGAGGCGTCGGCCGGTGAACTCAGCCGTCGGCCCCTGCCCCGTCGTACCTGGCCGGCGGGTCGAACGTCGGGGTGGTGCCGGTCAACGCGCAGCTGGTCTCCCAGAGACGTGCCGCGGTCGTGGTGTCGGTCAGGTGGTCCCAGAGGGGTTCGAGCCGGGGAGTGCCGCGCAGTCCGAACACGCGTGGGCTCCACATCTGGCCGCCGCGCACGCTCGGGTCGAGTACGGCCCGGACAGCGGGCCACGCGCCGGCATCCTTGCCCTGGACGACGAGGCCGAGTGGGAAGTGGCGCAGTCGCCCGCCGGTGGTTCGGGCATGGACCGGCGGCCGCGAAGGGGTGAGGGAGTCGAGTGCGCCACCGGGGTGGGCGAGCACGCTCATCGTCGTGCTGCCGCCGGCACGCAGGCGGCGGTCGAGTTCGAGGGCGAAGAGCATCTGGGCCAGCTTGGACCGCCCGTAGGCACGCTTGGGCTGATAGTCGTGCGCGCTCTGGAGATCCTCGGGGTTCAGGCGTTCGGACTTGGCGGCGAAGCTTCCGGTGGTGACGATCCGGCTTCCCGGGGTCGCCGCGAGCAAGGGGGCCAGGTGGTGGGTCAGCGCGAAGTGGCCCAGGTGGTTGGTGGCGAACATCAGCTCGTGGCCGGCCTTGGTCTCGCGGCGTGGAGGGTGGTCGAGTGCCACGCCGGCGTTGTGGACGACCGCGTCCAGCCGGTCCAGCCCGAGCGCGTGTACGGATGCCTCCAATGAAGTGAGATCGTCCAAGTCCAGTGGTACGTGCTTCACCTGGGCGCCGTGAATACGCGAGTTGATGGAGACGATCGCGGCTTCAGCCTTCGACGCGTCCCGGCTGCCGAGAACGACCGTGGCCCCGGCGCCGGCGAGCTGTTCGGCGACGAAGTATCCGATGCCCGCGTTGCCGCCGGTGACCAGAACGCTTTTCCCCTCGGCGCGTGGCAGCCGGTGAACGTCCCACTGCGAGGCCTTGGACATAGAGGGCATGGCGTGCTCCCGGAGCTCGGAGTGATCTGAGGCGAGCGGGACCGTACCTGCACATCCGGTCACGCCCAGTCGTCACGGTCCCAGTGGCCGCCTACATCCCACCGACAGGACGCAGCCGTCACCGGCAGACCACCGACACCACCGCGCATTCGCTCGCTCGGCTCCGCCGGAGTTCAGCGCGGGGCCGCCCCAGCCGCCGCCGCCGCCGTCAGGATGCGGTCCAGGACGGAAATCGGGATCGCCGGGTTGGCGACCGCCGCGCGTGCCGTTTCGCGATCGTGCAGCAGTCCCGCCAGGGCGCGGGCCGGCAGCCGCGGATTGCGTACCGCGGTGTCGCGCACGCCGGCCTCCGGGTCGTTCAGCAGGCGTACCGCGTCGGCCGGTGACAGACGGGGGTCCTCAGCCGCGCGGCGGCGCACCTCGGCTTCGGGGTCCCGGGTCAGGCGGGCGACGTCGGCCGGTGTCGACTCCGGGTCGTCCAGGGCCAGGCGGCGCATTCGTCCGCTGGCGTCAGCGGTATGGCGCAGCAGGCCCGTACGGGGGAAGTTGGGGTGGTTGAGGGGCCGGTCGGGGTGACTGAAGCTGCCGTCCCACCAGCGCCAGACCTCCAGCAGCATGTCAGCCGGTGCGTCGTCGCACGATTCGGCGAGGAACAGGCGGACCACCCGGTCCGCGTCCCGCGCCAGGCGGGCCACAACGTCCGGCGGGAGGCGCCGGGCTCGGGCCACACTGCGGCGGACCAAGGGGTGGGACGACGCGGCGAGGCGGCGCATCGCGTCGGCGTCTTCGTGCAGGTCCTTGACCCAGGGCAGGGTGTGCGTCATCGACGTCGGGTCGAAGTCGTGGCGCACCGCGGCCCGTTGCTCCTCGGTGAGGTCGGGGCGCAGCGCCACCGCGGAGCGGATGTCGTCGTGCGGGTCCTCGGCCAGCACCAGGACGCCGTGCGCGCTCAGGCCCGGGTTGGCGGCGAGCGCCCGACGTACCTCCGCGTCCCCGTCCCGGATCAGCTCCGCCTCCAGCTCGGGCGCGAGGCGGCACCGTTCGAGCGCATCGAGCGCCGGCCGCGGTTGGGGCAGGGTGTTGAAGACCTCGCGAGGCATGGGTACGCCGGTGTGGTGGGCGAGCAGCGCGGCCGTTCGCACCGTGTGGTCGGTGTCGGTCAGCAGCCGCTCCCGCAGCGGCGCGGCGAGGTCCTCCCACCGGGCGCAGGCCGCAGTCCGCGTCGGAGGATCGGCGTCGGTCGCGAGGCCGGCGAGGTGCCGTGCGGGGAGCCCCGGCAGTTCGGCCGCTCGCGCGCGGCAGGGGCCTGCGAGGAGGTCGTCGTACAGGTCCTCGGGAAGTTCGGTGCCCCAGACGCAGGCGTGCTCCGCCCACAGCAGGCGTCGATCCGGTGATGGTTCGGCGCGGATCAGGCGTATCCACTGATCGGACGTGAACTGGGGCCGGAAGGTGTCGGCGAGCCTTGAGCGCACCTGCGGATTTGGGTGGGCCAGTGCGGCGTCGAGGACGGCGGGCCGGTCACATCCGTGCAGGAAACTCTCCTCTACGTCCAGGAGCCGGATCAGCAGTTCGTCCGTCGCGGCCGGATTGAACCCGATCCCCTCTGCCCAGTGGGCGGGCCACGCGCCTGGGCCGGGCACCGTCGCCCATACCATGGCCCGCTCGACCTCCGTCTCGCGCCCGGCGGCCGCGGCAGCCTCCTCCAACCGCTGCGGCAGTCGGTCGAGGGCCGTCACCCGCAGCCCGTCCGCGGCGGGCACCTCCGCCAGCAGCACCTGTCCGTCGAGGGAGAGCGCCACGAACCCGGGTGCGCCGCTCAAATCCGGCAGGCCGTTCCCGGCGTGCCGGACCCGGGTCCACCAGGCGTCGTTGCCGCCGATCCGGTGCCTGAGGACGGCGAGCAGGAACTCGCCGTCGGCATCGCGAAGCCGGCGCCACCACGTGGCATCAAGCTCTGTCCGGGCCACGCCGTCCGGTGCCGCGATGCCCCGCGCGATCCGCCAGGCGGCCTCCGGCGGGAACAAGCTGCCCGGGCGCACGTCCTCGACGACCGTGAGCCCGGCGTGTGCGAGGAGTTCGTGGACTTCTTCTCGGTGCTGCACGCGATCATGATCGCGTGCCGGCCGGTGGTGGAACAAGGTCCGCGGCCCGGCCCCACCGGCCCCGGCCCTCCCCCGCATCGATGTGACCGGCTGCGGGATCGCTTGGCGGTCACACCCCGGCGGCTGGAATCGGCCGCCCGTCGAGTACCGGCAGCCGGGTCGACTGGGCAGGTTGTGCCCAGGTCAGCTGCGGGCCTCCGCGTGGAGGGCCCGCGCCATCGGAGAGGACCCGTCGGTGACGAAGGAGCGGATCTGTGCCAGGTAGGCGTCGCGGTCGATGAGCCCGTCCTCGTCGTCGTCCATGGCGTCGAACGCCGCACGGGCGTTGTCGGCGGGGTTGCCCAAGGCGTGGCGCAGCCGGGTGAACTCCGGCCGGTCGAGGTGTCCGTCGCGGTCCGTGTCGGCCAGGTCGAACAGCGATCCCAGGGCTGTCCTGCACACCTCGTCGAAGGCCTGCCCGCCCGCCCATGCCGCGTACTGCGCGAAGGTCACCTGTCCGTCCTGCTCGGCGTCCATCGACGCGAAGACCTGCTCGTGCGCGGTGCGCGCCGCAGCCAGGAGCGGGTCGTCACCGGTCCGGCCCAGTGCCGCCGCCGCGCGTTCGGGCCGGGCAAGGTACTCCTGGCGGGAGATCACTCCGTCGCCGTCGACGTCCAGCATCGAGAAGATGTGCCGCTTGGCCGTGATGGTGTCCATCGGGGCTCTCATTCCTGCGCGAAGCCACAGAAGCGGCGGGCGCCGCTCCCCTCACGGAAACGATCAGCCCTGCGCCAGGTCACACCGCGCTCCCTGGCGAACCCGTAGACGTGACCTCACGAACGAGACGTAGCGAACACGCGGGTCCGGACAGCAATGCTGTCCGGACCCGCGCTCATCAGGCCGTCAGCGGGCCATCAGTGCGAAGACCCCCCAGCCGAGGTATTCACGCTGATACCGCGTGTAGCGGGCGGGCTCGGTGGTGAGCTCGGCCCGCACTTCGGCGGCCAGCTCGTCATCGGGGTTCCCGTCCAGCCACCGGCGGAGGTTGAGCCACTGTGCCGCCTGATAGCGGTCCCAGCTGTCCTGATCGGCATGGACCATTTCCACGACGTCGTAGCCGAGATCGCCGAACTGCCCGATCAGCTCCGGCAGCATCAGGAAGTCGTCCATGCCGGCGGCGTGGCAGGCCTTGGCGGTCTCCTGGTCCGGCACTTCCCGACGCCAGTACGGCTCACCGATCAGCATCAGGCCGCCGGGGCGCAGACTCTCGCCCAGCAGCTCGACGGTGCCCGCCACGCCGCCACCGATCCAGGTGGCGCCGACGCACGCGGCGAGATCGACCGACTCGTCCGCGACGAAGCCGACGGCGTCGTCGTGCACGAAGGTGACCCGGTCCGCGACGCCGAGTTCGGCGGCACGGGCGCGTGCCTTCTCGGTGAACACCGTGCTGATGTCCACTCCGGTCCCGGTGACGCCGTGGTCGCGGGCCCAGGTGCACAGCATCTCGCCCGACCCGCTGGCGAGGTCGAGTGCGCGTGTGCCGGGCACCAGGTGAAGTGCCTGGCCCAGGGCGGCGAGCTTGCCAGCGGTGATCGGGTTGTGGACGCGGTGGCTACTCTCGCGAATGGTGAAGATGCGTGGAAGATCCACTTGAGGTGTTCCTTCGGTTTGATGAGGTCATGGCGTGTGCGGGAGACAGCCGACCGGAGTCGGCAGTCGTGGCTCGGACCGTCATCAAACACACCTCGTTCGCACGCATGGATCTTGAGCCGCCGAGTGTAAACGCCCCCGGGTGGCGTCTCCACCGAATTACCCGACGTGGTCTCCTGCACGCCAAGTTGCGCTCCCACGGCAGCGCTGCGGTTCACCGCTGCCCAGGGTCGCAGACCCCCGCACACCGGCTGGCCCTCAGGAAGACGCATTCGCGCCGCAGGACGCATCAGAGCGCCCTGCCAGGTGCCTGGTCCTGATCAGCCGCCCCTCCACCGTGCCGATCGCCAGGTCACCGTCCGGACCGGCACTCAGGCACGTGGGGGTGTAGACGTGCCCGCCACGGGTGAGCGTCCTGCGCTGCACCACCGTGCCGTCCGCGGCGCGCAGCGCGAGCAGCTCGCAGGCGCCGGTCACGGCGTGGACGAGACCGCCGTGCACATCAACTCCGGTGACCCGCGCGCCGAAGCGGTGGGCCCAGACCACAGCACCGTCCGGGTAGGCGCGACGTACGAGATAGCTGCCATCACCTGCCGTGCACGTGTGGACGATCCCCGGCCCGGCCTCGTCATCGACGTACACGGCGGGACCGCCGCGCAGGACGGGACCGAGGCAGTCGTCCCAGGCAAGCGGAAACAGTCGCTCGATTCCACTGGGGTCCGCCCGCACGACCCACTTCTCCAACAGTTCCACCCGTACGTCCGCGCCACCGACGCCGTAGAGGAAGAGCAGATGGGGCGAGCGCCGCACCGGAAAGTCGTAGGAGGTGCCGCACTCCCCCAGTGCCAGGGTGGAAAGCTGTCGCCCGGACGGCGTGAGCACGACGCTCTCGCTCGGAGGCCAGGTCGGTCCGGGGAACAGCTCCCGGGAGTCCCGGGCCACCCAGGCGCCATCCGTGCGCGCAGCGATGGCGACCGGGAAGTCCAGACGCAGTTCGGCGAGTTGGGCGCCGTCGGCGAGGGCGTACCGGTGCAGCAGGGTGCGCCGGTTAGCGCTGTCGCCCTCCAGGACGGTAGTCCAGATGCTCTCCTCATCCGGAGTGACATACCAACGACAGCCATTGCGCTGAAACGGGTCGTCGGGCACCGGCACGGACCACTGCAGGACGCCGTGCGCCGACCAGCACTCCACCAGGGCTCCACCCGACGACGAAACCAGCATCCGCCCATCCCCCAACACCTCCACCAGGGACGTTCCGGACCGCCGCGCCCAGGCGCGGCCCTGCTCGGCAGCGACCCCGGCAAGATAGCGCTGAGGCTGATCGATGTACGGCCCCTTGATGCTGGCCCAGTCGACTTCCACCGGCACCTGCGGCCAGGAGACCTGTGCCGCCAGCACGTCAGCGGTCACACCGCGCCAGTCGTCGAGCTCGACGGCCGAGCGTGTGTACGTCAGGACCGGCTCGTCGAAGTCGGTGACCGACCGAGCGAACGTCACCTCCAGATGGCGCGCGTCCCGCCAGCACAGATGGGGCACACCAACCCCGGCGACGGCCACGTCGGTACGACGGCGGGACTCCACCTCGTACAGGTGCAGTCCGCCCCGGAGTTCATACTCGTCGCCGTCCTCCGTGCCCACGGCGAGCAGGGGCAGGACGGGATGGAAGGTGAGCCCCTCGATGCCCTTCTCCAGCTCGATCTCGTCCCACAGGACGAGGTCGCTGGATCGGTACACGACGACCCGACCCAGATTACCGCGGCCGCTCGTGTGACAACTCACGGCGATCCAGCGGCCGTCCGCGCTCACGTCGGTCGTGAACGGGTGGCCGATCTCGGGGAACGGGTCATCGGGTATGAGGTGCACCGCAGGAGCGTATCGCCCGAAGATCCCCGGTTCGTACGCACGCTGACCGCAGAGCACAGGCCCCCCCTGCGACCAGGCAGTTGGCAGTCGAAGTGCCGCTTCCCTGGGCCGGCCCGCGAGCCGAACACTATGACCGAAACGACCAGGGCGTAGCTATCGGATCCACCCCCTCCCTAGCATCCTCCCCGCGGCGCACCATGTGTCGCGTAGGACAAGGAGCCGCGTCTTGAAGAGCCTGAGATCGTTGCTGTCCCACCCACAACGGGCGCGAGACGGGAAGCACCCCACACAGCGCAGACAGCGCAGACAGCGACAGCAACGCGCGGCACTCCTCGTCGGCCTCGCCGGCCTCGTCGTGGCCGGCACTCTCACCGGCACACCCAACGCCCACGCCGAACCAGGCGGCCCCCACCAGGCCGCCTGCCCCGCGGACTTGAAGGACACGGCGGCGTGCTACACCGGCCAGGACGCGAACGGCGCGTACTACTCCATCGCCATCCCCCGGAACTGGAACGGCTCGCTCGTCGTACATGCCCACGGCGGTCCTGACCTCGGTGACGGCTCCGACCCCGAGCGCAGCGCCGGCGATCTGGAGCGCTGGTCGGTGATGGTCAAGGAGGGCTATGCCTGGGCCGGCTCGTCGTATCGTCGCGGTGGCTATGGCACCCGGATGGCCGCCGCGGACACGGAGAACGTACGGCGCCTGTTCTGGCAGAAGTTCGCAAAGCCGAAGCGCACGTATGTGCACGGCCAGTCCTGGGGTGGGGGCGTGGCCGCCAAGGTGGTCGAGACCTACGCCTCGAAGCGCGGCCCGTACGACGGAGCCCTGCTGACCAACGGCCTGCTGGCAGGAGGATCGCGTGGCTACGACTACCGCGTGGACCTGCGCGCGGTCTACCAGTACTACTGCCGCAACCATCCCCGCCCGAGCGAGCCGCAGTACCCACTGTGGGAGGGCCTGCGCGCCGGGTCGTCGATGACGAACACCGACCTGCGCGCCCGGCTGCAGGAGTGCACCGGACACACCTCGCCTCCGGAGGAACGAAGCGCACTGCAGCAGCGCAACCTGGACGACATCCTGGCCGTGACCGGTGTCCCCGAGCGCACCCTGGAATCACACCTGCGCTTCGCGACGTTCACTTTCCGCGACATCGTGCACCACCGCCTCGGTGGCCGCAATCCGTTCAGCAACACGGGGGTGCGGTACTCCGGATCCCACGACGACAAGGCCCTCAATGCCGGCGTGGCACGGTTCAGTGCTGACCCGACCGCCGTACGCGACCTGTCCTACGACAGCGACCTCACCGGGAAGGTGTCGGTTCCCGTCCTGACGCTGCACGCCATCGACGACCCGACTGTGTACGTGGAGCACGAGGCGGCCTACCGCGCGTCCCTCGCCGGTGCGCACCGAAGCCGGTACCTGGTGCAGACGTTCACCCGAGAGAGTGAGCACAGCGGGCTGAGCAACTCTGAGTACGCCAACTCCGTCGCGGCACTGGACAGATGGGCCCGCACGGGCAAGAAGCCCAGTTCGGCGGGCATCGCAGCGTCCTGCCCAGCATTCGACCGGGCCTACGGGACCGGCTGCTTCTACGATCCGGCCTTCACCCCGGCCCCCTACGCCTCACGGGTCGCTCCCCGGCCTGGTGGCACCAGGTGGCCTTCCATGTCGGCTTGGCAGGAGAGAATGTGGAGCCGGATCGACGGCGTTGGTATCGCTGCCGACTAGAACTGCCCCAGAACTGAGTCGAAGTGCCACCCCCGGGGTCCCGGCCGCAGCCGGGACCCCGGCCTTCAGGTGTGCTCAGTCCTGGTGGAGTTCGTTGCGCCCCGGGCCGCCGGAGAGCTGGTCGGTGCCGGTGCCGCCCCACAGGACGTCGTCGCCGCTGTTGCCCCACAGCGTGTCGTTGCCCGCCTCGCCGTACAGCTTGTCGTTGCCCTTGCCGCCGTACAGGACGTCGGCTGCGCCCCCGCCGCGCAGAACGTCACTTCCGTCTTCGCCGTGCAGGGTGTTGTCCTCGCCGGTGCCGGTCAGGGAGTCGTTTCCGGGGCCGCCGAAGCAGTCCTGGCTGCAGCGGGTGAGGGTGTCGTTCCCGGCATCGCCCCACGGGCCGAAGCCCATCGGGCCGCCGCCGCCCTCGAGGCGGTCGTCGCCGTCGCCACCGTGCAGCAGCGCGGACTCCGACGCCACGATGACATCGTTGCCCGGGCCGCCGTAGATCCCTGCCCAGGCCTGGCTGTCGGGCGCCAGGGTCGCGCTGTCGTTTCCGTCGCCGAGGTCGATGTCGTAGCTGTCGGAGTCGTCGGAGTTCTCCGGGATCTTGACCGCGCACCGTACAACCGTACGGTCGCCCTCCTCGGGGTACACGCACTCATCCCACTCCGCCGCGTCGGCGGAGATGGCGATGTCGTACCGGTCGTGGAAGGTGAGCACGTAGTAGGAGTCGTGCTCACCTCGGTGGTCGATCTCTTCGTCGACCGTCACCTTGTTCTGCTGGCCGGGTGCCGCCTTGTACCAGAGCTCGCCGTCCGCCACGACGACGGCCGCCGTGGCACGGACGGCAGACGGGGCGGCCTGAACGGTCGACGCCGTTAACGCGGCCGTGCCGAACGTCAGGGCAAGAGTGGCGGTGGCTGCGATGGTCCGGTGAATGCGCATGCGGAAGGGCCCCTTCAGGGTGCTCGTGTGCGGTGGTGCTCCTGTTCACCCCGTTAGACAAGAGGCCCCAGCACGCCGTTGCCCGCGCACGCATGAACAGCGACGGACGACGCGATGACCGGCACGTGGACGCTCTACAGCGGCAGCGGTGCTACGTCACGCTCCACTTCAGCGGCTCCTTGTAGTAGCCCTGGGAGTAGGTGACCTTGTCCACCTCATCCCCTTCGGGGACGAGGTACGGCTCGCAGACAGTGCGCTTCTCGCCCTTCTTCCACACGTCCTCGGTCCCGAGTTCCTTGACGCCGTTGAGGAGGTTGCAGTCCTTCGGCGTGCTGCTGAGTGCGCCGATGAGGATGAACTTCGTGCCCGGGCCCGAAGCAGTCTCGACATTGACATCGCTCATCACCTGGGGCGGCTTCTTGAGCGTGGCGCCCCCGACGTGGCGGGCATTGACGTAGACCCACACGACCTTCTTGCCCGCGTACTTGTCGGGTTCATCGAGTTCGTCGAGATCCTCCGGCTTGCCCTCGACGACCTTCATCGGCGTGAACACGAACTTGGCGGTCTTCTTGTAGCTGGTGATCTCCTGCTCCGGGCCCGGCTGACCGATCCGCAGCTTCTTGGGAGCCTCAGAAGCTTTGGAGGGGGCGTCCTTCGGGGAATCGGCCTCGCTGGGGAAGCACGCAGTGGCGGTGCACACCGTGGCAGCGCCGACGGCTATCAGTGCAAGCCGTCGACCGAGACGGGCCGCGTGCTGACTCTGTGGGTTAAACATAAGACGACACCTTATGTTGATCAATCCACCCGGCAGGAACAGCCAGCCCAACGGCGCCGCCGGGCACAAGTGGTGTGCATCGCGTGGCAGACCGGGAACAGGTACGGCGACACGTCGTCACCGATCGGAGGACCATGCCGCACGACGAAGACGAGGACAGTCCTGCCGCGCTGCTGCCCCTGCTGCGCATCTGCGTGGACCGGTTACTCGCGACCGCGGCCACGCTGTCGGACCAGGACGTACGGGCTCCTTCCCTGCTGCCGGGCTGGACCCGCGCCCATGTCCTGACCCACCTCGCCCGCAGCGCGGACTCCCGCACCCGGCTGCTCGCCTCCGCCCGCACCGGCTGCGACGTTGCGCAGTACGCCGACGAGGCTCAGCGGGAGCGGGAGATCCAGGAGGGCGCTCGACGGACCGCCGAGGCCCTCCTGGACGACATGGACACCGCGTTGCACCGGTTCCTCACCGCAGCCGAAACCCATCCCTCACACGCGTGGGATGTGCCGGTGCGCTGGCTCGGGGCCGGTCAACGGCCGGTGCGCCGGGCGGTCTCCAGCATGCTGCGCGAGGTGGAGGTGCACCACACCGACCTGGCGACCGGACACTCCCCGGCCCACTGGCCCGCCTCCTTCACCGCCCGCGAACTGAAGAAGACCATCACGAAACTACGCGCCGATCCCCACACGCCGCCCATGACCTTGCGCGCCGACGAGGACCAGGTCCTGCGGGTCATCGGCGACGGCCCGGGGCCCTGTGTGAACGGCCCCGCGGCCGAGCTCCTGGGCTGGCTCACCGGACGCCGTGACGGGCACACCTTGACCATCGAGCCCCCAGGGCCTTTGCCGGCCGTGCCCGCCTGGCGAACCTGACGGTCGAGGACCCCGGCACAGACTCGTCCTCGTCATCGCCGCGCGGTATGGAAGTGGATGCGCTCGCCCTGCTTGCCGAAGAGGCTCAGCACTTCGACGCTGCCGCGCCCGGCGGCACCGAACCAGTGCGGAATCCGGCAGTCGAACTCGGCGGCCTCCCCTGCCCCGACGATGAAATCGCGCTCGCCCATCTGCACACGCAGCCGACCGCGGAGCACGTAGAGCCACTCGTGGCCCGCATGGGTGCGCAGATGGGGTTCCGTGTCGTGGGCCGGGATCGTCAGCTTGTACGCACGCGGCTCGGCCTGCTGCCGGGACAGCGGGACCAGCACCCGGCCGTTCTTCTTGGAGGGCTGTTGCTCTACGCGCGGATCGACGATGCGCGGCGCGGCAACGATCTCGTCCAGGGGGATGCCCAGCGCCGCGGTGACCGGCAGGAGAAGCTCCAGGCTCGGCTTGCGCTGCGCGGATTCCAGCCGGGACAAGGTACTGGTCGAAATGCCGGTGGCGCGGGCGAGTTCGGCCAGGCTCCAGTCCTTCTTCTCGCGTGCGCGGCGCAGCCGGGGGGCGATCTGCTCGATCACCGCATCGATACTCGGTTGATCCTGCATGAGCAGCAGGCAACCATTCCGTCCCGGAAACGGCAACGGTTTTGGCCGGTGGCTGCCAGGGCTGCGGATCCTGTCGGCGGAGGTGATCCGGATGGACACAATCGGGATGGATCCGGTCGGGACGGAACCCACAACCATGACTGCCAGGCGGCGTTGGGGCGGACGCGCCGACCGCCTGCCCACAGGGGTGTACCTGCTGGGCTTCAGTCTGTTCGCCATGGGAAGCGCGGAGTTCCTGCTGGCAGGCGTGCTACCTGCGGTCGCCGCCGATCTGAACGTCACGCTGCCCTCGGCCGGGCTGCTCATCACGGCGTTCGCGGTCGGCGTCGTGATCGGCGGGCCCCCGTTCGCCGTGCTCAGCCTGCGCTGGCCGCGGCGCACCACACTGGTGGCCACCCAGGCCGTGTTCGCCGCGAGTGTGGCGGCCGGGCTGCTGGGCAACTACCAGGTCCTGCTGCTCAGCAGGGCACTATCGGGCATTGCCTACGCCGGATTCTTCGCCGTCGCCTCGGTGACAGCGCTGCGGCTGGTGACACCCAACCTCGCGGCGCGGGCCTCCGCCGTCGTGGTCAGCGGCCTCAGCGTGGCGATGGTCGCGGGTGGTCCGGCAGGCACACTGCTGAGCCACTTCACCACCTGGCGTGGCGGTTTCTGGGCAGTCGTGGCCCTGACCGTCGCAGGGATGGCCGGCTGCCTACTCGGACTCCCCGCCGCCCGCCCCGGCGCCGCGCCCGACGCGCGGCCGAGGGTGTCGGCAGAGCTGACCACGATGCGCAAGCCGTCGCTGTGGGGCATCTACGCGATCACGATTCTGACCACCGCGGCATACATGATCACGTTCAACTACCTGGCAGCGATGCTCGACGAGATCACGAAGATGCCCGAAAGCTGGATCCCTGCCGTCCTCGCACTGTTCGGCGTCGGGGCCTTCGCCGGGCTCTCCATCGGCGGCCGGGTCGCCGACCGGCGCCCCCACCTCGCACTGCTCACCGGCGCCCTGGCAACCGCGCTGCTGTCGCTCCTGATGGTGGCCGCCATTCACCGCGTCTGGGCCGTGCTGCCCACGGTGTTCCTGCTCGGTGTCGCCGCCTTCGTACTGAATCCGGCGTTGTACGGGAGGGTGTTCGCCATCGCGGCCGCCGCCCCCACCCTCGCCGGCGCCACCACCGTCTCGGCCTTCCAACTGGGCATCAGCATCACCCCCGTACTGGCCGCAGCCGTACTCACCCACGGCGCCGCTCTCACCTCGGTCTCCTGGATCGGAGCCGCCCTGGCTGCGGCCGCGGTGCCCCTCATCCTCCTGGACCGGGCCCGTGGAGCCCGTAGCTGAGCACTGCTCGACAAGCCATCAGTCAGGCTGCCGTGGCGACGCCGACGCCCATGGCGATGAACAGCCAGCCGGTGGTCAGTTCCCAGCGGTGGCGGATCTTCGGCCGGGTCAACAGGGTGCGTAGCCGCACGGCGACCGCGACCAGGGCGAACCAGAAGCCGACCCCGATGAGGACATCCAGGATGCCGAGCAGGAAGATCTGCTGGGTCCTGGAGCCGCCTCCGCTGACGAACTGCGGCAGGATGCTGAGGAAGAACAGCGCCGCCTTGGGGTTGAGTACGTTGGTGAAAAATCCCTGGGTGAAGCTGGAGCGCCATCGCACGGCGGCCGACTGCGGTTGACCTGGGGCGTTCTGGGCGGCCGCGCGGGGGATCTTGCGCTGTTCGCGACCCGCGGCGGCGCGCTCTCGGGCACTGCGCCGCGCGGCGAGCACCGCCCGTACGCCCAGGTATACGAGATAGGCAGCGCCCATGAGTTTGATGGAGTCGTACACCACGGGTGTGTGGGCAGCGATCACGGACAGGCCGACGGCGGCGGCGAGCATGTGCACGCACAGTCCCGCTTGAGCTCCCAGTGCTGCCGCCCGGCCTTGGGAGGGGTGCTCGGCTGCTGAGCGGAGCGCCACCAAAAAGTCCGGCCCTGGGACCACATAGGCAACGAGCACCACACCCAGGAAACCGATGAGGTCAACTGACATCCGTTCTCCGTTCATCAGCACCGCAGCCTGGTGGCCGCGGGCGCGGGGGGCCTCCGGTGCGGTAGACGGCGCCGCGCACCCCGCTTGTCTCGCCCGAACGGTCCAGGAAATAGCCCTCGGCCAGACGTTGACCCCGCGGGTCGGGCCTGCCGTCACGGTGCGGCGCTTCCGTCACTGCCTTATCTACGGATCTGGCCAACTGTGCGGTCCCGGCCTGGCTCGCGCCGTCGAAGCTGCACAACTTCAGCGCCCCGGTGGCGGTGACGCACGCCGGACAGCCGCCACCGAAGGTGCCACGGTGCTCGCCTGGGCGCCACGCATCGTAAGCGGGGCGCACCAAGGTGAGGGCCATGGGGCCCGTGTACCCCCTGAGGCACATGGACACGCAAATGATGGTGCGCACCGAACGCCTGATCTCCGTGCACTGGATCGATGACCTCGCGCAGCGCCTCTTGCTGCCCGATCTGTACGGCACCAGGGTCGAGATCGACCCCAAGGTGCTCACCGCCACCCGCGACCTGGGGGCCATTCCGGTCAGCGGCCACGAGTGGGGCGCGGGGCTGTTGAGAGGGTCTCGCCACGTTCGGCGACCGCTCCGCGAGACCGCGGCTCGGTCCGATCGAGTGGATTCGCAAGGACGCCTACCGCAGGAGGGCTCCCCGCCGGACTCCGGATGGTGCCGTTGCACCCTCAGCCCCGATCCGGAAGAAGTGCACCGACATGAGACGTACTCCCTCCCGCCGCCTGCTCGCAGCTGCAGTCTTGGTGGCGACCGTACTGGCCCCGATGGGGACGGTTCCCGCCGCTGCCGGTACTGCCACCCGCCTCACGGAGGTCGACCGCCACGACCAGGACGAACACCAGCCGGGCGGCTTCAGCCGTGGCATGACCGCACGACTGGACAAGGCCATCGAGGAGGTCCGCCGGGAGGCCAACATCCCCGGCATCGCCGTCGGGCTATGGATGCCCGGCAAGGGACGCTACGTCCGCGCGAGCGGGGTCGCCGACACCACCACCGGTCAACCGATGACCACCGACCTCTACACGCGGATCGGCAGCGAGACCAAGACCTTCACGGTGACCGCCCTGCTGCAGCTCGTGGACGACGGGTGCATCCGGCTTGACGACCCGATCTCCCGCTACGTCCGCGGCGTGCCGAACGGTCACCGGATCACACTGCGCCACCTCGCCGAGATGCGCAGCGGCTTGTTCCCGTACACCGAAGACCCGGATTTCGTGCGCGATCTGCTGAGCGACCCGGGCCGCTCGTTCGCCCAGCGGGAGGTGCTCGCGTACGGCTTCAAGCACCGGAACACCTTCGCGCCGGGCAAGCAGTTCCAGTACTCCAACAGCAACCTGGTTCTTCTGGGTCTGGTGATCGAGAAGGTCACCGGTCATCGCGTCGCCGACGTCATTCACAAGCGGGTGCTGCACCCGGCCCACCTCGAACACACGCTGTTCCCCAGTGGCCCGGAGTTCCCCGAGCCGCACGCCCGCGGCTACACCAACCAGACACTGAGCGGCAAGATCGAGGACTCCACCGACTGGAACCCCAGTTGGGCCGGAGCCGCTGGGGCGATGATCTCGAACCTGCACGACCTGCGCCGCTGGGCCAAGACCGTCGCCACGGGGACGCTGCTCCGCCCGGAGACCCAGAAGCAGCGGCTCCGGATGCTGCCGACCGGCCACCCCGGAACGAGCTACGGCCTCGGCATCTTCAAGACTGGTGGCTGGATCGGGCACAACGGTTCCATCCCGGGCTATGAGAGCGTGACGGTCTACCTTCCCTCGCAGAAGGCGACCTTGGTCCTGCTCCTCAACACCGACATCACGCATGACGGCCAGGAGCCGTCCTCGCTGGTCGCTCGAGCAATCACCGAGATCGTCACCCCCAACAACGTCTACGATCGTCCGGTTCCCCCGCGCTAGATACTGCGCGGTGTCGCCGACGGCGTCCTGAACGAACGCACTCCCCCCCACGTGTACGCAGCGGCGTGAGACCCAGCCGGTCCGGGAGTCAGGCCACAGACAACGGCCCACAGGCTTTGGCGGTGGCGGTAAGCAGGGTGAAGGTGCTTGCTGCGTTGAGCACCTCCCCCGTCCTCATCGGCCAGCGTACGACTGTGTGAGGGAGCCGCGCTGGGCAGGCTCGGTGCCGGTCTGGACGACGGCGGCCATCTACGGCACGAAGAACTCTTTGGATTGCCCGAAGGCAACCGACGCCGCACCTCCGCGGCGCAATCCTCGGCCAGGATAAAGATCCTGGAACCAGGGCAACGCGCCCGTCGGCGGCGCCCGCGCCGACGGGCGGTACCCCATTGACAGTTCGGGCTCGTTTGCGAAGTTCAGCCGTAGTAGTTGTCCGGTCTCCGGACGGTGGAAGCCTCAGGTCCGCCGGATGAGGCAAGGGTGCCTTTTGCGGCCAGTGGAGCCGTCGGCTTCGGGCGCATGTGACCGGCTCCCGGTGCTGGCGAGCAAGGTGGGCCACTACCGGTCCATGGGTGCCTTGAGCGCCCGGTGTGCACGTCCGCTGACCGGAGCCCCCATCGGGACGAGATGGCCGGTAGCGCGTCTGGGGGAATGTGCGCCTCGGTGCTGTGGTGAAGGCCCAGCGTTCGCGTGCTTGAAGCCGCGACCACTTCAGAGAGGGGACGCTCATGGCGTTCCTCAGGCACAAGTCCACGGGGTTCCGCTGCGCGGTGGCCTGCCCGACTGCTCAGGGCTGGTCCGCGATGTTCCTGCGGCCCTCCACTGCCGCGGCCATCAGCGAGACGGCGCTGCTCTCCGACGCGGCAACGCACGACGTGTACGGGAGCCAGTTCACCGAGCTGCGGCAGACGCAGTACCAGGACTTCATGCTGTACCCGCACGCCGTAGTCCAACTGCCCGCCTACACGGACGGCTCGGCACAGTATCTGTTCCTCACCGGCTCGGACAGCCTTCAGTATCGCGTGGGCACCGGCGTGGTGAAGTGCGGAGAGCTGGCCATGCGCAGCTGGCTGCCCGCCGACTGGCAGAACAACATCGACGCGCTGCTGCAGGCTCCCAACTCCTCGGCGAACGAATGGCGCACGTACGTGTTCAAGGGCAGCCGCGTCCTCACCTACAACTGGGGTGTCAACGCGGAGTCCGTCGAACGTAATGCGCTGATCACGCAAGGACCGGACGCGGACGCGCCCGGGTGGGCCCAGCTCCCGGCCGACTTCCGCTCCGACCTCGACCACGTCGTCGCCCTTGCGCCCGCCGCCGGGGTACGCCGCACGCTGCTCGTCAAGGGAACACAAGGAGTCATCCTCAACTGGCAGACCGGCGTGGAGAAGTCGGGCGCGCTCACCTCCCTCACCACGGGCCTGGGCAAGATTCCGGCACACTACACGGCGCAGTACCTTCCTCTGTCGGGGACCTACCAGGCAGCCAACACCGGCCAAAGCCTCGAGGCGCGGATCGACGTCGACGGCGTCGGCACGCTGTCCACGATCAGCGGCGACCTCTTCACGGTGTCGGGCCAGACCACCACCTACGCCAACTCCTTCCGCACCACCAGCATCGACGTGCAGTGGACTCATGACTACGTCGTGATCGTGGGTAAGGGACTCACGTGGGCCACCCCGTCACCCGACCTCGTCCAGGTCCGGATGCTGATCAATCTCACCACGGTCGGCCAGCCGCAGCGGACTGCCGCGTGGCTGACCCTGGAGGACGCGAACTCCTACTACCGCGCCATCTGGCGGGAACTGCCCAAGGCAACCACGTACTTCCGCACGGTGGACTACGAGGTCGACACGGTGGTCGGAGAGGCCGAACTCGTCAGTTACGACACGTCGAAGGCCACCACGCCGCCCGGATTCGCGGACCGTGTGCTCACGGTGCCCTCCTCCTTCGCCGAAGCGGGCGTCGAGCTGCGCACCGTCGGCACCCGCAACGTCCTGGACACCACCGGGGCCGGCGCGGACCTGTTGTGGTCCAAGGCCGAACTGCACGCGGCGATGGTGGCCAACTTCAGCGAGTACCGCGACATACCGCAGTGGAAGCTGTGGACCCTCGTCGCGCGTGACTACTCCGACGGAAAGTCCGTGGCCGGCGTCATGTTCGACGCCACGGGCCTGCAACGGCAAGGCATCGCGGTCTTCACGAAGAACAACGTCCTCGGCACCAACGACGAACTGCACACCTACATCCACGAACTCGGCCACGCCTTCAACCTGCTGCACTCCTTCTCCAAGGACGCGGCCGACCCGCCCGCACCGCTGAATCCCCGCGGCCGTTACAGCGACCTGTCGTGGATGTCCTACCCACACCTCTACGACGGAGACCCCAGCGCAGCCGAGAACGAGCGCACCGCCGCGTTCTTCCGTGCCTTCCCCTTCAGCTTCACCGAGGACGAGATCCGCCACCTGCGGCACGGCTTCTACCGCAACGTGATCCTGGGCGGCAGCAACTTCGGGACCGGCGCCGCCAAGGAGCAGCCCACCCTGGAGCTGGTCGCACAACCGCTGACCGACGAATCCGGCCTCGCACTGGAGCTGGAGGGACAAGCGGCCTTCGCCTACGGCGAGCCGGTCGTCGCCCAGCTCAAACTGGGCCGCAGCGGCAGCCGCAGCCAGGTCACCGTGTACCCTGACCTGAACCCGGAGGCAGGACACGTCACCGTCGCGATCACCGACCCCTACGGGCAGAGCCGCCTGTTCAAGCCCCTCACCCACACCTGCGGGCACGACACCACCACGCTCACCACCGAGACGCCACCCCTCTACGCGAGCGTGTATCTCGGTTACGGCGCCGACGGTCTCTACTTCAGCGAACCGGGCCTGTACAAGGTGAGCGCCGCCTACCAGGCGCCCGACGGATCCCGCGTGGTCTCCGCCCCGCGCACGATCCGCATCCGCCAGCCGCTCGCCGCCGCCGACCAGCACATCGGCGAACTGTTGCAGGGCGACGACCAGGGACAGCTGCTGACGTTCCTCGGCTCCGACGCCCCGCAGCTGCAGGGCGGCAACGACGCCCTGCAGGAAGTCATCGAGCGTTACGGCGACCACCCGCTCGCCGCGCACGCCCGGCTGGCCCGCGGCGCCAACGCCGGCCGTCACTTCCAGTACATCCGCGACGGCCGGCTCGTCGTCCGCGAACCCGACATCAAGGAAAGCGTCCAGCAGCTCAGCGCCGCCATCAACGCCTCCACCGGCGACGAGGGCCTGGACAACATCACCCTCAACAAGGCCATGCGCCGCCTCGCCCGCGTCCACGCCAAGGACGGCAACCTGGTGGAAGCCGACGCCGTCCTCAACAAGATGGTCGACACGTTCCGCGGCAAGGGCCTGCCCGCACCGGTCCAAAAGACCATCAAGGCGCAGGCCGAGGAGACCCGCGCCGCCATCCACCAAGGAAAGACCCGCACCACCCACCGCAAGAAGAGGTAGCCCCGGGCACAGGCCCCGCACCGCTGTCCTCCCGGTGTCTTGAGACCACCACGAGGACAGCGGACGGCCACACCGTGCCCGTGAGGTCAGCCGGCCGGGGAGAGCGGATCGCTCCCCGGCCGGCGCACGGAAGCAGATGTGCAGGTTCCTGCACACAGCTAATGGCTGTCGTGTCCTCGTGACGGCGTGCCCGCTTTCTGCCCCTTCTCCGCGACGACGAACTGACCCATCATTCCGCCGTCTTCGTGTGCCAGCAGATGGCAGTGGTACATGTACGGGGTATCCGGGTCGGCCGATCCCTCGAATCGCGTCGCCAGCTTCATCGTCGTGCCGTTCGCCAGGAACACCGTGTCCTTGGCTCCGCGCAGCTCGGGCGGTGGCGCCTCGCCGTTCACCCTAAGCACCCGGAAGTCTCATCTATTCGGTCCATCTTCAGCCCGTTCGCCGGGTGACAGCTGTATCCCCCGCATGCGGGCCGACTGCTCGAGAAGACCGCCGTCCTTGCCCACCAGTGAGAATGAGCGGTCGTCCGGGAAGCCGAAGTCGTACGTGCGAGCCGTCGAGGCGTTGAGCAGCCGCAGCCGAACGAGCTCGTCGCCGACCTTCTGGTACGGGTGGAGCGTGCCGTTGGCCATGGTCCGGTCGCCCAGGAACCCGACGTGGCGCATCATGTCGTGGCCGTGGTCGAACTGCGCGCCGTCGAACCTGACGTCCTGCACGTTCACTGGCAGATCGTCGACCCCGTATCTCTTGGGCAGCGCGCGCGACGCTTGCTTGTCGTCGACGAGGGACATGACGAGGGACATGCCCGCGAGGCCGCGCTGCACGTGCTTCTCCGTCGCGCCGTGCGGATGAGGGCAGTACCAGAGCGTCGATGCGGGCTGGTCCACGGTCTAGCGCGGACTGCACTTGCCGCCCGGTCTGACCATCTGGTGCGGCCCGCCGTCCATCTTCGCGGGCAGATGCCCATGCAGCTACTTGCTGTCGCCTTCTCGGAACCAACCGGCGATAAAAGTGATCAACACCAATACAACCTGAATGGCCCATGCTGTTCTCGAACGGGAGATCTGAGTTGCAGTTCACGGTTCGCCACTCGCTGTCCGGTAGACCCGCCATAGCCGTGCTGGCGCTCGCCGGTATCACTGCAGGTGTACTGATCGGCCGGCCAGGGCTCCGCACCGTGGTGGGTTGCGGCACCGCCGACAACCCCTACCCCTCGCAGAGTGCAGCGGACTGGAAGGCTGGCGCGGACCACGTGGTCGTGGCGCTGCCGACTGCCGAGCGCGACAGCAACCGGCACGACCTCGCCAAGGGACCGGTGCGGTACACGATCGACCGCGCACTGACGCTCCGAAAGGAGAAAGTGCTCTGGTCCGCCGCCACCCCCCGGCACGAGCTGGGAAGCACGTTCGACATGACCGCGCCAGGCTGGAAGGTGCACCGGAACGGCAAACGAATCAAGGGCACGGCTCCGGAGGCACCCCGGCTCGAGACCGGTCACACATACGTCCTTGCCCTGCGCTGGGACGCAGGCCACTGGGTGGTTCTCGGAGAGGGGGCCGCCGTGCCGTTCGACGGCCATGTGGCGGGGCAAGGTGAGTGGTGCGGCCAGACGCTGAGCGAGGACGACTTCGCCAAGGGCGAGCGGTTCTCCCAGCGCGACGGCCACAGCTTGGAGGAGACCGTACGGGGACGAGACGAAACAGCCATCCTTCGGGAACTCGAAAAGGCGAGCGCCAAGCGGCCGTAACGCGGTGCAATGCCCGGCCTTCGTCCGCCGCGCGTAGCGGCACGTCAGCTCCGGTATCTGTTCGACTAACATGCGATGCGAGCACGCGGCGTTCTCGCATCTGTACCGACGTGCTCGCAGCCGGATGTGCATGCACCGTCTGAAGGCTGTCCCGTATGGGGCGGGAGTTATCCGGTGAGGGCCATGTTGTGGAGGCGTGCGATGCCAAGGATGGCCTGGTGAACGCCGCTGCCCTTGAGGCGGCAGTCCCGCAGGATCTTCCAGTTCTTCAGCCGGGACAGGGCGTGCTCGACGCGGGCGCGGGCCTTGCGGTGCACCTTGTTCTCGGCTTCCTGCTGCGGGCTCAGGGATTGTTGACCGCGTCGACGGCGGTGAGGGATGAGCAGGCCGGTGCCCTGGTAGCCGCAATCGGCGATCACGGGGACGCCGCGGCAGGCGATGTCGACGCCGGTCTCGGTGGACCAGTCAACGCCCCAGCAACCGCATGAGCTACGGGACAACCTCAGACCCCGAAGGTCCTCAGGGATCCGCCCCCGAGAGGTGCTGGCTCTGCGTGCTCACCGCGACCGGTTGCGAGCTCGCCCGAAATGGCGCGATGCCTGAACTCCGAGGGTGTCAAGGGAACGGGTGGGTGCGCTGACTCGGACCGGGAGGGGTAAAGCTCACGCCGTTCTCGTCGAGTGCGTTGAAGACAGTCACGCGCCCCGTCCCGAAGACGAAGCTGACGTCGACGTTGCCCTGAGCGACGTCCCTGCCCGTCCATTCGAGCAGGTCGGCCGATTTGAGCGGCAGCCCCCGCAGGGCCTGCAGCCCGGGAAGAGGTTCCGGGTGCCACTGCAGGTCGAAGCCGGGCCACCGGACCGGGCAAGTGGGGTCGATCATGTTCCACGTCAGGGAGAGATCGCCCAGCTTTTGATGGTTGATCTCGATCTGCTGGCCATCGAAGTCGAACAACACCGGACAGTCGGAGAACCACTCGTCATCCCCGAGGTCCCAGACCATCCAGACCCTTGTGAGGGTTCGGCCGACGAGACCACGCAGCCGGTGCCCATGCTCTCGTACGACGTCACTTCGGCCGTCCAACCATGTGGGCCGGTAGCCGACGATGCCGAAATCGAACATATCGTCATCTTGCCAGAGGCGCCCTTCCTCGGGGCGACGCGAAGTTGCAGGCTTCACTGCCGGGTCCGCGTGCTCGGAGCATGGCCAAGTACCTGGCGCGCTCCGGCTGTCGGGCAGATGGCGCGTGAGGGCTTGCCGGGCCCTCACCCACCGTTCACGTCGCCTTCAGTCGAGAATCACCATCTCCCGCCAGCAGATCGCCAGATCCTTGTGGAGGTTCTCCCTGCGCTGGAAGCCCGTGGGGATGGGGGCATTGGCGTCGAAGTAAAAAGCCATGACGAACAGTTGGGCGCCCTTGTGCGTCGCCTTCAGATGGTTCTGGAGCTTGTCCACATCCGCCTCGATCTCCTTGACGAAGGCAGGGGTGTTGTACTCCGTGGCACGCATGGTCTTCAGCTCGACGATGATCCGCTCGCCCGGCACAGCGCTGGATCCGTTGAGCAGCAGGTCACTACGCTGCTTGCCATCGAAGACGAACTGTTCCCGCCGCACGTCCAGCAGCGAGTCGCGCGCCCGCAGATTGCCCGCGAGCTCGGCCTGCAGCCACCACTCCCAGCCCCAGTCGAGGAGCTGCACGCGCTGGGCCCGCGCGCCGTTCTCCCGCATCCAGTCGAAGACGAACTCCCGGAACTGCGAAACCGTGATCGAAGGCATGTGGCCTCCCTCGGATATCGGTAGTCGGTAGGTGCCTTCCCAAGGGGTCTACTGCACGGCGCGACGGCCGTCCATCGCGCGGACCGAAGCGGACCGGCCCCCGCCGGGCGGACCTCATCGGTCCGGTGCCAAAGCCAGGGGCTCGCAACGCCGCGCCGGGCGAGCAGCTCATGAAGGCGGAGTCGTCGTTGATTCTTCGGGCAGGCTGGACGCATGACCGACATCTACGAAGGCCCTGTCACACTCGTCATCAGCGGAGAGGCGACCGAGGTGATGGCCGCTCTGCAAGCCGTCGACCACGGCGCGTCCAGGACCTGGTCGGGCACGGTTCACGCCGACGGACTGCAGGCATCGTTCTGGGCCGCAGTGCAGAGCAGCAGCGTCACGATCCGCATGCCCGACGGGAACCAGGGGACCGCCCGGATCGACATGGACGCGGAGAGTGGGAGCGCCGCAATCACCGGCCACGGCCCGGCGCCCTTTTGAGCCGCCCTCCCTTGGGCGGGTTGCTTGGCCTGTGTCCCATGCCGAAGAGGAGCGTCCGCCCGCCCTCATCGGTCGACTGCCGCCGCCCCGGCCGACGAGCCCGGTGGGTACCGCGGCTCGTCCGAGATGAACTCCGGCGATCCTGTTTCACAGGCGCCCCTCCCGGGCCCCCGATCCTGACAGCCTCCGGCGCGGAGGCATGCCGAAGCATCCAGGACAGAGAGGACGGCACTTCACCATGGCCACGAAGACGGCACGGGACATCATGACCGGCGGCGCGCAGTGCGTTCAAGGGCACGACAGCGCCCTCGACGCGGCACGCAAGCTGACGGAACTTCAGGTGGGCGCCCTGCCCATCTGCGGCGAGAACAACCGGCTGGTCGGTGTGGTGACCGACCGGGACATCGTGGTGAAGGTCCTAGCCAAGGGGCTCGATCCGGCGGAGGTGGAGACAGGCACCCTGGCGCAGGGCGAAGCCGTCACGATCGGTGCGGACGACGACGCGGAACAAATCTTCAGCACGATGACCCGGCACAAGGTCCGGCGTCTGCCGGTGATCGACGGCACTTCCCTGGTGGGCGTGGTTGCGCTTGCGGACGCCGCCCGGGCGCTCGATGCCCCTGACGCGGGACGTCTCCTCGAAGCGCTCTCCACCGACTGAATCTCCCCTGCCCGCTACAGCGCGCGCAGGGTCCGCGGCCAACTCCCCCGCCCGCTTACGGCCGTAGTCCGACGCGTGGGCTACGGGGACGTCCCTTCCTCAGGGCAGCGGGAGGAGGGGAGTGCGGGTCGTGCAGGTCCAGGTGGCGCGGTGCGCGGGGTCGAGGGCGTCCAAGGTCAAGTTGATCGCGTTCGGCGAGTACAGGACGTCGAGGTGCCCCGACCTGTCGGTGGGACACACATGCTGGAGCGTGATGTTGTCGACCGCTTCAGGACGGTTGGCGGGGGAGGTGAGGAAGCCCGACGTGTAGGGGGTGACCATCCTGTCGTAGGTGGTGGCCACCACTGTGTAATCGACCCCGGGCATGGTGTCGCCGCCCGCGTTGAGGCGCTTCAAGAACGTTGACCCCGCCATCTGCTGCCGCGATGAGGGGCCCACGACGACGTCGGTCGTCGGGGCCACCGCCCTGACGAGGACATCGAGGCCGTTCGCCGTCGTCCCGTGGTTGTCCGGCGCGAGCCCGATCAGCCGGTGCACCTTTGAGGCGCCTCCCTCGAACTTCAGGTACTGGCGCGGCATGAGCCCGCCCAGCGAGTGCCCGACAAGGTCCACCGCACGGGCCCCGGTGGTGCGCAGCACACGGCTGACATAGGTGGCCAGTTCCCTGGCGGAGTCCTCGATCCGGCCGGTGCCCTTGGCTCCCAGGGCGTTGAGAGGGCTGCCGTCGCCGCCATAGTTGAGGGCGTAGACGCAGTAGCCCGCATCGGCGAGCGCGGGGGCCATCGCGTTCCAGCTGTTGTAGGCGTTCATGGCCGTCCCGTGCACCAGCACCACCGGACGGGGGTGGGCTCGCAGATCCGCGTCGGCGTGGCAGGGGCCGGCGGGGTCCCCTTGGGCACCTGGCGGGCTGGAATTGGCGGTCGCGGGTGAGAGCAGGGTGGGCACAGTGGCCCCAGGGGCACTGTCGTGGTGCGGCCGGGGTTCGTCGGGCGTGCTCGCCACGGCGGGCGCAGGCGAGCAGGCGAGCGCAGCGAGGAAGCAGGCAGCGGCGGCCGTGGTGGCGAAACGCGATGGAAAAGGCCGGACAGGACGAACCCGCGCCCGCCCCGACCCCCGACGACGAGGTGCAGCCCGACCCCCGGACCCACCCCGGACAACAACGTGCAGCCCGACCCGCGGCCCGCCCCTGACACCGTCAAGCCCGCCCCGAAGCCGGACCCCACCAAGCCCGACGACCAGCCGGCCCCTGACACCGGCATCCTGTTCGCACCGGCCGCCTGAGGCGAAAGCCGGAGCCGAGAACAAGACGATGCCCCTGCACATGCGCCTTCGGGCCCTGGCGATCGTCCTCGGCGCGCTGACCGCCGTCGCCATGCCGACGGCGGCAGCGTTCGCCGATACCACCGCCATGCTTCACCCGCCGGCTGCCCCACACCCCACTCCCCGCGAAGAGATACAGCCTGCCGCCCACATCGTCGGCGAGGTCGCCAGAAAAGGAGCGGAACGCTCCACCGGCCGGCCCGTCGGCATGCTCCCCGACCAGAGCCCCGACACGACCTGCAACCGCACCATCCTGACAAAGCACCACTGTTAGACAGGCGCAGCGTGCTGCCGGAGGGGCAGCTCCCGCTCGGGAGTGGGAGCTGCCCCTCCCCCAGAGGCGGTCGAGTCGAGCGACGGGCGCTCAGCGCCTTGTCTCGTACCTGGTCAGGGTCACGCCGCAGGAAAGCGTCCGCGTCTCCACCAGCTTCAGGTTCACCCAGCTGGCCAACGTGGTGAAGAACGGCGTGCCGCCGCCCACCAGAACCGGCGCGGTGGCCAGCACGTACTCGTCGATCAGCCCAGCCCGCATGGCCGCCCCGGCGAGCGTCGCGCCAACGATGTCCATCGGGCCGCCGTCCTCGGCCTTGAGCCGGGTGATCTCGGTAACCGCGTCGCCGGTGACCAGGCGGGTGTTCCAGTCGACCTTGTCGATCGTCGAGGAGAACACCACCTTCGACATGTCCCGCCAGCGGCGCGCGTACTCGATCTCCGCCGGGGTGGCATTGGGCTGCTGGTCACCGGTCGGCCAGTAAGAGCTCATCGCCTGCCACAGCTTGCGCCCGTACAGCGTCAGGTCGGTCGCCAACAACTGGTCGGACCAGAACTGGAACAGCTCGTCGCTCGGCACGCTCCAGCCGAGGTCGTCGCCGGGCGCGGCGATGTAACCGTCCAGGGACAGGTTCATGCCGTAGATCAGTTTCCGCATGGCGCCAGCCTTCCGTAAGTCGGTCTCGCGCGTACAGACCGGCGCGGCGCGGGAAACTCATCGGTGCGCGGTGTGAGGAAGCGATTCTCTATTGCTTGTTGAGGACGCCGGGGGTGTCGTGCAGGACGACGCTCTGGTCCAGCGTGGCCCGTTGCATGCGAAAGCTGTTGGCCGGTGCGCTCTCGTCGGCGGTGCCGAAGGAGATGCCGAACAGCAGCTTGAGGTCCTTGGGGACGTCCAGGACCTCGCGGACGGTGTCGGCGTAGAAGCCGAGCATGGTCTGTGGGATGCCGCCGAGTCCCCGGGCGGTCAAGGACAGCAGGAAGTTCTGGGCGTACATGCCGATGTCGCCCGCTGTCCGCACCCCGTCCCCGAAGGCCGGCATGAACAGGAAGGCGGCATGGAGCGCGCCGAAAAAGCTGAGGTTCTCGAGCGCTGCGGCCTTCCTGGCCGCCTTGTCCGAGCGCGGGATGCCCATGGACTCGTAGAGGGTCGCGGCATGGTGGTGGGCCCGGTCGAGGTAGGTGCCCTGGCCGAAGTCGGCGTAGTCGTCAATTCACCCGCCCCCACCTCAAGCGCACGAGCACGCCCCGGGCGCCCCTGGCCAGTGGGCGGTTTCCCTTGGTGGAACCCACAGCCGTTTGACTTCTCGGCTACTGCGCAAGTTGAGGCGACCGCTCTGCAACCCGGGGAGCAGTCACGTGCACCGCCGTACCCGGCGCCACCCGGCGAGTCCATCTTTTCGAAGTCCAGTTGACAGCAAGGGCTCTGCTGCCACCGCTCAGACCGGCGAACGCGCCCCTCAGCGTTCCGGCAACTGCGCTCAGTTGGTCCCGGACGGGTTCCAGGTTTCCGCGTCGATGGCCGGGGAGGGAACGCCGTCAAGGCGGCCGATATCGCCTCACTCATGTTGTCGGCGGCCAACTGGATATGGGCCAGCGACCACAGAAGCAAGTGGGAGTGCCAGGCCACCGGCGGCGTCCTCATAGCCTTCCGCGACTATTCCGAGCACTCCCGCCATTAATACGACGGTTCAGGCAAGTGGCAGTTGTACGTGCGCTGAGCGCGGCTCCCGCTGTCCATCGCAGGGGGGCTCATGCCTCGCCAGCATCGCAGTGGTGTCAGTGATGTCAGTGGGGCGTGGCACGGTGACGTCCATGACCGCAACCGCACGTGAAGCCATCCGCGATGCCGGGTGGGCCCTTGGCCTACCCGAGTCGGTGACCGAGGCGTTCGTCCGCCTCCTGCGCCCCTGTGTCTACCTCTGCCGCTACGAGGAACTACCGGAGGAGCTGAGGGAATACGCCCGTCCAGCGGCCCGGGCAGCCGGGCCTGCCCATCTGCCTGAAGATGTGGTCGTGCCCGCGTACGTACCGCACGTGGTGACCATCAACTGCGCCGCCATACCCACCGGCGTCCTCGACATCGACTTTCCCGCCGAGGGCCAGGTGGTGATCCTCGCCGAAGTCACGGATCAGGACGAAGGCTTCGTCATCCACCTGCCGGCGGGGACCGAAACAGTCGAACGCCCCCCTCGGGAGGCGGAGCCGGACGCGCCGAAGCCCTACGAGTCGTTCCCGCTCTACGCGGTACCCGGAATCACCGAGCCCGTCGCTCTCCACCGGACGCGTGTGGCGGAAGCTGTCGACTACGCCGAGGGGGACGTCGAGCGAGGCCGCCTCGTGAACAGCCTGATAGATGAGATCGGGGCGATTCTCGCCGTACGCTGGGGCTACGGCATTCAGCTCGGCGGTCTCTCCCCTGCCTGGCACAACCCAGTGGAAGACCGCGGGAACGTACTGTTCGTGTCCATCCCGGAGAGCGCGGTCTTCGACGGGGACTGCATCACCCTCGTCTCGGGGACTCGCGAGCAGATCGCCGAACGCCGTTACGACGAACTCGAATTCGAGGTCGAGTCCTGACCACAGACTCGGACGACGGCGTCGGGGACCAATCAGGCAGCGGCCACCGACCTTGAACGGAGGATGCCCCGCACCCTTCAGGTCAGACAGTGAATGCGTCCCTCTGCCGATTGCGGAGGGTGAGTCCTGCGTGCGCGTCACGGGAGTCATGCATTCCCCCGGCCGTGGGGAGAGCCGATCACTCCCCCGCTCGGCGATGGGTAGCACGGCTTTCCACGCCGGCAGCCGGTGGGAGCTGACGCGGCAAGGGCGCGGCGAACATCGTTGCCTCGGCGCTGCGGGCGCGGCGGGCACGCTGAACTCCTGAGCCCAAGGCAGCCCATGCTGGCAGCGCCCGGTCTGACCGTCCCGCTCAGCTGGCCCACATCTGTGCGGCACGCTCAACTGATGGCAGGGAGCTGGCGGGCGAAGCGGCGCACGGCATCAGTGAAGGCAGCCGGGTCGTCGAAGTTCGCGAGGTGTCGTGCCCGCGGGATCAACTCGACGCGAGCGTCCGGATGAGCGCGGGCGAAGTCCGCCTCCCCGGCGCGGAAGACGGCGTCCTTCTCCCCGTTCAGGATGAGGACCGGGGCCTTCACATGACGCATCGCCCCCGCGTCGAAGCGTCCGAGTACTTCGTTCCAGGCCGCGGGCAGGGTATGGAAGGCGTAGCCGGAACGGATGGTCGCCTCCACCACTTCTCGTGGGTAGAGCCGTCGCAGCAACCGGTCGTTCCACCGGGCCAGGCGATCCGCCGGCACACGAGGGACGAGCCTGGCGACCCACCGGTATGGCGCTGCCCGGAGGCCACCGGTGGAGGCACTGGCTCCCGCGAGGATCAGCCCGCGGAGTTGCTCCGGACGGCGCCGCGCGAACTCCAGCGAGGCATACCCGCCGAGCGAGTGCCCGACGACCAGGGCTGGACCGCAGTCGAGCGAGTCCACCGCGGAAGCGATGATCTCTGTCGCGCTGTCCAGGCTCCAGGGCTGAGCCGCGCGCTCACCGTGGCCGGGCAGGTCGATGGCGACTACTGGGTATTCGTCGCGGAGCGCGGCAAGTTGCATGCTCCACTGTCCCGCGCTGAAGCGCGTCCCGTGAACGAAGACCATGGGCACTGCATCCGCTGTTTTCATCGGCTTCCCCCAGGAGACAGAGTTTGCGCGAGCGCGTCGAGGGTCACGTCCACGATGGCCCGCAGTTGCTCCGCGCTCGTTCCGGCTCTGCTCATGATGGCAAGGGACTGGTTCACGGCCGCAAGGTGGGTCGCGAAGGACTCGGCCGCCTCGTCGTGCAGCCGGCCGGCCTGCAGCGCGGCGCGTAGCCGAGTGTGCTGCAGGCCGATCGCCTCCCGCGCACGCGCAGCGATGCTCGCGCTCAACACCGGGGTCGCCATGACCGTTTGGGCCACCAGGCATCCATCGGGCAGACCGGGGTCCGCGATGCGTTCCAGGGTGATACCGAAGAACGCCCGCGCGGCCGCCAGGGGCCGGTCGGCGGCGCAGGACAACGCGGCGTCGTACTTGGCTCCGTAGCGCGTGGTGTAGCGCTCCAGGCAGCGCAGAAAGAGCGTGTCCTTGTCGCCGAGGGAGGAGTAGATGGAGCTGCGGTTGAGTCCGGTCGCGCGGGACAGGTCGTCCACCGACGTGTCCGCGTAGCCGGCCCGCCAGAACTGGATCATCGCGGCATCGAGCGCCGTGGCGATGTCGAACTGCTTCTTCCCTGCCATGCCGGCCCACCTCCCTCTTGCTGGGACCTCCTAGTGGATCACTATTCCATCTTGAACTGATCAGTTCAAGATGAGTTAGGGTGCAGGCATGATCACGGCCGGATGCCATTCTTCCGGCCAGCCCGCCCACATGCCTCGAACCTCGCACCTCGCACCTCGCACCTCGCACCTCGCACCTCGCACCTCGCACCTGTGGAGGAGAACCATGAACGACCACGCGAGCACCCGCAGCGACCCCGGCAACCCGGTCCACGATCTGCCGCTGACCGACCTGGACGGATTCACCCACCGTTGGGTCGACGCGGACGGCGTCCGGCTTCACGCGGTTGAGGGCGGTCAGCCGGGCGATCCCGCCATCGTGCTGCTCGCCGGGTTCCCTCAAACCTGGTGGGCGTGGCGCAAGGTGATGCCGAACCTGGCCGACCGATTCCACGTCATCGCGATCGACCTGCCGGGCCAGGGCCACTCCGAACGCCCGGACATCAGCTACGACACGCACACGGCCGCCGCGCTCGTCCACGCCGCGGTCAAGGCGCTCGGAGTCTCGACATACTGGCTGGCCGCCCACGACATCGGCGCGTGGGTCGCCTTTTCCCTCGCCCTGAAGTACCAGAACCAGCTGCGTGGCCTGGCACTGCTCGATGCCGGCATCCCCGGCATCACACTCCCTGACGCCATCCCAACCGACCCCGAGCACGCATGGAAGACCTGGCACTTCGCCTTCCACCTCGTGCCCGACCTGCCCGAAACTCTGCTCGTCGGCCGCGAACGGGAATACGTCGGCTGGTTCCTGAAGGCCAAGGCCCTCTCCCGCGACACCTTCGACGACGCCGAAATTGCGCAATACGCCGCGTCCGTGGCCGCCGACGGCGGTCTGCGTGCATCCCTTGCCTACTACCGGAACGCCTCGGACTCGGCGCGGAAAAATCACGAAGCGCTGGCACAACAGCGCCTCGCGGTCCCGGTTCTTGGGATCTCCAGCAGCCACGGCTCCATACCCGACATGGCAGCTTCTGTCAGGCCATGGGCCGACCACGCCATCGGGGTCGTCGTGCCGGACGCAGGACACTTCATCCCCGATGAACAGCCCGACGCCGTCGCTGCCGCACTGACCGACTTCATCGCCCAAAGCGATTGAGACTGGGCGATGTTCTGACCGCTCGGCCAAGCGCGCCGGTTTCGGCTCCTCGGCGTCACGGAGGCCGGGGCCGACGCGAGACGGACGGGCTGCGTCGCTCTGCCCGCCATCGAGAACGCGGCAGAACGACCACCCCATCACCGTCGACGTGCAGGATGTTGCCGCGGGCGAACAACACTCCGCCGAACGTCCACGGTACATCCTCGACGCCTCCGCCCCCTGCTGGCATCAACACCCCACTGACGCACGGTAGTTCACAGTTCTACGACCACTTGTGTTCACCTGGCGGCAACCCGACCTGCCCATCCTGCTCCCGGGCATGGTCGATCAAGGGGGCGTGCCTTTCATCTACGTGGGGGAGGAACCAGTGCGAAGACCTCGGATACGTCTCGTAGCAATCTCGGCGGCGGTTGGCGGTCTGTTCTCGCTGCTTGCCATGCCGGCCGCCCAGGCGGCCCCGGTCCCGCTGAGCGAGTCGGCCAGGGCGGCCGCAGTTGCCGCCCGGCTCGGCGACGACCGTACCGCCGGCGTCTACTACGAGGACGGGCGCCTCACCACTGCGGTCACCGACCAGGCAGCCGCGAGATCGGTTCGAGAAGCCGGCGGGACGGCGAAGGTCGTCACCCGCAGCGCGGCCCGGCTCAACTCCGTCAACTCCGACATGGACCGGCTGGCCGGGATCCCCAACACCGCATGGGGCGTCGACCCGAGCAGCAACAAGGTGTCCGTCGAGATTTACGACGGAGTATCCGCCGCCGATCGCAACCGGATCGAAGCCGCCGCCGCGACCCATGGAGACGCGGTACGTATCGAGCGTCACTCCGGGAAGCTGCAGCGATCTGCCTATGACATGCGCGGCGGTCTCGGTATCCACTCCGGCAACACGGGCTGCAGCTCGGCTTTCAACGTCGCCGACGACTCAGGTAAGAAGTTCATGCTCACCGCCGGGCACTGCATCCTCGGCGGGAACTACGAGTGGTACCGGGACAGCGGAAACATCTACCTGGGCAGGCAGACCGACTGGGAGTTCGAGCCCGGCGACTGGGCCGTCATCGAGTACCGCAACTCCAACGTCTCCCCGTACGGGACCGTCCAGTACAAGGATGGCTCCGCGTCGCAGATCGCCAGCTCTCGATGGGTCGTGGACGGCGAGAAGGTCAAGCGCGTGGGAACCACCAGCCAAGACCTGGACGGCATGATTCTTCGGCCGAGCATCACCGTCAACTACGACGACGGCTCCACGCTCTACAACCAGGTCGAATCAAGCCTCTGCAACAAGTTGGGCGACAGCGGCGGGGCGATGTTCACCGGGACCACCGCGCTGGGCATCACGTCGGGCGGCAACTACGTCACGGAGCCGTGCGGCAACACCGACGCGCAGCCGGATCGCGTCTCCTTCTATCACCCGGTGCAAGACGTGATCATCAAGAACAACGTCAGCGTCTTCTGACCCTGGGTCTTGGGGTCTTGCTGAGTGACCGGTTTGTTCTCGGTCTGACAGAGACCTGAGCGAGGTCAAGTCACCACCGCGATCACCACCACCGCGACCACCACCGCGACCACCACCGACGCACCACCATGCGCAGTGCGGACCGGCGCCAACGCCACTCGCCGCACGTCCGCACTGCGCAGCTCCGGTGGCACCGCCTTGCTTGCACCGCGCCATCCGGCCGTCACTCGCCGACGTCAGCCCTTGGGAGACACATGCGCTCGAAGAACGCGCGCACCACCACCAGCCTGCTCATCGCATCGATCCTGCTCACTGCGGGAGCCGGTGCGCTCGCAGGTTGCGGCAGCGAGGAGTCCCGCGACAGCGGGGCGGAGACCCACGACCCAAGCTCGGCGCCGAAGCCGGAGGTCCGGGCCCGCCGGGTCGCCGAGGCCTGGGACGGCTCCAAAGCAGCTGAGGTGTGGGGCAAGGGCTACTACCCGATGGGTGAGGCGGTCCAACTGCCTGAAGAAGGACTGCACAACGAAGACGACAAGCAGGCATACAAGACCCAGAACTTCGCCCTGCGCAGCCCCCTCCCCCACACCTCACACGGCGAAGGGACGGTGAGGTGGAAGAACGGAGGCTCACTCATGCTCCCCGTCGTGAGCGCCAGGCAGGCATACGAGACAGTGGCTCGCGGCGGCAACGACGGAGCCAAGCTCGTCGTGACCGGGGCGCAACTGGGCGAGATGGACCTGGCCACCAGCCGCGGACCCGCCACCGTTCCCGCATGGCTGTTCACCTTGGAGGGCTACAAGACTCCGCTCAAGCGTGCCGCAGTGAGACCGTCGAAGCTCCCCACCTCACCCATCGGGCCGTCCAAGGATGTCTCCGCCAACGAGCTGTCGCCGGTCGGACGGCTGGTCGAGTTGGCGGCGGACGGGCAGTCCGTCACCGTAGTGGCCAATCATGGAAGCTGTGACGACGGCCCCACCGTGGACGTGCTGGAGACAGACGGCAGCGTGCTGCTTTCTGCGTCTGTGGTGGGAACACAGGACGGTTCCTGCACCAGTGAGCTGCGCGGCGAGGAAGTGACCGTGAAACTGAACCGGCCCGTCGGAGAGCGCACTCTTCTGGACGCGTTCACCGCACGGCCCATACCGTACGGCGAGCCGAACAGCTTCTCACCGAGCTGGAGTTGACTTCCCTGGCCGCACTCAGCCCCGCAGATGCAGCCCGAAGCCCGTGCGACCCGCGGGCTCCAAACCCTCCTTCAGTTGCAGCGAGGGGATCTCGTAGTCGCCGAAGTTCTGCTGCCGGAACGCGAGCGGCTCGGTCGACTCCAAAGTGAGCAACCGCTGTTCCCAGGCCTTGGCGACGTCCGAGTACTCCTCCTCGGTCAGCCGGTCGGTGCCGTAGAGCACGAACGGCGGCAGCACCTCGATGCCGGGGTAGTAGAGGATGCCGTGGTGGATCGGGAACAGCAGATCGTCGATGGGGCCATTGATCCCGCGGGCGGCGTAATGCGACTCCGGGCCGCCCGCGGTCACCGACAGCAGGGCCTTGCGGCCCGCGAGGGTGCCTTCGCCGAAGCGCTCGCCGTACTTGGTGTCGCTGTGCTCACCCACGCCGTAGGCGAAGTGGAAGGTGAACACCCGGTCCACCCAGCCCTTGAGGATCGCGGGCATCGAGTACCACCACAGCGGGAACTGGAAGATGATCGTGTCGGCCCACAGCAGCTTCTCCTGCTCGCTGCGGACGTCCGGAGTGAGTGCCCCGGCGTCGAAGGCCCGGCCCGAATCCCGCGCGACCTGCAGCGGACTTGAAGCGTGCGGGCCGTAGTCCGCGGCGTCCACCACCGCCTTCCAGTTCATCGCGTACAGGTCGCTCACCCGCACCTGATGCCCTGCGTTCTCCAAGGTGGAGACTGCGAGGTCCTTCAGTGAGCCGTTGAGCGACTTCGGCTCGGGGTGGGCATGGACGATCAGCGTCTTCATGGGAACTCCTTCGGATCGGATGCCTTCGATTCTGGGCACCGTGACACCGGGCGTTCAGGGGCGCCGCGTCCGTCGGACCGGACTTCCTGGTATCGGCAGGACCACCTTCGCAGGGCCCGCAGAGGCCATACTGGGCGGCATGGACGATCTCGCGAGCTTCCTGCGGACCCGGCGTTCCCGGGTCGACCCGAAGGCCGTCGGCATCCCCACCGACAGCCGCCGCCGGGTCGACGGGCTGCGCCGCGAAGAGGTCGCGCACCTGTCCGGAGTCAGCGTCGATTACTACGTACGCCTGGAGCAGGGCCGCGCGACCCAGCCCTCCGAGCAGGTCCTCGACGCGCTCGCCCGCGTCCTCGGCCTGGACGAGACCGAACGAGGACATCTCTCCCGGCTCGCCCGGCAGCCCCGCCGGCGCGCGACGGCGCCCGGCGGGCGGGTCCGCCCAGAGGTCCTGCGCATCCTCGACCTGGTCACCGACGTACCCGCGCTGATCATGGATCATCGCCTTGACGTACTCGCCGGCAACCGTCTCGCCGGGCTCCTCTTCGGCCGGGCACTGCCGGGCCTGAACACCGCCCGGCACATTTTCCTCGAGGAGGCCGAGCGCGGCCTGTACGCGGAATGGGAGAACTGCACCCTCGACGTGGTCGGACACCTGCGCCTGGCCGCCGGCAAATACCCCGACGACCCCCGCCTGGCCTCGCTCATCGGCGAACTGGCGATGAGCAGCGAGCGCTTCCGCCGCCTCTGGGCCCGCGCGGACGTACGCGCCCGCACACATGGCCGCAAGGTGTACCAGCACCCGCTGGTCGGACTCCTTGAGCTGCACCAGGAGAACTTCGCGCTGCCCGATGACTCGGGCATGGAACTGCTGGTACTGACCGCGGCCACCGGCAGCCCCGCCGCGGACGGGCTGCGCCTGCTGGCGGGCCTTGACACGACGGCAGGGCATTCATCCTCGACGTCGAGCTCGGTGTGACGGGTGTACCGCCCCGAGAGGGTTGGTCAGGCGTCCTTCCAGACCGGGGCGTCTGTCCCCCACCGGCCCGGCGGGCGTGCCCAGTTCGTCGCGCCCCCCTCGTACGAGATGGGCGGCAGTGCGTGCCGCAGTCGACCCATGGGGCTGTCGGTCTCGGTCAGCCGGCGCGTGGCGTCGAAGCCCTCATTCTTGCCCGGAGCGGGTGCCAGGTCGTGGACCAGCCAGTGCGCGGTCTGTGTCAGGGCCAGGCGGATCAGTCGAGTGCCGCCGGTGCGGTGTTGCTCGGTGAGCGCGCGCAGCACTCCGGCCGCGAGCAGATAGCCGGTGCCATGGTCCAGGGCCTGGGCGGGCAGCACACCCGGCGCGTCCGGTGAGCCCTCCAACTGGGCGATGCCGGTGGCCACCTGGACCAGGCTGTCGAAGCCGCGCCGCTCGTGCCACGGCCCGTAACGGCCCCACGCGGAGAGTTGGGCGATCACCAGACCCGGACGGCGCTCGGCGAGCGCCTCGGGGGTCAGCCCGAACCGCTCCAGCGCTCCCGGCCGGTAGCCGGTGACCACCACGTCCGCCGTCTCGAGCAGATCTCCGAAGACCTTCCGGTCCGTGGGCTGTGCCAGGTCCAGTGTGGTCGAGCGTTTCCCCATCCCTGTGTCGTTGTGGGCCTCCTGGCTTTCCGGCAGCTGCGGGGCATCGATCCGCAGCACGTCGGCGCCGAGCAACGCCAGCGTTCGGGTGGCGACCGGTCCGGCCAGTACCCGGGTCAGATCCAGGACGCGCAGCCCCGCGCACGGCAGTGCGGCATGCCTGAGCATCCGCTCGGGGGCTTCATCGATGCGCGCCGTCGTCAGCAGCGGCTGCCCCGCGACCAGAATCCCCTGCTCGCTCTTGGCCCAGGCGTCAGCGCCCCGTGCCGCGACGGCCAAACCGCCCCTCGCGTACACGCTCTCCTCCACCTCGAGCGCGGTCAGCCCCGCGATCGCCCGGGCCACCGCGTCCACTGCCTCCTCGCCGAGGTCCCGCGCCGCCCCGAGAGCGGCGAGCAGTCGGCCCCGGTGGTGGGGGTAGTTGGCGTGCGTACGAACCCACCCATCGGCTGCCCGCCAGAATCGGGACAGCGGCGAGAAGGTCGACCACGCCGTGCCGTCGACCCGCACCAACCGGTCGCTGAGGAACGCCGTCGCGACGGCCTCGTCATCCACCCGCACACGGGGCACGGGGCGTCCCGTGCGCAGGGAAGCAAGCTCGGCAGCCGCGAGCGAGCACACCGCAACGGTGGCCCGCGCCAGCTCCATGACCGGCAGCCGCGCCGGCAGCCCTCCCGACGTGCCGCCGTAGGACACCCGCTCGAGCAGCGAAGGGTCGGCACCCAGTGCCGCCCAAGCCTGCGAAGTCCCGGCCATGATCGGAGAATTCATACCCGCACTGTGGCACTGAGGGCCACCTACGGGAAGGGCGTCGCCATCGGCTGGGCCCTACGAGGGTTGTCAGTGGCGCCTGTCAGGATGCGGCATGGAGTCATCGAAGGTCGTTGAAGCGTTGTGGGACCGCATGCAGGCGCGGGACTGGGAGGGGCTCGGTGGATTGCTTGCCGAGAAGGTGGTGGTCGAGTGGCCCGTGAGTGGAGAGCGGATCGTGGGCCGCGCCAACTTCGTGCGTATCAACGCGGAGTATCCGGAGGGGTGGTCGATCCGCGTACTGCGCATCGTGGCGGATGGCGAGAGTGTGGTCTCCGAGGTGGAGGTCCCGCACGACTCCATGGGGGTCCACCGCGTGGCGTCGTTCTGGACCGTTCGGGACGGCCAGGTCATGGCTGGGCGGGAGTACTGGACGGAGCTGGGTACGGACCCCTCGCCGGAATGGCGGGCTCCGTACGTGCAGCGGATGTAGGCCGGTCGATCAGCTCCAGGCTTCGGCTGCATCAGAAATAGCCCGCCCGTCCGCGGCCGACGTCCTGTGCGTCCCAGGGGCGGCTGGGGTGGACCATCGCTCAGCCGTTCGCCAGCGCTTGCACGCGGTCCATGCCCCCGTTGAACCGGTCGTGGTCGCCGACCGTCGGTCCCTTTGACGTGTACTGCCAGATGGTCTGGTACTTCCAGCCCCCGGGCAGGGCACCGACCGACGAACCGTAGCGCGGAACCCACAGCGGATTGGTCTTGCCGAACCCGGTGTAGTTGCCGGTGCAGTTCTTCCACCAGTTGGTCGAGGTGTACAGGACGACGTCCCGGCCGGTGCTGGCCTTGTAGGTCCTGAAGAAGTCTCTGACCCAGTTGACCATGGCCTGCTTGCTCAGTCCGTAGCAAGTGGCTCCGTAGGGGTTGTACTCCATGTCCAGCGCACCGGGAAGCGTCCTGCCGTCCTTGGACCAGCCACCGCCGTGAGCGAGGAAGTAGCGGGCCTGGGTCGCGCCGCTGGAGGTGTTGGGCAGGGCAAAGTGGTAGGCACCCCGGATCATGCCGACGTTGTATGCCCCGTTGTACTGCTGGGTGAAGTAGGGGTTCTTGTAGCTCTTGGACTCCGTGGCTTTGATGTAGGCGAATCTCACCCCGGACTTGCGCAGCGTGGACCATGCGACTTTGCGCTGATGGCTGCTGACGTCCACGCCTTCGGTTCCCGCGGCGGCGGTGAGTCCAACGGCGTTCCTGGTCGTTGCCTCATGCTTGAGGATCTGGGAGCCGGCGAAATCATCGTCGGGGTGAGTGGGCTCGGGGGCTGCTGGTGCGGCATCTGCTGTGCCGGACAGGACCAGGGCAAGAGCGCAGACGCCGCCACCCAGGGCGGTGAGGGCAGTCGACATCCGGCAAGGTGTACGGGCGGGCACAGACACAGACATGGGACTCCTCCTCTAGAGCACGCTCAGCGTGCATGGAGACAGGGACCATCCCCGATGGGCGCGCGGAGAGCGCGACTCACGTCACCTGAAACGCCCTAAGAGGTCCTAACAAAGGCGTTGGACGTGTCGGTGGGTGATCAGGCAGGTGGCGAGGCTGAGGAAGGCTTCGTGGATGTCGTCGCGTCGTTCCCAACGGATCCGCAGCCGTCGGAAGCCGTGCAGCCAGGCAATCGTGCGCTCCACCACCCAACGGAAGACGCCCAGGCCAGAGCCGTGTTCGACGCCTCGTTCGGCGATGACCGGGCGGATGCGGCGCTGCCAGAGCTGGCGACGGTACTTGTCGTGGTCGTAGGCGCGGTCGGCGAGCAGGGCATCGGGTCTGCGTCGCGGCCGGCCGACGGCACCCGCCACCGCTGGAATCTTGTCCAGCAGGGGAAGCAACTGCGTGACGTCGTTGCGGTTTCCGCCGGTCAGCGACACCGCGAGCGGGATGCCCGCGGCGTCGGTGACGACGTGGTGCTTGCTGCCCGGCCGCGCTCGGTCGACCGGGCTGGGGCCGCTTTTGGGCCCCGCCGGGCCGCCCTGACGTGGGAGGAATCGATCACCGCCCGCGACCAGTCCAGCTTCTTCGCGGCCCGCAGCTTCTCCAGCAGCACCAGGTGCAGTTCGTCCCACACGCCGGCCTCGTTCCACGCGGCAAGACGCCGCCAGCACGTCATCCCCGAGCCGAAGCCCAGCTCCTGGGGCAGGTACTCCCACTGGATGCCGGTATGCAGCACGAACAGGATCCCGCACAGTGCCTGCCGGTCGGGGACCCGAGGTCTGCCCTCCGCCAGCTTCGGTCCCGGCTGGGGCAGCAACGGCTCGATGAGCGACCACAGTTCGTCAGAGACGATCCACGGCCGCGAATCCCTCTTTCCCACAACAACGACAACGAGCGATCAAGCCGACAGTCACACGATCACAGCTTCTGTTAGGACCTCTAAGTACGGCGTCGACGGCGAGCGGCTGCTGGGCGCCTTGTCTCGGCGGCTCCGCCCGGCCACGTCTACCTTGGAGGAGGTCGTAAACGCGTCAAGACGGGACCTGGGGCTATGCCACATGCTGTGATGTTCGAGGACGACGACCCGTACCTGGTACGGCTGCGCACGGTGGCGCTGGCGTTCCCGGATGCGGAGGAGCAGATCGCCCATGGCCGGCCGGGCTTCCGGGCCGGCAAATACTTCGCCTGGTACGGCGGTTCGACCAAGGGCTCCGCTGATGACCGTATCCGCTACGACCAGGCCCTGATCGTCCTGCCGGACGACGCGGGCCGTGCGGCCCTCGCCGGGGACAAGCGGTTCTTCGTCCCTGCCTACCTCGCACCGTCCGGCTGGATCGGCATCGACCTCGCAGCCGGCGGCACCACGGCTCCGCAGGAGGTGGACTGGCAGGAGGTGGCCGAGCTCCTGGACACGTCCTACCGTCAGGTCGCCGGCGTCCGGCGGGTGACGCGCCTCGATGCGGAGGGCAGCCCGGCGAGCCCGCCCGGTGACATCACCGCCGGTCCCGGACTGCCTCGCTGAGCTGTCACCCACCCCGTGCTCCAGCCACGGGTCAGGCACGGCTCCTTCCGGTCCGCCCCGGAGCGGCGGGAGCGTACACCCGCCGCACCCGCCCCAAGGCCGCCCAACAGCCGCAGCCGCCGGACCCGCGACGCTCTCGCGGGTCCGGCGGGTGCGGCCGGCTAAGGGCGCGGCAGGGCCTTGGCGGCC